>CAYZHQ010000030.1:0-55648 GCA_964477385.1 uncultured Pirellulaceae bacterium
TTAAGAGCAGATCTGTGCATGAGGGGCTGGTGATAGTCGGCCCTGCCACGATGGTCAATAAGCTAAAAAGACCCCCGTCCCCTTTTGGTTGTTTGGAATGGTTTCGCCTTTTCTTGGATCGGCGTATGCTTGGTTGGTCACGAAAACGGTACTTTTTCACGCGAGATGAGAGAACATGCAACGACGACGTTTGGGAACCAGTGGATTGGTTGTTACGGAAATCTGTATGGGCACGATGACGTTTGGCTCGCAGTGTGACGAGTCTCAGTCCTGGGCGATTCTGGATCGCGCGTGGGAAGCCGGGATCGATTTTTTTGACGCTGCCGAAATCTATCCTGTGCCGCCCGCTGAAGAAACGGTTGGAGAGACCGAGCGGATCCTGGGACGTTGGATGAAAGACAAGCCGCGCGATGCCCTGGTGATTGCGACCAAAGTCACCGGTCCCGGCCATGGTTGGTTCACCCCACCGGTTCGCCATGGACGGACGGCGCTCGATCGTCGGCAGATCATTCGTGCTTGCGATGAATCGTTACAGCGTTTGGATACCGACTACATCGACTTGTACCAAACCCATTGGCCTGACCATGGCATGCCCTACGAAGAGGTGCTCGGTGCGCTCACCGAACTGCGGCAGGCAGGCAAGGTGCGCGTCATCGGATGCAGCAACGAAACCTGTTGGGGTGTGATGAAAAGTCTGTCGGCGGCAAACGAATATGGCGTCGATCGTTATCAAACCGTTCAGAATAACTTCAGTTTGATCAACCGTCGCTGCGAAAGTGAATTGGCGCAAGTGTGTCGGAAGGAGCAGATCAGTTTGTTGCCTTATTCGCCTTTGGGAGGAGGCGTGTTGTCTGGCAAATACGAAAACGGGCCCCCGCCGGGTGGTCGATTCACGGCGTATTTGCAGGGAGATCAGGAACGCCAGTTGCGCATGGCGGAGCGGTTCGTGAACCCTCGAACGATCGAAACAACGCGGCGACTGCGAGAAATTGCCGATGAGTTGGCTGTCCCCCTGCCAGCACTCGCCCTTGCGTGGAGCAAGCAGCACGATTTTGTGGCCTCCACGATTGTCGGTGCCACCACGGTTGCCCAGTTAGAAGAATCCTTGCCCGCAGCCGATCTGATCCTCAATGAGGAAGTGCTAGCACTGATTGATGCGATCGATTTTGAGATTCCCAATCCAATGACCGAAGATGGACTACGGCGACTTTAAAAAAGTACGTGCATGTTAAAGTTTGTCGGTTATGCGGCCGATGATGATTAGGTAAAGGCTGCTGAGCAGTCGGAGTCGTGCGCGTTTGGCCACGCTCCCCTCACCTCCCCTGACTCAACGGACGGACGAATCAAATGAAGACGATGAAATGGATTGGCGGTGCCGCAGTCACTCTTGCAGCCCTGGGTTTGGTTTGTCCGCAAGCGGTCCAGGCGGGACAGGTTGCCAATGCACGGCAAAACGCTGGCTTGCGAATGGTCGAAGCAGGAGCCGTTCAGCTAGGCGAAGCGGGTTTACTGCGTGGGGCATTGGTCGATTCCAATGGGCGTGGTGTGGAAAAAGCCCCTGTCATCGCGGTTCGCCAAGGTCGCGTGCTGGGACAGACGCAGACGGATGACGAAGGTCGCTTTGAATTCAAAAATCTGACGGCCGGTGAACTAATGGTCGCAACGCACGATGGCATTTACCGGTATCAACTGGTCTCCAACACGACCGTCGATGCATCTCTAAAGCAAGGGGCGATCATCAAAGTCGATCCTGACGTGGCACGCGGCAAACTGTTCAGTCCCATGAATGTCGGGTTACTCGCAACTCTGGCGATCGCCGGAATTGTGGCGGGCATTATCGTCGCTACCGATGACGACGATGATGCCAGCTAGTCGGTTGTCCTGAGGACTACTGAAACCGGGGCGCCGATTGGCGAGCCTGTTCCTGTGGATCGCATCTTTGGAAGGTTTGGTGATTTCAAGATTGCCATTTTCTACCTCTCCCCATTTTGGTAGGACGAGATTTATACAGGCAAATCCCCCTTTCGGGATGTCGCCAGCCTAGCGGCATCCTCCTACCCAAAGTGTTGAGCAAGCGATGAAAGTGTCACGATCCATTCGGTTTTTTCTAGTCATCTGGATGAGCCTTCAGTTGGCGATTCCTCGAGTTGTGGCGGCCGAAGACACGGCGGTGCGCGTGGAGGGCGGAGCAACCGTTCACATCAAATCCAGCGCAGAGAACGTCGTCCTCCGCGACGGCAAATTGGTCGGGTTGCTCGTCGACAAGTCGGGCAGCGGCGTGGCCGATGCACCGGTATTAATCGGCCAAGAAGGCAAGCTGCTGAAGGAACTGCGGACCGACCAAGAAGGACGTTTTCAGTTCTCCGGTGCAAAGCCTGGGGTTTATCAGGTTGTTTCGCACGGTGGAGCAGTCGTCTATCGCGTTTGGACGCCAGATGCAGCGCCAGCTAATGCCAAGCAAGGCATCATTCATCAAGTCGATCCCGAGGTCGCTCGGGGTGCAGTCGGCGGTTGCTTGTTACCGCTGCTGACCAACCCGATTTTTCTCGCACTCTTGATCGGAGCCGCCATTGCGATTCCTTTAGCGCTGGACGATGACGACGAAGATGCTAGTTGAGCTTAGACGCGCCGGCGAGTTATGGTTTTGCTTGGGCATCGCTGCTGGCAGATGCCTGTAGCGATTGTCGAGCTTGAGCCATGACTTCCTCGATCGAGACAGGTTTTCCCCCCTGCTGTTTGCTGAGGTCGGCGGCCTGCATGAACGCGTACAGTTCAATCGTTTCCTCCGCGGTGACCGGTGGCTCGCCGGTGCGGAAAAACTGAGCGATTTGGACGACCAGGGGACGGTAGCCCTGGTACGGTCCAATTTCTTGTATGGCTTTGTCGGTGAAGGCGGTGCCTCCGTAACCGCTCTTGCCTTTGCGAATGCCGCGGAAGGTTCCGATCCGGCCGTCTTGCCATTTACCGACGACTAATTCGAAATCGTCGCTGCTGGTCCGAGTCACCGATTCACAACCGACGCCCATGCAGGTGTAGAGTGTCTCCACGCCGTGAATGCCGTACCAGAACAAATCGGAGTGATGTGGTTCGAGTGAGCAGGGACTGTAGGCGGCACAGCCGAGGACCTTGCCCGCGGTCCCGTTCCGGATGGCTTGCGCTCCATCGCTGTAGCGTAGCGAAGAGCTGGAGAACAGGGGCACGTCGCTCGCCTTGGCCATGTCGTAAATCGCCAGCACATCGGTCAGGTTGGCGGCGACCGGTTTGTCGATAAACACCGGCTTGCCAGCGCGAATCACCTGCTCGGCTTGAGCTCGATGCAAGGTTCCATCGTTGGTTTCCAGCAATACGCAATCGACATCCTCAAGCAACGCTTCAATCGAATCAAAGATCGTCACTCCCATGGCCCGCATTTCATCGGTGTACTTGGGAATACGACTAGCGCTCGAAGGGATGTCTCGACTGCCAAACGGATAGGCCCCCGTGACTCGGCAGTTTTGCATCTCCGGGTCAGCAGGCGTTTTATTGAAAGCCTTAGCGAACGCTGGAGCGTGCGACGTATCTAGACCGATGATGCCGATCCGCAATGTTGGCGGCGGGTCGTCGGCCAGCAATGGCGTGGCCGCCAGCAGCCACAGGGTTGGCATCAGAGACAAAACAGCGAGTGTGCGGAAGCGTTGCGGGTGCATGGAGATGACTCAGCGTGGTAAGGATGAAAGCGAAACGGCGAAGTTAGAAGGTCGGTTCCCAGCCAGCTTCGTATTCGCGTGACCAGAAGGCTTGTGCAGCGGGGTTGCTGACGATCTGGCCGTTGGCGGGATTGGTGTGCAGCACGCTGTCGGTGCGAAACGCGATGTTGCCCAAGTGGCACAGCAAGGTACTGCGATGGGCTTCTACGATGTTGGCCTTGGAGAGTCGCTGCGTCCGGATCGCATCGAGGAAATCGGTCAGATGCGTTGTGTCGCCACCGGCCCCCTGCCCTTCGTGGACTGGTTTGTCTTGATTATCGAACTGCACATAACCGGCCGATCGAACCACGATCGAACCTTCGGTGCCATGGAAACTGATCCCGAAGCGTGAATCATGGGGACCGAGAGGCGACCAACTGAGCCCTTCCCAGGTGATCGTTTTTTGCTCGGGGAAATCGAACGTCACCATCATCGTGTCAGGCGTTTCTTGATCATCCTGGTGCCGGTACTTGCCTCCACCGGCCGTGACCCGCGTGGGGAACGTGACGTCCAAGCCCCAGCGAGCCACGTCGAGTGCGTGGATGCCGTTGTTGCCTAGCTCGCCATTGCCCCAGTGCCAATGCCAGTGCCAGTTGTAATGCACGACATTGTCTTTGAAGTCGCGACGCGGTGCGGGCCCTTGCCACGCATCCCAGTCCAACCAGTCGGGCGGTGCGGTGACTTTTCCTGTGCCGATGGAACCTCGCCGATTGTTGTACCATGTCCTCGAGTACAGCACGTCACCGATGGCACCGTCGTGGATTTTTTGGATCGCTTCCGAAATACCCGGCCAACTGCGACGTTGGCTGCCCATTTGCACGACCCGGTGGTGCTTCTCCGCCGCGGCAACGGCCCACTCCCCTTCCTGGGGTGAGTAACTGCAGGGCTTCTCGACATAGACATGTTTTCCCGCAGCGCAGCCACGAATCGTTGCCGGGGCATGCCAGTGGTTGGGGGTCGCCACGACCAGGGCATCGAGTGCGGGGTCATCGAGCAAGCGACGGAAGTCACTGACGATGGTGGGCTTGTCGTGGCCCGCATCGACCAGTTCTTTTGCGGCCCGTTCCGCGGCGCGGCTGTCGACGTCACAGACATAAGCGACTTTGGCACCGGCGTTTGCCGCAAAGCCTTTGGAGAGCGCGCGGCCGCGGCCATTGACACCCATCACGCCGACGACAATGGTCTCATTCGGCGACACCGGTTGGTCCTCCGCTGCAACGGCTGGTTCGCGTGAGGCCAGCAAGCCAGAGCCCGCAGCCAACAAGCCAGCTTGTAGAAACAGTCGGCGATCACGTAAACGATGCTGATTCAACATGACGAAACTCCAGGAAAGCGGCAGTAGACGTTAGACGCGGGTAAGTTTGGTAACGCGTCCGGTGGCGACCCATTCGGCCACGAAGATATTGCCATCGGCATCAAAGCAGGCGTCGTGCGGGTGGACGAATTTGCCTGGTTGCCACTGTGGCCGTTTCCCTCGCATGCTCATCCCTTTGCCGAGCACCTGTGCTCGCCACGCTTCGTCGTCACCAAGTTGAGCGACCACTTCATTGGCCGCATTCAAGATCGTCACGCGGGCATGCAAGTCAGGAACCAGCATCCACTCGCCTTGGATGTCGATGTCTGCGGGAAAGAGAAAGCCATCGAGCGTTTTCAGGTGTTTACCTTCCATGTCAAACCATTGCAGTCGTTTGTTCGCGCGGTCGGCAACCACCAACTTGGGCGTGCCGTCGCGTTCGTCCAGCCACTGACCGTGCGGCGTGCTGAATTTGCCAGCCGTTTTGCCGGGACCACCAAGAACGCGAACGAAACGATCGTTGCGGTCGTACTCGAAGACAAAATGGCTGCCATAGCCATCGCCTAAGTAGTAACCACCATCGGGGCGAAAGCTGGTGTTGGTCGGACGAAATCGGATTTTGGGATTATCCAGGACGCCGCCGCTCTCCTTGCTGATCGTACTGCGGTTCTTTTGCCACACGACTTCCCCGTCAAGCGTCATCTTGGTGAAGGCGAGGTTCGCATTGGAGGGAGAAAGGTAGAGAAATTCTTCGTTACCTTCTTGGCGGATGTCGATCCCGTGGCCTTCGCCCCGTTTGTTGAAGTGCACCTCCCCCATCGCGCGGACAAATTTTCCGTCGGGATCAAAGACGAAGATCGAGCCTGGGTTGCCTTGATGCGTGATATAGATCCGTCCCGCTTTGTCGACCGTCACGCCATGCGAGGCATTTCCGTAGTGGTGGTCCGCGGGGAGGGCGGCAGCACCCCAGTCGTGTTCGCAGGTGTAGCTGAATTCACCCGCTCCCACCGTTGGCGTGCCGCTACCCGATTTGTCTTCAGCGCCCAGGATCAGTGGGCCGAATCCTGTGGCAACGGTGGCGGCGACGGTGGTCTGCAAAAATTGGCGACGGCTGTTCGCCAACGCGCGGGTGGGATGGGAATCCATGGAGAGCTCCGGGGGAAGAAGGGGCGGGAGAGTGGGAGGAAGGGTTGAGGATCGCCTAGGATAACAGGTCCTAGGCCAAGAATCATCTCTTTTCGGGGAGCACCACAAAGCGGTTTTCGGAACCGACCTTAGTCCGCGTTTACGTCCGGGCTGGCCATCACGCCACTGCCTCTCAGACGCCACAAAAAGAAGATCGTGCCAATTGCCATCAGGGCTGAGCAGAGTAAGAAGATTCGTTGCGGAGAGTCACCAAACCAGCCGCGAACGACAAAAAAGACCACCGCGGCGAGCGTCATGAATGCGAACGAGACGGCATTGGCGGTTCCCAAGAATCGGCCTCGTTCGTCGTCGGGAGAAAGTTTTTGCAGCAGCGCCTGTAGAGGGATGATGTAGAATCCGGCAAAGAATCCGGCACCCATAATGAACAGCGAAACATTGCTGAAGCCAACCGCGATCCAAGAACTTGAGACGGGCGTGGGCGAGAACACCGGAGCGATGCCTTGATTGGCAGCAGTCGCGACGCCGGCCGTTTCGTTTTCCGTGATCACCTCTGCGGTGGCAGCGCTGACAGCCTCGATCCCGTACAGTTTTGGTTCAACGAATCCCAGCAGGCCAAAAAAGAGAATCAAACCGACCGCTCCGACCGGAATCAATCGCGGTTCAATGCGGTGTCCCGAAACGAGTCCGGCAAAGGCACAGCCGACACCGACCGATACTCCTAGCACGCCCATCAAAACACTTGCTGCGGCGCGATCGATATTCAAGACCGTGGTGTATTCGGGCAGAATGAAAAACGCCAAGCCGGCCATCAGGTAAAAGTATCCCCACGCCATCATGACCATCAGCATCCGCGTTTGAGACATCCCTTGGATCGCGGTGACATAGATCGAAAAGGGGTTGTAGTCATAGCGCAAGTTGCGGTCGCCCGGTTCCAATTTGTTTAAGAACAGCACCGCTATAAATCCGGCGATGGCGATCAGCACAAGCACCGTGCCGGGCAGCCAATACTGACCTGCCAGGGGAACCTTGCTAACCAACTGCAGCGGTTTGTACGCATCGCTGACAAAGCCGGCCGTCAAAGTTCCCACGATGACCGCGACGTTGGTCATCATGTTGATCGCCCCGTTGGCGCGGCTGAGATCCTCGTCGTCGACCAGTTCCGGAATCATACCATATTTGGCTGGCCCAAAAAAAGCGCTTTGGCAGGTCAGGGCGAGCAATGCGGCGAGCGTAATCCAGAGGTTGCCTATCCAAAAGCCGAGACAGGCAACCAGGGCGATGGGGATCTCCAGCAATTTGACGACGACGCTGACCGAACGCTTGGAGAAACGGTCCGCGATTTGGCCCGCATAGCCGGACAGCAAGATAAATGGCAGCGTGAAACAGACACCGACAATGGCTTGGCCGCCGTTGCCCAGTTGCCCATCCCAGATCCCGTCTTGGATGACCATGTAGGTCAATACGCCTTTGAGGATGTTGTCGTTGGCCGCCCCAAAAAATTGCGTTGCAATGAGGCTGAAGAAGCCACCGCGGAGAAGCTTGGATTTCACGTCTGGTCCATCAGGAGTGGGAAGCGGAGAAGTAGCCAACGGCGGTGGGCGATGGTCAGCAATGTTTGCCAAGGCGACCCAAGCGTTCCGTCACGACAGGACGGAACATTGATTCGCGTTGGTTCGGTCCCCAGTGTACTAGACACCGTTTGTTTGCAGGGACGGCGCGCCGCAACCCAATTCATGCGGAGCCACGATACTTGGCAATCGCTTCGGGCAGCGGGTATTCCGTTACATCGCGATCACCACCGGTCGCAGCGATTTCCTGCAGACGCTCAAAGCCGCGGGTTACAAGACGCTCTCGCTGAGCCACATAGTCGGGATCGAGCTGACGGCGGTCGAACGGTCCCTTCACCGTGATCGCAGGGAAATCGGGATGCCGAATGAACTGGGCGAGCACCGGGTTACAGTGTAGGTGCCGCTCGGGACTGGTGTGGAGGATCTCGGGATCCAGCTCTCCAATCACGTACCGCAAGTACAGATCGCTGGAGTCGATACCCGGTACGTCGGCACCGCAAACCTCACACAAGTAACCTTCTTCGCAGCGCGCCATCGGCAAAACCTATTCGTTTCCGAGCCCTTATTGCATGCCCAAGACGTCGAACATCGAATAGAGCCCCGGCGGTTTGTCACGCAGCCATTTTGCCGCCGCCAAGGCACCCGACGCATAGCAATCGCGATTGGAGGCGGCCACCTTCAGTTCAATCGTTTCGCCCAGCATGCCAAAGACAATGGTGTGCTCGCCCGGGTTATCGCCGGTGCGGATGGCGTGGTAACCGATTTCGTGTCGCGTCCGCGCGCCGGTCTTCCCTTCCCGACCATGCACATGCTTGACGGCAGTCGGCTGCGAGTCGGCTTGAAAGGCAGCGTCGATTAACTCGCCAAACTTTAGCGCCGTACCGCTCGGGGCGTCTTCTTTGAAACGGTGGTGGCGTTCGATGATCTCGACGTCCACTCCCCCGGCTAGGTCTTTCAGGGCCCGCGTCGTTTGCTCTGCCAGACGCATCGTCAAGTTCACCGCCAGCGACATGCTGGGAGCCCAGACAATGGCGATCTTTTCGCTCGCGGCGCGCAACTGCGCGTGGTGTTGGTCGGTCAATCCGGTGGTGGCCATGACCAGGGCTGCCTCAGCGTGCAGCGAATGTTCCAGCACGCTCTCGACCGCTTCGGGCAAAGAAAAATCGATCACCACATCGACCGCGTCGGGCCAGGGGCTGGCAACGGGAACCTGAGCGTCACCCAGGCCTGCCAGTTGACCGGCATCTTGGCCGATCGCGCTATGATTGGGCTGCTCGATCGCCGCCACCAGGCGGAAGGCGGGATCTTCGGCTGCCAGGGCAACGACACGGCGGCCCATGCGTCCGGCGGCTCCATGAACGGCAAGTCGCAACATCGTGAACTTCAAGGTTGAAAGTAAGGAAAAGGTGGATCTCGAGCTGCCGAGTGTAGCCGATTGGAGGACCGCTTGAGTAGGCGATGCGCCTGGTCGAGCTGGTGCCTGGCTGCCACGATTAGCTGCGTGGATGAAATTGCTGATGCACTTTTTTCAATCGAGAGTGTTCCACGTGCGTGTAGATCTGGGTCGTTTGAATACTCGCATGTCCGAGCATTTCTTGGACTTGCCGAAGATCGGCTCCCCCGGCCAGCAGGTGGGTGGCAAAGCTGTGCCGCAGACTGTGAGGGCTGATTTCGCCGCTCACCCCCGCTCGCCGAGCATACTGTTTGACCAGTCGCCACAGTTGGATCCGTTCCAGCGGTCGGCCCGTTCGCGACAGAAACAGCGTGTCGGTCGATTGATGGGCACGTGCTAATAAGCGGGGACGGAGGTCGTGTAGGTACAGCTCAATCGCTGCGATTGCACGGCTGCCGATGGGGACAATCCGCTGCTTGCCGCCCTTCCCTTCACAGCGGATTTGGCGTTCCGCGAGCGACAGATCAGGCAGACGCAGCGTACACGTTTCGGTGGCTCGGCAGCCACTGGCGTAGAGGACTTCCAGCATGGCTCGGTCGCGCTGACAAAACGAATCCGACTTGCGCGGGGCAGCCAAAAAAGCTTCCACTTGGCGTTCGGTTAGCACCTTGGGCATCCGCTGCCACGCCTTTTGCGTCGCCAGCAGTTCGGCAGGATTGTCGGTGACAGTGCCTTCAAGCTGCAGGTATTTAAAGAACGTCCGCACCGCCACGATGTTCCGCGAGATGCTGGCCGGTGCCAAGCCGGAATCGTGGAGCGAAGAGACGTAGTTTGACAGCTCGTTGATCGTCAGCGAACGCATCGATCGGGGACCAGCCCATTGGCAGAATCGCGTCAGGTCGCGGCGGTAGGCTTGAACCGAATTATCCGCAAGGTGACACTCTCCACGCAGGTAACGGATGAAGTCATCGCACAGCGTGACGGTGTTGGTGACCGAAGCCTTTTCGGGACCATGTTTTTGCAGCTTCTGAAGTTTCGTCAGACGCACCCGCACAAACCTTTTTTTGCGACCTTTGCCGACGTCCTGTCTGGCAGCAGTCGATGCTCATGAATGGTCGTGCGAGAAAGGATGGAGGAGGGGGTTGACCGGCCTTTCGTGGGCTCCCTGCAGCGACCTATCATTTGCTATCGGCTGATGAAACCGAGAGGCTCTTGTCTTGCTTTCAAATGACGAACAACCCCATCGCAACCAATTTGCGGGATGAATCATGAATGTACTTGTTGTCGGCGGTGCCGGTTACGTTGGCTCCCACTGTGCCCGATTGTTGCGTCAGCAAAACCACCAAGTGTTTGTGTACGACAATCTTTCGCGAGGGCACCGCGCAGCGGTTCCGGATGATCGCTTGATCGTTGGCGACGCATCGGATCGTGCTTTAATGGTGCGGACTCTCCAGGACAACAAGATCGACGCGGTGATGCATTTTGCCGCCTTTGCATTGGTCAATGAGTCGGTGAATGATCCGTCGCTGTATTACCGCAACAACGTGATTGCCGCCTTGGAGCTGCTTGACGCGATGCGCGAGGCGGGGGTGATGAAATTGGTGTTCAGCAGCACCACGGCCACCTATGGCGAACCCGATACGGTGCCGATTCCCGAGACGACGCCGCAGAATCCGATTAACCCTTACGGTTTCACCAAGTTGGTGATCGAGCATGCGATGGCGGATTACGCCGCCGCGTATGGGCTTGCTTATGCGGCCTTGCGTTATTTCAATGCCGCGGGTGCCGCTCCCGATGGATCGATTGGCGAAGATCACGACCCCGAATCGCATTTGATTCCGATCGTTCTGCAGGTGGCGTTGGGACAGCGCGAGCACATTACGGTCTTTGGTGACGATTACCCGACACCCGATGGATCGTGTATTCGTGATTACGTGCACGTGGACGACTTGGGGGCGGCGCACTTGGCGGCTCTGGAACGGATCGAACCGGGCCGAGGGCTGTGCGTCAATCTGGGGACCGGAAATGGCTACAGTGTGCGTCAGGTGATCGAAGCCTGTCGGCATGTGACGGGGCATGAAATTCCCGAAGTCATGGGGGCGAGGCGTGAGGGCGACCCGCCCGAATTGGTCGCCGACGCTAGGCTGGCTAAAGAACGACTCGGCTGGGTGCCGCAGTACACCGACGTGACATCGATCGTCGAAACGGCCTGGAAATGGCACCGCAGCCATCCGCATGGCTATGCGAAGTAGAGTCCGCTGGTCCACTGTTTGCGGGCGGTTTGCCGGGCGTTGATTGGCATTTTGTCCTGATTTTCAGTGGTACAAACGGCCGAAAACAGCGTTTAACGAGTAGTCCCGTGGTTTACAATGGTCCCATAGCACGACCGCTCGCAACGCCTGGTCAGGATTTCGTTGAAAAATCCCAGGGGCTTTGAGGGGGCGGTTTGCTGACCGTCTATTCCGCTTCCGCCGCGCTAACCTGTCGATTCCTATGCTGCTCTTCACGCGATTTTGCTCGGTAATTCTGCTGGTTCTTTGCCTCACCGCAACCGTTCACGCGAAGCTGACTCCGCAGGAACGACTAGCGGTCAAACGGTTGGAGGACAAGATCCAAGAAGCGGCTGGGAGTTACCAAGCGGGCAAGTACGAGCAATGTGGTGAACAGGTTGCCACGGCGATCAAGATGATCGAAACGATCATGGAGACCGCTGATCAGGAAGTCTATGACGAACTGCGTCCGAGTTTTGGAAAGATCACGCGCGCCCATGCGTTGCTGGAGCTTGAAGGGGTGCGAATGGCTCCTTTTCAGCGGCCGGTATCGCCGGCCGACAAGCCGGTGGTGACGGAACCCGAACCCGCCCCGGTTCCCATGGAAACGGAGGAGGCTAAAGCGGCCGCCCTCGCGGAGGCTGCCAACAGCATCAGCTTCACTCGAGAAGTGGCTCCGATTTTGGTTCAGCATTGCGGCCGTTGTCACATCAATGGCTCCAAAGGTAATTTCTCGCTGGCCACGTTTGCCGCGTTGATGAAAGGGCCTCCCGAAGGGGTGGTTATTTTCGCCGGTGATTTAATCGGCAGTCGACTGATCGAAACGATCGAAACGGGTGACATGCCGCGAGGTGGCAAAGTCCCCGCGGCCGATTTTCAAAAACTAAAGGACTGGGTGATGCAGGGGGCAAAGTTCGACGGACCCTCTCCACAGGCGACGTTGGTCTCTTACGCCAACAGTACGACGCCGATGATGCCAACGGTCGCCGCCAAACCCGAGACCCGTCGTCCAACAGGAAAAGAAACGGTCAGTTTCGCGCGCGACGTCGCACCGCTCCTGGTCGCTAACTGCAATGGTTGCCACATCGATGCGATGCGGGTGCAGGGAGGACTGCGGATGGATACGTTCGCCCAACTGATTCGAGGTGGCGATAGTGGCTCAATGATCATGCCAGACAAAGGGGACGAGAGCCTCTTGGTACAAAAGCTACGCGGCCAAGCGGGCGATATTATGCCCGCCGGTGGTCGTCCAAAGTTGTCCGACGAGTCGATTCAATTGATCAGTACTTGGATCAGTGAAGGGGCGACACTCGATGGGCTGAACGAAGACCAGCCGATTCGAACCATGGCTGCGCTCGCCTGGGCTCGCAACGCGACGCATGAGGAATTGATGGAGCGTCGTCAGGAATTGGCGGCCGACAATTGGAAGCTGGGAGCCACGCCGGCGGCACGGCAAGGGACCAACCAAGCCGATTCGGATGATTTCTATATCGTCGGCAGTGCCTCGCCCGAAACGCTGGAACTGGTCAATGCCAGCGCACAAGCGGCACTCAAGCAAGTCCAGACGATCGCTCGTCCTGAAACGGGCAAGCCGATGTTCAAAGGACGCGTCACTTTGTATGTGTTGCCCAAACGTTATGAATACGCGGAGTTCTCGAAAATGGTCGAACGCCGTTCGGTTCCTTCGACGTGGACCGAGCATTGGCATTTTGATGGCATCGATGCTTACATCCCGTTGGTGGTCACCGCGGATGATACGCCCGACGTGATCGAGTCGCGGCTGTTGGCTCCGCTGACCAGCATCGCCATTACGACTCGTGGCAGTGGCGTGCCTCGCTGGTTCGCCGAAGGAATCGGTCGCGCCGCTGCGGCGAAGTTCGGTAGTCGCGACAATCCGCAAGTCGCAAATTGGCAAGCCGAACTGCCGGACGCCGTCGCTTCGGTCACCAAGGCGGATGACTTCTTGAAAGGACGACTGACGCCTGAGCGAGCCGATTTGGTTTCCTTTGGTATTGGCACGCAAATGCTCGATCGCGCCGGACGACGGCAGTTCGATCTGTTGATGAAGGAATTGGCAGGCGGGATGCCCTTTGACGAAGCTTTCGAAAAGTCCTTCCGAGGGCCGCCGCAGGGATTTGTCGATGCCTGGTTGCAGTATCAGGCACGCGTGCCTGCAAGACGACGGTAAGCCTCGCAGCGGCCACGATCGGATTCCTGGGCTTGTCTAGCCCACCCGTTTTTTCTTGTGCAGCCATCGTTGCCGGAGTGGCTATCCTGAAAGCGTACTTTCGAGTTCGTATAACAGGATGAATCTGCGTGCCTAAGATCGATTCTTGGCGGCTGTCGCGACGGCAGACGCTCGGCTGGTTGGCGGGGTTGGGAATTGCATCGACACCCTTGGCCAGAGCCTTGGCGGTCGAGGCGGAACGCGCCCCGATCGACGCCGAGGCTATCGCACGAGCGGAATGGATTAGTGGCATCACGCTGGAACCGCCGCAGCGGGAGCGCCTGAGCCGCTCCATCGAACGCATGCAGCAATCGCTGCTTCAGATTCGTGCCGTTAAAATCGATGCCGACGTGCCACCCGCGCTCGGCTTTGCAACGCATCAAGCCGCACCCGGTGATTCGCCTGAGGGTGCCGATGCGAACGCCCGCGGAAAATCGGTGGTCCAACCTCGCCGCGTGAAGAGCGAGGATTATCCCGCAGAGCCTGTGGACATTGCTTTCGCACCGATCGCCGTATTGGGGGCGATGCTGCGTGCGGGCAAGATTACGTCGATCGAATTAACCGAGCTGTTTCTGGAGCGTTTGAAGGCCCATGGGCCAACGCTCAACTGTGTCGTCACGTTGACCGAAGCGTTGGCGATGCGGCAGGCGCGGCAAGCCGACCGCGAGTTGGCTGACGGTCGTGATCGCGGACCGTTGCACGGGATTCCATGGGGCGCCAAGGATTTGATTGCCGTAGCGGGTTACAAGACGACCTGGGGTGCTCAGGCTTATCAGGATCAGGTTCGAGAGCAAACCGCAACGGTCGCCGAACGACTCGCCGCTGCCGGAGCGGTCTTGGTAGCCAAACTGTCGCTCGGCGCGATCGCGATGGGAGACGAATGGTTTGGCGGCAAGACCTGGAATCCTTGGGACCTGGATGAGGGCAGCAGTGGCTCGTCGGCTGGATCTGCGGCAGCCACAACCGCCGGTCTGGTCCCCTTTGCGCTGGGTAGTGAGACTTTGGGATCGATCGTGTCGCCCGCGAGACGCTGCGGCACGACCGGCTTACGACCGACATTCGGTCGGGTCTCGCGTGCCGGGTGCATGCCTTTGGCGTGGTCATTTGACAAGCTGGGGCCGTTGTGCCGGAGCGTGGAAGACTGCGCGTTGGTGTTGGCCGCCATCGACGGCCCTGATGGTCGAGATCCGACGGTGCTCGCGCGTCCTTTTTCCTGGCCGCTGACTTCGGACATCCGTGCTTTGAAAGTTGGCTACCAAGAGGACGCCGCGGAACGACCCGAACTGCGGGTCTTGCGGTCACTGGGCGTGCAGTTGGTCCCGATCCGCTTGCCAAACGAACTGCCGATGAATGCTTTAACGATGATGCTCGATGTGGAATCGGCCAGCATGTTCTATGAACAGTGGCGTGACGGAACCGAAGAAGGTTTGTTTCGTTGGCCTCGAATTTGGCAGACGGCGGCATTCGTGCCAGCGATCGATTACGTCCGTGCGGCACGCGTGCGGACGATGCTGATGCAAGCCATGGAGCGGGTCATGCAGCAAGTCGACCTGTATGTTGGTGGCGACGATCTGGTGTTGACGAATCTAACGGGGCACCCGACGGTGGTGCTTCCTTATCGGCCGGAAGCAAAAGACTCAAGGTCGGGGCAGCCTCAATCGCTGACCTTTACCGGGTGTTTGTACGAAGAAACGAAACTGTTGGCCGTTGCCGAAGCATTTCAGACGGCTACCGGCGATCACCTTGTCAGGCCCCCATTGTTTGCTGCGGCACCATGATCGCGGGCAAGACGCTGGGCCTAAGAAAACTCGCCGGCGCGTTGAAAGCGTTTGCGGCTTGCGTCGCCGAAGGCGGTCGACGCTGCATTCAGCTTTGCGAGGACTTGTTCGTTTGGCAAACCACTGCAGGACCGTGCGGCATCGATCACGGTTTGGCATTCGTTGTTGTCCATGAACAAGGCGGCATCGAGCAGGCCCGACTCGTCTTCCGGTGGCACCGCCAGAAAGCCATGCTTGTCGGCATGCACAAGTTGCCCTGGTTGGATCGTTTGACCGAACACTTCGACAGCGACGTTCCATTGCACGGGAGTCACATGAGCATGCCCCACGCAAAGTCGTCGCGCGAGTGCCTTAAAACCGGCATTGGTCATTTCGTCCTGGTCGCGGATCGCTCCGTCAGTGATGGTTCCCACGCACCCGAGTGCGCGGTGCACGTTGCTGTTGACCTCTCCCCAGAACGAACCACGGACGGCAGGTTTGTCGCGGTCTTGGACCACAACGATCTTCGGCCCCGGCACCGACGCGACATACTCGCGGTATTCCGACCAGGCGTCGGGGCGAGCCCGATGTTCCGGGTTCGACGGTTCGATGATCAGCGTCACTGCAAAACCAACCATGGGCCCCATTTGCGGCATAAAATCGTGGGTCTCCTCCAGGTTGATGCCTTCGCGAGCCACATCGCGCGAGGTGATCTGTTCCCAGCCGTTATAGATCGTCGGCGTGTTCCAGCGTTTTAACTGCAATAGTTCAGCGTGTGACAATGGCATTGCGAAAACATTGTGGTCAGGGGCAAAGAAGAAAGTTAGGCTACATGCCGATCGAACCGACGTTTTGTCCGATCGTCTCGGTCGCCAGATTGTAACCCGCCTGAACTCCTCGCAGAAACATACCATGACTCCCGTTCCGTCTCGCGACCTCCTGCCCCGTGTTGTGATCACCGATTTTATTAACGATGACCTAGCCATTGAACGCGAAGTGCTCGACTCCGTCGCCACTGTCGAAGCGTGTGATGCCAACAATGAAGAAGCGTTAGTAGGTAAGATTGAAACCGCCGACGCGATCATGATGTATCACAATCTTTCGCTGACCGCAGCTTCCATCGACCGTTTACAGAACTGTCGTTTGATCGTTCGCTGTGGTGTCGGGTTTGACAATGTCGATTATCAGCAGGCTCGTCAACGCGACATACCGGTGGCCAACGTTCCCGATTACGGAACCGAAGATGTGGCGGACTCCGCCATCGGGATGGCGTTGGCACTGACCCGAGGGATCCATCAGTACAACACGCGTTTGCGCGACCAACCTGATCCATGGATGTATTGGGTTGCCCAGCCGCTGCATCGACTGCGCGGTCGCGTATTCGGCATTGTGGGCCTGGGAAGGATCGGCACCGCCACGGCGCTGCGAGCGAAGGCGCTCGGCATGCACGTCCAGTTCTACGACCCGTTGAAACCCGATGGCTATGACAAGGCCGTCGGTGTGGAGCGAGTCGAAACGTTGAAAGATTTAATGCAGCAGTCGTTCATTCTTAGTCTGCACTGTCCGTTGACCAAGGACACACGGCACCTAATCAATTCCCAGACGTTGGTTTGGATGCCAGATGGAAGCTATCTCGTCAACACATCCCGCGGCGACGTTGTCGATCTGGCTGCGGTGCCCCCCGCCCTTGCTTCGGGAAAGTTGGCTGGCGCTGCCATCGACGTGTTGCCCGATGAACCTCCCCGTCCCGACAATCCTTTAATCGTGGCGTGGCGAGATCCCCAGCACGCTGCCTTTGAGCGATTGATCATTAACCCTCACGCCGCTTTCTACAGCGAGGAAGGCTTGGTCGATATGCGTCGCAAAGGTGCCGAAGCGTGTCGTCGAGCTCTGACTGGCGTAACGTTGCGTAACGTGATTAATGCTTAAACATTCCTCGCAGCGTGTTGCAGAATTTCTAGGACATCGGAACTTGATCTCGTTTAAGGAGTCGTCATGCGAGTGCTTGTAATTCTTGTTGGGCTGGCGTTTGGCTTGCTGTGGCAGCTTTCCTCCCTCGCTCAGCAAGCGACCGAGGAACCGCGTGGTACCGGTACTGGCGACGCATTGCTGAACACGTACTTTCAGCAGCAAACGGCGCAGCTTACCGAAGCCTGTTTGTCGGAAGTGCGGTCGCTGGAAGATTGGACCAGCCGTCGGGCGGAACTGCGACGCCAATTGCTGGAGATGCTAGGGCTCGATCCTTTGCCTCAACGCACGCCGCTTCAGCCGGTGGTTACCGGCATGCTGGAGCATGATGACATTATCGTGGAACGCTTGCACTTTCAGTCGTTGCCGGGATTGTATGTCACGGCGAATCTTTATCGCCCCCGGTCGGTTGCCGCGCCGTTGCCGACAGTGCTTTACGGATGTGGGCACGCGAGTGTGAAGCAAGACGGAATTAGTTTCGGCAACAAAACGCGTTATCAGCATCACGGGATTTGGTTTGCCCGCAACGGTTACGTGGCCTTAGTCCTGGACACGATTCAGTTGGGCGAGATCGAAGGCCTGCATCATGGAACGTATCGTGCCGGACAATGGTGGTGGAACAATCGCGGTTACACTCCGGCCGGAGTAGAAGCCTGGAACTGCGTTCGCGCAATCGATTATTTGCAGTCACGCGAGGAGGTCGATGGTCAGCGGATTGGGATGACGGGACGCAGCGGGGGCGGCGTCTATTCGTGGTGGACGGCCGCCATTGACGACCGTATCCAAGCGGTGGTGCCGGTCGCGGGGATCACCAGTCTCCAGAACCATGTCGTCGATGGCTGTGTCGAAGGGCATTGCGACTGCATGTTTATGGTGAACACGTATCAATGGGATTTTCCGTTGCTCGGGGCGCTGATCGCGCCCCGTCCGCTGCTGATTTCCAATTCGGATAAGGACTCCATCTTTCCGCTTGACGGAGTGATCGATGTGCATCGCAAGGTCCGCCGGATTTATCAGCTCTACGGAGCCGCCGATCGGCTGGGGTTGAATATCACTGAAGGCCCTCACAAAGACACTCAAGAGCTACGCATCCATGCGTTTCGATGGCTGAATCGTTTCCTAAAAGACGACTCGTCATTGGTAACCATCCCCGCCGAACCGTTGTTTGAACCGCATCAGTTACGTGTCTTTGAGACGCTGCCGACCGATCAGCGGGTGACCACGATTGCCGAAACCTTTGTGCCCGCGGCACCGGTTGAAACGTTGCCCAAGACCGCGGCGGAGTTCCAGGCAGCGCAGCGTTTGTGGCTGGACGCTTTACTGGCGAAGTCGTTCCGTGGTTGGCCGCAGTCGACTGCAGGACAAGATTTGCAAGTGCAGGTGGTCGCGCAGCGGGAACGAGCAGGAGTGCAGGTACAGGTTGTGGAATTCACCAGTCAGCCGCCTTATCGCCTGCCCGTTTATCGGCTGCGAGCGGCTGACGCAAAACCTGATCGAACGCTTGCCGTGCGGGTGCTCACCCAGCAGGATTGGGAGCAGGTCGCGACAGGGTTGGCGCACCTGCTGCCGGATGCCTTTCCAGGAATCGCAGGCGACGAATCGCAGTGG
The DNA here is from genome assembly GCA_964477385.1 of uncultured Pirellulaceae bacterium. Taxonomy (GTDB): domain Bacteria; phylum Planctomycetota; class Planctomycetia; order Pirellulales; family Pirellulaceae; genus Roseimaritima. The sequence continues at coordinate 18,957 of CAYZHQ010000030.1, forward strand.
AAACAACTCGCTGCCCAAGCCGAAACCGAGGATTTGGCGTTTGTCGTCCCACGCGGTGTGGGGCCTACGCAGTGGTCGACCGACAAGCGAGAGCGGACGCATATTCGTCGACGCTTTATGTTGCTTGGCCAGACGGTCGCGGGAATGCAGATTTACGATGTGCGGCGCGCCCTACAAGCTCTCGAGGAAATTCATCCCGATGGTGCGCGAGACCTCCACGGCAGTGGTGAGGCAGCGATGTGGGGGTTGTATGCCGCGCTGTTCGAGCCTCCCCTACGCAGTCTGTATTTAACCGATCTTGCGGCCCGGAATCGCGACGCACCGGATCTGTTAAATGTCAGTCGGATCGTGGAGACGCCGCAAGTGGTGGCCATGGCAGCGGATCGGGTCGAGCGCGTGATTCTGCGGGCGGAGGCCACGCAGGGAAGTCGCTGGGCGTCCACCGCCTGGCCTGCCGAACAGGGACGCAAGATCGTGGTGCAAAGCGCTCAAGACTAATCCGATCCGCTGATTCGGTCGGCTGCCTGGGGGCTCTCTAAAACCATCCCCAAGCCACCATGCTATGGCGGACAATCAGACCGGCCACGACCACGCTAACCATGCTCATCAGCTTGATCAGGATGTTCAAGCTGGGGCCGCTGGTATCTTTGAACGGGTCGCCCACGGTGTCTCCCACGACGGCCGCTTTATGCCCAACGCTCCCTTTTCCGCCCAGGTGGCCACTCTCGTAATATTTCTTAGCGTTGTCCCAGGCACCGCCCGAGTTCGCCATGAAGATCGCTAGACAAAAACCACTCGTCAGGCTGCCGACCAGCAAGCCCAGCACTCCGGCCACTCCCAGCAACAGGCCGACGGCAATGGGCATCGTTAACCCGAGGATGCTGGGCATCACCATTTGCTGTTGGGCTGCGGAAGTGCTGATCTGTACCGGACGCGCGTAATCAGGCTTGGCCTCTCCCGTTTTGATCAGCGGGTTTTCCGCCAATTGTCGCCGGACTTCGACCACCATTTTTTCGGCCGCGTTGCCGACGGCTTTCATCGTCATGGCGCAGAACACAAAGGTCGACATCGCTCCGAGAAACAGGCCGATAATGACGCGTGGATTCAGCAGTGAGCTGTCGTAATAGGTGGTGAAATCTTGCAGCGTGGCGGTTGTCAGTGGCTGGATTACCGTTTGGTTGGCTGCAAAGCGAATCGGCTCCGACGGGCTGGTTGCAAGGATTACTCCATCCGCCAGTTTTGTCGGGCCGGCGGTGTAGGAGACATCTTTCCAAGCGATGGCCAGCGATGGATCACGCCTTTGGCTGGGCGAGACCAGATAGCCCGTCACGCCGTCGGCTTGCGTGTGAATCAGGAAGCCGGGCGAAAGTTTGTAGTAGCCTTCGTCGGCCAATTGGCTGGCTGCCGACTGCCCCCAACGCTCGAACCCATCTCTTACGCTTTCGACATACGCGGCCAGCAGGGCCAGCGCAGTGAGTGCCGCCGAGCCAATTGCAAAGCCTTTGCCAGTCGCCGCAGTGGTGTTGCCCAGTGAGTCGAGCGCATCGGTACGTTCACGAACGATGGTCTCCAAGTTAGCCATCTGCGCGTTGCCACCCGCATTGTCCGCAATCGGACCATAGGCGTCGGTCGCCAGGGTGATCCCGAGGGTGCTGAGCATGCCGACCGCCGAGACACCGACGCCGTACAAGCCTAGTGAGAAGTAGGTCAGCTCGGTGAAGTTTCCGCCGGTGGCAAACCCAAACGCTGCAAAGGTTCCGACGCAGACCACCACGACCGGCACCCAAGTGCTTGCCATGCCATCGGCGATGCCGCCGATGATCAGCGTCGCCGGGCCGGTTTCGGCTTGTTGGGCCAATCGTTGCGTCGGTGCATATTCGTCGCTGGTTGCATACTCAGTCCACTTTCCGATCAGCCAACCGGCTAACAATCCGACGACCACACTGAAAGCGATCCCAGGGATTCCACCTGGCAGCAGTGTGCCGTCGGTGTGCGGCATCAGCCACATTGTCAGTCCGATGGCGATCACGATCATCAGCACCGCTGCCAAATTGATCCCGCGCGACAAGGCGCCCAACAACGCTCGTTGTGAGGCATCGTTTCCGGTGCGAACCATATAGATCCCGACGATCGATGCCAGAATGCCGGCCGCCGCAATACCCAGCGGCAACATCATCGCGGCTAGTTGCGCTTCGCCGGTGGTGACTCCCGAAGGGACGATCGCGGGGGATGCAAAAGCTGCCACCCCAAGGGCTGCCGCAGCGAGAATTGACCCGGTGTAGGACTCATACAGGTCCGCACCCATGCCCGCCACGTCGCCCACGTTGTCTCCCACGTTATCCGCGATGGTGGCTGGATTGTTCGGCGAGTCCTCGTCCATATCCTCTTCGACTTTACCCACCAAGTCCGCACCCACGTCGGCCGCTTTGGTGAAAATGCCGCCTCCGACACGAGCGAACAATGCTTGGGCGCTCGCACCCATTCCAAACGACAGCATCGTGACGGAGATTTGTTCGAGAGAGTAAGCGTGTTCGCTGCCCACCGCCAACGGCCACAGCCAATAAAGAATGGCGAACCACAGGCAGATGTACATCAACCCCATCCCAACGACGGTCAAGCCCATCACGGCACCGCTTCGAAACGCAATCTGCAAGCCATCGTTCAGTGACCCATGCACTGCCGCTGCGGTGCGACTGCTCGCTTGGGTTGCCGTCTTCATGCCGAACCAGCCGCACAGACCCGAGAAGAAGCCGCCGGTTAAAAACGCTATGGGAACAAATCCGTTCAGCAGCTCCAAGCCGAACGAAGCCCAAGCCAGCAGTGCCGCGACGACCAGAAAAACAATCGTCACCCAGCGGTACTGCTGGGCCAGATAAGCGTCCGCACCGGCCCGGACATGAGCGGCAATCTCGCGCATCAGATCGTTGCCCTCGTCGGCACGCATCATCTGCTTATAAAAGCCAAAGGCCCACAGCAACGACAGGATCGAAGCTGCGAGTGCGAAACACCACACGATGAACGTCATATTCACATTCCTTTGATGGTTGTGGACTATCTAACCAGCTGTGCCTGAGGATGGGTCGGGGGGCTTCTGGTCCTGATTCAGTGGCACCTAGGTTGCCTTTGGCCCTGTTTTAGCAGCGTCTAGCCTGCCCTTGCAGGGGGTTCACGAACTCATTTTGATGGCTGTTCCTCGCTAGTGTAACCCCACAGGAAGGGTCTCTGTGGTGTGGTCACCGCACAACCGCGGGGAACGGCTGGTCGACCGACTTATGCGTCCCCTCTGTACGGTATGATGGCATTCCGACAGCATTCCCCGTTCCCTGCCTCTGTCTCGGTAGCCGAAAATCAAACTCCGGAGACCGCGACGGTGATCGGGGGCGCTTCGCCTTGCCCCCATTTCCTACTGTGAGAACCACCGATGACGATCCGAATGTTCCTTTGTGCCGCTTTGTTGGGCTGCGTTTTTTGTTCACTGACACTTGCTGAAGAACCGCCTTCGACGGGCATTCAAGCTACCATCGATAGTACTGGACCAGGCTGGGTAAAGCTTGGCGAGCAAGATTTCGTGCGTGTCAACGGTGATCCCGACACGTTGGTGTTTGAAGATGGGGTTGCCAAGTCGACCGGCGTTCCGGTCGGCGTCACCCGTTCTGCCAAGGAGTACGAGAATTTTGAGTTGGTGATTGAGTGGCGTCACCTTCGCGCCGCCGGGAATTCGGGAGTCTTCGCCTGGGTGCCGGAGTCGGCCTTAACCGACCTGCCGCCGGGACGCCTGCCTGCCGGAGGGATCGAGATCCAGATGCTCGATCATGGTTACACCGAGCAATACGAAAAAAACAGTGGCAAGAAGGGCGATTGGTTTTCGACCAACGGAGACATCTTCGCGGTCGGTCAATCGAAGATGAAACCGTTTCCGCCCCTTTCGCCAAACGGTTCTCGCAGTTTTCCGTCGAAGAACCTAAGCAAGGGAACGCCGGAGTGGAATCACTACTACGTTCGCGCCATCAACGGCGAAGTCCGCTTGTGGGTTAATGGGCAAGAGGTTTCCGGCGGCAAGAACTGTGAGCCGCGCCGGGGCTACCTGTGCTTGGAAGCGGAGGGGTCGCCGATCGAATTCCGTAACATCCGAATTCGTGAGTTACCTTAGTCGCACAACTGGGGCAATGGGCCGGAGGACGGACGGTCATTTCTTGCCTTACGGTGAACGCGGAATCGGGGTGAGCTTGTCCATTTGTTAAAGTGAGCTAACGCCCAGAGCAGCGATCCGTTTTGCCAACGGAGCGGTTAATCGAGCACGCTACGTCTGTCGGTACTTTGGGCAGTTCGCTTCCACGTCACCCGCCTGATTTGCAATGCCACAGAGAAAGTTTTTTCGGATACTCAAACGCCGCTCGCAGGTGTGGTTTGCGTTCATCCTGTGGGCTGGTTGTTGGACAGCATGCTCGGTGCAGGCTGCCGACCCGCCGGAGTCCAATGCCTCCGATGCGGAGCGTGCTGCGACATACGCGATCGCGGAGGGGTTTCGGTTGTTGACCGAGAAGGCCTATTTGCCGGCTGACTTTGATCAAGCGACCTTCGATGCCGTGTGGCAATCGTGGCCCAAGAAGCTGCGAGAGCAAGCTGCTCAGGCGACACCGGAGCAGCGTCGGGAGATGGCCTTTGATCGCTATGGCTTGACCCCGCGTCCCGGCGATGATTCGGGGCGTCCGTTGCAGTATGTCGTCGACGCGGAGGGGAAGTGGACGATGAACTGTTTCTCGTGCCATGGAGGCAGTGTCTATGGCACGCCGACGCCGGGTGCTCCGAACAATCGCTTTGCTTTGCAAACGATGACGGAAGAGTTGCGACGGACCAAATTTCGGCTGGGCAAATCACTGACGCGAATGGACATCGGTTCGGTGGCGATTCCTTTGGGCACGACACGAGGGACAACCAACGCGGTGGTGTTTGGAGTCGCGTTAATGAACTATCGCGATCCGCAATTGAACCTGATCAACGCACCGCCGCCCGCCATCGTGCATCACGACATGGATGCTCCGGCATGGTGGCATTTTCATAAACGCCCCTCGATTTACATCGATGGTTTCGCGGAGCGAGGTCATCGCGGGCTGATGCAGTTTATGTTGGTCGAGGAGAACGGCCCCGAAAAGTTTCGCCAGTGGGAGTCCGACTTTCGTCAGGTTTACGACTACATGATGTCACTCCGTGCGCCCCGTTACCAAGGTGCGGTCGACGCCCGCTTGGCAGCTCGCGGTAGGCGATTGTTTAACGATCACTGTGCACACTGCCACGGCACCTACGGCGAGCAACCGAGGTATCCGAATCGGCGTGTACCGTTGAGTGAACTGGGTACCGATCCGGTTCGACTGGCCGCGTTGCCCGTTGCCGGTCGGGAGAAATATGCGGCCAGTTGGTTTGCTCATGCCGGAGAAGAGGGACAACAGCAGACCGAGACACGTCCCGATGGGTACGTTGCTCCGCCGCTAGATGGCGTGTGGGCCAGCCCGCCCTACTTGCATAATGGCAGCGTGCCGACGCTGTGGCACGTGCTGCATCCGGACCAACGTCCAACCGTTTGGCGTCGGACCGCCGAAGCCATCGATGAACAACGGATTGGCTTTCAAATCGAGGTTGTCGATCGAATTCCCTTGACCGAAAGCGATGTCGCGGTGCGTCGGGAGTACTTTGATACTCGGCGTCGAGGCAAGAGCAACGCAGGGCATGATTACCCCGATCAATTGTCCGAGGACGAGAAGTCGGCGGTCCTGGAGTATCTGAAGACGCTTTAGTCAGCTTGCTAGCCCTACTCGACAGGCCAGGCATGGTATACAAAAGCAAGATCTTTTTGTGACTGAAACCAACTGAGCCGCCTAGCCTGTCATGTGCCGGGTGGCTAACGATGGAGTAAAGATAGATGGCCAAAACTCAGCTTCTCTCGGCTCGCCAAGGCGAAATCACTCCCGAGATGGAATTCGTTGCGAAGCGAGAAGACTTACCCATCGAGACGATACGCGATGAGGTGGCTGCGGGTCGAATGGTGATCCCCGCGAACACCGTTCACTTGCAGGGTGCTTTGGAGCCGATGTGCATCGGCATCGCTGCGAAGTGCAAAATCAATGCTAACATCGGCAACAGCGCCGTCACCAGCAATGTCGACGAGGAGCTCGAAAAGTTACATACGGCGGTCCATTTTGGGTCCGACACGGTGATGGATCTGTCGACGGGCAAAGACATCGACAACATCCGCAAGCGGATCATTGCAGCGAGCCCTGTACCGATCGGTACCGTTCCCATCTATCAGATGCTGGAGGAGTTGGGCGGCAACATCGAGGACATGCGTCCGCAACACTTCTTGGACATGGTCGAACACCAAGCCAAGCAGGGTGTCGACTACATGACGATTCACTGCGGCGTCAAGCTGGAGCACTTACATTTGAGCGTCAATCGAGTCACCGGCATTGTCAGCCGTGGCGGCTCGTTGATTGCCAAATGGATGATGTCTCACAACAAGCAGAACCCGTTGTACGACGCCTTCGATGATTTGTGCGACATCATGCGAGAATACGACGTCACGTGGTCGCTCGGCGATGGGATGCGACCGGGTTCGATCGCCGACGCTTCGGATGCGGCCCAATTTGCGGAGCTCGACGTGCTGGGGGAACTGACCGCCCGCGGTCAAGCCAATGGGACTCAGGTGATGGTCGAAGGCCCGGGCCACATTCCAATGCATCAAATTCAAATGAACATTGAAAAGCAGATCGAGGTCTGCAATGGGGCTCCGTTCTACGTACTTGGCCCGCTGGTTACCGACATCGCGCCGGGCTACGACCACATGACCAGCAGCATCGGCGCGGCGATGGCCGGGATGTATGGCGCGGCCATGCTGTGCTACGTCACGCCGAAAGAGCATCTCGGCTTGCCAAATCGAGAAGACGTCAAGCAGGGTGTGATTGCCTACAAGATTTCGGCTCATGCGGCTGACGTGTCGCGCGGTCGCAAGGGAGCTCAAGATCGGGACGATGCCCTCTCGCGAGCTCGCTTCGCCTTTGACTGGAATGAGCAATTCCGTCTTTCCCTTGACCCGCAAACCGCGCAGGCTTACCACGACGAGACCCTGCCGCAGGATACTTTCAAGAGTGCCCACTTCTGCAGCATGTGTGGGCCGAAGTATTGCTCGATGAAGATCACCGAAGACATCCGCAAAATGGCTGCCGAAGGCCAGTTGGTCGAATTGCCGGAAGCTTAAGGTATAGGTACCGCTTAATGACAAGAGCCGCACGCGGACCACGTGTGAGCTTGTCGAATGCGACAAGCTCACTGCCGCCGCGGCGTAGCCGTTTTATCGTCGCAGGTTCAGCAGTTCGTCCAACAGTTGCTGGCTGGCCGTAATGACTCGGCTGTTTCCTCGGTATTGAGTGCTGGCGAGTACCAGGTCGATCAGGTCTTTGCCAATGTCGGTATTGCTCAATTCGAGTGCCCCACCGATGACCGCACCGATGCCATTTTCACCTGGCGAGCCTTCGACCGGTAGGCCCGTGTTAATGCCCTGCGCGTACAGATTGGCTCCGCGTTCTTCAAGGCCGACCGGATTGGCAAAACGTGCCAAGCGGATTTGCCCCAAGTCCTGGGTGATGCCGTTGCTGAAGACTCCTCGTACCCCGCCATCTTCGCCAACGACAAACGAATTCAGCACCCCAGGCGCACTGCCGTCCTGTCGCGTGGCCGCCAAGGTGGCGTCATTGGTTGCCAATCCCGACACGGCGCTAAAGTCGAGTTCAAACTGTAGTGGCGTCACGCTTGGGACACCGTGGCGGTTCACGCTCACCCGGTTATTGGTTGCGGAAACGAAGTTGCCGTTTCCGTCAAAAGTCACCAAGCCGGTGCCCACGGTGATATCGTTGCCGCTGAGCGGCTGATTGTTCGTGCTGTCGGCATACCAGCGGTAAACGGTCGATTCATCGGTCCGGCTCTCAAGCGCTGCCGTCACACGAACATTGATCGGCACACCCAAGGTATCGTAGACAATGAAGTCACTCGCGGCACTAGTGCCTTCCGCCTCTTGAATCGTACCGAAGGCAAGGTTGGGCACCGAAACGTTGCCAAAATTATCTTCCAGTCGGAAGGAGGTAAGGTCGATCTCCAACGCGTTCAGCTCGCCCGTGTTGCTGACGAACCGAATCGCACCATTCTGAATGATACCGCCAGGCACGAGACTGCCGGTTTCTCCAAGAATGTTGTTGTCTGAAATCGGAATGGGATTTTGTGAATCGAGTTGTGAAGTTTGGAGGCCTGAAGCATCTTCCACAAAGTCGATCAATTCTTGCACCGTTGTCGATGCGGTGATCTCGAGCGATTTGGTGCCCAACGCCCGGCCACCCTTGCGACCTTGGTAACTGAGCGTTCCTTCCTTAAACAGGTTTTCGTGATTGGCGCCGTCACGACGCAAGACATTCGTTAGCAGCGTGTTGCTGTCGATCGACGGGCCGTTGCGATCGAGTGCCTTGTTTTCCGTAACGGTGAGGTCGGCGATCTCCGCATCACTTTTGCTGTCGGTGTAGGTCTCGCCGGGACGGACCGTGTCGACCAAGAAAAAGTTGTTTTGGTCGCCTGCCAAGTTGCGATAGATTCGGATCGAGTCATAAGCAGGAAAGCCACCTCCGTCGGGAGGAACCGGCGGGGCTGGGAAATCGGTTAGGGTGACGCGCCCGTTGACAACGTTGCGAGGTCCGAGGATCGGACTTGGGCGGCTCTCGGGTTCTCCATCCTTGTGATAGGTCACCATATACGAATAATTGCCCGTCAAGTTTTCTGTCTTGGCGGGCTGGTTCAGGTTCAGAGCCTGAGAGCCATCGTCGGTAAAAGCGCTTCCCGCGGCGGCGGATCCCAAGAAGAACAGATCGCTGCCGTTGGTGTCGGTGCGATAAACGTTGACGGTTGGAAAGTCGCGGCCATCGGTGTCGACGGGCAGCGAGCCCAACTGGACACTGTTCCCCGCGCCAACGGTAGTGCTGATCGGATTGCTGAGCACCGATTCGTTGCCGTCACCATCGACCAACGCCACGCGGTATTGATAGTCTCCGGCGGGTAATGTGCCGACACCGGCCGTATTCACCGTCACGCCGGTCGCCGAAGAGAGGGGCGCACCACTGACTTGAATGGTCGCGCCGTCCGCCCTGGGAACCTGTGCATCGCCCAGGATCTGGCTTTGGATCACTTGGCTTGCCGAAGCGACTTCGCCTTCCGGGGTGAGCGTCCCTTCGAAAGTCACATTTTCCGTTGCCTTGGCAACACTTTCCGTTCCCAAAGGAACCTTGAGTGGGACCAGTCCGGATTGTTGGATTCGGAACAGTTCATCGACACCGTAACCGAGCAGGCGCTGACCGGTTGAATTCACCAACTCGGCATCGGCATTCAGCTTGAAGATGCCGTTGCGAGAATAGAGCTTTTCTCCCGAGGAGCCTTGGACCATGAAGAAGCCATCGCCTTGGATCGCGAGATCCGACGGGCTGCTGCTGATCTCGATCGTGCCCTGGCCGAAGTTTGAGGAGATCTCGGCAACTTGAACCCCCAGTCCCACCTGGCGAGGGTTGGTGCCTCCGTTGTTGGCTGTTGGCGAAGCCCCTAGCGATAAAGTCTGCAGGAATTGCGTCGAGTAGACAACTCGCGATTCCTTAAACCCGACCGTCTGTGAGTTCGCAAGGTTGTTGCCGATCACGTCAATCTGCGTTTCCGCCGCGCTCAATCCCGTTAACGCGGTCGAAAGTGCCGATGCAAGTCCCATAGTTTCCCCACACGCGGAGTGCTGTTCGCACCCGATGGGGATGCGTAACGATTACACAGAATTTATCTGCCGGATATTCTGTATATCTATCGTCTTTCCACCCACGTGAACTTTGACATTCCGGGAATCATCTTCATTGGTTTGTACGGTTACACGATCCACGACTCCGGAAATCTCGGTGGAATCATCCGCCAAGGCTTGGACTTCTTTTCCGATCAGTCCACTTGCGGCGACCAGTTCCTGACTCGAGGCAAGATTGCCCAGCGTCGAGGTGAGTTGATCGGTCGCCCCGATTTCTCGAATCTGCCCAATCTGTTGAAGCATCTCGCTATTCTGCATCGGATCGAGCGGATCTTGGTTCTGCATTTCTGTGATCAGCAACTGCAGGAATTCATCGATGTTGAGGTCGGAGAAACCGTCGTTTTGACCACCCGACGAAATGTTCTCAGCACTTTGAACCACCGAGGAGGTGGGATTGATTGCAGACATCAGATTGTCCTAAAAAGAAACCGCTACGAGACGTCGGGAGACTAATCCAGTCGGGCTCGTAAACGCTATGGCATTTTCAGGCACTTTCTTAGCCGACTAAGTCGACTTTTTTGTGCCGGGCGGCCTCGATCACCGAGCGACCTGCTGATCCGCTGTTCGCTGTCGCATTTTCGTTGGGCGACGCCTGTGGATCGGTAGCCGTGGGTTGCGAACGCGTCCAGCGTGGGTGCCCTTGCTGGTGCCCACTGCCCTGCCCTGCTCCGCCTTGCTGAGTGCCGCTTTGGTTTTGTTGCCCGCGCGGGTCGGGCTCACCTTCCAGGCTGACTTCCAGACGCTCGACCTGGATCCCTTGCTCGGCAAGTCGCTGACGGAGTTCAGGGAGATGCTCCGCCAGGATGCTCCGTGCGGCTTCCGTTTCCGCGACCACGCGGCCGCTCATGCGTTGCCCTTGGATACTCATCTGCAACTGAACGCTGCCTAGTTCTTCGGGATGTAAACGAATTCGGACTTGGCCGCCGTCCAACCCGAGCCGCTGAAATGCCTTGGAGACGCGCTGCACCAAGATGGCACGATCGGCCACGCGAGGTCCCTCCATCGAAGACGGTTTCTTATCGCTTCCGGTTGTCACCCCAGGGTCCGGGCTCGAGTTGGGATTGGCTGGTGTTAAGGTCTCGCCTCCGCGAGTGGCCGCTCCCGATTCCGCAGTTTGGATGCTCGGTATAGAAGACGTGGCGACTGCAGCAGGTGTGGCGCTGGGCTGGACGTTCGATGGCGTCGGCAATGCTGGTGAGGCAACCGAAGGACTGCCGCTGTCCACTCCCGTTGCAACCGTTGGATCACCCGCCCGAACTGCGGAAGCGGGGTTGAGCGGTTGTTGGCTGCGCTGATCGGATTCCAGAGGACGTGCCGATTGCGGTGTCGGCTGATCGGTCGCAGCGGCTGTTCGGTCGCGCTGCGAACCACCCTCCCGTCGGCGGTCCCGTAGGTGTTCGGATCGCGCCGATGCGGGCTCCGCGTCTCCCGCGTAACGAACGGATGTCTCGGCGGCTTGGTCTGCTGAAGACACTTTGGCTTCGGTTGAGAGCGTCGATTTGTCGGCGGCAGTGTTTTCGGACGTAACGGGTACCACCTCGGAACTGGTACGCGAAGCCTGCCGCCGCGTGACATCCTCTTTGGAAGCGACCGTTGCCGCTACCGTGGCATCGACCGCTGTCGCCGCCTCGGTAGCCGCCTCGGCCGCAATGGCGTCGGCCGGCGTTCCACTGACCGCTTGCACAGCAGTTGTGGTTGCGGCGGCCGGTGCAGCAGCAGGCGCTGTTGGTTGTGCGGTCGGTTCCCTGGGAGTGGAATCTGCCAACGCCGCAGGCAGCGAAACGTCTTGCTCGCTCGGCTCCACCGGGGCCGCAGGTTGCTCCGACGCAGCAACATGCGCGGGTGGGGGCTCTATGTTCAAAACTTCCTCGGGCTGGACCGGTGCGTTTTCCTCTCCGGGATCGTTTTGATGCGGCCCCGCGGAAGCCTCCGTGGTCTGTTCGGTCTCCGCTTCGGCGGCTTGCGGTTCGGAGTCACTGGACGAGGCTTGGCGAGCAGTCGGTGGCGATGCGTTGGCCATCATGCGAAACACCTCCGCAAAGGCATCTCCCGCTCCGCCGATAGCTGGTCCGCCCAAGCCCGAGTTCTGTGAAAGCGCTCGCGTCCAACCGACCGTCAGCCCTGCAGCCGAAGGAGAGATCCGGTGGTGATCGTTAGAGTTGGAAAAAGAGGTCATGGGACGTTCCGCTGCGGGGTATCGCCGCGAACCGTCTTATTGGGCCGCGCGATCGATCAACGTGGTGGCGGGTTCTCCTTCGCCAATCCTGCGAAGGATCTCTGCTAGTTTTTCTTTTTCGTCCTCGGAAATAAACTCCGCCAAGATATCTGTTCGTTTATCCAGCGGCGTAGCTTGAATAATATTGACCACATCTTCGATACGATCGGCATTAAGCATCCGCAGCAGTTGGTCTTTTGCCTGTTCGGCGTCCATTGCCTGCAGGGTGCGAGTCAACTCCTGCATGCCATCTTGCTGAGCTCCCAGACGGATCTCGTCGAGTTTTTTGAAGAACTCTTCACGACGCATATCGAATCGGACTTGGGTGGCTTTTAATTCCTTGTTTTTTTCTTCCAGTTCGCGACTGTAGCGCTGCTGTGCATCCAGACGCAGGTCCATGTCCAGCGCCTCGCGCGCCCGCGCATCGAGGATTTCGTTGAAGTCGGGTTGTTCGACTCCGTTGGCGCGATTGATCACCATGCTCAGTCGCTGACCCTGGATATCGATCCCATTCATTAACGCGATGATTTGAGTGATGGTTTGGGAATTCACGGTACCGCGAAAAAAACAGGCGCCCAGCACAATTAACTGGGTCAGCACGGTGGCCACGCAAATGCCACCCACCAAGCGAAAAAGCATCGTCATCGGTTCAATCCATCATTGTTTTGAGAGCGAGTGAATCGCATCGACGCTAGTTCGTCGAACTCTTTTTGCTGAGCTGCCAGTTCGGCAATGCTCCAGTCTCGCAGTTGTTTTTCTCGCAACCGCTCCAGGCGTTTCACTTCCACGTCGGCAGCTTGAAGCTTTGCCTGGCGGCGTTCAATTTCCGTCTGGACGGTGGCGCAATTTTTCTGAATCGCTTGAATTTCCGCTTGCAATTGCAGGTCGTAACGGCCTTGATTGAGCAATGTGTCGACGGAAAACTGAGGCCGAGCGATGCGCTGCTGGGAATCGACTCTTAGTTGCTGACGTTGTTGCTCCAAGGCAAATTGCTGTTCTTCGAGGATGTCGAGAGCGCGAAAAGCGTCGGAAATTTCTTGGCGTGCCGCATCACGCTCGTTTTCACGAAGACGCAGCAAGGCTTCGAATCGAAATTGAAAGCGGCTCATGAATTGCGGTCGCGAGGGTTAATGGAAATGGCGTGCAGCGATCGTTGGCGATCCAAGGGGCGGGCGGTTGCTTGCAAGGGGGCCATGCGAATCTTAGCTCGCACTGGCGGCGGGGGGCGGCGTGGCTGCCAAGGAGGCGGCCAAACGGAGCAATTCCTGCTGTGTTTGTAGCAGTGTCCACCGTTCATCGGTACTTTGGCAGAGCAGTTTTTGGAGCGGCTCGCGAATGGCGATTGCTTGATCAAGTTTTGGATTGGTGCCACCCTTGTAAGCGCCAATGGCGATGAGGTCGGCGTTGCGGCGGTATTCCGCCATGCTGTGCCGAAGCTGTTCGGCAGCCGCACGGGCCTCGGGAGCGACGATCCTCGCTTGCAGTCGGCTGAGGCTGGACAGCACATCGATCGCCGGCCAATGCGCTTCCGCGGCGAGCTGGCGATCGAGCACGATGTGTCCATCGAGCAAGCCGCGAAGAGTGTCGGCAATGGGTTCGTTCGTGTCGTCTCCTTCAACCAGGACGCTATAAAAGGCAGTGATCGATCCTTCTTCCGTCGTGCCAGCTCGCTCGACAAGACGAGGAAGCATGGCAAACACGCTGGGGGGATAACCTCGCGTCGTTGGCGGTTCACCAGCGGCCAAGCCAATTTCGCGTTGGGCGAGCGCGAAGCGGGTGACGGAATCGATCAATAGCAGGACATTTTGTCCCGTGTCCCGCAACGCCTCGGCGATGGCGGTCGCAGACCAGGCCGCTTGCACACGCAAGGCTGCCGGTTGGTCGCTGGTTGCGACGACGATAACGCTCCGCTGCATGCCTTCTGGCCCCAGGCTATGCTCGATGAATTCACGCACTTCTCGGCCTCGTTCGCCGACCATCCCGATCACAATGGTGTCCGCCTGGCTACCTTGGACCAGCATGCTCAACAAGGTGCTTTTGCCCACGCCTGAACCAGCGAAGATTCCTAAGCGTTGCCCCTGGCCGCAGGTCAAAAACGCGTCGATCGCACGGATGCCGGTCTCGAGCGGCTGGGAGATCGCCGGTCGCTGCAACGATTCGGGACAGTCCCGTTCCAGTTCCGCCATTCGCAGTCCAGTCGGCAGTGGACTCCCGTCAACGGGCTCGCCGAGCGCGTTGAGCACGCGTCCCCGTAAACCTGGGCCCACGGCAATCCGAGCTTTGGTCGTAATCAGTTCCACTTCGTCACCCGCCGCGACACCATCGGGAAACGCCAGCGGTGCGAGGATTGGACGTGCACCTTGAAAACCGATCAGCCGAGCGTTGCACGTCTCTCCGCTGGCCATACGGATTTCACAGATCGCCCCGACCGGTGCCGTCATCCCCTCGATTTCGATGTTTCCTCCCGAGACCGCCGCGACGCGTCCACGGATGCGCATTGCGCTACCCTCGCGAAGCACTTCTAGCTGACTGGTCAGGGAGGGGAGTAATGGGACAGGCATCTGCAGGGCTGGACTCTGAGCAGGGGTTAGGAAAGCAGGCGTTGCAGGCTGGCCAATTGGCTTGACAACTGGGCATCGATACTGCCGCCCGGTTGGCGGATCACTACGCCGGCAGGTTCTAAGGTTTCGTCGGGTTCGATGCGAGTGTCTTCGGGCATCCCCGCCGCCTGCAGCAGCGTTTCGAGTTGTTGCCCCAATTGAACGAGTGTTTCAGGATGGACGGCGACAATGAGGGAACGTGCCGACCGAGCGTGCCGGAGGGCTTGTTCGGCCCAGCGAACGACGATTTCCCGCTCGTCCTCGAGACGATGCTGAACGATTTTTTCCGCCACGCCGATCGATAATTCGGTCAAAGATTCCGCGAATTGCTCCAGCCACTCGGACTGCTGTTTGGCCAGTTCGCCGGTCGTCTGCTCGAGCACCGCCAAGCGTTCCTGGAGTTCGCTCTGAACGCGCTGTTGGATCTCTTCGTTGACCGTTTTGCGAGCTTCTGCCAGACCGGTCGCACGCCCCTCCTGGGCCGCCTGTTTGTGGATTGCCGAAGCCTCTTCGTGGGCCGCCGCGATCAGCCGTTGGGCTTCGCTTTGAGCACGTTCGAGGAGTTGGCGACTGTTGGACGCAAAATCGTCCAGGTTGAACCCGGTCAAGCCGCTCGGTCCGACCCGTTCCTCCGATTCCTTTGTCTTCAGTACCGATGCCATACAGGAATAACCAACAACAGAAATCGAAATAGGAATACGGATGAAGCGGCGACGGGGGAACCGTTGCTTCGGATGGCGTTCGCCCCGGTATTTGCCGGAGCGCAAATGGGCTTAAGCGGCCGTCGAGAGCAACGATGCCTGTCGAACCGAAGGAGGCACGGCGAGGCCGAGGCTGAGGGCCAATTCACGTTTGGCTAAATCGATTTCCTTCAACGTTACCGATTCGAGATTCTGTAGCTGTTGCCGGATCTGCCGAGCTTGGCGACGTGGAACGGTTGCCAGAATGCGGTCGGCAAGCCGTGCTGGCAATCCACACATCGCGAGCATCGCCTGCCGGCCATCAAGCTTGGCCAGTCCGTCTCGCAGTTCGGTGGGAGTGAGCCTGGCAAGTTGATGGTCGATTTGCAGCGATTCTTGCTCGTGCATCTCCTCGCGATCGCTCGTCCTGCGCTGAGTGTCATGCGCGCCCTGGGTGCCTTGTGCGAGCCGTAGGCCTGTGGAAGAGAAGGAATCGGTTTCTTGAAACACCGCTTCGTTTGCTGGTGGATCCTCTCGGATTTCACTCTCGCTGGGTTCTGGATTTTCCCAACCCAGAGCGTTGTTGACGTCGCGCCGCAAGGCACCGGGAACCTGCTCCAGAATGGCTGCCAGGGTTCGACTGCCCGTTGCTCCCGGCGCCGTGGGGCCCGCTTCGTTGACCAATTTGCGGAGGTGTTCGCCAATCGGATCGAGCGCGTCGGGTGGTAACTGGTCAAGCTTCGCTAATCGCTGCACCGCCGCATTGCGTGTGGACGTGTCGAGTTTGGCAATCAAACGTGCCGCTTGTTCAGGGCGCAGGGATGCCAACACAATGGCAATCGTTTGTGGGTGTTCGTCCTGGATCGCTTTCAGCAAAGTTTGGTCGGGGACACTGCCTAGAAAAGAGAGTGGAGTCGGGGGCTCCGACGTCGATACCGACTCGACGTCGGCACCGTGGCCGGCCGACTTGGCAGGCTGAGACGACGCGCTGTTTAAAAACTCACGCATCGCTTGCCGACGTTCCAGCGGGTCGACATCGGACAGTTCCGCAATCGTGCGACGCAGCATGGCACGTTTCAGCGGTGGCAAATTGCCGAGCATCTTGCGGGCTGTCGCCTCGCCGAGGGTGGACAGCAAAATCGCGGTGCGCCGCAGTGACGCTTGGGAGTCTATGGTGTGGTTTGTCAGGGCCATCGATCGATTCCATTCCATCCGCAGATGCCGCTAATCGTCCTGATCAGCGTGTCGTCGGCGCGGTACGTTGTCTTTTACCCGTCAACACCGAGAGACGCCAAGAGGAGTTTTTGGCTCATGTCGCTTACGCGGCATCCCCTAACCAGGACCGGAGCACGTTGGCGGCGACGTCGGGATTGTTGTCGATTAATTCGGTCAGTTCATCCTTGAGACTTCCGCCGGTGATTTTCATGCCGGAGCCGGATTCGGAATCTTGATCGTTCGGTTGAAGGCTTTCGGGAATCGGAGGAAGTTCCAGGCCAAAGCCTTCTTCGACAGCGACAGGAGGAGGAGCCGAAATGTTGTTGGCGACCGAACGTGCGATCAGCAAGGCGACAAGCGCCAGCACGATCAGACCAATCGTCTGCCATGATTTTGCTAACCACGACAAGGCTTTGTCCGAGGCACCGGGCAAGTCCAAGGGAGCTTCTGGCAGATCGGAGTAATCCCAAACCTGGACCATCTTCAGGCGATCATCGCCTGCTTCGACACCATTGAGCAAGATCGCGACTGCGGATTGAATGGTCGTTTGAACTTCGTCGCGGATCTTGGTTAATCTTTCGGGAGTGATGGGCGGAATGTCCGAGACCTGTGTGTCGGGATTCTCCTTCAAGTAATCGGTGCGATAAACGGTTTCGTAATATGTTTTGGGCAGGCCAATGCTGACTTTAATTCGCCGGACCAGCAGCGGCGCTTGCTCGGTTTGAGCATAAGTCTGGCCGGCAATGCCACGGCTTGATCGTTCCTCATCTTTGGTTTTGGTCACCGTCTGGGTATCGTTCAATGCGATCCGTTGGTTCTCCGCCAAGGCGTTGGGTTGCACTCCGGGAACCCCGCCTACCGGACCTTTGCTGGTTTCCGATTCGCGTTTGCGGGACTGATCGTCAAGCGCCATGCGGTCGCTGTACGAGACCGTGGTGGTCTGGCTTCGTAAGGTGGGGTCGATATCCGCAGTAACCAGCAGACGGATATCGCCGTAGGGGCTGAGTAGGTTACGGATCCGGGACTCCATGTCCGTTTCCACGCGACGTTTGGTTGCCAGGACTTCGTTTTCCTCATCTGCCATCGCTCCGCCACGCGAGGCGTTGGTATCGATCACCGCCACATCTTCGGATCGCAGGTTCGCGAACGAATGGGTGACCAAGTCGCGGATTTGACGTTCCCTTGTCGGCGACAGCGGACGATCTCCCTCAGGCATCACAGTCACGCTGGCGGTGTGCTGATGTTGCTTTGACCAACCTTTCTCGGAGCGATCGTATTGGACGCGTGCCCAGCGGATATCCTCAAACATTTGAATCTGTCGGTTGATATCTTCCAGTCGTGCGTGTTGAGCTCTGAATTTAAACTGGTCATTCAGTTCCAACGGATTGGATTGGCTGAGCGCTTCGGTGACGGCCGATTCAAGCCGCGCTGGCAGCGTTCCATTCTCGGCGAGGGCACGCAGATACTCATGCACCGCATCGGCTGGTACGCGAAGTCGTTTGTTCTCACGAGACCAACTGCTGAGCCGGGCTTTGCTAAAGGCGAGTTCCATCTCGGCAAGTTCCTGTTCATTGAAGGATTCT
The DNA here is from genome assembly GCA_964477385.1 of uncultured Pirellulaceae bacterium. Lineage (GTDB taxonomy): Bacteria > Planctomycetota > Planctomycetia > Pirellulales > Pirellulaceae > Roseimaritima. The sequence goes on from CAYZHQ010000030.1 coordinate 37,115, forward strand.
CCGCCAAACAGGTAAACCCCTTCGGTGGTGCCCGTGCCTTGCACAAGGATTCCCAGTCCCACCGCGATGACGATCGTCAGCATCAACGCGATGATTCGCGATGGCATGGGCATGCCCATCAGCGCGCTGCGAATCTGGTCGGCGGAGTCTTTCAGGAGGTTCATCGATTAGAAAAGAACGATCAAAAGGAGGTGACAGTGGAAAGACCGAGCGGGTCGTCGCACGGCGTTGGATGCTGCCGCAATTTGAGCGGCGGCGGTGATTTCAGGCGGTCGGTGACAGGTCTCCGGTTAGATTTGGATTTGCTGGATTTCGCGATAAGCGTCCATCAACTTGTTTCGCATTTGCAACATCAAGCGAAAAGCCATGTCGGCTTTTTGGACAGCGGTCAGCATTTCTGCTTGGTTTACCTCCTCGCCGGTGAGCATCTGTTGAACCATCTGATCGGCCGACTGTTGAGCTGTATTTACCTCTTGAACCTTGCCGATCATCAAATCGACAAAGGGACTGCCGGCTTGTTTCAGCGGTCCAGCCTGCAACCCATTGCTCGGTGGTGCCGGCGGAAGGGGCATGGGGGGCGGTTGTGCAGGAAAACGCAGCGGTTGCATGGAGCGGATGGTTGGCGGAGCAGGCGATGTTGGGGGCGGTACAGCGAGTCCGTTGGGGGGCGCGCCGCGACAGCAGCGTGCTTCCGATGCGACTCTTCGTTAAGTGTGCTCGAGTTGCCTTAGGATCGTGCGACAAAAAAGTGTCGGGTACCTTTTGCGAGGAACTCGCCCTTCGGGTGCTTCGCACAAAAGGCACCCGAACTTATTTATCGCTCATTGCTTAGGCGATGATCGATAGCGACTCGCGGCCGATGTCTTTGGTGATTTCCATAACCCCGATGTTTGCTTCGTAGGCACGTGTCGCTTCCAAAGCGTCGACCATCTGTTCGGTCAGGTTGACATTGGGATAAGCGACGTAGCCTTTCCATTTGCCTTCTTTGATCGCCAGCGGGTGATTGGGTTGATAGCGATGCAGCGGTTCCGCGTCATCGGTCTGGATTTCGGAGACTTTCACTCCGGATGCCCCACTGGTGGTCAATTCGTCATCGGTTTGAAACACCACCTGACGGGCCTTGTAGGGAGTCGCTTTACCGGTTTCATCCGTTAGCGAGGACATGTTGGCGATATTTCCTGAAACCGTATTCAGTCGGACGCGTTGCGCCACAAGGGCGGATGTGCTGATGTCGAGTGAACTGATCATTGCGGACTCTCCGAGGTCACGTGAATGGAGCGATGGACAGGTTAGGCGCGTTCAGTAATCGCAGCTCGCAGGAGGCTGAATTGACTTCGCATCAAAGCGATCGCCATGTTGTGCATCTGTTGGTTTTTTGCGATTTGGGTGACTTGGTGTTCCATGCCGACATCGCTGCCATCGTGATAGACAACTTGTTGCATCGCCGCACGTGGGCCGTCGCCAAACACCTGCTCGACGCTGCCTTGATGACTCGGCGAAGCCGAATGAAAAGCAGCGCTCGATGGCGACTGCTGGCGTTGAATCGATTGCGCCAAGGCCGTTTGAAAAGCGTCGACCGACAGATCACGCGTGCGATAGTCCGGGGTATCGAGGTTGGCCAGGTTGCCCGCTAAGACTTCGTGTCGTCGCTGTGCAAAGACGGCCGTTTGCTCGAGCGCCGGGATCGCTGATGAAGAGAACATGTTCAACATCAAGCCGCCTCCCGACGAGCGGCCCGTTGTGGAAACCGCACCGTGACCGCTGCGCCGCCTTGCGGGCAATTCTGACGCACGGTCTGAGCTCCCAGTTTGGCCGCGATCATTGGCAGGGACGCAGCGCGGTCTTCGACCGGACATCCCGAATCGGCGATTTCAAGCTCCAGGCAGTGAGGGCCTTGCCAAGCGATGATCGACAATTCGCCAGCCTGGATCTCTCTTAAAGACTGACCGACCAAGACCTGCAGGAGCTGCGTCATATCGGCTTCGGCAGCGGGCAGGATAATGCTGGGGTCGATGTCAATTTCCAGATCGATATCGTCCCTGTGGGGAGACAATGCTCGAGTTGCAATCGACTCGACTAGACAGCGCAGCGATCGGTTGGGTAGTGGCGAGGCCATCAGCCGCTCCTTCGGGAAGTGAAGCTTCTTGAAGCTCGTCAGTACTCCATCAAAGGCTACGAAGACAAGAGAAATTTTCGGATTGGCTAAAGTTTTGCCGATCCGTGTTTTCAGTCATCCGATGATAGGTCGAGGTGACGGATATCACCGGGGTCGGCCAACTTGCGGTAGGTCGACGCCGCATGTTGGGAGCCAACGGATTGCTTCATGCGTTCGGAGAGCTGGTCACGACTCGCCAATAACGCGGTTTCGCAATCGTTTTCCAAATGGATCATCTCCGCTAGCATTTCATCGCTTTCGGCTAATTGCTGGCGGCACTTCTCCCGTTGGGCTTCACTTGGCCATTCGCGTTGGTCAGGAGTTTGCAAGGCGAAGGGCCGCAACTGTTCTTGGAGTTGAGTAAACTGCTGCAGCGATTTTTGCTTGTCCGACAAGTGCTGAAGTAGTTCGGAGATTCGGCCTTGCTGAATCAGGTCGCTTTGTTCGAGGGACATGCGCAGCAGATCCTGAAGCGTCTGCCAGCGTTGCTCGACCAGCAAAATCATGGTGGCGGTATCGTCCATCATCGGTCCATCGTGAGGCGTGCGCGTTAGGAGCCCGCGGCGGGGGCAGCGGGAGCCAACCAGGCTAACAAACGTTCCCATTGTTGGCGATCATAGCGAGTGGTGGTGGAGAATTGGCCATCCCAGGTTTCGGGTATGCGTTGCAGGACCCGTTCGGCTTGGCGGATGATCAGCTCGGCTTCGCGGTTGCGGCCAAGTTCTTCCATGCAGCGTGCTTGTCCGAGCATCGCTTCCAAGGCGGGCGGTTGGTTCATGTACCTCAGCGAGACGCCGCGATAAGCTTCGGCAGCTTCGGCAAGTTGCCCCATTTCGCGGAGGACGTCCGCTCCGGCGAGAAAGCAATTTCTGAGGAGGGCTTGGTCTTCATCCGACAACGGGCGATCTTCCTCGCGACGGGCCAGCGTCTGTCGCAGGTTGTTAAAGCCGTTCAGCGCCCCTTGGAGGTGCCCATCACGCGTCTGATGGAGTTGCCGCTTGGCCGCATCGAGTACATCGGGCAGCTCCGCTTCGAGCGTCGGCCAGTAGGCAGCCATTTGACGTGAACGGGCCGCTAGGTAGCTGGCCATTTGCGCACGAGAAATCGCTTCGTTCCGCGAGACCTCATCTCGCAATCGGTTCTCCGCCACCAGGATGCGCTCCCGTTCGGCCGTTTCTTCCAGTCGTCGGATCGCATTTTCCAGCAACACTTGATTTTCCCGCAAGCCCGACGCGGGCGCGGCATCGCGGTTAGTTGCCGGGGCGGTCACGGCGGGCTGAGACACCCCATCCGGAGCCGTATCGACCTTGTCTGTTAGGCGAAGGTGGTTCTCATAAGCGTCGCGATAGAGCAGCTTTCCAAGCAAATACAGCGAGTCTCGCCACACTGGGCTGGCCGGTGCCAAAGTGCCGTCGTGCAGGTTTTCATCCAGCAGTTGCCGTGCCTCGACGAGTTGTCCCAGTTCCGCATGTGCCATTGCCGCGATCAGGCGAGCTTCATAGCGAAGCGAATCGCGAGGATGCTCGATGATGCAGTCGTTCAGTGGCTCAAGGGCTTTGGTCGGTTGATCAATCGCCAGCAGCACACGGCCTTGCGTCAGGAGGGCACGCGGTTTGAGCGCTCGGTCTTCGTACTGTAGATAATTCTCCAGCAGTTCCAGCGTTCGCTCAAAATCGCGTCCTTTTTCATAGGCCGTGATCGCGGACCACAAAGTCGGAATGTACTCGCGCGTCGTGAACCGAATGTCGGCCGCCGCGGCCGCCGCATCCCCTGCCGAGTGGTAGTAGTCTCGCGCCGCCGCAGCGATCTCCCGAGAAATTTCTTGAACGGAACCGCGGCCCGCACGCAGCGTTTGCTCACCCCAATCAGAAAATGCGAGCGCTTCTAGCATGAAGGCGTCATCAGGGGAAAACACCGGAGGCAGGGTACGGGCTAGGTCGACCACGGTTTGGAATTGACCGTTGGCACGCAGGCGGTCGGCAGCGGCGGTCATCCGCTGCCGAAACTCATCCAAGCCCACGATCCGCGAATCATAAAGACGCTCATCGCCAATCTCTCGGACCAGATAGCGTACGGTTTGGAGGACTTCGGGGCCTCTTTGTTGTGCCGCTAGTAGCTCCACTTCCAGGATTCCGCCGGCGATCGATTCGGCATTAAAGGGGCGATGTTGCCGCACCGAAGTGGCCGCGGCAATGGCTTCGGCAGGCTGATTTAACGCTTGATGGGCTCTTGCCATCCATAGCCTCGCACGCGTTGCCAGCAACGGATCGGACTCGCGGTCAAGCGCGATCAGCGTTTGCAGAGCCTCCCCGAGAATCTCTTGAACAACGGCCGACGCGTTCGACTGCGGTGCTCGTTTTTGCAACGCGATAGCTTCGGCAATCTGGCTGCTGGCTTCCAGCAGTTTGGCTTCTAGAACCAGTCCGGGTTGTTCGCACTGATCGATCACATGTCGGAATTTTTCTCGCGCCGCTGGCCATTGTTCCAGTCGCAAGGAAGCGCGGCCGGAGAGCAATTTGGTTTCAAAAAAAGCGATCGAACCGGGAGTTTGCCAAGAGAGGAGCTTCTCCGCGGAACCGAGGGCGGCGCTGGCGGGCAAGGTATCGGCTAACAGTTGGCTTTCCGCTAGCAGCGGCATCAGTTGCAAGCGTAATGACGGGTCGACCGCGATCGCCTCGCCTAAAAATTCCGATGCCTCTCTAAATTTTCCTTGGCTCAGCAACGCTTCTCCTAGCAGGCGTTTGCCTTCGGCCTCGCGACCGGGCGGGAAGCCATGGCGGTTCACGGCCATCAGATGAGGCGTCGCTTCGTGCATTGCCAGACGCCAGCTTTTGATGTCTTCGGTTTTGTCCGCCGCTGCGGCCAATCCGGCCCCGATCAAAAATTCTCGGAGATGAAACAGATCGGGGGCATCCATGTCCTCCGGGAATTCCACCGTCTGAGCGATCTGAGCCGCGACGGCAGGACGACCCGCGGCATACTCCGTCGAGGCAATGCGAAGCGTGTCGGCAATTCCCGGCGCGGTGGTGCGTGCCCAGATGCTAAAGAGCGTGGCAAAGGCGCCGATCGCAGCGATTCCAGCGACGGCCATCAGCGCAGCGGGGACCGAGAAGGAGGTGGCGGGTGGCAAAGGTCCGTCGGCGACTGCGGGATTGGCAGGCATCGGTTACCGCGAGGGCGGTCGTCAAGGAAAATGAAATGCAAACAATATCTACCCGTTACAAAAATGGGGTCGTAAACGTCAATGCGAGCCCCCAATAGGTGGTTCATGCACGAATTTAGGAAAGGGATGACGGTAGATTCGTTACAACCTGCCAGACTACCCTGCCCCTGCAGAGATCCTTGCTTGGCGAAAGGGAAAAGTTCCCGTCACACGCACAAACGGCGTGCTATCTTTCATCGGCAAAGTTAGCCACGACCCTGCGACCCGCCTACTTCCTGCAAGTCCTACGGATACCACCCATGCGGTGGAAAAAGAGGGCTTCTCCCCAGAAGGAATCCTGTACGTGACCAAGACCGCAACGCCTGTAGCTGACCAAACGATTACCCTCGACCGTCGCACTGCGGATCGCCGTGACGATGTCGCCGCGGAGAACCCGAGTGGTCGCCGCAAGCAACAGCGTCGTCGCCAGATCGATCCCACGACTTGCGAACGGGACTACAGCGATCAAGAGATCCAGTTCATGCACGCCATGGATGAGTACAAGCGAGCCGCCGGACGCATGTTCCCGACCTGCAGCGAAGTTTTGGAAGTCATCCGCTCGCTCGGCTACGTTCAACTAGATCAAGAGCAACGCGACCTGCTGCAGCTCGATGAAGAGTCGCTCGTCGAAGCTTATAGTGGCGAGCAGGACGAACCGTTCGACAACGAAGACGACGACAACAAACTTTAAGTTTCGCGTCGTTTCGCATCTTCCTGGAATGCTTCAACCTCAAAGGGATTGTCGCGGTAATAGTTCCGCCCGCGATAAGCCATGTAACACGAAGCCAAGACATAAGCGGGGCCCATCAGTGGGCCCCAGCGTTCAAATTGCCGGACATGCACCCGTTCATGGGCGCGGGTTTTTTCCAAAGCTAGTTGGGTTTGCGCCAAGACGGTATGCCCCAACGTCAATGCGATCGCTTTGGGAGGCAGGCGAATCAGAAAGGCCGCAACATGGCGGCCATGGATCTCGATCACTCCGTCGACTCGCCGGAATTCGCCTCGCAGCAAGACTCCGAGCAGCAAACCGCTGAGGGTGTAAGGAGCCGCCCATAACCGGACCCAACCCCAACGCAATCGAGCTGATAGTGCCTGCATAGTTGAAATCCAGTTGGACGACCAAACCGCTTGGCAGCCGATCCGCTACCAAGCGGTTGAATGAGGATTATCAAACGACCGGTTACTACACCGCTTGAGCCACATCCATTTCCTTGGCTAGTCGCTTCCGTGCGGTATGCAAACGGCGTTTGATCGTTCCGACCGGAGCGTCAAACGCTTGGCTCATTTCGACCAACGACTGCCCACGCATGTAAAACGCTCGCAGCGTTTCGCGGTCCATTGTTCCCAGTCGGTCGACCGCCGCCCGGACACTCGCGGCAGCTTCCCGATGCAGCGCCAATGCGTCAGGCGCATCGTCAGAAAAGCAAGTCGCTTCCAACGTTTCGGGATCGCAGGCGAGTGCTGGCGGACGCCGCGTGGCACGATTAATCGCCATCCGATGGACGATCTGCCGCAACCAGCCGCCAAACGCTTCGGGGACTCGCAGTTGGTCAATCTTTTCCATCGCTTGAATAAACACATCCTGAGCCAATTCTTCGGCTTCGTCGGCGTTTCGCATCCGACGCATTGCAAGCGCTACGATACCGATTCGGTAACGTTCAAACAATTCGCCAAAGGCGGCCCGCTCGCCCCGCTGCGCAGCGCGCACCAGTTCGACGACGGTAAATGTCTGCAGTTCGTGCATCGATGACATATTCGGTTCCTTCATCACACCAAACAAACCGACCTGCGGTGAGGCTCCTAATGAGTGGCCGCAAACCGATTCGCTGGTCGTCCGGTGGCCATGCGTTGGCATGCCGACCGACCAGCAGGATGGGTTAGTCCCTAACCTGTCGTTTGGCTCTGTAGGCGGCAGCGGTGACCCAAGCAGGGCGCGCGGCTCTAACGGACAGAGTTTCTGACAGGCGGGGAATTAGGGGATACAGCTCGTTCGTTAGCTGTGTGGCTTTCCGAAACGTTCTGGTTGCAGAACGATGCGAAAACAATCTCAGGCGCTAGCGATTGCTAGCCGCAGCGATCTGCCGCGTGTGCCTGACCATTCCCTCTGGCAGCGTTCTAAACTGCCGAGAAACGGTTTGCCGCCCATTGACGGCATCCCCAGATACAGCTGTCCATGGCGGAGGTGAAAAGCGTAGGCGATCACACCCGCGACAACCGTATTGGAGCGCTCGACTTGGTCGGCGGCACAACGGATGGCGGCAGCAATGATTCGTTGAATACGCATTTCGGTTCCTCCCCGTGCATCTCAAGCACGGACAGTGCGATAAAAGAAATTATGAAGTTTCTGGAAAGCAACAAACCATTGCTGCTTCCCACTGCAGGTTAACTCAAACCGGTCAAAGACGCCAATGATCGACCCCGGGGTTAGCAAAACCTCGTTGCCATCGGACACTGACCGGTAGCTGCAAACCGTACACTTGTCATTCTATAGACGTAGACGACGTGGGTAGGTTCACGGCCCCACAAAAAAAAACAGAAAATTTCTCATCGAGACCACCGCATGGCAGCGGACCGGAGAGCTCAGCCTTCCCAACTGGCAAGGCGTTGCGAAAGTCGACGGATCTGCGGCTTTTGCTTCTCCAACATCATCAGCCCCGCGAGGATCAATACTCCGCTGGTGATCCCAAACGCCCACCACGGCCAAATTTGATCAATCGCCTGTTGGGCGTGCCACACCATGCTCAGCACGCCCAGCAGCACAAACAGCGTCCCCAGGTAAAGGAAAGATCGAATCTGTAGCACGGCCCCCAACATTACGCCGAGGAGCGCCAAGCTGACCAAGATGATTGGCCCCCACAGGGTTTGACCGATTTCCTGAAGCAGCATGTCGGCGGTGCTGCTGATGTAAATCACCAGCATCGCCCCATACCGCATCGTCGCCATCCATTCCGGTTTCAAACGCTCGCGTTCCAAGTGCAAGGCGACTAATAAACAGACCGCCGGCGGAATCAGCCACAGTTGCGGATGTTGTAGAAACGCCCAGCCCGGGCTTTGTAGCAGCCAGACCCAGATCGCTGCATTGCCCGCTATCAGTCCTAGCACGCGGGGCCAGCGGTCGCTTCGCCAAACAAAGGCCAAGCCGATATAAAACATCCCGACAATCGCCAGCAGCACCGCGTACTGAGCACTCCCACCGGTAAATTGCCAGCCCTGGTGGGCGCCTGAATGCCAAAACCCAATCGCGGGAATCAGGGGCAGCAAAATGGCTGTTTGCCGCAGTTTCTCGGCCAGCAACGAGTCGCCTCGACGTTTCGCCCATTCCACAACGCCAACGCTTGCGAGTGCCAATACGACCACCACATAGGGCCAATAGGCACGCAGGCCAAGGTGCGCCCAATAACTGTTGCAAAGAAAAAGATGCAGCCAAGTGACCAGTCCCAAGCCTTGCGCCGCATAGATCAAACCGGCTCGCTGGTCATCGACCAGCGCCGGCATGAGACTGGTTGGCAGTCCCTGAGGCGCACGCACGGCCAGCCAAGTGGTCGCGGCACAAACCGAGGCTAACAAGATTGCAATCCCGCCGACCACGGTGCGGTCGAGTGTTCCGATCGTGCCGTTGGAATAGCCTTTCGCTTCCAAAGCTAACATGGCAAACAACGCAAGCGTAGCTAGGCACCCTCCCACGCCGGCACCGATTCGAAGCGGGCGACGCCAAGGTTCCGTACCACGCCAAGGTTCCGTACTGGTGCGAAAAATCCGCGGCACGATCCAGCCAAAGGTTGGCACCAAACAACAGCCCGCGACCAGCAATTGCATCGTGCTGATCAACGCTCGTTGATCGCTGCCGGCCAACATGCCTCCGCCGGGAGCTGCGATCGCGGTCAGCATCACACCGCTGGCAAATAGCAATACCGCGGCGGTTCGCAGCCAGAACTGATCCAGCCGATTGGCAACCACCGCCATGGCCCAGCCGCACAGCATGACTGCGGCAACCGTCAAATGACGGTTCAGTGGAAGGGCTGCGAAGAAAGCGGCATGGGTCGCAAGGATCAGGGTTCCGCAGGTGACGGCAATCACCACCGCGGAGAACTCTTTGGTGGCACTGGCATCCTCGGTGCGGCTCCAGTCAAGTTCAAGGCTGCGTAGCGCTGCACGCAGACTGCGGCGCAGCGGCCACAACCAAGTCAGCAGTGTTGTCATGACGGCGACAGCCACCGTTGCCGTGGCGGCTCGTGGCAGCCCACCAGCGATCGTGGAGAGCTGCAGCGTCAGTGCAACGGTCGCCAGCAACACTCCGGTCACCCCGGCCACCACATGCAGGTTTCGCCCCATCCGCAACCCGGTTGTCATCGCCAACACGACCGCCGTCGTAAGCATCGCACCGCCGACCAACCAGGGTGTCGAACTGCCGTCGTCTCTGCTTACGTCCAGATAGATCAGCTGGAGCATCGCCAGCAGAGTTAGTCCCACCGCGATCGATTCAGCAAGGCAAAGGTACGCGGGGTGAAGACGCGGCTGACCTATCCGCGAGTAGGTTGTCACCGTTGCCAGCCAGCCCATCACCAGGATCGTCGCCAGCAGTGGCTCGCCGGTCGTTTGCCAAGCAACCGAAGCGACCATCACGCAGCCGATCAAGGTCGTCACGCTCCAAACAATCTGGCTGAACCAATAACGTGTCTGCTGGTTGCCGCTGGGCAGATGGCCGGTCAGCCAACTCGATACTAACACGTGACCGTCGATCATTCCCAGGGCTTGAACGGCCAAGCAACCGGCAACGCCGAACCACACGGCGTTGCTGGATAGAATGGTGGGAAAACAGCCCAGCAGTACCAGTCCACATCCTTTCGCCATGCCCAGCGCCCAGTGCTGATCACCGGCTGGGTTTCGCATCGCAAGTAGGGTGTCGATCCACGTCGACACCATCAATACGGCCAAGAAGCTGACGCGTCCTTGGCTGGGTAGGAGCCACGCTTCTCGAATCGCGAGAATGAAAATTGGTCCAGCCAACACGAGCAGCAGATCGCTCAGCCGCTGAACGAAGATTTCAAAGCCCGGCTTTTTCTGAAAGCTCGCCTGCCAAAACCACATCAGCATTGCCGTTGCGACGAAAGCAATCGTGGAAGGTGTCGCGAGGTTCGCCGTACCACTGGCGGCCAACAGGAGTTTGCCGCTCGGTGCCAGCCAAAGCAAACCAACGTTGATCAACGCGAACAGGCCAGCGATCACCAGACCGAGGTACAGCAGACCGCGTATCGGTAAGGGCCATGCGTTGTGGAGGGAAGCGGTGCGCGGAGTGATCGCCAGAGACTCCAGCCAGGCAACGACACGCCTTTGCTGCAGCAAACGTTGGCCGCCAACGATCACGAATCCCGTCCATCCAATCGTCTCGAACCAGACCCAAGGGCTGTTGCTGATTGTGAGGGCTGCGATCAGGGCGGCCAGCGGTGCCACCGCGCCAGCCAGGCTGGCTAGGATTGGCCTTGCTGTGACGATCGAGGCGATGGCCAACGTGAGGCTGCAGATCCCTAGCCAGACAACGACAGGGATGACGCGCGTTATGTCAATCGACGCTGTCGTGAAAAACGCAGGCACCAAATGGTGTTGCAAAGTGCTGGCTGACATCAGGGCGACGATCACACCGCCCCACCCCGCACTGCGCGTTGCCAGTCCCGCCACAAATTCAATCCTTCGCTCGCCGGGGTGGCGTTCCGCCGCCAGTCGCCGTGCCAGCCACCACGCGGTACTCAAGCCGATCAGCATCACCAGCAAGGCGATCGATCCAATCCAAGCTAGGGCCAAGGGGCGGGCGGCAAAGCCGCACAGCGCGAACCAGGTGAATGCCGCTTGGACCCCCAGCACCCGTTGATCGATTAACAGTGTTTGCAGAACATGGTTTCGAGTGCGGACCGTTGCCAGCCAACCGAGCGTCAACGCGATGGCTACCATCGGCACCCAAGGCGCGCCGAAAACGAGTCTCTGCTCGCTGCCATACAAAATCATTAGTCTGGCAACGGCCAGTCCGCTGCAGAGGATCATTGCGTTGGAGGCCAGCAAGCCGGCCAAGACATCGACAGTGATCCGAGTAGGATGCACGGCCAGTCTGCCGGGAAACCAATGCGGTGCCTTCCACCGAAGGATTTGCCATGCCAACGCACAGGCCGCCGCCCAGCCCAGCCACCACCATCCCGCGTTGCCGTGGGAAAACGCCTGGAGGCCAAACAAGCGATCCGGGATCGACCAACCCAGTACGATTCCCGCTGCCAGCCACAATCCCGCTTGCCCGCCCCGCAGGAGAGAAAACCGCCAAGGGCGCAAACGAGGCTCGGAAAAGAAGCGACGCCGTTTCAGATCGCTCGCAGCGAACAGGCACAAGCCGGCGGTGCTGGCGATCACCAGCACCGCTGCCTGCCAAGCAGCAGGTTCGAGCGACTGTAGTGCGAACCATTTCACCCAACCAAAGCAACCACTCAACAAAGCGATCGCCACGGCATAGCTCAACCAACCCGCCCCGGTCAGCGTGACTATCCAATACGAGCTCTGCGACCATCGAGGCGAGCCGAGTGCTGATGTCTTTTGACGATATTCGACGATCGTACCGACCAGTACCAAGAACAAGCCGTAGCCGAATCCAAAGAGCATCGCGGGACTGGTGATCAGGCCTGCGATCACGCCCGGCGCGCCAAGCCACTCGCCGTCGCTCCACCACCACGGCAAGATCGACACGCCGGCAATTCCGACCGCTAGGAGAGCTAGGCCCAACAAAGATTCAAGGCGTAAACGAGCCGCGACGGCGATCGATGCGATCACCGTCAATCCGCACCAACCGATCAACCAGCCTGGTGTCGCTGCCGTCAGGGGAAGGCTGCCGGCCAACACGCTGGCCGTCAGCCCCATCAAGATGATCCCTGTCAGACGCTGCCACTGCGTTTGCGACCGACGAAAGGAACTGCCAAGACCGTGCAGCGTCACGATGATTGGCACCAACGAAACGGCCAAAGGAATGACGGCAGCCGATGCTTTCGATAAAAAGAACGCAAAAAATCCTGCCAGGACTAGCAACGCATGCAGGCCGAGTCCCGCGATTAATAGTTGGTGCCGTCCCGCAACGGGACGAATCATCGGTTGATTGCCGCGCGGTTTTCGTCGTCCTGCTGGCATTAGAATCGCAAGCGAGACCAAGCTTGCGACCGCCACGAAGGTCCAACCACTAGAGGATTGCCAGTGGTGCGTTAATGTGGGCACCAGCGGCAGCAACAGCGTGGGACAAGCGACCGCGACTAACCACCACTGCGCGTCGTGACGGCGAACCATGGCCACGCCAGCCAGCCAAATCGCACCGCCGTAAAGTGCCGTCCCTACAGCGACAAAACCCAGCGTGAAGGGATCTTCAAGATGAATCGGTTCGGTCCCGGAAACGGCAACCGCAATGCCGGCGACCACACTCAGCGGAATCAGCAAGGTGGCGATCGTCAGTACTGCTCGGCTGGTGTGCCGCAGACGCCAGCGCCGCAGCGTATACAACCCGGCCGCTTCGATCGCCGCGGTGCCTGCAAGAAAGACAAACGCCGGCAGCAGGCGATGCGTCTCGGTAAGAGAGCTCCACAAACTGATCACCAGACCGATTGAGCAAACCACAATCAATAAGCCAGCGATCAATTCTCCCCAGCGAATGTTATGTGCCGCGAGAAAGCTTTTTAGAACTTCGGCGGTAGCCTTGCGAGCCAGTGGGGCTGCTGACGCGTGGGGGTCTGCCCGCGTGATGCCTTCGGAGGATAACGCAGGCACTGACTGGTCGAGCGGATGAACGCCGCCTTCGTAGCCGGGGGCGAATGCCGGAGGCTGGGCACCCGACGGGGCCAACTGCGCAATGACGGGGGGCTCTTCCTCGCCTAGCCAGTTTGGGTCGACGTTCGCACGCTCGGCTGCCGACGTACGCGCCGCGGTAGCCGCTTGCGGGGCAATTGGCTGTGCGACGGGAGACAGCAGGGCGTTGGCCTGCAGTTGTAATTCGGCCCGGTCTCCCGTGGCGATATCGCCACGCTCCCACAAACGCCCCAAAACTCGCTGAAATCCTGCCAGATCACGACGGAACAAATCTTCCTTGGGCGGATGCGGATTTCCAAGCAAGACTCGAAAAAACAGACTAGCTAACATCCACAGACCGTGACCAATTAGCATTACCAACAGCAGCACAACGCCGATTACAATGAGGGTCAACATTTAGGTGGTCTCGGCATCGACGCAGTTCCGGTCGTGGGGTTGCATAGCAGGCGTCTCTTATCGGAGAGCCCGTAGAATGATCCATCGTGTGCAATTTTTTTGGTAATTTGCGAAATCCCTTTGCCCCGGCGCATCCATGACATCTCTCGATTCGATCATGGCCGAGTATCTCGAGCAAATGGAGGCGGGGCATCGGCCGGTTTCCGATGAGTACCTCAAAACCTATCCGGAGCATGCGGAGGAGCTGCGTGATTTTTTCAACAACCACCATTGGTTAGAACTCAGCCAGCCTGCCGAGCCCGATTTAGTGGGGACTCAGATCGGCCCTTACAAGTTGGAACGCGAGATCGCCCGTGGTGGTATGGGAATCGTTTACCAAGCTCGCCAGCAAGGTTTGGAACGTCCCGTCGCCGTCAAACTGATCAACGGTGGCATCCTCGCGTCGGCGGAACAGAAACGCAGGTTCCGCATCGAAGCCGAAGCGGCTGCTCGGATGAATCATCCCAACATTGTGCCGATTCACGATATCGGGTCATGGGAGGGGCATGCCTACTTTTCGATGGCTTTGATCGAAGGCGATACGCTGCAAGTTTTGGTCGATGACCGTGCTTGCTCTCATGAGGATGCCGCCATGGTGCTCCGCGATATCGCGCTGGCCGTGCAATACGCTCATGATCAGGGAATTGTCCATCGCGACTTGAAGCCCGACAACATTCTTGTGGATTACGATGGACGTCCGATGCTGACCGATTTCGGATTAGCCAAGTGGCACCACGATGGCACGCTGCTAACTCGCACCGGCCAGGTGCTTGGGACGCCTGCTTTTATGAGTCCCGAGCAAGCTGCCGGACGCAATGACACCGGTCCCGCCGCCGACATTTATTCGCTCGGGGCGATCCTCTATGCCCTCTTAACCGGCAGCCCGCCGCATACAGGCGAATCGTCGGGAGAAATTCTCCAGCGGGTGCTCAACTGCGATCCCGACTCGCCTCGGCAGCTCTGTCCCGAGGTTCCCCTCGATCTGGAGTGCATCTGCATGCGGTGTCTCGAAAAATCTCCAGCGGCACGCTACCAGTCCGCTGGGCAGATGGCTGCCGACCTGCAGCGTTTTCTTGACGGAGAAAAAGTTCACAGCACGCGTTCTTCGATCATCAATCGTGTCACACGCACTCTTGCACGTGATCAGCATCAGGAATCTTTTCAAACTTGGGGACGCGGCCTTTTTCTGATCGGCTGCCTGATCCTGGTGACGCATGTGTGCATCTTCACCCTGGATCGATTGGAGTTCTCCAAACCGATCGCTTTCTGGTTGCCACGGGCAACCATGTTTGTGGCGCTGCTCGGACTGGTCTACTACTATCGCGACGGGGCGATCACCCCACGCAGCGTCGCGGAGCGTCCGCTGTGGTCGATCTGGTTGGGCTATTTGGTCACGCTGGCGGTCATGAATCTGTTGCTGCTGCTTGGCGGGATTCCTCACACGGCCATCTTTCCCATCGCTGCGGCCCTCAGTGGTTTTGGTTTCTTAGCCATGGGAGGCCATGTGTGGGGAGCGTCCATTTTGCTTGGATTCGTCTTTCAAGGCGTTGCGGTGCTGACGCTGTTTTTTCCTGCTGCCGCGCCTCTGCTAGTGGGAGGGACTTGGTTTGCGGCGCTAACGATTCTCGCGCGACGCTATCGAACGCCTGCCATGGAATCGCCTTGTTGAGGGTTGCGTAAAACCGCCAGCATGCTGCCGCGAAACGCTGGGATCGGTCAGCCACAGCGAGCAACCGTTTGCTGGCGATGGCTGACGTTGCTGGGTACGCCAGGAGGCCGTCGATTTATTCGCGGTCCCGCGGACCGGGGCGTTCGCCTTCCCGGCCACCGCGGCCTCGATCACCTTCGCGTGCACCACCTTCGCGTGCACCACCTTCGCGTGTAGGCCTTTCACCTGCTTCCCGTTCGCGTTCGCCGCTCGAGCGTTCCCGTTCCCGGTCGCCTGACGAGCGTGCTTCCGCATCACGATTCCCTTCGCGAGTATCAAATCGATCTTTGGTGTACCACTGAATGAATTCGCTCGGGGTGAACTTGCCATCCTTGCTTGGTTCCGCAGATTGGAAGCGTTCGGTTTGTAATTCCCGCCGCGCCGGGCTGATGTTGCCGTTGGTCATCGCGAGCCATTCTTCCAACGAAACAATGTTGTCGCTATTTTTGTCATAAGCCTTGAAGACTTGTCCCGCCTTGGATTGTTGCCAGTTCCGCGTCTGATCCGATTGTGTCCGTTCACCCATCTCTCGGTCTCGGAAACGGAAGTCGCCCCCGCGACTTTCCCTCTCGCCGCTTCGGGATGGAACTTGCCGCTGTAAGCTGGCGACGTCCCGCTGTAGCTTGAGAATCATTTGAAACAGCGCTGCTTCTCGAGGTGTTTGAGGCTTGAAGCCGTTCATCGCTTCGCCTTCCTGCGGTCGCCCCTCAGGCCGTGCGCGATCTCGCTCGCCTTCGGGCGAACGCCGCGCGCCCGCTTCGGCTTCCGCAGATCGGAATCCCCCTTCGTCCTGCGCATTGGCCTTGCTTTCCAGCATCGGAAAGCTGTGGACCACGACGAACAGCAGGGGCAGCAAGACCGCAACCAAGCCCACCAGCCACGCTGGTTCCCGCTCGGGTTTGGTGTTTCGGTGCAATACATTCTGAACGCGACTTAACAGCTTCATCTTTCTGTCTCCGGTAAACGAGGGTGCGAGACTGGGCGTCCCGCGAAGTTGCCATCTGCCAATCTGCTCAAGAGCCCGTACGTACTGGCCTGCGTCACCCGTAGCAACCACCGCCAGTTCGTCACACGCCATTTCTCGATCCATGCGAATTCGATTCGATAACCACCACACCGCTGGATGGTAGAACAGGAGCGTTTCCACAATCCGTTGGTATAAATTGATCCACACATCGTGGCGACGAAGATGTGCCAGTTCATGCGCGATCACCGCTTCAAGCACGTTTGGGGGCAGCGACATCAGCCAAGCCGAAGGAAGTAAGATTATCGGCTTCCAAAAACCGACCACCGCCGCTTCGCGAATATGTAACGATCCAAATACCTGCGCGGGCTCCATATTCAATCGTTGAGCCAGATGTTGGCAGCGAGTCGCCAGTGGTAAAGCAATCGCGAATCGGCCCTGCCGCAGCCACAGCACGTTGACGAATCCCGCCAACAGTCGTGCTCCTGATACGATCATTCCGGCTGACCACAACAACAGCAGGAAAGGAACGGGCAGATGGAGACGCGAGGTTGTAACAGCGGGTGTGAGAGAGTCCGTTGTGGTGGCAGACAGAATGGAGGTGCTAGTCGGCGAATTGGCAACGCCGGAAAAAGTGCTCGAAATCGGTAGCGTCGTGAGGCTTCGTACTGGTCTGTCATGCGCGGCAGTTGAATGGGCAGCAGAGTGCTGCAGTATCGCAAAAGTTGCCGGCGGACAGAGCGACAGCAGCACGAACATGACGACCCCGATCGTATAACGATGCGAAGTCGAACGCAGTGGCAGAGCCTGCAATAAACAGCCGTAGAGGAACGCCACTAGCAAGCCTTGCCACAGGAAATGCAGCAGCGTCAATGCAAAGGTGGTGGCCATCGGCGAGGAGAGCTGTTCCATCATTTCTGTTGGCCTTCCTCTTGCCATGCCTCAATCACCTGACGGATCTCTCGCAGTTCTTCCGCCGAAGGCTTTGACTGTTCCAAGACCTGAGTGATCAGTGACGTGGAGGAACCTTGGAATGCTCGGCCCAAAAGATCTTTGACCACACCACCCAAGGTTTTCTCCCGCGATTTTTTGGCACGGTAAAGATGAGCCCGGCCTTGGACTTCGCGGACCACCAACCCCTTTTCGTGCATCACATTCAGCATGCTAAGAATCGAGGTATAGGCCCGTGGTCGTTGCCGGTTCAACGCCTCGGTCACCTCGCGGACCGTTGCCGGTTGAGCCTCCCACAGAACTTGCAGGATCTCAAGCTCCACTTCGGTCGGCGTCGCCTGACGGTGTCTTGACATGAGGGGCTCTGGAGCGCATCAGAATGACGTTCAATTCCCTCAGCATATCTGTCAGGCCAAGTTTGTCAACTAAAGAATTAGTAGTTGTTGGCGGCACGTCATTCAGGCTGCCGTACCGAATCCTGGGCGCTGACATGAAGAGACGTTTTGACTTGTTCCCCAGACCGAGATTCGGCCTCCGTGTGTGCGCGGGGGCAAGTCACGATCGTTTCATGCTCGGGCGGCGTTCTCCAGCCGCCATCAGGTCTCTCCTCATGGCGGCTGCGGGAGTTTGTGGCAGGTTTGTGCAAATCCTTCCGTAGGACCCTGCTGGTCGATTGAGTGCTAGCCCAATAAATGCTGGAAACGCCTCGCAAGCGGTTCCTTGTCGGTTAGGCCGAGACTCAAGAGCTCGCCTTGATCGATCTAGCAACCTGGCAGCGGCTCAGCTTCTTCGACTTCGACATCGGGATCCGCTTCGACCACGTCCGAGGTTTCTGTCGTGCCCGTTGCCGCGCCACAGCCAAAGCTGAATGGAACGACCAGCAATACCAGAACTGCCAACAACCGAATTACAAACTCAAACTTCATAACTGAGGGCTCACAAATCAAGTGATAGAAAACCGTGTCGACAACCGAGTCACACGTTTGGAAAAACATCGTAACAAACCTACCGCTCGAGGCACGGCTACCGGCATCGAAGTAGCAAAAAAAACGCTCGATGTCGCCCACGGCAGCATCGAGCGTTTGGTACTGAATGGAGTTCAGGGCAATCAGTCCAAGGTGTCGGTTTCTGCGCCGTCGATCGAGCCCATCGCTCCCCACAAGCCGTAAGGGCTTTCGTTACCGGGCGGTGTGAAGCCGGGGGCATTGGAGACCGAAGGGGCGTTCATGTTGCCCGATTCGATCGAGTCGGTGATGAACTTGACAGCACCATCTCCCATTACCACATGGGCGCCT
>CAYZHQ010000031.1:0-1952 GCA_964477385.1 uncultured Pirellulaceae bacterium
CATGGCTGGAGTCCTGATCTTGGTTCGTGTCTTGTCCCCGGTTTCCTGATCGACTGCAGCAAGTTGGCCGGGCGTGGGCAGCAATCCGCGGAGGCTGTACGGGAACGACCACTCGATGCGAAAACCGAACAACAGGTCTTCCTCCACTTCGCAAACCTTGCGCCATAATGACACTGTCCAGTTAGGAACTGCAAGACAGCATCGAGCAGCCCGGACGATGCCTCGCCCATTCCGGACGTTTCTCCGCATACGACGCCTTTCCCGCTTGCTCGGTGTAGGGCCGGCGCAGCACATCGAGCAAATCGTTGACCATCGAAAAATCCCCCTCGCTCGCTTGATCGATCGCTAGCTGCGCCAGGTAATTGCGCAGCACGTACAGCGGATTGACGGCATTCATCCGAGCCTGCCGACTGTCGTCCGATGCGTCATCCGCGCGGGCACGTTGAAGGTAACGGCGGACCCAATTGCCAGTGCGTTGGCGGATATCGGCGGTCAACTGCGCCGGCACGTAATAAGCTTCCGACAAGGCACCGACGATCGCCTCGTCACTCGTCGGTTCCGTGGTCGACGCGGGGATGGTCGCTAATCGGCGAAAGAAAATCGTCATGTCGGTTTCGACCATCGGCAGCAATGCAAAGAGTTCCGCGACCAGCTCGTCGTCCTCCGAACCTTGCCACCCCTGCAGCCCCAGCTTTGCCGCCATCATCGTTTGCCAGTTCTGCTCGAAGCAGGTCACGTAGCGTTGCAGGCCCGCTTGCAGCAGTTCGGTTTGCTCGACCAGTGGCAGCAGGGCGTTGGCCAATCGCAACAGATTCCACTGTGCAATTTGAGGTTGATTCCCAAAGCGATAACGCCCTTGACCGGCGTCGGTGGTGTTGGGAGTCCAATCGGGATCGTAATTTTCCAACCAGCCATACGGCCCGTAATCGATCGTTAAACCGAGGATCGACATATTGTCTGTGTTCATCACGCCATGGACAAACCCGACTCGCATCCAGTGGGCGATCATCTCCGCAGTCGTCCGGCAGACTTCGCTAAACATCGCGGCATAGGTCTCGGGCGATGGTTCGCCCAGTTGAGGAAAGTCACTGCGAAGGGTGAAGTCCACCAGCTTCTTCAGCGTCTTCCGATCGCCCCTTGCGGCGAAGATTTCAAAGTTACCGAAGCGCACAAACGAAGGTGCGACACGACAGACGACGGCTCCCGGTTCTCGTTCGGGCCGACCGTCGTAAAACATGTCTCGCACCACTTGCTCACCCGTCAACACCAAACTGAGCGCCCGTGTGGTCGGCACTCCCAGATGATGCATCGCTTCACTGCAGAGGAACTCACGAACCGAGGAACGCAACACGGCCAGCCCATCGGCGGTGCGTGAATAGGGAGTCGGCCCGGCTCCCTTCAACTGCAACGTCCAGTGCTGTCCCGCGTCGTTGACCGCTTCGCCTAAGTTGATCGCCCGACCGTCGCCCAGTTGCCCCGCCCAATTGCCGAACTGATGTCCGCCGTAGCACATCGCATACGGCTCCATCCCCGCCACCAATTGGTTGCCGGCAAACACTTCGGCAAACGCATCCGATTCGAGCACGCGCGAATCGAGGTCGAGTAATTCGGCCACTTCGCGGGAGTAGGCGACGCGTTGGGGGTTGGCGACCGGGGTTGGCGAAACCAACGAATAGCAAGCTTCGGCAACCTGCCGGCGCGCATTTTGGGAGAGTGGATCGGCGGGCAATTCGCGTACGAAACGGTTATCGAATCGCAAGCCGTCCCAAGCCGAAGATTGGGCCACGAGCGGAAGGGGGGATTCGGACATCAAGGGCTTTGGTCGGTGAGTAGACAAGCGGTTGGTTTTCGTTTTGATTTCATCAGACTTTGTGCACCGTTCCGGACATTGCGACAGCCGGACATTGCGACAGCCGGACATTGCGACAGCCGGACATTGCGACAGCCGGACA
>CAYZHQ010000031.1:2052-29699 GCA_964477385.1 uncultured Pirellulaceae bacterium
CCGGACATTGCGACAGCCGGACATTGCGACAGCCGGACATTGCGACAGCCGGACATTGCGAGACCCCTGCTGAGCCGCAATGGTCATCTTACGCGACATCGTCGATCGTGTCTGACCCCTCGCCAGCGCTGCGAGAGATGACGCTTGCGACCAGGGCCGGCTTGCCCGAGAATACTTAGGCGTCACCTTCCGAATGCCCCACGCCAAAATCGACAAACTGCGATGACTGACCCACTGCCGCATGCATCGCCATCTTGGCAGTGGGGAGACTGGGTGTTGCGGTTCGTCATTGCATTGCAAGGTCTCGGTGTGGGAGGTCGCTATCTCTTCTCCTCACATGAAACCGAAAGCGATGTTTATGGCTGGTTGTATTTCGACCACGGTTGGCCCGAAGCGACTGCTCAGCGAATCGATGATGTGGGGGCCTGGGCCTGCTGCCTCGCCAGTCTGTTCGTCGTACTGGGAGGCTGGTTGGCAATGCCGCGTGGACCGGTCGATCGATCGCAGCGACGCCAACGATTCGGCCGCTACTTGGAAGCTTGCGCCGCGATCACGGTGGCGGTGTGGGTCCTCGCACTAGCGATCACGCACAGCCTGCGCGGTGAAATTTATGCGGAGTGGTCGTTAGCCGAGTACGCGGTGCGTTATGGAGCGCCTTTGTCGTTGCTGTTTCTTCAACGTGACGGCCGAATGACTGCTGCGGCGACGATGCACCGTCTGGGGCTGGGGCTGTTGATGCTCGCCGCCGCGGTCACTTTTTTCTTGCACGGTTACAAGGCCCTGCAAGGCTACGGCCCCTTTACCGATTTGATCCTCTTGACCGATCAGAACTGGAGCGACTTTGGATGGGGGCAAAGCTTCGCCGAATCGGCGCTGGTGACGATTGGCATTGTCGACATGCTGGTCGCCATCCTGTTGTTGGCGACACGCTGGCGATGGCTCGCGATCTATATGGCTTTCTGGGGAGCGTTGACGGCGGTCAGTCGTATCACCGCAAGCGGCTTGTCGGCGTGGCCCGAAACGCTGATCAGGGCAGCCAACTGGGGAGCGCCGCTGGCCATCGCTTGCTACTTGACTTACCGCTCCAAAGCATCGTCGATTACAATCGCAAGCAAAGTTTCCACCGCCCGTTCCTCCTCGCCATAATGTGACTGCTTGATGCTTTCCAATTTTCCTCGCGTGACTTACCTGCCGGCATTATTGTTCGGTTCTTTGTTCGTCGTGTCGTTCTTTATCGCGTCAAGCAAGGCCTCCGCCGATGCTCCGCTCGAAGGCACCAAGCCAGCTCAGTGGCGACTGATCTGGACCAGTGATCCGGCGACCTCGGCCACGGTTTCCTGGAGCACCGCCCAGCGCGGTTCGTCGCACTCGGTTCGCTTTCGCGTGAAGGGAAATTCGACGGCGGAACAAAATGCCGAACAAGGCGTGCAGTTAGCCGATAGTGGACGCTATACCGGCGGCGATTTAGAACTGTATTACCACCATGCACGACTGGACGATCTGCAGCCCGGCACGGCTTACGAAGTTCAGATGGTCAGCGATGAAGAAACGTCACCCGTTTTCTACTTCGTGACCGCTCCGGCGAAAGACCGTGTCTTTAGCATGCTGCATGGGGGTGACTCGCGATCCGACCAATCGGCAAGACGCAAAATGAATCGGGTGATCGCCAACATGGTGGCGGCCTCGTTCGCCAATTCCGAGCCTGCGGACGACTTGATCGCTCTGGCCCACGGTGGCGACTATATCGCCAGCGGCACCAACCTCGCTCAATGGTCGGCTTGGATGTCCGACCATGAACTGACGACCACCGACGACGGGCGGTTGCTACCGATCATCCCGGCGCGCGGCAACCATGATCGCGGCAAGCCGTTCAACGAGATCTTCGGATTTCCCACGGACGATTTGAATTACTACGCCATCGATCTGGGGCCTCAGGTGCGGTTTGTGACCCTCAATACCGAAACCAGCACGGCGGGCAAACAAGCCGAATGGCTGGCAGAAGAATTGCAGCGGTCGCGGCCCAAGCGGCGCTGGCTGTTGGCGCAGTACCACCGCCCGGCTTATCCGGCGGTCAAGTCACCCGGTTCGGCGCTGCGAAGTTGGGTCCCGTTGTTCGAACAGTTCAACGTCGATTTGGTTTGCGAAGCCGACGGGCACAACATTAAACGCACCGTTCCGATCCGAGACGGAAAGCAAGACGAAACCGGAGTCGTCTATATTGGCGAAGGCGGCTTGGGAGTGCCGCAGCGGACCCCCAAGAAAGAACGCTGGTTCTTGCAATCTCCCGGCATGACCGATCGGGGCGACCACGTGTTCGTCCTCACATTTGGCCCTCAGGAAATCGTCGGCAAGTGCGTGCTGGTCGACGACACCGTCCGAGACACCTTCTCGCGGCCAGTCCGGAACTAGGCCAGTCCGGAACTAGGCCAGTCCGGAAATTGGTCAGACGCTCCCCCAAGCTCCACGCTAATTGATTGCACTTGGGTGGGATTCGTCTACACTCCCCTATGTGGTGACGTGGGCCCCTGCTTCTGTGGCAGCGAATCGACCAACTCTCCTAGTGACTCCAAGCAATTGAGCTTCGATGGCTTCAAATGATTTGAACCTGTTGTTAGCGGTAACAGCCCTACAGATCGAATTCGTCTCGCGCGATCAATTGATTGATGCGATGCAGCGATGGGTGCAGGACAAGACGTCAGAGATCACGCGAATCATGCGCGACCTGGGCTATTTAGATGAACGCCAAGCCGAATTGTTAGAGAATCTCGCACAAGAGCACATGCGTCGCAACGGCGGCACGGTTGCCGGAGGTTTAGCGGCTCTAAGTGGTTACGACCAGATCGTGCCCGATGTCGCGGCTCTCGAGGATGCGACGCTGAATCAGACCATCCACTCGGTCTCGCAGTACCGCGGTTCCCTCGATCAAACGGTGAATCAGGGGGCGGATTCGAATACCGATGCCGATGGGACTTTGCTGCCTCCGGAATCGGCCCACAACCGACTGGCCGGCGACGGGCAAGAAGCGGAAGGCCGCAATCGCTTTCGAATCCTGCGTCTGCATGCGCGTGGCGGTCTGGGGCAAGTCTCGCTGGCCGACGACGCTTCGCTGCATCGAAACGTCGCCCTCAAGGAGATCCTCAATCAGTATGCCGATTCACCAAGCAACCGCGAACGTTTCTTAGTCGAAGCCGAAATCACGGGGCGTTTGCAGCATCCGGGAATCGTACCGGTTTACGGCCTGGGCACCTATCCCGATGGACGCCCGTTCTATGCGATGCGATTCATCGAAGGCGACAACTTGTTGACCGCGATCCGTCATTTCCACACCCACATCGCAGACCGCCCGTGGATCGGCGAGGACATGGTGACGTTTCGCGAACTGCTGGGCCGATTTCTGGACGTCTGTGATGCGATGCAGTTTGCTCACCAACGCCATGTGTTGCATCGCGATTTGAAGCCGCACAACATCATGCTGGGAGAATATGGCGAAACCTTGGTCGTCGACTGGGGACTTGCCAAGCCGCTTTACGAAGGCCAGGCGGCGGACGGTATCCCCGAGTCGGCGATCGTCCCTTTTTCAGGCAGCATCAGCGGCAGCGAGAAAGATGGCTCGGTGATCGGCACGCCGGATTACATGCCGCCAGAGCAAGCCGCGGGCAAGCTCAGTCAACTGAGCGAGCGAAGCGATGTCTACAGTTTAGGCGCGACGCTCTATCACTTACTTACCAATTCCCCCCCGTTCCGAGCGCGAAGCCACAGCGAAGCGGAGGCACCGAGAGAAACGGCCCAGCGCTTGCTTGAACGCGTCACGATCGGTGACTTTCCACCGCCACGGACCGTCGAACCGCGCGTCCCCAAAGCGCTCAATGCGATCTGCATGAAAGCCATGGCGCTGCGTCCATCACGCCGCTACGCATCGCCCGCCGAACTGAAGCAAGACCTCCAGCGGTGGCTGGCCGATGCGCCGGTGTCGGTCATGCCGGAAGCCTGGTACGACCGCGCCGCCCGTTGGTTTCGCCAACACCGCGTGGCTTCGATTATCAGCGGGATCGCGCTGCTGATGATTTCCATTATCACGGTCATCTCCGCCGTGGTAGTCGACCGTTACCGCGTCGGCCAACTTCGCGAGGCCACGATCAATCAACTTGCGACGCAACTCGAAGCGCTGGTCGATCGCACGTCGGCTAAGAATCTGCCGCTTGACCAAACGCTGTTTCAGGATGAAATCGATCCCCGTCTTGTTTCCCTGGTTCGCTTGGACAGCGACCGCGCCGCACGACTGGAACGCAATGCACTGGCGGTCGCTGCCGACCAAATCAAGGCGGGACTGACTCAATCGACGCCCAGTGCCGAGCAACTGCGGGAGTTACAGACGCGACTGGGTAAATGGAGCGAGCGACTGCGGCGGGCACGCGACGCCGAATCACTGTCCAGCGTGGAAGAAGAACTGCAAACGCTGCTCGACAACCGCCGCGCACCATGGAACATGCTGCCCGAATTGTCCGCCGCCGAAGTGCTGCAAGCGGCTGGCAATCGGGAACTACTGAACCGGGAACCTCAAACCGACATCGTGCGGTCGGCTGGCGGAAAGGGACACGCATTTGTCACGATCAACGCCCCGCAGTTGCCGACAAAACTAAACCACGAACTGATCGTGCGCTTTCATCGCGACTCTTTGGAATCGCCCGTGGTGGCGATCGCCATCAGTCCGCAGGCATCGAACCTTGAAAACGAACAGTACCAAGCGGTGCTGTGCGTCGATGGCTACACGCCGGGCACCTGGTCGTGGGTTGCCCTGCGAAAGATCAAACAGAATGGCACGCTGCGGGAGAAAATCGACGCGGGACTGCCGGTCCGCCTGCTGATCAGTCGTGGCCGAACCTTATTGGCTGAAACGACGGTGAATCCTGGCCCAGGAGATTTCACACTTCGGTTGCGGCGAGAGGATGAACGACTGCGGGCTATGTGTGAACCGCAAGTCGGCGACTCCGCATCGGTCGAATACATCGACTTCTTGCCCTATGCCCATGGCCAGATGCCCGGCATTTGGTTTGGCCCCTCGACTTCCGTGATGAATGTCACCGCCGGTTATCGCGTCCGCCCCGTCGAGCAAACCGAAACGGAAATCATCAAGGGCTTGATCGGTGAAGCCGATTTCCAAGCCGCACTGACAATGCTCAACACGCGTGCCGACGGTGAGTCGCTTTACTTGCGCAGTCGCTGCTTGAGGCAAACCGAGGAGCGACTGCAGATTCTTGATGGACTGCTCAGCCAAACGCCAAGCATCAATCAGGACGGTGTGGTTTTGGAGGATTGGTATTTACCAGCGCTACTCGACGCGATGGAGCTGAACCTCGTCAACAACAACTCCGAACGCTTTCGCGAGCTGGTCCGGCAACTGGCGTTTTTGTATGCAACATCGATCGAGGATGTGGCCATTCGGATTCCCGCCGACTTGCGAAATCGTTTGGTCAGCGAATTCCGCAAACAGGGCGCTCGCTGGCGAATCAGCATGCAGTCCAGCGGCGATACGCCGATGCTCGACACAGCAGTCCAGCTCGACAGGGTGCTGGAACCCGATCCGGTGATGAAACGCGCCACGCGCTGGCGGCGATGTGACGCTTGGCGTGCGATTGATAAGATCGATCTGGCGACAGAAGAACTCCGCACGCTACTGCGGGAATCACTCGCTGATTCCAATGCATTGCCCGGCGAGGCAGCGCATTTGTTCAGCGATCTGTGCTGGACCTATTTTGCGAAACGAAAACTGAACGAACTGGAACTGTTACTTGGGGAGTATTCCGGTCGATCGGATTTGCCCGAATCGTTATCGGTCGCACTGGATATCGAGCGGTCACGACTGGACGTTCATCGCCAACAGCCTGAACAAGCCCTGGCTCGCTTGACTGCGTTGCTGGAAGCGCCGGAACGGATGCGGATCTCTCAATTCATGGATGCCTGCTTGGTCGCTGGATTCATCGAACAAGACCGCGGGAATGAGGCGGCTGCTCAGGCCTTTTGGCAGCAAGGGTTGACGTATGATGGAAGAACGATTGGAGTTCGTAATCCGGATGTGAATCGCTTGCACGGGATGCCGTTGGTCGAACACCAATGGATCATTTCCATTTACGGCATCTTGGCATCACTAACCGAATCCTTCACCAACGAGACGGTTCAGGAGCAATTCGACGCCCACATTCCCAAAGGTGGGATTTTTGGTGCCGCGGCAAGGGAAATCGTCGAGAGCAAAATCCCGCCTGAGCAGATGAATGAAATCGCAACGGCAATTTACCTGACGCCGCAGGGCAACGAAGTCGCGCGCAATATGGCGTACCGGTTGTATTCCATCAATGACTTTGGCGAGGAGCCGGTCAAGTTGATTCTGTTTGAAGGCGTTGTTCTGAAGTCCTTCGCGGATTACCGTGGCGATGCGGAGTTGATGAACGAAATCTTTCAAAACTGCACCGATCTGTTTGGTCATTATGAAGCCCGCAGGATTAGCGAACAGCAAGATATGAGGCAAATCTTGGCGATCTGGGAAGGCGAAGCGAACGACGCTGCGGTGGACGAACTGTCCGACCGATTGGGCGGCACGCTCGCTCCGGGACTGCGTCTGCTGGCGGGTCGCGGCCTGCTGCTGAAATCGCAATCGCCCGAGGTCGCCGAACCGCTGAAGCAAACGTTACTTGCGCGTTCCGCAAAACTGCTTGCGGCTGCAAAAGATCATCCGGCAGCCGAACCCGCAGTCGCCCGCTATGCACAACGATTCCTTGATGATGTGAACCGCTTAAGAGCTGAACAACCATGAGTCCCTTCCGCCGTCAAAGCTCGCTCGGCTGCTCGCAGCTTGAGTTCCTGTTTCAACCGATACGGCTAGTCGCCCTCGGGGTTTGCGTTTGGCTGGCGCCTTGCGGACTCGCTCCGCAAGCTGCTCGTTTATGCGCCGAGTGCCCGCAGTCAGTTTTTCAATCGCTGCCTTCCAACACCGTGCTGGCGGTGGCCACGGATCAATACCAAGCGACCGAAGCACGGGCCTTCAGCACCGGTGTCGCGCAGGCACTTCGCGGCGACGCGTTCGCCCGGTTCCGCGAGGCGCTGCAGAACCAGCAACCGGAACTCGATCCGCGCGAGGCTTTTCCGCTGCCTTGGGAAACGGCCAGCGATTTACTAAGTGAACGACCTGCGGCATTGTTGGTCATCGAAACGCCAGAACAGTTGCCCGAAACGTGCTATTGGGTTGGCGTCGCACAACGCAAAGCCGAGTGGTCTGCGTTGATCGAGCAGGAACTTACGGCTGCGAAAAAACGGGGCGGTAAGGTGGAGTCCGCATCGCAGGCAGACGCTGAGGGTTGGCAAGTCACTTATTCCGACCCAGCGAAAAACGCAGCTTTCTTACTGACCGAGCAAGTGCTGGTTTGTGGGCCGAATCTCGTAAACCTGACGGCTTGGTTTGGCTCGGCACCCAATGCGCAGACAGCGCTCACGAAGCACGATGCTTTCCTCAACACGGTCCAGGCAGTTACTCCGCCTCAACAGGCCCCAGGCGATGTCTGGCTGTTCGCAAACCCGCTCCGCTTGAAGTATCTGAACGATCGCACCAACGGCAGCAAGTACGAAGACTTTTCAGAAACCTTCGCGGCTCGGCACGGTTTCGATGCGATCCGCTCGGTCGGCGGTTGGATCGGCTTTGGTGGCGAGTCCGAAGATGTCCGGTACCGATTTCGCGTTTGGGTTCCCAGACCGTACAAGGGTGGCATGAGGATGCTCGATTGGCAGGCGATGGAGGATGTGCTGCCAAGCGAATGGGTGCCGCGCGCCGCGACCAGTTCCTACACCGCCATCCATTGGAATCTGCTTTCCATTTTGCCTCACCTGGGCCCCATTGCCAACGAAGCGATCGGCGGCATCACAGGTTCGACAGAAGAAACCTTCGAGAACATTCTGGAGCGAATCAAAGCTGACGATGGACCGGGCATTGACCTTCAAGCCGACTTGATGCCGCTGCTCGGACCTCGCATCGAGATCGTTAATTTTTTCACTCCGCCCGCTTCCGAGACCGCCGCGGAATCGGTTGTCGCGATCCAGATATCCGATGATCGTGAAGTGGCCGATTTGTTGGAACTGCTGGTCGAAGGTGATGAAGCGGTGAAACTTCGCATTGCCGGTTTTTCCTTTCCGCTGTGGAAGTTGGGCAGCGGCCGCCGGGCTGGCGACCGTGGTCCGGCGTTCGAAACGCCCGGCATCATGGTCGCCAATGACCGGCTATTCATTGCCGCGAATTACAAAACGATTCAGCAGCATATCATCGGTGGCGGCGGGCAGCCCAAACTCCGAAAGCATGCTCCCTACATATCCGATTCGCAGCGACTCGATGGCTGGCCAAACCATTCACCAGACATCCAAAACGGACCGGCCATTCGGATTCACGGACTGCAGAAACTCGATTTCCAAAACACCTACGAGCTCTATCGTACCGGGCGGGCGGAACAGGCCGAATCAGTTTACACAACGTTGCTGAACGGCTTGACGAAAGACTCCCAGAACCAACCGCCGTTGGCGCTGTTGCCACCTTTCTCGGCGATCGAACCGGCGTTAGGGACCGCGGTGATCGAAGTGAAGTTACTGGAAGACGACACATGGGAAATCAGTGGGACCAACACTCGTGGAGATCCGTCACCTTAACGCCAATGCGGGTGCGCCTTGACGGTGACGCCCGCGAATTGCCGCCCTTTGGTTCACTTTCACCCAATGCCAATCCACGCTGCGTGCAACTTGCTTTTCATCACGACCTACCGAGACCGAAACCATGCTTGATCACAACCGAATGCGGCACAGGCAGCGATTTCCGCTAAAGTGCGTGAAACTTGTTCGCTGCCTACTGCTGCTCTTGGTCGGAGCGGTCGCGGTCTCGCTTTCCAACGCGGTCGCTCAAACACCAACTGCGAAGGTCGACGCGGAGGAAACCGACTGGGCCACTCCGACGCCCGAGGACCTGTTGGCTGAGCGTGAACGCATTCGCGCCGCCATGCGGCAAGTCGAAGGGGTATTACTTCGAAGTCCCGACGCGAACGCTTGGAAACGTTACTTGCTTTGGCAATCGCTGTCGGACGCCCTTGCGGCAGAGACCGATACCGATCCGGAACGCCAACGGCAGGCCTTGGCAGATTTGCTGGGAGTGTTCAATCGTGTGGCAGCCGACTTCCCTTCACTCGACTTGCCGGAATTCGCAACGTTGAGAGCCGCTCTCCGACCGCGAATCACGCAGTTGAACGCTCTAACGAACGATGACGGCCCGAGAGAGTCGGTGGCGAGACGCAAGCGTCTCGCCACGTTGATGCAGGCCGAGCATTGGGATGGCATCGTGCAAAGCGAAGTGGCCGAGCATCTTCGCTGGTTAACCGATCACGCGCAGCCGACCCCGATGGGTATGTTGATGCCTGCGGAAAATAACCTTGCCGTTCGCGTCGCATCCCCGCTGATCGAACAGTTGACGCTGCGACCGGAGTACGATCCAACCGATGTCAATGAATGCATCGTGGGGACTCGCGTGATCGGTTCGGGAGTGACCACAGGAACCGGTTGGCTGCGGACGATTCCGTCTGCTAACGGCGCTTTGTTGGAAGCGAATTTTCGCGGTGTCCTCCGCACCGACACGATCGGTTACAACGGCCCGGTCCGCATCTACTCCGATGGTCAAACGCAGTTAACCGGCACTGCCGTGCTGCGCCTGACCGGCGACGGGTTGACTCATCTGGCGACGCAGGTCGATGCGCAGGCATCGAGTCAAACCAAAGGCATTGCGACCAAGTTTAACGGCGGACTCGATCGATTGGTCAAACGGATTGCGGAACGCCAGATCCAGAAAAGCGGCGGCAAAGCCAACCAGGAATCGAGCATGAAGGCGCGCAAGAGCTTTGGCGAAAAATTTGAACGAGAGATCGCTGAACAAGTGGCCGAGGGGGACGAATCGTTCGAGAAACAGTTGCGATTGCCGATGCTGCGGCGCGATCTCTTTCCCGCGGCTTGGCAATGGCAAACCACTTCCGATGCACTCCATACGCGTCTCACCTTCGATGGACGCGAGCGCCCGACCGCCTTAACCCGCTCGGCAGCCAAGCTGGCCGACGCTGCACCGCGGGACGGAATGATATCGATTGCGATCCACCAATCGATGATCGACAATGCCGCCGAAGGCTACCTTGCTGGAGATCTGCAATACGTCGACGAACTGCTTGAAGATTCCTCTTCGGATGCCACCGAGGACACCGCCACCGCACCCACAGGTGTCGCGGTGCGACTGGATGATTTCCAACCCATTGTGTGCGTGTTCGAAAATGAACGGATGCAACTTGAGATCGTCGGACGCCAATTTGTTGCCGGAGGTGTCGAGTACCCAGCCGCCCGCATCTCGCTGAGTTATCGCTTGGCGGAAAGCGAAGAAGGCTGGTTTTTAGAGAAGGATGGCGCACCGCAAGTGCTGCCCAATCAACGTTACGCGCGTCGACCGCGGTTCGGTTTTCGTGGCTCTGCCCTCAAGGCCGTGCTTCAACCGGAACTCGAAAAATCGCTGCCGAAACGCATCGATCTAAAACTGCCCGAGGACGGACTGGACGAAGATTTACCAGAGGCGATAAAACGCCTAAAAGTCGTCCACGCCTCAGCTCACGACGGCTGGCTGCGGCTGACGCTGCGTTAAACGCGGCTGGTGGCGTGCCGTTCAGGCTCTCGGCTCATTACTTTTCATCGGCAAACGCCAACACGAAACCGCGGTTGCGTGGCACCCCGTTTGCAAGTCGGTTTGGTCGAACCGTTCCGAAAAGATCGACCGTCTGGCAAAGCTTCTCAGCGCGTAGGCCGTCGATTGGATTGTTGCCTTTCCCCGGGGAAGTGTTTGATGAGTGAGCCAAAATTTACCCTCTCCAGTCCAGATTTTGCCAATGGGGCTCCGATCCCAAAGCGGTGCACCTGTGAAGGAGACGAAGCGATCCCGCAGTTGACGTGGATGAACCCGCCGCGGGAAACGCAGAGTTTTGCGTTGATCGTCGAGGACCCCGACGCGCCGCAGGGAACGTTTACGCACTGGGTGCGGTTCAATATTCCGGCCGCTGCAAGGCAGGTTTCGGGCGATGGAGCAGACGGAGTCGATGGAAAAAATGACTTCCAAAGTGACGGCTATGGCGGTCCCTGCCCTCCACCAAATCATGGTCGGCATCGCTACTACTTTCGCCTGTACGCTTTAGATACCGAACTGCCGGACTTGGCGGCAGGCATCAAGCGTCCTGCCCTGGAAGAAAAAATGCAGGGTCACATTTTGGACCAAGCCGAATGGATGGGAACCTTTGAACGCACCCCTGGTTGAGGATGCGGCCGAAGGTTCCAGCATCTTGGTCGCCAGCCTTAGCTCGATTCGCTTCCCTCGGCCCAGGCTTGTTTTAAAAAGCGGACGAAATTCCCCGATGCGATGTCGTAGATCGCTTCGGGATCGTAGCCGCGCTGGGCGAGTTTTTCCGGTATCGATGCCAAGGCCGCAATCGACTGGACATCCTGCGGCGTCTGTTCGGTCCCGAAGGCCCCGTCGAGATCGGACCCGATTCCGCAATGTTTGGCGTTGCCGGCAAGCTGGCAGATGTGGTCGATATGATCGAGCACATGCTCCAGGGTCACGCCCGCGCTTTGCGGTGTCGTTTTTCCTCGCACCCAATCGGGCGTCAGCATCCAGGCATCGAACGCGGCACCCATTACAGCACCGCGGGCGATCAGAGCGCGAAGCTGTTCATCGCTGAACTGACGCATGTGAGGCACCAACGCGCGACAGTTTTGATGGCTTGCCCAAATCGGTCCGTCGTACAGTTCGAGGGCTTCCCAAAAACAGGCATCCGAGAGGTGCGTCACATCCAGAATCATTCCCAGCCCCTGCATTTCTGCCAACAGTTCGCGACCGCAGGCTGGAAATCCGCCTTCGCTATTGGTGCCCTGAGCGTACACGCCGGGCCCGTAATGAGCCGGCCCGAGGGCGCGCAGGCCCGCTTGATGGGCACGATGGAGGTGATCCAAGGATAGCAGGGCATCGGCACCTTCGAGGCTGAGTACAAAACCGACCGGCGCTGTGGCGGAGCCCGTCGGCAGCGATGACGAATCATTGGTTTGGTGAGGCGTCTGCGTCCAAGCGTCGAGCGACTGCTCGAGGGAACCGGCGTCCGAAATCAGCGTCATCTCACCCGCTTCTTCCATGCACTGATACCATGCCCGTTGGGCTTGCGTCATCGCCCACGCTTGGGCTTGCGAACGCCAACCCTGTACCGGACTGTAGGCGTCGTGTTCGACGCGAGCGATCAGGGTGGCAACGCACAACCCGATGCTGCCGCCCCGCATTTCCGGCAGCGACACGGTGCCGCGACCGCGGTCCAATTTATCGCTTAGTGGAGCTTCGGAAGCTCGGATGGCCGTCAGGGGCTGAGTCAGATCGCGGTTCCATTCGACCGCGTTCATTGCCAAATCAAGGTGGGCGTCGAAAATCATCATCGGTTAAACCAGGGCATCCAGAATCAATAAACAAAGTAAGGCAGCAATCGATAGCACTGTTTCCAGTACCGTCCACGTTCGTAACGTCTCTTGGACCGTCAATCCAAAGTATTCCTTCACGAACCAGAATCCGCCATCGTTGACATGCGACAGCGTCAGTGACCCGGCTCCCATTGCCAACACCATCCACTCGCGATGAATCGTGTCGTCTTGTTGAACCAGCACCGAGACCAATCCGGCGGCAGTCGTGATCGCGGTCGTCGCCGAGCCTGTCGCGACGCGCACCGAAGCGGCCATCAACCAGCCAAACACCAACGGAGGCAAAGGCAGTTGCTGAGCCAACTCCGCGATGGTGTCGCCCACGCCCGACGCGATCAGCACGCGACTGAATCCGGCACCGGCACCAACGATCAGCAACACATTGGCAACCGGGTAGAGACTTCGTTCAGTGATCGAAGACAATTCCGTCGTCGTGTAGCCGCGCTGTTTACCGATCAGGGCATAGGCCACCAACACACCGAGCAACATCGCAATCGTGGGGTCGCCAAGAAAGACCAGTCCGCTCCAGAGAGACCTCCCCACCGTGTCGACCGATTCATCGGCGTTCAAGCTGGTGCCTAATGATTCGGCGGCGCTGCCGATAATCATCAGGACCACCGGTAGCACCAGCACTCCCACAGCGACTGCTAAGGAAGGCGCCGACGAATCACTTGGCTCGGCGTCGGTGTCCGAACCGAGCGGCTCGCCTCCGATCAAATCAGGAACCAACGGGGCAGCCTCGGAGGGCTCTGCTGGGGACGGCTCGGATGGCGCCGAAGCAAAGTGCGTCGGTCGCAGACTGCGCGGCATCCACATCCAGTAAATCGGTCCCGCGATCGCACCGGCGACGATCCCCACCAGCAGACTCCAGAGAATCGTGCGGCCCACGTCAGCGCCCAATAATTCGATCGCCGCCAACGGACCGGGATGCGGCGGAGCCAAGCCGTGCATGGCCGACAAGCCAGCCAACATCGCGCAAGCGGGAACCAATAAATTCGTGCGGGTGACGCGCGCCAGCGTAATGGCAATCGGAGCTAACAACACCAAGCCGACCGTAAACCACACGCCGATCCCCACCAGCGTGCCGACGAGAAACATCGTCCAGCCCAATCGCTGCGGGCCGAGCAAACCGGCGAGGCGTTTGGCAATCACCTCGGCCCCTCCCGATTCGGCAAGCAGACTGCCGAGAATCGCGCCGAAGCCGATCACCAGAGCGGTCGACGCCAACAGACCACCCACCCCTCCGGCAAAGGCTTCGCTGGCCGTTTGCAAGCCCAGTCCCGTGATGAGAGCCAACAGCACCGACGCCAGCAGCATCGCAATGTAGGGTGCCACACGCCACTTCGTGATCAACACGATCAGCAGCACCACTGCGAGGACTAGGCCTAGCAACAAACGTCCGTCATCAATCGTCACAACATTCCCCATTTCAGCCGAGTGAGCACCCAGTGGTGTTTACTACGAGGCTGACGATTCTACGCGAATCGGGGACGCGATGTTTCAATAGCGCAAGATCGCTTTCGGGGGTGCTGGCGAGTCCTGGCGATCGTCTTTACCGCTCGAGGCAGTCAGCGGGACCGCACGGCCACTGGAGCGCAGCGTGTCGATCACCGCTCGGTTGACCAGATCTTCCGCCTGGTTCTCGTGGCCTTCGCCAACACCGGGCGGCTGGATCAAGTGGGCTTCGCTACCGCCATTATCCAGCCAGCCAAGCTGCGTCGCTCGCGGATCGAAGAAGAGCGTGTCGACTTTGCCCTGTGCGGCCGCGGAGGCGACTTCGGCAACGCCCTGAGCCGCTTTACCAGCCGAGGCCGCGTCGCCAAAGCGGTTCAGGAGCGAAGACAAGTCGGCTTCCAAAGCGGGAGCGGCCAGCTTCCAAGCACGCTGCCGCAGTTCACTCGCCGGCAGGTTGGCAGGACTGTCGACATGCCCTGTTTCGATCAATCGCCCCTGGGTGTGCTCCTGTCGGTACAGTCCGGCCAGCGAAACATCCGCGGCCAGCACCAGCGGCGCATCCAGTCCGTATAGGTAGTCGCCCACGCGGTCGGCCACCGTTTTGAGGTAATGCAAGGTGTCGGCTTTGAGCTTCGTTTCGCCTTCGCCATGCCCGTGGAAGTCGGCTTGGCCGGTATCGCCTCGGTGTCCACGATCGCCACGCGCACGGTGCGGCGCGACTCCCGAATGGTGCTGCAATTCCTGCTGCGGCTCGCGAACGCCGACAACTTCATCGGCCGATAGCGGGAAACCGGCGT
This sequence comes from uncultured Pirellulaceae bacterium, assembly GCA_964477385.1. Classification (GTDB taxonomy): domain Bacteria; phylum Planctomycetota; class Planctomycetia; order Pirellulales; family Pirellulaceae; genus Roseimaritima. Next base: position 16,866 of record CAYZHQ010000031.1, read on the forward strand.
TTTGAACTCGTTCAAAATCTCGGCGGGTGCCACGGTAAAAATGAGCTTGCTCCTTCGTCAGTGCAAGCACGTAAAACGGTTCGCTCGATGCCAAGGCCCCGAGCAACGGCTTGACATTGAAATGCGGGCCAATCGTGACCGATTCATCGACCGTCTCGGGCAGTCGCAGGAAGTGGCTGACGCCGTCGGCAAGAAAGATGGCCAGTCCGGCACCTTGATGTTGCCAGAACGAAGATTGCTTGACCTCGTCACGAGCCGGCTTTAACAACGCTTCGATATCCGGCCGTCGCATCCCTTCGGCTTTAAGCTGTTCATGGAGCTGATCCAAGAGATTGCCGAGCCGAATAGGATCTTGGCGACTATCGCTGCCGGTCGCGTGCGTTGGCATAAATAACGACAGGCAATGCGCTTGTTCGGTCGCCGCTAGGTCGTTGAGAGTGCTCGGTCGGATCGGGTCGATATCCATGATTCCTCCAAAATCGGGTGTTGCCGCAGAGGCCCGTTGCCAGGTGGATTTGTCGGACGCCGTTGCCAAGTCACTCAGCGTCCCCTGACCGGACCTATCCTGTTGATCAGACCTGTCCTGCAACAGTCGGGTGTTCCTGTTCCTGCCGGAGCAAAAAGCGTGCCCGTGCAAGCGATAGCCAGCACGAAAGTTTCCTAGTACGAATCGCGAGCAAGTGCTCTGCCCCCGTCATCTACGCTCTGCCCCCGTCATCTGTTCAGCGCGGTTCACTCGCTCTCGTCTCGAGCGGGTATTGGCTGGCCATCAAAATCCAATCCCGCTGATCGCAGCAGCGCGTCATTGCCGCTGGTGGCAACAGCAGGCTGGCAACTGGTTAAAATAAGAACGCTTTTTCTGCCGTCCGCCTCCCCTGCCAGGCCTCTCCGCCCTTCCCCCAACCTGATCGCGAGAACCGTTATGCGTCCCTCCCCCGCAGCGACACGAAGAGATTTTTTACAAGCCGCTGCTGCCGTCACCGCGGTGGCTTCCTTGCCGGCGACCCTTCCCACGGAAGCGGCCGCGCAGGCTTCCTCAGGTTCGGCCCCGAGCGAGACCATTCGTTTGGGAGTGATCGGGATTGGCCCGCGTTGCACGTATGATTTGAAAGCGATGCTGCAATTCGACGATGTACGCTGCGTGGCGATCGCGGACGTCCAGGCCAGTCGTCGCAATGCGGGCAAGCAATTGGTCGATAGCCACTATGGCAACCAACGCTGCGATGTGCATCGCGACTTTCGTGAGTTGCTCGACCGCGACGACATCGACGCCGTGTTAATCGCTACCGGAGACCGCTGGCATGCAGCGGCTTCGATCTTGGCAGCCGAAGCAGGCAAAGACGTCTACAGCGAAAAGCCTTGCGGGATCACCATCGCGGACTGCCAACGCTTGGCCGACACGATGAAACGGGAGCAACGTGTTTTCCAAGCGGGCACGCAACGACGGAGTGTGCCAAACTTTCAACAAGCGGTCCAATGGGCACACAGCGGCCGCTTGGGGAAATTGCATACGATGCACGCCTCGGTTTACCAGCCCGTGCTGGAGAACAGTTGGCTGCCGGCCGAACCAACACCCTCGCCCGAAGTGGTTGACTGGAACCTTTGGTTGGGCCCCGCCCCTTGGCGTCCCTTCAACCAAAAGTATGTCGCAGGACGTTGGCGTGGTCAGTGGGATTTCGATTCCGGTGCGCGATTGTTGGACTGGGGCGCCCACACGGTCGACTTGTGCCAATGGGCAAACCAAGCCGACCAGACAATGCCGATTTCGTACCAGCCGCAGGATAAAAACATCGTTTGCCAGTACGCCAACGGCGTGAAACTGGTGATCGATTTCTTGCCCGATCCGTTCGGCGATCGTTCGCCCGACTACATCACGCGGTTAGGAACATGCCCGGTGCGGTTCATTGGCGACGCGGGTTGGGTGGAGACCGGCGACGAAGGCGAATTGGTGGTCCAGCCGGCAACGCTGCAAACCGAAGTGGGCGAACCCACCAAACGCATCCGGGGTTTGGATGTCTCGGCACACGCGCGCGACTTCTTTGATTGCATGCGAACGCGGCAAGCCACGGTGGCCAACGCCGATGTGATGCGCCACTCGCACATCGCTTGTCATGCAGCAGCAATCGCCTGGATTCTGGGGCGAAAACTGGAGTTCGATCCCGATACGGAGACCTTCGTAGACGACGCCGAGGCCAATCAATTGAGCCGTCGCGCAGCACGCCAATGGTCGACTTGAACGTGTGGGACGAGTGCCTGGAGGACGCGTCGTATGGCACGCCTTCTGCACACGCGTTGCGGGGACACTAGGCGGTCACGGCATTGATTCGCGACCGCGCTGACGCACGTTCCCTTCAACGATTCAGGAACCGGCTCATGCACCACGCAACCTCTCAAACAATCGATCGGCGAGGATGTTCCCTGACATTTCAGAAGCCGGTCGCCGACACGCGACGTCGACATGGGATGACGGCACTGCTGACAATGGCGATCGCGCTGATCATCGGCCCCGCCAGTTCTGTCACCTCGGCTCAATCTTCCGACCATGCCCACCGCCCTCATCCTTCGATCACTGTCACGGGTGAAGGTGAAGTGCAAGCGGTACCGGACCAAGTGGCGATAACGCTTGGCGTAGTGACCGAAGCCGAAACGGCGCAACAAGCTTTACAGGCGAACAATCAGGCGATGCAACAATTGTTTGAGACACTCGATCGTCAGCAGATCGCTAAACAGGATCGACAGACGACCCGCTTTGATGTGTCGCCACAGTACCGACCAGACCAGCCTTCGCCTCGCTCTCGACAGCAAGAGGCCCCTCAATCACCTCGAATTGTCGGCTACCAAGTTACCAACACGGTTCGCGTGCAGGTCAACGACGTTTCCAAACTGGGCAACGTTCTGGACACGGTTGTCAGTGCGGGCAGTAACCGTATCAACGGGATTCAGTTTTCGATCGAAGAACGTGAATCGCTGCTCAAACAGGCTAGGCAACGTGCCATCGAAAACGCGCGAGACAAAGCCAAACTGTTCGCCCAAGCTGCCGGCGTTTCGTTAGGCAGCGTGGTCACGATTCGCGAACAGGGCGGCGCTTCGCCGGTGCCGCAACCGCGTTACCAGATGGCCGCTGCGCGGTCGGTGCCCATCGCCGCAGGCGAACAGACGATCACGGCAAGCGTCCATGTCGAGTATGAATTGAATGTGACGGGCGATTAAGCAATGAGCGATAAATCAGTGTCGGGTACCTTTTGTGCGAAGCACCCGAAGGGCGAGTTCCTCGCAAAAGGTACCCGACACTTTTTTGTCGCAAGATCCTAAACCAACAGCAGGCAACCACCAGCGACCAACGAAAACCTCTGCGTGGGGGGAGTAAGAAAACAATTTCCACCCAGCGGTTCGCAGTGGTTGACAGCGTCGGAGTTGCTATGCACATTGTGGGCGTTCGTGGTGACGGGTTCGTGCTGCTGCACGACTTGTGAACAGGGAACTCCGGTGTAATTCCGGGACGGTCCAGCCGCTGTGAACTGCCACCGCATTAGAACCCATCCGAAGACCTGAACCGACGGCGCTAGCCGCGGACACTCGAAAGGTTTTCGGAGAGGTTCTTAATGATGCGGAAACAAATGCTCTTTCCTTTTTTTAACAATGCCATTGCCCGGTTCCGCGGGTGAGAAGGCGACGAGCGTTAGTCGGCAGTGAGTCAGAAGACCTACCACGAAATAGGTAATCTTGTGCCCTCTCGGATTGGGGCGATTGCTGCAGCCTGAAATGGTCCTATGCATTTTTCAGCGTTTCGTACGTGACGATTGCATGGTATTGGGCTGGATGAAACGTTTTCTATTTTGCAAAGCCATTCTGAGCGTACGCCACCGCGGCTTCATCGACGTGTGATATGTCGATCGGCTGAAGGTACGTATGGACTGAATGCCGATCATCCCTCGTGTCACAATCCCGTATTTATCAAGCTTCTCCGGTGCAGTCTCCCTGCGTCGGATTTTGCCAATTGGACGCCCAGCAAATCTGCGTTGGCTGTCACCGCAGTCGCCAAGAGATCGCTGGTTGGACGCGACTGACACCCTCCGAACAGCGCACCGTTGTCGTCGCTGCCCGACAGCGAAAATCGGCTTGCGGCGCGCAACCTCAAGAGTCGAAACGCGGTTTGACGCTGGTCGAGTTGCTCGTCGTCCTGGCGATCATTGGCATCTTGCTGTCCCTCTTATTGCCCGCCGTACAAGCCGCTCGCGAAGCGGCCCGGAAGGTTGCGTGCAAGAACAACTTGCACCAAGTGGGATTGGCGTTGCACGGCTATCACAACACGCATCGTTCGCTGCCAACCGGCTGTATTGAGTGGCGTGGCTGGGGCGATCCGCCGACGCACAGGCAGTTCGCATGGTCCGCTTTTTTGCTGCCCTTTCTGGAGCAACAGCCATTGCACGACCGCGTGGATTTTTCCATTCCGTTCGATGATCCACGCAACGCGGAGACGGCCGGAACACGTCTGCAGGTTTTCGAATGCCCTTCTGTACCGGAGACGCAGCAGCCTCGTGGCCGAACCGATTACGGCGGCCTGTACGGCGAACGGATCGTCGATCGCGACCCCGAAGATGGTCTCTTTTTATACGAACATTCGATTGCCTTTCGTGACGTTCGCGATGGGCTGAGCCAGACGATGGCGGTGGCCGAAGACGTCGGCGGCCCCGATAGCGAATGGATCAACGGCCGCAATGTGTTCGTTCAAGCCCACGGTATCAATGACTCCCAAGCCTGGATCGGAGACAACGAAATTCGCAGTCAGCACACCGGCGGAGCGATGGTGCTATTTGCCGACGGTCACACCAAGTTCATGACCGAATCCATTGCCCAGCAGGTCCTGGGCAGTTTGATTACACGCGACAACGGAGAGCTGATCCCAAACGAAAATCTTTAGAACCTATTCAAAAACCGTGAACCAACCGCGCTAGCCGCGGGCCTAGTTTTCCCAAACCCGTGAACCGCAGTCGCTAGCCGCGGGCCTAGTCAGTTAGAGCAACCACAAAAGACACGAAAGAGAGCAAGATTTATTTCGTGTTATTCGTGTGTTTCGTGGTTCCCAGATTTCCAAATTTAATCTCAATTCAAAAAAACTGAAATATTCAATCCCAATATGACTAAAACGCTTTTCTTAATATTCACAATCCTGTTTGCTATGCCACTGACCGCGTCGGCTGCCTTGGTTGTTGACATGGAAGATAGAACATCTTTTACCGCGGCGAACCCAACGGGCAGCGGATCTTACTACAACGGTAACGACGGTTCCAACACCACCAACAGCGATGGCTGGACCAGCCAAGGGGCATTTTTCAACAACAACTACAACAGCGACTGGGGCGGTTTTTGGAGCGGCTGGAGTTATAGCAACGTCATCGATCCAACAACGGCTGGTTTCGGCAACCAGTATGCCGCGTTTCCTGGCGGAGGCGCAGATGGAAAAGGCGGCGTGGCCGCTGGCCAGAACTATGCGGTCGCCTTTGGTTCGGGAGCCTACTTTAATTTGCCGACCAGCCCCAGCTTGCGATCCGTGGAACTGACCAACACCACGTACGCGGCATTGTCGATGCAAAACGGTGACGCTTTTGCAAAACCATTCGGCGGTGCCACCGGGGATGACGCGGACTTTTTTCGCGTCTCCTTGATCGGCTATGACGAGCTGGACGCGAGCGGCAGTGCGGTCGGCAGCGTGACGGTCGACTTGGCGGACTTCACCTTCGCCGACAACGCGCAAGACTACATTCTCGACGCTTGGCAGGAGATCGATTTGACCAGTCTGGCAGGCGCTCGCTCGATCGGTTTGTCATTCGCCTCTTCGGACATGGGAGCGTTTGGGATCAACACGCCCACGTTCGTCGCGCTCGACAACCTGACGTTCGCTTCGGTGCCGGAACCGGGCAGTATCGTGCTGTGGAGCGCGCTGTCGCTGATGGCGTTGGCCTCCGTTCGCCGGCGCGTCCGCTCGTGCCGTGCCGTCCAGCAACTTGCTTAGCTGGAGAGCGTCCGTTTGCCATTCGTGGTAACTCGAAGCGTACCGGAGCCAGCAAAGCCAACGGCCGGACCGTTGGCCTTGTGAAGCGGTCTGTGTTCGCAGTCCCTAGCTAAGTCAAAGAACGCAGCTTCAAAACTCACGCATCGGGCCACCGACAGGAGGCGCTGTCAGCAACTCGGACCGACTATCGCTCGACATGACCGCGGGAGCGGCATGGATCGCGGAAGCCAACACGTCGGCCATCGTCGCCACGGCATCTGCGGTCAGCTCTGCATACCACGGTAAAAACAGGACTTGGTCCCAGCGTTGTTGCGCCGCCGTTGCCCCAGGCCGACCGTTAACAGCGGGGACGACGGTCATCCGTGAACGACAAGTGGCATCAAAGCCTGCCGCCTGTAGTGCTTCGGCAGTCGCTTGCGAGCCCGGCAGAAACAGCGGATAGACCCAATACGCGTGCTCCGGCGGGCGCTGCATGCCACAGCGTTGATCGAGTTCTCGTCCAAGCGTTCGGCGGCGCTCGATGCGTGCAAAATCATAGGTGGCCCACCTTCGTCGGAGCAAGCGGAGTAGCGGCATCGAGGGCCGACGTCGGATGTGCTGCAAGATTCCTGACGACGGGAAGCCTCGCCCGAGCGAGTTGACGAGCGCGTCGTAATCGCGTCCCAAACATCGCACACCGAATCGGAAGAGGCTCGCGATGCATTTGCCAGAGAGAAATTTCAGACCGGCAAAACGGAAGATGCGCATTGCAAAGTGCGCTCGCGATTGCAGCGGGTCGCCTTGCAGGTGGTCCGCCATTCGCTGGCGCAAGTCGGGGCAGGCGACGCGGACCACTGCGCCGCCGAGTGCGGTGGCCGTCTTAATCGGTCCAAAGCTGTGCATTACGAAGTCGCTGGCAGCATGCCCCGGTTCCCCGACAGCAACAAACCGCTGCGCGCAGTCTTCGACCAACAGGATGTCATGCTGTTGGAGGATTTTCGAAACCGCGTCGAGCGGCATGCGACCGCCGAACAAATGGGCCACCACCAGCATGCGTGTGCGAGCAGACATGGCAGCCTGCAAGGAGGCGAGGCATAGGTTGCCTTCGTCATCGATGTCGACCGGAACGGGCACCAGGCCATGGGCACGCGCGATCGAAACCATGTCGGGCACGGTTAACGCCGAAAACAAGATCTCCGATCCCTTTGGCAAAGCGAGGGCACGAAGCGCTAAGTCAAACGCAGAACGGACCGAAAGGGTTACCAAACAATCATTCGCGTCGCTCCAGGTGTGCTGCGTCTTGGCCTCGAGCAGAGCTTGCCGACCGGGCAGCAGACAGCCGACCGCGGCCAGCATCAGGTCACGCCAGGGTATATCGAATCGCAGGCGAATCCACATAGCGTCAGTGCTCACAAGTAGGCCGCCCGCACAAGATCCGCACCAGCTATCTCAAAAGGCGATCGTTGCCCAAAGCATAGCGTCCCAGCGGGAACGAAAAAAGTTTTTTCAGCCAGCGGCAACGATTCCATCGCGACCGGAATGCAAATTGCTTTCTTCGTTAGACCGTTTCGCAAAAGCTTAAGCAATGAGCGATAAATAAGTGTCGGGTACCTTTTGTGCGAAGCACCCGAAGGGCGAGTTCCTCGCAAGAGGTACCCGACACTTTTTTGTCGCACGATCGTAAAGAGGGAGAAACGAATGATTCGGTGGAGTGTTGGATTAGCCTTATTGGCCGGGGGCTTGGTCTGTGTCGGTTGCGGAGAAAGCATCAATCCGATCCAAAACGATCGAGCCCCGGACGCCCTGCCGGGTCCGAGCGATCCAATGGACAGCGAACCCGAGGAGGGCCTCTACCCGTTGCCTCGCGAAGATTTTTCTTTGCCGGACGAACGTGGCCAGTGATCGTGGCCAGTCAAGCGACAACGCTCAGGATACAACCAGCGCTCGGTGAGCAGCACAGCCGGTACCTTCAATACTTCGCATTTTTGCACAGCGTTGCATCTTCGCTGCTTGCTTGCAGGCTGGCCATCTTGGCACGCAGTGTGGTGCGTGACACCCCGAGGCACTGGCTGGCGTGGACCTGATTTCCATTGAAGTGCTGCAAAACTTCACGAAGAGCGACGCGGTCGACCTCTTCCAATAATCGCCGATAGACATCCCCTTGGTCGGACTGGAGCAGTCGTCGCACGAAGTGAAGCACCCCGACGAACTCACTCGGCAATGTCTCCGTGTCGTCCGCGACGCCTCCCAAGTCGCGGCAGGCAATCGGCAAGCACTCCGGTGTAATCACTTGTCCCACGGTATGCACGACGGCATAGTCGATCACACTGGCGAGTTCTCGCACATTGCCCGGCCAGTGATGAGCTTGCAGTAACTGCATCGCCTCGGGAGCCAATCCCGTGACCTGCTTGCTGAGCTTCTGATTCGACTGCTTGAGCAAGTGTTCGACCAGCAATGGTAGGTCATCGATCCGTTCACTGAGCGTCGGTAGATGAATGGTAAAGCCATTTAATCGGTACAGCAGGTCTCTGCGAAACGCCCCCTGTTCGATCCTTGCTTCCAAATCCTGATTGGTTGCCGCGATGACGCGGACATCCGTTTCAATGGTTTGGTTGCCACCGACACGCTCGAAGCGTCCGTCCTGCAGCACACGCAGCACCTTGGCTTGAGTCGCAACGTTCATGTCCCCCAGTTCGTCCAGGAACAGCGTCCCTCCGTGCGCCTGCTCGAACTTGCCAATCCGAAGTCGATCCGCCCCGGTGAACGCACCACGCTCATGACCAAACAATTCGCTTTCGAGCAACGCTTCCGGCAAAGCCGCACAGTTGATCGCTTGGAAAGGCTTGTCCTTGCGACGACTGTGATGATAGATCGCGCGTGCCACCAGTTCTTTGCCGGTTCCGCTTTCCCCCAGGACCAGCACTGTCATGTCTTCCTGTGCCACTCGCCCGATCAACTTGTAAACTTCCTGCATCGCTGAAGACCGCCCCACGATCCGATCCGCAGGGGTGTCATCATCTGTGTCGTTGAACAACGCAGGAGTCTGTTGCAACCGACTGAGCTCGAACGCCTTGGCCACCAAACCACAAAGTTGGCAGATGTCAACCGGTTTGAGCATATATTCAAACGCGCCGCGTTTCATTGCATCGATTGCGGTATCGGTGGTGGAATGGGCCGTGACAAAAATGACCGGCAACCGCGAATCAACTTCGCGCAAACGCTCAAAGACGTCCAGTCCCGACAGGTCGGGCAGACGGACATCGAGGATCACCGCATCGGGCCGCTGGTTTTCGACCAACCTAATGGCTGCGGTGCCCGTTTCGGCAGTCAGGACCTCCAGGCCAGCGATGTTTTTCCGGAGCCCCTTCTCGAAGGAATACAGCACATTCGGTTCGTCATCAACGATTAGCAATTTCGGCATGAAGAGTCTCTGCAGGAGGTAATTCGTATTCCATCAGCGGCAAGCGTGTGGCAAAGACAGCGCCGGTGGGCTCGCCATTGGTTGCGGTGATCGTGCCGCCATGCGCCTCCAGGATGCGTTTGCAAATCGATAGCCCCAGCCCCAATCCGGATTCTTTGGTGCTGGTGAAAGGCGCAAAAATGCGATCTTCTATCTCCGCAGGCAACCCCGGTCCATCGTCGGCTAACCGCAGCACCCTCCAGCCCACCGGTGCGTCGTTGTGCCTATCGCCTGGAACTGGCGCATCGTATTCGACATCGAGGATCACACGCACGACCCCGCCAATCGAGACCGCGTCGAGTGCGTTTAGTAACAGATTCAAGATAACCTGTCGGATCTGGGCGGCATCGACCATCACCGGATAACGGTCGTCGATGTCTTCGTATTCCAATCGAATCGACTTACGCTGTGCCTGACGGGCGACCAACTCGACCGCCTCGATGACCAGCGACCGCAGTTCAACAGTTCGTTTTTCAGGCTGTGGTGGGCGGGCAAAGTCGAGAAAGGTCTGAACCGAAACCTCCAGGCGGCAGATCTCTTGTTTGAGAACATCCAAATCGCGGTCGGTCAGTTCCGCCGGCGTGTCAGCCAATTGAACGATGGCCTTCAGCGAAGTCAGTGGATTGCGCAGTTCATGAGCCAGCCCGGCGGCCAACTGTCCCATCGCCGCCAACTGCTCGGCACGCAAGATCTCGCGTTCGTTCGCCTGCAACCGCTCGACCACTGTCGTGACACTCGAGGAAACGGTCTGCAGCATCGATTCTAGATCGTCAAAATCGGGGTCCGCTGAAACCGCAACCGGGCCGACCACTTGATCCAGCTTGCCGGCGGTGTCTCGGATCGGCAAGGAGAGCTGGACAATCGTGTGGCTAACGCGACGGGCAATGACGTAGCCCAGCAACAATCCAGCCACCCCGCCGCAGGTGCCCAGGATGACCAGCCCCAGCATCAACTGATTGGCACTGGACTGATTCTGAGCGTTGCTGTTGGCCAGCTCGCGTTCGTTCAAGACGATGTATTGATGCGTTTTTTCAAGGATCTGGTCGGGAATCACCGTGTCGGCCAATTGGACAAAGTCGCGGTGCCGCGACGTCTCCTGGTCAGCTTGGTCGAGAGCCAGCCCTCCTGGACTGTCCAGCGACTCGAGCCGCACGGCCAGTTGCTCAAACCCCGTGTTGAGCTGCCGTATCAACTGCTGTTCCGAGGGGGTTTTGGCCAGTTGTTCCGCACGGTTCCTCCATTTCTGAGCCGTGGGCAGCAACACGGCGATCTCTTCCAAATGACGCTCATTGCCGGTGTTGAGATAACGCTTTAGACGGTAACGCGACTCCAGCATCAGCGTCTCCAACTCTTCCGCCGCTCGAATGCTGGCAACGTTCTCCGACAAGATGTCGCTGCCCCGCTTGTATAAACGGTGAACCCGCCAAGCCCCAAAGACACCGGCTACCAGCAGCAGCACGCCGACCGTGATCACCGGTAAAGTTGCCTGCCTCAGCAATTGACCATGGAGCGCTCGGCCGGAGAGTGTCCACGCCACCGGGGATTCGGCTGCGGCGGACCGCTTGCCTCGCCTTCGTGTCCAAATTTTGTTCAGCATTGTCTACCTAACCTACAGTAAGCGAATCATGGAGGCCAATCATCGTCGCCCCGCCCCGGTGGTTGGTCGCCAGAGCTGCGCCCGCCGGGATCTTTCCTTGCCGATGCCTTCGCTGAAAACGAACCTCAAATTCTCGCGTATTTCCCAAGCTCAGGCGGGCACATTCCTCACGCCCCTGACTCCATTAGCAAAAAGAAGTCCGTGCGGCCGCTTTTTGGAATACCGGTTGCAATAGGGCTTCGCGAGTCGCCAAGGCATCGCTGCGAGGCGACTGTGGTAGCAAAAACTCCTAACACGAATCGCTACAGGAAAATTTCCATGAGGTTGCTTACCTCCTGGCTGTTGATCACCCCGCTGCTGTTATGGTCAGCCGGATGCGACCAGCCGCTCAATGCCCCTCCAGATGACGGTGCTCCGGCAGGGCTGCCCGGCCCGAACGATCCCGCTGGTCCTCAGGTCGACGAAGGTGGCTTCCCTCCTCCCAATGACGATTATGCGCCGCCCCAAGGGATGCAGGGCATCCCCGAACCTACCGGCGAATCCGCTGGCCCTGGCCTGAACGAATCCGACCTCAATCCACCGAGCGGCGGGTAATAAGCGGCGTCGCAAAGTGGCTCCCCATGTTTTCTGCTTCTGATTTCCGCGAGTAAAAATCGGGCGACGAATCGGCTCTTCCGGTTTCGCCCAACGAGGCGTTCGCACTCCCACAGCGATCGCTTCGTCAACCTGTTTGTTTCTATCTCTCGAAAGGATCGTACTATGCGATGGATCGTATCCATTTCCACACTGACCGCCATGTTGTTTGCCACGTCCGGCGCGGGCCTGACGGCGCTCCATGCGCAGCAACCGCCTCAGGGCCAAGCACCGCCTCAAGGCCAAGCAGCACAGGCTCGGGCGGGTCAACCAGAGGCCGTTGCGATTGTCAACGGCAACCCAATTACCAAACCGGAACTGGAAGCTTCGGTCCAGCAACGCCTTGCGGGGTTGCAGCAGGCGGCACAAGCCCAAGGCCAGCAACTAGCCGGCGAGCAAGTCGCCCAAGTCAAGCGACAAGTCTTGGAAACGCTGATCGATAGTCGCTTGGTTGAAGAATACGTGACCAAGCAAGGCCCGCCGGTCGACCAGCAAGAGGTCCAAGCTGCCGTCGCAGGAGTCAAGCAACAACTTGCTGAGCAGCAAGTTCCCTATGAACAGTTTCTCAATGCTCAGGGCCACACTTCCGAAAGCTTTAAGAAACGAGTGGAAGGCTCACTTGCTTGGCAGAAATTCCAAGAGCAGCAACTGAGTGCGGACAAGCTGGAGGCTTTTTTCGAGCAGAACCGAGAACTGTTTGAGGCAGAGAACTTCCAGCAAGCACAGCCGCGGGTCGCACAGGTCTACATGTCTTCCCTCTGGACTGACATTGTTAGCCAGATGAAACCCAAGGCAGACATCAAGCTGGCCGGTGGCGACAATCGGCCTAACGCCGCGGGACTGCAACAGGTGCCCGGCGGAGGTGCCCCACAGTAAGCTGGCAAGGCAAGCACAGGAATGCACCGGAGCCCATCGCATCGGTGCTGCCGAGAAGTCAATCGCACGGGCGTTCGACAAAGGTCGATCGCCCGTCGGCTTTTGTTGATCGCCCACAGGACTGCGTTTTCGAATGATCGCGTCAGGTCGATCACGCTGCCTGAACGGACCCGCTCGGCACCTTAGCGAGGTGCAGTGGCCCGTGCAGTGGCCCGTGCAGTGGCTCGAGCGGAACGGGTCTACTCCGGCGTTTGCGTCTACTCCGGCGTTTGCGTC
>CAYZHQ010000031.1:29799-55017 GCA_964477385.1 uncultured Pirellulaceae bacterium
GTCTACTCCGGCGTTTGCGTCTACTCCGGCGTTTGCGTCGACTCGGGCGTTTGCGTCGACTCGGGCGGATCGGCGCGACCGATCGATTTCTCACGCGGATATTTTACCGCGTTCTTTTCCATCTTGCGGTGCAGTTCGGTCGTCAAGTCGACACCGACCGCATCGGCCATCGCCAACAGATACGACAGGCAATCGGCGATCTCGTCGGCGATCGCTTCGCGAAACTGCGGGTCGGCGGCGCGTTGACGTGCCTCGTCCAGGGTCAGCCACTGAAACAGTTCCATCAACTCGGCCGCCTCGATCGCCAGCGACATCGACAGGTTCTTGGGATTGTGGAAGCTCTGCCACTCCCGTTCCCCCACGAACCGGCGGACGCGTTCGCGCAACACTTCGACCGACGTGTCTTGGTCGTGCATCGCTTACAGCACCGCGGCGATGGCATCGCACAATCGCGGCAAATTTTCTTCGGTCATGCCGGCGACGTTGATCCGCCCGCTACCGACGATATAGACGCTGTGTTTGCTCCGCAGTTCGTCGACTTGCAGCGGGTTCAAACCACTGAACGAGAACATGCCATTCTGATCGAGCAGAAACTGGAAGTCTTGCGACACGCCCAAGCCGGTCATGCGATCGACAAACTGCTGTCGCATGGTGGCGATCCGCTGCCGCATCTCGGTCAGTTCAGCTTCCCACATCGCCGTCAGCGCCGCATCCGACAGCACCGTGGCAACGATCGCAGCCCCGTGCCGAGGCGGGTTGCTATAATTCGTTCGCACCAACCGCTTGAGCTGGCTGATGCCGGCCGTTGCATGGGCGGCTTCCGCGGCGACCATCGCCAGCGCTCCGACACGTTCGCTGTACAGGCCAAAATTCTTCGAGAACGAATTGCAGACGAGTGCTTCGGGACAATGCCGCAGCACGGCGTGTAAGCCTGCGGCGTCTTCTTGCAGGCCGCGGCCAAAGCCCTGGTAGGCAAAATCGATGATCGGCAACAATTTCCGCTCGGCCATCAGGCTACCGATTTGGTCCCATTGCTCGACCGTTGGATCGACACCCGTTGGATTGTGGCAGCAGGCGTGCAGCAAGACGGCGTCGCCCGGCACCGGGCCGGACGCCAAGTCGCTGGTCAGGCCGTCGAAGTCCAGCCCCGTGCGGTCGCTGTTGAGGTACCGGTAGGTTTCCGAAGGGAGGCCGGCAGCGTGAAAAATCGACGGGTGATTCGCCCACGTCGGATTCGAGATCCAGACCTTTGCACCGGCGAATTGAGAAGCGACAAAATCGGCGGCGACGCGCACCGCTCCGGTGCCACCCGGCGTTTGCACAACGGCTAAGCGTGCGGCGTCCATCGTCTCGCCAAACAGCATCTGGGCAACGTGCTGTCGGTATTCCGGCAATCCGTCGATCCCCAGATACGATTTCGTGGTCTCGGTTTCGACGATCCGTTGCTCGGCCGCTTTAACGCAGCGCAGTACCGGCGTCTGGCCTTGAGCATCTTTGTAGACGCCCACGCTCAGATTGATTTTTTCTGGATGGGTGTCCTTCTGAAAAGCTTCACTGAGACCCAAAATGGCGTCTGGTGGGGCCGTCGAAACTGTCTCAAACATTGATTTTGGCTATCGCAAAAAGCGGTTGGTGAAAGTGATACAAACGAAACCAGTGACAATCGTAATCTCGAACCGAATCACTGACGAGGCGGCTCCATTTTGACCCGTTCACGAACTCGTCCTGAGATGATTGTCGTCGGTGCGGGCTCGGCGGGCTGTGTGGTCGCTCGGGTACTGGCCGAGCGTGGGCACACCGTGCTGTTGCTGGAAGCGGGCGAGGCGCGCGGGGACCTGCAAGTGCGGCGGCCGGCGCGTTACCTGGAACTGTTCGGTTCGGCCATCGATTGGGGGCACCAAACGGAGCGTCAAAGCGGCTTGGCGGGACGTGTTTTGGCTCAGCCACGCGGTCGCGGCCCTGGCGGGAGCTCGCAGCTCAACGCGATGATTTGGATGCCCCCGCGGGAAGAGGATCTGCAGCGTTGGCATCAGCTTGGCGGATCCGCTTGGTCGCCCGTCGCCCTGCGAGCATCGCTGCAGCAAGTCACCACCTGGGTCCGCCCCGAGGCCCCGCGGTGGCTGTCGCCGAGCAGCGAGCGGTTCTTGGCCGCGATTCCCAGTCTGGGCGTGGAGCGTTTGACGCACTGGCGAATGAATCGTCGCGGCGTGCGGACCACCGCTGCCGATGTGCTGCGAGAGTCGCCCGCGGTGGCGCGCGTCGAGCACCGCGTGGGGCTGGTCAGTCGACTGGAGATCGCCGATCAGCGCGTCATCGGCGTGCGAATCGACAACGGTCAAGGCGGCGAAGAAACGGTGCATGCCGAGCGCGGAGTCGTCTTGTGTGGCGGTGCGCTGGCCTCGCCGGCAATCTTGCAGCGGAGTGGTATCGGCAAAGCGGAAAGCCTGCGGCGTCTGGGGATCGAACGGCGGCGCGACTGCCCGGCGGTAGGAGCGAACTTGATGGATCACTTGGCGATGCCGGTGATTTTTACGACGCGCGAAACCAGCCCCTTCACGATGCCTACCGCGCCGCGCGATGTGGCTCGCTGGCAGCACGCTGGCAGCGGTCCGTTGACCTCCAATATCGCCGAAGTGGGTGGCTTTGCCGAAGTCGCCGTCGAGGCCCGTGACCAGCCGACGCCGATGCAATTTCATGTCACTCCAACCGACTATTTGCGATTTCCCGGTCAGGTGAAGCGACCAGCGATGACCATCGCGGTGACCGACACCTACCCGCAGTCGCGCGGCGAAGTGTGGATCACCGCCAGCGATCCGCGGGCACCGTTGCGCATCGATCCCGGCTATCTGCAGGCCACCGGCGATCTGGAAACGCTGCTCGCCGGCGTGCGACTGGCGCGGCGATTGGCTTGCGAGACCACGCTCAGCGAGTGGCTGGTCGCGGAACAGACTCCCGGATCGAGCAGGCGCGATGACGAACCGCTGGCCGCCGCGGTCCGGCGTTTTGCTCAGACGCTCTATCATCCGCAGGGGACCTGTCGATTCGCGGGAGCCGACCAACCGACCAGCCACGGCGTGGTGGCTTCGTCGCTCAAGCTGAGCGGATTCGACGGCTGTTGGATCATCGACGCATCGGTGCTGCCCACCCCCTCGGCCGCCAATCCCAACGCTACCGTGATGGCGTTGGGGCACCATTTTGCCAGCCAATGCGTTTCTTCATGAAAACTTCATCGCTCCCAATAGGGGCGAAAGCTTTGGGGATTGCGTCGCTTTGCGACACTCGCCGCGGAATCTGAGCCAACCGTCCGCTTTTCCGCTTTAAGCAAGCTCGTTTGCGACCGTAGACTACCGGCTAACCGTCCACCACTCGTTCTTCCTCCCCAACCAAGGCGGCGAGAACGACAGCAGTCTCCTGACGTGGCGAGCGGAATCCGTACTGGGAGCATTCACGCTTGAAAGACATGGCCGATAACGCACCGTTAACGACCAATCGCCTGGGCTTAACCGACGAAACAAAAAAGTTTGTATCGCGGTTGCTGCAAAGCGAACTGATGGACCTGCCGAGCTTGAAAAAGGTCGTCGGCTCGCTGCTTGCCCAAAAGCGACCGCTCGATCCCAAGTCGATCATCAAAGCCGCCATCGGGGCGGGGATACTGACCAACTGGCAAGGCCGACAGTTGCTTGCCGGTCATCACGAAGGGTTCTTTTTAGGCAGCTACAAATTACTCAAGCCGCTCGGGGCGGGCGGCATGGGCGTGGTTTATCTGGCCGAACACAAGGTCATGGAGCGGCGCATCGCGCTGAAGATTCTGCCGGTCGCGGCGATGCAGGACAAGACGCGCGTCGCCCGCTTCCGCGCCGAAGCCAAGGCGGCCGCGAAGCTCGATCATCCCAACATCGTGCAGGCTTACGATTTTGGAGAAGCGGGCGGCAAGGCGTTCATCGTGATGGAATTCGTCGATGGCATGGACTTGCACCATGTGGTCGCGCGGGATGGTCAAATGACGTATCGCGCGGCGGTCGAAGCTTTGCTGCAAGCGGCCGACGGGCTGGGGCATGCGCACAGCCGAGGGATCGTGCACCGTGACATTAAGCCCTCCAACTTGATGTTACGCCAAGACGGTGTCTTAAAAATCAGCGATATGGGACTGGCACGGATCGGCTACCAATCCGACGGTAACCTGACGACCGACGGCAGCGGCGTCATGGGAACCTCCGATTTCCTAGCCCCGGAGCAAGCGCTCGATAGTCACAGCGTCGACGGCCGCGCCGACATCTATGGGCTGGGCTGCACCCTGTTTTATTTGCTGACCAAACAGCCTCCGTACCCAAGCACCAACTTGGCCGAGCGGATTGCCAAACATCAGACCGCGCCGCCGGCGGACATCCGCGAATTGCGTCCCGATTGCCCGCCCGCCCTGGCTGCCTTGGCAATGCGAATGATGGCGAAACGCCCCGCAGACCGGATCGCCACCTGCGGCGATCTGCAGGCCGCCTTGCGGCGCCTCGTGGCGCAGGGCAACCTTGGATCCGATGCCGGACTGACGACGCTGTTGTCCGCCGGCGACACCGCGACGGACGACCTAAGTCTGCAGGTGACCAGCAGTGGCGGCAGTTCTCACACACCGTCCGGGCCACTGGTGACCGCTTCGAATCCGCTCGACACGTTTGACTTTGGCAGCTTGCCGTCGGCGCCGACCAATGCCCCCAGTTCCCATGCCCCCAGTTCCCATGGCCCGGGTCCGCTGGGTGCGGCCACGGTCAATATGCCGGCAGCCCCTGCGTATGTGGCGCCGACCAGTTCCTTTGCGGCTCCTCCAGTAGGCGTTTCCGTGCCGGGAAAGCCCGCTGGCACAACCGCTTCGACGCGCTCAGCCAACCAGTCGCTGCTGCTGGGCGTGGGATTAACACTGGCGGTCTTGGCGGCAGTCGTCACCAGCAGCATCACGATCATCGGCATGACTCGCGAAGAACCCAAGAAAACTCCGAATTTCAAAGTTACCGAAGACCGAGAAGGCAAGGGCATCATCATTGTGGGACCTTGATTCGGCGACACGCCCGAACCCCCGAACGGGGACTCCAACAGTGGCGTGACAAACTAGCGTTAACCCCTTCGCGAAGGCTCCACTGCTCAGCGAACCTACGACGAAGAACAGGCAAGAACGGACCCGATGTTGCGCAGCTCCCAAGACGAACCCGAATGCCAAACACCGCAGACGTTGCTGGTTGATTTGACGTTGGCGTCTGGCAGCCGAGCCGGAGTCGTCGTCAGCATCCACCCCGGTTACTACCTGATCGGCCGCGATTCAGAGTGCCAGATTCGCCCCAAAAGTCGCTCCGTCAGTCGCCGTCACTGCCTGCTGCGTCATGAAGCGGGGCAACTGCACGCGGTCGACCTCGAAAGCACCAGCGGAACGCGACTCAACGGCGAGCGACTCAAGCCGCGTTGCTGGCATCCGCTGGCCGACGGCGACCAGCTGCGGTGCGGCAAAATTGCCTTCGACGTCCAAATGCGGAGCGTCACCGAACCGTCCACCAGCAGCACCGCCGGGGCGGCTCCGCAGGAGACCGAACCAGTGGCCCCAGACGCCGCCGCAGCCTCGGCCGTGATCGATGCGGCGAGCGATGGCAAGGCTTGGCAAGCCGAAGACATCGCCGACTGGATGACCGGCTTTGACGAGCTGGAACAAGCCGAACGCGTGCAAGGAATTCGTGCCCCCAAATCGCAACCCCCAGACCAAACCGAGCCCGCCGGCGGACCAGCAACCGAAGCTCCGCCAGCGACTCTCCAAGAGCCGCAAACCGGAGCGGCAGCGTCCGCCGAGGCGCCTCGGCGGGCAGCGTCCGCCGGCCCAACGCCGACGGACAAACGCAAGACCAGCAAACCGCCGCGAACTCGCCTGTCACTGCCCCGCCTGCCGCTTGGTGGCGACCGTGAGAAGCTCAAAGCCTACGCCGTCGGACTGCTGTTGCTCTTGGCAGTAGGCTGGTTGGTCTGGTCGTTTTTGACCACGGGAACCCAAGACATTTACCAACAGATCAAGACGATCGACTCTTAGACGCACCCGACGCTAAATGCGTTAATGCAAATCGCCCTCCAAAAACCGCAGCAACCAGGCTGCGGCCAAACCAAGCAACAGCATCGTTGTCAGGGAAACGCGGTCGTGAGAATGGAACTCCATTTCGGGCAGCAGATCGCTCAATGCGATGCACAGAAATACGCCAGCCGAAAACGCCAGCAGATAAGACACCGCGGGGCCGCCACCTAAACTCAGCCCGGCGTAGCAGAGCGCCGCCCCAAGCGGACAAGCGAGCGCAAAGGCCAAATTGGCGAATCGCCGCGCGGCCGGCGATTTGCCGTTGGCAGCCATCATCGAGGTAATCGAAATGGCATCGAGTGGCTTGTGCAAAAAAACCGCCAGGAAGGCTCCGAATCCGAACAGCAATCCGGTCGGTGCGGCGTGCGAAGCATCCATCCGCACCGCCGCCGCAAGCGTCACGCCGTCAATCAATGTATGGATCGTCAGACCCAACAAAACTCCCAGCCAACTGCTCTTGCCGGCATGGGCGCCCTGCTCGCCGCCCGACAACGGCAAACCGGGCTCCGCTGGCGAGTCGGAATGCGAGTGGGCATCGTGATCGTGCCCGCAATCCTCGCCATGCGATGGCGGCCCATGGTGCCCCTGAAACGCCTGCTCTTCCCCGTGGTGATGGTGATGAAATAAACGCAGCATCGCGAACATCACCACGATGCCCGCCATCAACGCCAACATCACATGATCCACACGTAACGCTCCCCCGGCGTCATGCAACGCGTGGGGCAGTAGATGAAAAATTGCCGTCCCCAACATCACACCACCGACCAAGCTGATGATGTGCTGCATGCCGTTGTGAGAAATCTTCAGTCGCTGCGTAAGGCCCCCCCCGGCCAACGAAGCGACCACAACGGCAATGCAATAAAAGACCAGCACAATGATCGGCTGGAAAGGGCCAAGAAGCATGAAGGACAGCCACGCAAGGAACGGTGCCGAAACGGCGTGCAAACAACCGCAGGTCGAGCAAAATCGGGCCAACCGACGTTGCAGGTCGGTCACCCAATCTTCGATCGGCGATCAGCGGTCCCGCATTGTTTGCCCGTGGTGACTTTCCCGCAAGGCTGCGATTGGCGGACCGTTCCTCCATCGACCAACCGCCCGCCTGACACATCCAACCCACCCGAAAACCGTGAACCGGTGGCGCGATCCGCGGGGCTTTCAATGGCTCTAGATAGATTCCCAGGCAAACCGTTATACCGCGAGGCAAAAGCGGCTAAGGCGGTGAGAAAAAAGCGGCTAACGCTGCGAAAGCTCCCGGCCGTCCGCCTGCGCGGTACGCTCATGAACCGTCCGGGCCTGCTGGGCAAATCGCTGCCGAATCCCGGGCTGAACCTGAGGCAGACGCGATGCCAAGTCGACCATTCCCTGCGGATTCAAAGCCGACGCCTTTGAAATCTGACTGATAAACTTAGCCGTTTCGGCGAAGTTGTTGTCAGCGGTGCGGCCAATCAAACCGCTCAGCGTCCGTGCCACCAAATCGGCGCCAAGGCTGTCGAGCTGGATAAAACAATCCAGCGTTCCAATCACCACCGGACGCCCATCCGCCGAACGCACGTAACGGCTGTGCAATACAAACACACCCTTACCGCGAACCGGCACCGCCGCCAACGGACCGCTGTACTCGCCCGCCGCGTAAAACAGATGCGTGTCGTGATCGCCATAAACCAAATCGACTTCGCATTCCGTCCCCGCATGATCGTCGGCCTGCAACTGAAAGGGAGCCGTCCGTGAAGTCTGGACCTTAGTGATCCCCATTATCTCCCAAATTCCGACCATCACTTCGGGATGCCGCACCAAAAAGACGAACATCTCCGGATCGCACTCGATCTGCTGCGTCGGAAGCCGCCGAAACAACGTTGGCGCATCGACCACCCGACGAATCCGAGCCTGCGCCCCCGTGGTCAAGCGGTTCAAAGGAAGCTGCGACACCGCATCGTCACGTGCTTCGCGACTGGTATCAAACTCACCGCTCGTGCCAGCAAACCCCTTCGGCGCCGCCCACTGCGCACCCACCCTGCCAGGCAGCAGAATCAACAGCGCACTGAAGGCCAGCATCGATAGTGCGGTACGACGTGGCATAGAGACCAAGGTTAAAAAGTCACCGACACATCGCGGGCACATGACCGCAATGCTCGTAACGATTATTCGTCCAGAGACCTCCCTCGAGCTCAGCAAAAACAAACGGCACGGCCAACTTAGGAAAAAAAAACCGAACAGCCGTTGACCACCGCGCGGCACCACGATACATTCTCGGCTTCTTACGAAATGGTAAGAGCAAACGCTACGCAATACCGGCCTCCGCCGGTTTCTTGTCGACCAGAGTCCCTCAGGTCGTTCCAGAAGCAGTTCCGTCGGGTTTGCTTGTCGCCGCTTCGAAACTTCCCAAACTTGTAACTTAGGTAGTTCGCCGTGGCGGCCGGGTCGCACGAAGTCATTCGCATCCGTATGGAAGCCTACGATCACTCGATCCTCGATCAGAGTGCGCAGGATATTGTGGAAACGGTCAAACGGACCCACAGTGAAGTCCACGGACCGATTCCGTTGCCAACGCGGATTGAAAAATACACGGTTTTGTCCGGCCCCTTTGTCGACAAAAAGGCTCGGCAGCAATTTGAGATCCGGACGCACAAGCGCCTGATCGATATCGTTGCCGCCACCGCCAAGACGATCGAGGCACTGAACAAACTGAGCCTGCCTGCGGGCGTTGACATCAAAATCAAAGCCACTGCAAGATAGTATGGGACCCAAGTTTCTCGACAATCAACAGTCGAGGCGGCCTGGGAGGCTTGGCGAAACTCGCCAAGCAGAGAAAAGTGATCAAGTTCACGGATTAGGCCTTTCGGTCTCCTGGGCGATTGCTAAGATTCTCAGCCCCTCTTTTGCCCCGTTGGCAAAAGAGACCTGTGAGCCGGCCTCGGTTCGCAAATTGAATTTAACGTAACGGACTAACGTTTCGCAAAAACGGTGTTCCATTTGAAACGGAAGCCGGCCCGATAACCCCTGACCCCCTTGGGTGCTCAGCCAGGTTCGGCAGGCGACTCGCTCCTATAACTTTGTTTACTGAAGGCACGTGTTATGCCACGGGGAATCCTCGGCCGTAAAGTCGGGATGACGCAGGTCTACTTAGAAGATGGTACGGCAGTGCCAGTGACGGTCATTCAGGCCGGTCCCTGCAACGTCCTGCAGGTGCGCACTCAGGAGCGAGATGGTTACGACGCGGTTCAGTTAGGCTTTGAGGATAAACCTCGCCGACTGGCCAGTCGCAGCGAGCGTGGCCATGTGGCCAAGCTCGACAGCAAGCGTCAAAAGGCGCGTGCTGGAGCCGAAACGGTCGAGAAGGCCGGTTGTGAGCCCCAGCGTTTTGTTCGCGAATTTCGCGGCGAAACCGACTTGACTGTCGGCACCCAAGTCACCGTTGCTGGCCTCGATGGTGTTGCCGCCGTTGATGTCACGTCCATCAGTAAGGGCCGCGGTTTTGCTGGGGTGATGAAGCGGCATAACTTCCAGGGACAGCGGGCTTCCCACGGAGTCAAGAAGGTCCATCGCCACGCTGGCGGTACCGGTTGCAGTGCGTCGCCAAGCCGTGTCTTCAAAGGCACCCGCATGGCAGGCCAGTTTGGCAACACCCAAATTACGATGCGTAACCTGCAGTTGGTTCGCATCGACGAAGAGAACAATTTGTTGTTGGTTCGCGGGTCTGTCCCAGGGCCGTGCGGTGGTTTTGTCACAATCCGAGAAACGAACCGCCTGTAATTGGTTGCGGCCGAGCCCTCAAGAGATTGAATTTTTGGAGTCCATTGGAATGACTACGCTCACCATTTACGACGCTCAAGGCGCCGATGTCGGGAAATTCGACATCGACCCCGAGGCGATCGCGCCGAAGATCAGCAAGCAGTTGCTGCACGATGTGGTCGTGATGTATCAAGCGAACCTTCGCCAGGGCTCGCACAACACACGAACTCGTGGTGAAGTCAGCGGCAGCACTAAGAAGATGTATCGCCAAAAGGGCACCGGTAACGCCCGAGCCGGCAGCAAGCGGACCAATGTTCGCCGCGGGGGTGGTGTGGCTCGCACCGTTAAGCCACGCGACTACAGCTACCGACTGCCCAAAAAGGCGATTCGGTTGGCGACCCGAATGGCGATCGCCAGCAAGATCGCCGACGGCCAAGTCGTGGTGATCGATAAGCTGGAGTTCAATGCTCCCCAGACGAAACAAATGGCGACCGTGCTGAAGGCACTCGGGCTCGATGGTGCGACCACGTTGGTCACGACCGCTTCGCTCGATGGCCTGGTGTACAAGAGTGCCCGCAACATTCAAGGCGTCAGCGTTTCGCCTGTGCGTGAGCTGAACGCATTGTCGGTACTGAAACCACGCCGCATGCTTGTGACGCTCGAAGCGTTGGAAAAGATCAAAGATGGCACGTTCGCTACGTCCGCCGCTGGCAGCGAAGGTTAAGGAGCTGACTCATGACACGTATACAACCACCAGCGAAGCCCGAAGGCGGCTTGCAGCTAGAGCCACACCAGGTTCTGTTGCGTCCCTTGGTCACCGAGAAAGGGGTCCATCGGGCAGCTCGTAACAATCAGTATGCCTTCGAGGTTCATCGCATGGCGACGAAGCTGGATGTTAAACACGCGGTGGAATCGCTGTTCGACGTCGAAGTGACAAAAGTGCGTACGCAAACCCGCAAGGGCAAGTCGCGACGCTTTAAGTTCCGCATCGGGCGAACCGGAGACTGGAAAAAGGCGATCGTTTCCCTCAACGAGGAGCATCGCATCGATTTCTTCTAAGTCGTCACAACCTGCCCTTTCATTAGGGCTTGATGTCGCGGACAGATACAGAAACCGTTTCGATTGAATATCAGGCAGAGCCATGGGCATTCGAATATACAAGCCGACCACCAACGGACGACGCAACGCGTCAGTAAGCGATTTCGCTGATCTGACGCCAGGCGCTACGCCTGAGCGGAACCTGCTGGTTCCCAAGCGGAAAACGGGTGGACGGAACAATCAAGGTAAAATCACCGCCCGGCATCGTGGCGGTGGACACAAGCAGATGTACCGAATCATCGACTTTCGTCGCACGAAAGATGGTGTCCGAGCCAAAGTCGACTCGGTGCAGTACGACCCAAATCGCTCCGCGCGTATTGCATTGCTGCACTACGAGGATGGCGACAAACGTTACGTGATTGCTCCCGCTTCGCTGAAAGCCGGCGATTACGTCATGAATGGCCCAGAAGCACCGGCCAAAGTCGGCGACTGCATGCCGCTCAAGAACATTCCTGTCGGCACCAAAGTGTGCTGTGTCGAACTTCGCCCTGGTGGTGGTGCTTCGATGTGTCGCTCTGCTGGCACGGAAGCCCTGCTGATGGCTCGTGAAGCCGAATGGGCTCAGCTGTCGTTGCCAAGTGGGGAAATCCGACGCGTGCCCGCGGTTTGCCGTGCAACCATCGGGCAAGTCGGCAATACCGACCACAGCAAAATCCGGCTTGGAAAAGCCGGCCGCAGTCGGTGGATGGGCCGTCGACCGCACGTACGCGGAACCGCGATGAACCCGATCGACCATCCACACGGTGGTGGTGAAGGTCGGACCAAGGGTGGACGTCACCCTGTCAGCCCACAGGGCAAGAGTGCCAAGGGTGGCGGTACCCGTCAGAAGCGCAAGCCAAGTAACAGCTCGATTGTCCGGCGGCGTAAGAGCCGTCGTTACGGTCAGCTGAAGTTGCATAAGTAGGACGGAATTTGTTTCGTCAGACATTGTGAGTTCCGCTCACAGAAACCCTCACTAGAATTTTCCACCTGTACCCACGAATGATATGAGTCGCAGCTCGAAAAAAGGTCCGCACGTCGACCCCAAGCTGTATTTTAAGGTTCAAAAGCAAGCCGAATCTGGCAAAGCGGAACCGATCAAGACTTGGGCTCGTTCCTGCACCATCGTGCCAGAGTTCGTCGGAGTGACGTTCATGGTCCACGACGGCCGCAAGCATGTCAAAGTGCTGGTCACCGAGGACATGGTCGGTCACAAGCTGGGTGAATTCGCGCCGACGCGGACCTTCAAGGGTCACGGCGGCAAGGGAAACAAGCGCTAAAATACCTGTCCCGCGTCGCGGCCTGCCGAGGGCCTGCGTGATTTGACAAACCGAATGAACTTTCCGCTACCGCGGCCAACGTTATGACGACCATTACTGCTTACCACAAGAACGCCCGCATGAGCGCCCGCAAGGTGCGTTTAGTTGCCGATATGGTGCGGGGCAAGTATGCCGACGAGGCTTTGAATATCCTGCAATACCAGCCGCAGCGCGGTGCACGGATGTTGGAAAAGGTGATCAAGAGCGCAGTAGGAAATGCTGCGGATCCGGACCAAAACGGTGGCAAGAGCTTTCGAATCGAAGAGTTGGTGTTGACCGACGTTCGGATCGATGGCGGGCCGATGTTTAAGCGGATCCGTCCCCGGGCACGTGGCATGGCGTTCATGATCAAGAAGCGAACAAGCCACATCACCGTGGGCGTGACGCCCATCGACGAGTTGGAATAGTCAGTCCGGTTAACCAACGCTTTTAAACGATACAACCACCGATCCTGCCCTCTGGGCCTGAACGAACGAGCAAGTCATGGGACAAAAAGTCAATCCAATCGCCTTCCGAACCGGCGTAACCCGCGGTTGGGCAAGCCGTTGGTATGCGTCCAAGAAGGACTTCCCCGAGCTGCTGCTGGAAGACAAAAAGGTTCGCGAGTTCATCAAGAACCATCCTAAGAAGACACAGTATAAAAGTGCCGGAATCGACCGCATCGAGATCGAACGAACCCGCGATGAAGTGCGCGTGATTCTGTTTGTCGCTCGACCTGGTTTGATCATTGGCAAGAAGGGACAGGAAGTTGAAATCCTGCAAGGCGAACTACAGAATCTGATCGGCCGTCGCATCAACCTGAAGGTTGAGGAAGTGGGACGTCCCGAATTGATGGCTCAGTTGGTGGCCGAGGATATCGCCCAGCAACTGATGAAGCGTTCCAGCTTTCGTCGCACGATGAAGCGGTCGATGGAACAAACGATGGATGCCGGGGCCAAAGGGATCAAGATCCAGTTGGCAGGGCGGCTCGGTGGTGCTGAAATGGCCCGCCGCGAGAAGCAGAGCAGCGGATCGATCCCGCTGAGCACACTGAACGCAAAAATCGATTACGGATTCACCGAAGCGATGACGCCACAGGGGCACATCGGTATTCAGGTGTGGGTCAATCAAGGTACTTACGGAGACGACGCCGATGGCGCTGATGCCGCGACGGGTCAAGCATCGCAAAAGCCAAAGAGGACGTATAAAAGGTAACGCGACGCGTGGTAATCGGGTTGTCTTTGGCGACTATGGTATCCAATCTCTGGAACCTGGTTGGGTCAAAGCAACCACGATTGAAGCGGGTCGTATCGCTGCCCAGCAATACGTTCGTGGTGAAGGAAAACTCTACATTCGGATCTTCCCAGACAAATCCGTCTCCAGCACACCGCTGGAAACGCGGATGGGTAAGGGTAAAGGTGAGCCTGACTTTTGGGCTGCTTCGGTGAAACCGGGGACGATCCTGTATGAGTTGAGCGGTGTGACCGAACAACAAGCTAAAGTCTGTTTTGCTCGTTTAGCCAGCAAGATGCCTGTGAAGGTCCGGTTCGTCGCGAGACGTCCCGCCTAAGGCAGTTGCCCGGTGAAGCGGCGCGGCCCAACGGTCGCGTCCGCTTACGAACTATTTTGTCAAACCATTGACGTAAGCCTAAACGCTCGCGTCGCACGAGAGATGTCCGATGACCAAAGCCGCTGAACTTCGCGAAATGAGCGACGAGCAGTTGGAACTGACCTGCAAGGAAACCGCTGAGAAGCTGTTTCGGTTACGGTTTCAGTCCCAGTCTGAACGACTCGACGTGCCAAGCGAACTCCGCAAGAGCCGACGTTTGATCGCTCGGATCAAAACCCTGCAAACCGAACGAGCTAAGTCGTAAGACACGGCCGTTTACCCTACATACACCTTCCGTTTCAGTCAGTTCATCATGCCAAAGCGCGTTGTAACCGGGATTGTCACCAGCGACAAAATGAGCAAGACGCGACGCGTCGAGATCGCTCGTTTGGTGAAGCACCCTAAGTACAAGAAATACATCAAAAGCCGTACCATCTGTTACGCTCACGACGAAGGCAACGAGTCGGGTGTGGGAGATTTGGTGGAGTTGATCGAATCTCGCCCGCTTAGCAAGCTGAAGCGTTGGGAGATGACTCGGGTGCTCGAGAAGAGCACCGCGGTCGACTTGGCGGCGTTGCGAGCAGCTCGTAAGAGTGCGGCCGAAACGGAAGCGATTGAAACCGCTCACATCGGCGAAACCGGTGAAGGCGAACCGGCGGTGACTCCAGAGGCGTAATCACGCTCCGGAGTGCGGCCCCCACTGTGGCACCTAGTCAGTTCGAGGGTAATCCTGCGAAATGACTAGTGAGCTGGAAAACTAACCAAATCAAAATTTTGAACCTGCCGTGATCGGCCTAGTTCCATGATTCAGCAAGAAACACGACTGGATGTTGCCGACAATACCGGCGCGCGACAAGTGATGTGCATCAAAGTGTTAGGCGGTACTCGCCGACGCTTCGCCACGATTGGCGATGTCATCGTTTGTAGCGTCAAGAGCACCATCCCGGGTAGCGAAGTCAAGAAGAAGGCGATCGTCCGAGCGGTCATCGTCCGTATCAAACAGCCGACACGGCGCGCCGACGGAAGCTATATCCGGTTCGACAGCAATGCCGTGGTGTTGATTGACAAGGATAAAACTCCGCGGGGAACTCGTATCTTTGGTGCGGTCGCCCGTGAACTGCGTGAGCAGAATTTCATGAAGATCGTCAGTCTCGCCAACGAAGTGGTCTAACTGAGACACGCTGAAACGCCGGACCTTCAAACCTTTTCCCGCACACCTTTATACTGTCAATACTGCAATGTTGTTTCGCGTCGATGACCAAGTGGTCGTGATTACCGGAGCCGACAAGGGCTTGAAAGGCAAGATCCTGAAAGTCGATCGCTTGAAGAACAAAGTGATCGTCGAAGGGGCAGCCCGTGTTTATAAGCACGTCCGCCGAAGCCAGAAGAACCCGCAGGGCGGGCGTCTGAGCAAGGAGATGCCAATCAGTGCTTCCAACGTGATGTTGGTCGACCCGCAGAGCGGCGAACCGACTCGCCTGGGTGTCCGTTACCTGGCTGACGGCAGCAAGGAACGGTTCGCAAAGAAGTCGAACGCCAGCTTGGGAATGATCAGCCCAGCCAATCCAAAATACGCACAGAAATAGTTAATCCCGTCCGACCACAACCGCCGGACATTACCACGAGAACCAAACCATGGCACATGTACCACGGTTACAGCAGAAATACCAAGAGCAAGTCCGAGCGGCTTTGCAAGAGAAATTTAACTTCGCCAACGTGCATCAGATTCCCCGTGTTGAAAAGCTAACGATCAACATGGGCGTGGGATCGGCTGTCGGTGACAAAAAGCATCTCGACATCGCTTACGAAGCGATGACGGAGATCGCTGGCCAGCGGCCGATTTTCACCCTGGCACGGAAATCCATTTCGAATTTCCGGTTGCGAGAGGGGATGCCGATCGGTTGCATGGCGACGTTGCGCGGCGTGCGGATGTACGAATTTTTGGACCGTTTGATCTCGGTGGTGTTGCCCCGCGTCCGTGACTTTCGTGGGATCAGCCCGAAATCGTTTGACGGCCGTGGCAATTACAGCATGGGGTTGCTGGAACAGTTGGTGTTTCCGGAACTGAACCCTGACAAGTTTACCCGTCCGCAAGGGATGAACATCACCATTGTGACAACGGCGAACACGAACGACCACGGTCGGGAGTTGTTGCGGGAATTAGGAATGCCGTTCCGCGAGATGAAGCCGAAAGGCGCTGCAGCTTAATTTGTCTCGGGTCGGTGCGGCCCGAGTCCACAATACGTTTTAGATTTTCGTCTAAGCCAATCCATTGAATCGAAACCGATAGGTAGCCGCCCAGTGGCCAGCAAATCAAAAGTCGCCAAGGCGAAACGAGAACCAAAGTTTTCAACACGCCGTGAAAACCGTTGCAACATTTGTGGACGTCCGCGATCAGTGTATCGCAAGTTCGGCCTCTGCCGAATTTGCTTTCGCCAGATGGCTGACAGAGGTTTGATTCCGGGCGTCCGAAAGAGCAGCTGGTAGGGGACTGATACCATGATGACCGACCCAATCGCCGATATGTTGACCCGGATCCGCAATGCCGTACGCGTAGAGCGTCGCTTTGTGGACATTCCCACTAGCCGCGTGAAGCGCGGTGTTGCTGACGTGCTGAAGCGCGAAGGCTTTATCTGGGACTGGAAGGATGTCGAAGCCGAACCCTCGGGGTTGCTTCGTATCGAATTGAAATATGGCCCTAACGGCGAACGTGTGATCCAAACGATCAAACGTGTCAGCAAGCCGGGCCGACGCTTGTACTCGGGTAGCCGAGACTTGAAACCTGTCCTTGGTGGCCTCGGTATTCGCATCATCAGCACCAGTCGTGGTGTGATCAGCGATCGCGAAGCTCGCCGGGATAACTTGGGCGGCGAAGTGCTGGCCGAAGTGGCCTAGTGCATCCCGCGGGTAGGCCTAGTGCATCCCGCGGATTAGGAATGCTCAGTCGTTTCATCCCGAGGATGGTCCAACGGACGTTAGTCCATCGGGCCCGTCCACCGAAATACACAACCCTTTTAACCACCTGCAGTTGTCATGAGTCGTCTAGGCAAGAAACCTGTCGCCATCCCCAACGGAGCCTCCGTTGCTGTTGATGGACGTACGATCAATGTCGAGGGCCCCAAAGGCAAATTGACTTTCACGCATCGCCCCGAAGTTTCGGTGAGTGTCGATAGTGATGCGAAGGAAGTCACCGTAGCCAGGGAGTCCGAAACCCGTGAAGCAGGAGCTTTCCACGGGCTGACGCGTGCTTTAGTGCGGAACATGGTGGTGGGGGTAACCGAAGGCTACGAGAAAAAGCTGGAAGTCGTCGGGGTCGGTTACCTCGCCGCAATTTCCGGAGACGTGTTGCAGTTGCGAGTTGGTTATGCCAATGAACTGCATAAGAAGATCCCTGCGGAATTGGATGTCACCTGCCCCGACCAAACGCACGTGGTGGTCAAGGGCTGTGACAAACAGAAGGTCAGCCAGTTCGCAGCCGAAGTCCGCTCGTTGCGTAAACCCGAACCCTACAAGGGTAAGGGCGTTCGCTACCAAGGTGAGCAAGTCAAGCTGAAGCCCGGTAAAGCGGCTGGTAAGTAATCCGCAAAGCAACACATGCCGCCATGGCGGTCGTTTTAGAGTAAGAAGATGGACAAGAACAAGAAACTCAACGTCAAAAAACTGCGTCGCCGTCAGCACGTGCGCAACAAGTTGCGGGGCACCGCCGACGCGCCGAGGTTGTCGGTACAGCGAAGCCTCAAGCATTTTGCTTGCCAGTTGATCGACGATAGCGCTGGCAAAACGTTGGTCAGTGCTAGTACCCGCGACAAAGACACCCGTGATGCGTTAAGTTACGGTGGCAATTGTGATGCGGCGGCGTTGGTCGGCAAAGCGATCGCTGAAAAGGCGATTGCGGCGGGCATTCAAAAGGCGCGTTTGGATCGTGGTCACAATAAGTATCACGGACGTGTTAAGGCGTTTGCCGAAGCCGCACGCGAAGCTGGCCTGCAGTTCTAATCAGCTCTGCTGAAGAATCACCCCACACCCTTCCAATTAAACATTCGAGTCGCAAGTGTCTCAATCAACCCAACCTGGCGAATTGCTCGATCGCGTTGTCAAGATCAAACGATGTGCTGCCGTGGTCAAGGGCGGACGCCGTTTCAGTTTTGCCGCCATGGTCGTCGTCGGTGACGGCAAAGGCCGCGTTGGCTGGGGTTACGGTAAAGCCAACGAAGTTCCGCCAAGCGTCAGTAAGGGCCAGAAGCAGGCGAGCCGCAGCATGATCGAAGTCCCGATTGTTGAGGGCAGCATCCCTCATCAACAGTGGGGACAGTTCGGTGCCGCCAAGGTGCTGTTGATCCCTGCCGGGGCTGGTACCGGTATCATTGCCGGCCAAGCGGTCCGCTCGGTTTGCGAAGCTTGTGGTATCCACGACATTTTGACGAAGAGCTACGGCACGAACAATCCGGTCACGCTGGTCAAGGCCACGATCGACGCCTTGAGCAAACTTCGGACTCGTGAGCAGATTGCCGCGTTACGAGGCTTGTCGCCCGAGGAATTGCTCGGTCACACCGCTCCGGCGCCTGTCCGACAAGCCGCACCCGCTGAATAGTTTCAGCCTGATCCTGAACACCTACACGGTGATTCAGCATGCTTTTGCAACGTTGAATCGATACCGATTAAGCCAACAAAGTTAGATAGAGATAAGTCAATGAATCTCGAAGACGTCCATCGCGGAATACATAAGCACAAATCGCGCAAGCGGATTGGGCGGGGTCCCGGTTCGGGAACTGGCAAGACGGCCGGGCGTGGTCACAAGGGCCACAAGAGCCGCAGCGGTTATTCGCGCAAGCCCGTATTTCAGGGTGGTGCGATGCCGATGGTACGACGCATTCCAAAACGCGGTTTCAATAACAAGTGGTCGGTGGAAGTCTTTGCGGTCAACGTCGCAACGTTGGACAAGGCGTTTGAAGACGGTGCCGAGGTGACCCTGGAATTGTTGGCTGAGAAGCACATCGCCAAAGGAACCTTCGACGAAGTGAAGATTCTCGGGGATGGCGAACTGACCAAAAAGTTGACCGTCACGGCTCATCGCTTCAGCAAGCAAGCCGAAGAGAAAATTGCCAAGGCGGGCGGAACCGTCAATCGCATCGCTCCAAAGCGCACCCCAGCCGAACGCGTCGCTGCGATCGATGCGGGGTCCGCGAGCTAGTTGGATTGCAGTAATCCTCTCGCGTCGAGGGATGGAAATCGTTAAAGTTGGGCGACCGCGGGCGGTCGCCCTTTTTTTCACTTCGAGCGTGGCTTGGTCGCCGCGACAGTCCTCCGTTGGACGAATGGACACCCTGCGATGATCGAGAAACTTCGCATCATTTTCTCAATTCCCGAACTGCGTCGCAAAGTATTGCTGACGCTGGGGTTGCTTGCGATCTATAGGATCGGATTTCACATCCCGCTGCCGATGATTGCCGCACCGGATGCCGATGCGCCTCAGGGCGGTGCTGCGGACTTCTTCGAGAAGGTGAGCATGTTTGCCGCAAGTGACTTGCGTAACGCAACGATCTTCGGCCTCGGTATCATGCCCTATATTTCCGCTTCGATCATTTTTCAGTTGCTAGGCAGCGTCTGGAAACCGCTCGAGGAGCTGAAGAAGGAAGGTGAAGCGGGCCGGAAGAAACTGAATGAGTACACGCGTTATCTGACCGTGTTGATCTGTTTGATTCAAAGCTACCTCTACCTCAAGTTGATGCTGATCGGTGGAGACCGAATCGACCCGGACTTCTTGGTGGAAGGCGGGCTCACGATCGGCTGGCAGATCGTGGCGGTGCTGGTGATGACCTGTGGAACGGTCTTCCTGATGTGGCTGGGGGAACAGATCGATGAATACGGGATCGGCAATGGGATCAGCCTGCTGATCATGGCCGGGATTCTGGCTCAAATGCCAATCGCGCTGTACGAGTTGATCGGAAACATGCAGCCGAACCTCGTGGGCTTGGGAAGCGGGACCATTGGTGTCGAGACGTTAATCATCCTGATCGTGTTGTTTGTCAGCGTGGTCTTTGGGGTCGTCTTCATTACGCTCGGTCAGCGCCGCATTCCCACTCAAAGTGCTAAATTCACTCGAGGCCGACGCGTCTACGGCGGGACCCGTCAGTTCCTGCCGCTACGGATCAATCAGGCCGGTGTGATGCCGATCATTTTTGCCAGCAGCCTGTTGATGATCCCCGGCGTTTTGCTTGGTTTCCTGGCCGCTCGCTTTGAAGGCACAACCAGCGAGGTCCTAAATCGTACTAGCACCACGCTCGGAGATGGCACGTCGTTTCTTTACAACATGCTGTACATTTTGCTGATCTTCTTCTTCTGTTACTTCTGGACCGCGATTACCTTTAATCCAAAGGAAATGTCGGACCAATTGAAGGAGAGTGGCACGTTTATTCCTGGCTATCGCCCAGGGAAACGGACGACCGATCACTTGGAACGGGTCATGGTGCGAATCACTTATGTAGGGGCAGCTTTCTTGGCGATTGTCGCGATCGTCCCCACAATTGTGTATGCTTCTCTGGGCGTTCCGTACTCGATCGCCGGATTTTACGGTGGTACGGGCCTGCTGATTGCGGTCAGTGTGGCATTCGACCTGATCCAAAAGATTGACAGTCACTTGGTGATGCGGAATTACCGCGGAATGTTGGAAGCCTAGCTTGGCGGTCCGGCAACGCGACCCTTAGGTGAAAGAGTGGTGCGTAATGCGGATCGTGTTCATCGGACCGCCTGGTGCTGGTAAAGGCACCCAGTGCAAACGTCTGACGGACATGCTGGGAGTGCCCCATCTCTCGACCGGAGAAATGCTGCGGGCCTCACAGCGCCAGCAGTCGGCTCTTGGGCAACAGACCGCTGCCTACATTGACGGGGGGTCGCTTGCCCCTGACTACCTCGTCATGCGGATTGTGAAGAAGCGACTTCAGCAGGCCGATTGCGCAGCGGGCTGTTTGTTTGATGGCTTTCCCCGCACTATCCCCCAGGCGCAGCAACTTGATGAACACTTGCTGCAGCAACAGGACCAAGTCAATTTGGTCCTAAACCTGCAGTGTGATCATGACGAACTGGTTCTGCGGTTGCTGAAACGCAGCCAATTGGAAGACCGGGTGGACGATACCGCGGAGACGATTGCCGCGCGGTTGAAGGTATTTCGGACCATGACAGCTCCGCTGCTTAATTACTATGCGGTACCAGGGATCGTTCAAAACATCGATGGGATGCAGTCCCAGGAAGCGGTTTTCCAGGACATACGTGGTTTTGTTTCCGATTGTATGAGCAAGCAAGCTCGGTAACGTTTAGCGTTGACGGTTGAGGCGACCAAAGACCCACGCATGAGATGTCCGTTTTGCAAAGTCGACAATGACCGCGTTATCGATACGCGCGCTCTCGAGGACGGATTCCTCATTCGCCGTCGGAGAAGCTGTGGTTCTTGCCATCGCCGCTTCACGACCTATGAGCGGCTGGAAGAGTTCAACATTCGGGTTATCAAACGTGACCAGAGCCGGCAGGCTTTTGATCGGGCGAAGATCCGTCGCGGGATCGAGCGAGCGTGCTGGAAGCGGCCGGTGAGTACCGAGCGAATTGAGCTGCTTGTGCAGGAGATCGAGGCGGAGCTTTACCTCAGTAGCGACAGCGAAATCGCGTGCGAGAACATTGGCGAACTGGTGCTGCGTCGGCTGTACACGATTGACGAGGTCGCGTACGTGCGGTTCGCAAGCGTCTACCGCGATTTCGACAACATCAACGACTTCTTTCGTGCGATCGAAACGATCCGTGACTAGTGCGTCAAATGGTCTTCCAACCGTTCCGCCGACAAACCGTTCCGGGATTAAATCAGGCCTTGAAGTAGCGGCAGTCCGCTGTTGGCTAGCCACCACACCACACTCAGCCCGAGCAGGGACGCCAAGACAATCATTTCGGTCACGATGGTACTGCGCGGGGGCTTGCCGATTCGAATTCGGTAGCCCTGCCACAGACGCAGCGGGATCAGCAAAGCCAGGAACGCAAAGGCAAACGTGCCAGCGGGGTGCATCTGAAAAGCCTCGGCCCAACGTCCGTCCGCCGACAAGATGAAGCTGCGTGTCAGCCCGCAGCCAGGGCAGTCGAGGCCGAAATTCCGCTTCGCACCACAGCTTTCCGGGAGTGCCGTACCGATCCAAGGCAGCCGCACCGTGCCGGGAGCGTCGTACCGCAGCAAAGCGGACGCCAGCATCAGTGCCACCAGTCCCGTCAGCCAAGCGATGACCGTGCCAGCGGCCATCGGCGGCCGATAGCTCGTTACTGGTGGCCGTTGGGTGCCGCGCGGCGGCGGGTCGCTCGCTGACGGCGGCGAGGCGGCCGAAGGAGAATCCGCATCCGTTACCGCGGCGTGCGGCAGCCTAGCTTCTACCGACAGAGATTGCGGGTCGTCGGCCATTTACTTGTCGGTAGCCTTGGCGAAAGCGGCTTTGAATTCCGCAAGCTGCCGCTGGACTTCGGGTTGCTCCGGAGCGAGTTCGGCGGCACGAGCCTGCTTGGCGACCGCGTTCTGCAGATCATTCAAGGCAAAATAGCACCTGCCGCAGGTATCGAGCAGCATCGGATCGTCGGGCTGCAGCTCCAGCGACCGTAGGCTGTAGCGGAGCGCCTTGCGTTGGTCGCCAAAGGTGTTGGAAACCAGCCAAGCGTAATCGTTCAGGGAACCAGCTAAGTTGTCGGTGTTGTTAGGGCTGTTCGATTCACGGTAGTCACGCTCATCTGCGAGCACTTGCTCTTCGAACATTGCCGTCATCGCTTCGATTTCGCGTTTCACCCGATCCTGCCACTTTTGGTCCCCTGGCAGTCGATGCATCGCGATCACGATGTCGGCGTTCCGCCCCGAAGCACGGAGGGCTTCCAGTAGCGGCTGTTGGGCTTCGGCATGCTTGCCTTGCTGCGAGAGCAACAGACCCTGGTGCAAATTCAGCCGCACATCGAGGGCGGCGGCACTGATTTTGGTGTTGCGGAGTCGCAGCTCGTACTCATTGTCGCTTCGCATACGATCTTGAATGGGCTGCAATGTGTCGAGCACCGCCTGGTGCGATTGCAGGTCGCCGAGCAATTCCGCCATCTGCCAACGCGTCGTCGCGGCGATAACGACATCCACGTCGAGCGAGTCGATGATGTGTTGGAATTCGCGAATGGCCCACTTGAACTGCCCACGATTGCGTAACGTGCGGGCAATCACCTGATGCTTAAAGGCGATATTGTCCTTCGCATCCACGCTCATCTTTTGGGCTTCGTCGGAGTGCTTTGCGGGTAATGAATTGATCGCCAACGCCTGCCCTGCGATCTGCTCGGCCTGTTCCTGGTCGCCTTCCACCTGATGGGCCTCGGCAACCGCATAGAGCAGTAAAGGCTCTTTGCTGAACGGAATCGGTTGCCTTTCCTGCATTTTTTTAACGACCGCGTACAGTTGGTGGTCTAGCGCCCAAGTCGCCGCTTCGATCGAGGAATTCCTGCCGGGAGGAACCATCGAGAGGGTTTCGAGTGCCAGTCGCATCGCTTCGTCATCGTTCTGCGCGGATTGTGCACGCACGGCACAAACGCGCACCAGTTCCAGCACGGCATCGGCATCGGTTTGCAAGCTCCGCCGACCATCGACCAAGCTGCGTTCCTTCTCAATCAGCTTCCGCCAGCGATCCGCGTCGTAAACTCCGCGTCGCAGGTCGTCGGCGTAAACCTTCAACCAGACCGAAGCCGACCGCTGGTTCGTTCCCAATTGGCCGATGATGGTATCGGCCGAATGAGCTCGGGCAGCAGGCGAGCCGAGCAACGGCTGTTGCATGACCAGGAGGGCCGCGTCGCGACTCAATCGGAGGCTCGACTCAAAACGCACCAGCCGACAGAGCGCACCCAGACCGATGCGATCAGGCAACTGTGCCAGACGGTCGATCCGCGTTTTACGTTCGGCTTCCTTGCGACTGGTACCGTAACCCTCAAGCACCTCGCGGACCGCCTGTGGATCGGATTCGGTGGCCCAACTGACTTCCATACTGCTGATCAGATGCCGAGCGGCGATCGCCACTTCGCTGTCATCATGAGTGCTGGCGTTATGCAACAGATCGAAGGCCATCAGCCCCATCCGTCGCAGTTCATTCTTGGCGCGGACACGTTGCGCATAACTCTCATCACCGAGCTTTTCGATCCAGCCTTCGATTTCGGCTTGAACGGCTGCCTCGTCGACCGCCACGGACTCGACCGCAGACGCCGCTCCCATGATAGGGGTTTGCGACCACAGGCAAGCCATCGGCAAAAGGCAGAAACAGGCTGACAGGCAACAGCGGAAGGTCATCGTTGGCGGGCCTTGATCAAGCATCGCGGAAGAAACACTGGCGTGACGCAATCCGGCGTCATAGCTTCAGTATATCGCAATCGATTCCCGATTCGGAACTCCGCGAGGTTTTTCGCAGCTTGCGGGAGAGGCTCCCTGGAACCAAACACTTTTCTCGGGCGGCAACGCTAGTGCGACGAGAAGGTTTAGCCGCAGCGCAAAAAGTAAGGCGAGGCCAGTCCCGAAAGACCGACCCCGCCTCGCACGGGGGGGTTCAATGTATGGTGATGCTCGGCGTTCTCCCCGCTCACACATCTAAACTAGGTCGACTTTGCCGCGTGTGGGCTCAAATTGAATCGAAAGGACGAATGAAGTGCGTTTTGCAGCTCAAACGGTACCGGCTGTGCCACTTGCGACGATTGAGGTGTCATTTCGGACTCGCATCCGAGGCGAGCGCGTGCCATGGCTTCGACGTTCAAACGGCCTGAGCCAAAAGGGAGCGGAGGCTTTACGGATGGTTTGGCGGTGATGCCTGCGAATTCGTTGGTTCCTCTTGGGGCCGGTGGTGTCGGATGCGATGTAAAACCCCAATCCTGTCTGGCTTTGCTGTATAACGGACTGCGTTGTCCAGAGCCCATGTTGCACCGATACGTTGCATCCGGGACGCGAACGTCAATCAGAACAAGACGAGT
The DNA here is from genome assembly GCA_964477385.1 of uncultured Pirellulaceae bacterium. Lineage (GTDB taxonomy): Bacteria > Planctomycetota > Planctomycetia > Pirellulales > Pirellulaceae > Roseimaritima. The sequence goes on from CAYZHQ010000031.1 coordinate 54,608, forward strand.
GAAACGGTCACCGGTACGATGAGCCCCTTCGGCTTCACGGTTCCGACGAGCGGCGATGACGACGAAGATCGTCTGGTGGGCTGGAACCGCGCCGACAGCAACCTCGACCAAAGCGGGAACCTGAGTCCGGTGGGCGACTGGAACAGCGTTACCGAGAACGCGACGACGCAAAGCCGCACGCACGGTAGCGCCCACGAAATCCTCACTGCCGCCAACCGAACCGACCGCTACGTCTACGCATCCTACATTGACGAACCAATCATGCGGGCCAGTAGTCTTTCAACCGCGAAGCTTTACTACCACCGCAACGGGCAGTACAGCATCACCGCCCTGACCGACGCTACTGGTACGATCGCCGAACGCTACGCCTACGACGCCTACGGCAAACTGACGGTGCTCGATGGCGGCGG
>CAYZHQ010000032.1:0-52719 GCA_964477385.1 uncultured Pirellulaceae bacterium
CACGTTCCCCTGTCAGATATCTCGGATGCACCGGAGCGAAAACGTTTTCGTTATGTGTCCTGGTCAAACCATCTCAACACCGAAGCAAACAAGATCAAGGTGGAGATGCAGGCTTTGGCGCGACAAGGGCCCCCGCCGACACGCTATCTCCGTGACGATTGGCGAGCTCGCGCTGAAGATGCAATTTGGTCTTTGCTGAATTCGCCCGAGATGGTCTTGATTCCTTAGTCGGTACCTTTGTGTAAACACGAGTTGCATTCACCACTACAGCATTCGATTTCGTATTTTTTAGAAGCAGAGGGACTGATGAAACGACGCGAATTCCTCGGCGCAGTTGCCACCACCGCTGCCGCCAGCCCCTTGGTCGTCTCTGCCGCAGAGGCGACGGCGCTGCCGATCGGCAAGGCGGAGCATTGCGTGATGATTTGGCTGGGTGGCGGCATGTCTCAGATTGACACGTTTGATCCCAAAGCGATGGGCGACGCCAAGGCAAAAAAAGCGGGCAGCTACTACCCAGCGATCGACACCGCTGTGGAAGGCGTTCAGGTCTGTGAGCATCTCCAGCGAACAGCACCGTTGATGGATCGCGTGACCGCCGTGCGAACAGTCCATCATGACGTGGTGGACGAGCATGCTGCGGCGACCAATCGAATGCATACGGGGCGGCCGACCAGCGGAACGGTTCAGTACCCGTCGCTGGGTTCGATCATCGCCCACGGTCGAGGTGCGGCGGCGGAAAATGTGCCGGCCTACATGCTGATCGGCTATCCCAACATTACCCGAGGGCCAGGATTCCTGGGACAAAAAGCAGGCTTTGTTTACCTGACCGACTTGGACAGTGGGCCCTCGGGGTTGGCTCGCGCACCTGGCGTCGATGCTGCCCGACAAGCTCGCCGGAGCGACTTACTTCGCGCCGTCCGCGACAGTGGCGCAAAACGCTTTGCCGGTGATGATTGGTTTCAGCAATATGACGCCGCAATTGGCGAAAGCCTGCGTCTGGCAGGCCCAGAGTTTATGCAGGTGTTTGACATCGATGACGAACCGCAAGCCTTGCGTGAGTCTTATGGCAGCGATTTCGGTCGTCGCTGTTTGCTGACGCGACGTTTGTTTCAATCGGGAGTCCGGTTTGTCGAAGTGTCACACAACATGAACTTTCGCAATGGAACGGGCTGGGACACGCACAATGATGGGCAACTGAATCAGCACCTGTTAATTCAGGAGCTCGATCAAGCCTTGTCAGCGATGATCCTGGATTTGGAAGCCCATCAGATGCTCGATAAGACACTGATCGTGATCAACAGCGAATTTGGACGTCCAGCCCAATTCGACTCAGGCGGTGGCCGTGGCCACTATTCGAAGTGCTTCTCGGCCGTACTCGCCGGTGGAGGCCTCAAACATTGTGGAGCCTACGGAGTGAGCAATGAACTGGCTATGTCCGCTGTTGAAAATCCCGTTTCCGTTCCCGACCTGTTTGCAACCATTCTCGCTGCCATGCAGATCGATCCCACGGCCAATTTGTACGATGGCGATCGCCCGGTGCCGACGACCGATGGCGGGCGACCGATTGCCAGCCTCTTCGCCTGATTCCGCGGCCAATCTGCGTTCGCCGACACTACTGAGCTCGTCGGCTTGCTTTCGCCATCAGTCCAGCTTGGAAATTCCGGCTTGGGGCAGCAGGCAGCGAAAGACTTGTTTCAGCCGGTTCTTGACTGGCATCTTTTTAATTGCCTGCCGTACTAGCTTGCTAAGCTTTCGACGATGGTGATAAACCGGCGACGTTGTGATGCAGCCATGTGCGACGGTGGTAATGGTGTTGGTCTGTTTGCGTTTGTAAGGCTGCGCGCCATAGCCCATGTCGATGCTTGTGATTCCGCAGGCGGGGCCTGCACGTAAGATTTCTTTGAACAGGGCAGTGCCCGGTGAGTAGCGTGCGTAGTGAGGATCGTAGGTTGGAAACCAATAATGCAGTTGCCCGTCCTCGAATAAACCGTAGTGGGCCGCGACAACCTGTTCCCCGGCCCGCAGGACGGAAAGCATTCCTCGCGCCCCGTCGACCGGGGCTTGGTGGAGATGATGCATCAAGTCCCGAGTCCAGGTTGGCGTGAATAAGTCCAAGATGCAGGTCCGCCGGTACTGATCGCGTTTCCACTGGATCGTTTGCTCGACCAAACCGACGTCGCGGCAGTCGATCTCTACCGATAAAGGGCCCCGTTCGCGAGCCATCTTGCGGGACTTCTGATCTTGCTTGCGCATTGTCTTATGTTCTCGCTCGATGCTTGCGAGTGGTTGTGCTGAATCGATGCCGATCTGAGTACTGAACGATTCGATCGTCCCATGAAGGCAGCCGGGATCCAGGGTTTCGCATGCTCCGGCCCAGGCATGGAAATCAAATGCCTTGAGTTCGCATTGTCTTAGCAGCCACGGCCAATCGACTTGAGTTTTGGGGTGCATGATGACCCCGTGGGCGTCATTGAAATAACGCCCCACCGGTAAGGCGACCGATCCAATGCGATGAAACGGCAAGTAACCAACCGCTTGCCTGTGGTCTCGCAAGACGGCGACCAAAACATCGCCACGAGCTGCCTGTACCGCATCGATAAAGGGACACGAAAAGAAGGGGGAGGATTGTTCACGCTGGGTTTGCCGGAGGTTTTGCCAACGAACCCGGTGCTGTTCTCCAAGTTCTTCCCAGGCCAACACTTCCACCTCTTGGACCGTCGCCGGTGAAGCGGCGTTAGGGTAGGGGGGTGTTTGGACAAGTTCTTCAGGAACTAACAAAGCATTCACAGTGAACAGCTCTACGAAGCAGCAGGAATGGCGAGCGGGGGTCCATTGGTCCCCTTTGGATAATCCATCTTAAAAGCCAAATAGCTACTGCAAGGGAGCAAAGCCAAGCAAATGCGTTTTTTTAAAAGATTGACAACCCAAAGCAACGATTATTCCAAGCTCCACAAAAGGGAGAGGTGGCCGCCACAATTCGTGCAGCTACACACCGGAGCCAAGGAGAAGTGGCGGCGCGCTGTTAGAATGCTAGACGATCGCGTCGACCAAGGGCTAACCTTTCTCGCTGCCGCCCTTGTCGGGGCGAATATGACAGCGCTCTGCCTGTCAACCTCGTGCATCGGCCAAGCGAGCCCTCTTCGGGGCGATTCCCTGGCCAACGGCTGTCTTCGCAGCTTTGCCTGGAAGGACTTTGGCGGCGATCAACTGAAGAGTTGCTTGATCACCTGGCCATCGCGGACCAAGGTGATCGGCCGGCCCGTTTCGGTTTGAAATTCCATCTGGGGATCGATGCCGAGGCTGTGGTAGAAGCTGGCCGCCACATCATCGGGCCGAATCGCTTCATGAGCCGGTCCGGTGGCTTTGTCATCACTTTCACCAATCACCTGTCCACCTCGGACTCCACCACCGGCCATCAGCATAAACATGCAGCGCGGGTAGTGGTCGCGACCACCTTCGGCGCTGCGTTGATTGATTTTGGGGGTACGGCCAAATTCACCGGTTGCCATGACGGCAGTGGAGTCGAGTAATCCGCGTTGCTGCAGTCCGTTGAACAGACCGCTGAGGCCGGCATCCAGCTTTGGCAATAGACTCGTGCTCAACTTGGTAAAGTTGTCGGTGTGCGTATCCCAACCGCCCAACTGAACCGTCACGAATCGCACGCCTGCCTCGACCAGTCGCAGTGCCAGCAGGCAGCTTTGACCGAACGAGTCGTCACCGAACTGGGCGGCAAAGCTGGCAGGTTCTTGGCTGATGTCGAACGCCTCGCGTGCTCGCGACGAGGTAATCAACGAATGAGCTTGATGGCTGAACTCGTCCAAACCGTCGATTAACTGGCTGGACTGATCGAGGCCTGCAAAACGCTGGTCGAGTTCTTGCAGGAGGTTCTGTCGTCGCTGCACCTGGTCAAGCGTCATACCGCGCGACAGCGAGATGCCGCGAACCGAAAAGGGTTGGCCAGCAGAGGGCGTGGCATTGGTGTTGAGGGCTGAATAGCGGATGCCGAGAAAGCCAGCGCCCTGGCTGGAGCGAGGAATCGCGACGTTCGACGGAAGGTCTCGTATCGAAGGTGACTGCATCGATACCACCGAACCGTAGGCCGGGTATTCCAACGAAGCGAGTGGGCGGCTGCCGGTGGCGACGTACTCTTGACCCAAAGCATGTGCTGCCAGCGTATGGCTAACACCTCGCAAGATGGCGTATTTGTCAGCACATCCGGCCAGCCTTGGCAGGTGTTCCGAGATTTGAATGCCCGGCACGTTCGTTGAAATCGGCTTGAAGCTACCGCGGTATTCGTCAGGAGCGTCCGGCTTCAGGTCAAAGGTATCCAGATGCGAGGGGCCGCCGGGCAACTGAATGAATATCGCCGCTTTCGCGCCGGTGGTTTCCACTTGCCCGGCGTGAGCCAGCTTGAGATAGCTGCTCAGCGTCAAGCCACTCACGCCCAGAGCACCCGCTCGCAGCACATCGCGGCGTCGCAGGCCGTCGCACGTTTTATGAATCGTCATTGCAAACCTTTGAAACAAATGGTGAGGTCGATGGGAAAGATGGAGCGGAGGGATTAGGGTCGTGCGACAAAAAAGTGTCGGGTACCTTTTGCGAGGAACTCGTCCTTCGGGTGCTTCGCACAAAAGGTACCCGACACTTATTTATCGCTCATTGCTTAATGATTGAGGATGAATTCCTTGGTATTGATTAACGACCAAAGCACGCTTTCCAGACCTTCAGCGATGTTTGGAGAATCGGCGACGTAAGCGACGGAGGTCTCCAGTTCGGAGGGCTCGGGGTAGCGGCTAAGCGTGCGCAGGTAGGCTTGTCGAATCGCCTGTTGGATCGCCTGCGGTTGGGACGCGGCGACGGCGTCGGGGGTGGATGCAGAATCAGCATCAGCGTCTTGGATGTCTCCGCCCATCGTGGCCAAGCGATCACGAAGACGTCGGATCTCCGCCTTCAATTGGTCGCCGTTTTTTTCCAATTGTTTTTCATTCAGCTTTTTCAGTTGTTGCTGTCGCTGAATTAGCTTGCGTTCCAGCCCTTTGCGAAGCTTGTCATTTTGCGAAGCGTTACCCGTTGCGGTAGCCTTCGGTTGCGCCACATCGAGTGAGCGGCAGACTTGGCTGACCCAGCCGTTTTTGTCCGACAAACGGGCGAGGACTTCGGCGTCGTTACGCAAGTAAACCGATTGCAGCAGATTGGAATCATCCGAGCGATCGCAGTCACAATTGGTTTCGCGGATCGATTGTCCGAACACCGAGAGAGCGAAATTGGATTGCCCGCGGTTGATAGGAGCGAGTCCTCCGGCGATGGCGCGGCCCGCCAAGCTGTCTCGCAATTGGGCGGCTTTAGCATCACCCAAGGTTGCGACCAACACCGCATCGTGGACAACTTCGGCCGGTAGACGATGGGCAATGTAATGGCTGAAGTTACGTTGATCGCTTTCGTTTGTGTCGTTGGTTTGCCAGCTACGCTGATAAGTATCCGACAGCACGATCTCTCGATGGAGCCACTGCAAGTCAAATTGATTGGTCATTAAACCTTCCGCCAAGTAGCTCATCAGCGGTTCGTTGACAGGCGGGTTGGCAAGGTTCAAGTCATCGGTTGGTTGAACTAAGCCGACGCCGAAATAATTGGCCCACACGCGGTTGACCAGAGCTTTGGAAAAGTAAGGGTTCTCTTCAGCTCGTAGCCAATCCATTAGGCGATCGCGTGGGTCACGATCAAGGCTGACCGTTCGCTCGACGCCCAGTAATTTTCCGGTCGGGTAGACGACCGGAGCTCGCTTGCCCTTTTGGCGGTTGTTCGGCCTGCCGTTGCTGGTGCGGACATACAGTTCTGGAAACGGAACGGTCTTGCCTTCGCGAATCAGGTCCGAAATCTTCCTCCGCAAGTCGCCGCCGCGTAGGCTGGCTAATTTCAGTTCGGCCATCATTTCTTCACGCTGCTGTTTGCTTTCCGGCGAAGTGCCGTTGCCGGCAATGATGGGTTGGAAAAGTTTTCCGAACTGGGCAAAGTCGTCTTTGGACCATTGGTCAAAAGGGTGCTTGTGACATTGTGCGCATTGGATGCGGATACCCATGAAAGCGTAGGCAAACCCGATCGCTCGTTCGTCAGGGGTGCGGAAATTACGTCGTGCCCAATACAGGGGCATGCCGTCGCGTTTCGCGAATTCATCCCCGTTGCCGGTTTGACAAGCGGCGGTCATCGAGGCGCAGTAATCCTTGTAGTCCTCGTTCGGCATCCGGCTTTGTGCCGTCACGATGCCTGCGACGATTTGATCGTAGGGAACGTTCTCAGCGATGCGTTTTCGCAGCCAAGCAAACCACAATTTGGAGGCCGTTCCGCGAACAGGCAGCGCGTTGTTCAGTTGGGCTTCGCTGTTGCCCGTCCAGTCGGAAAACCGTGTCGCCCACCAAGCGGCATATTCCGGCGTGCTGAACAGCCGTTCGACCAGATCGGCTCGTTTGTTGCTTGAAGTGTCGCCGAGAAATGATTCGACTTCGGCGGGGGAGGGGAGGGTGCCCGTTAAATCGAGCCGGACGCGGCGGAGGAAATCGGTATCACTGCAGACTTCCGAAGGAACCACTCCTAGCTTCCGCAGTTTATCGACCACCAATGTATCGACGACGGTGCGAGTTGCCACGGCGGGATAGCGGCTACCGACCAAGTCGGTTATCGGACGCATCACCGGAACCGGTACGACCGCTTTGTCGTAGTACGCCACAACGTGAGTATCTCCGGCCGCGTTCGCGGTGACCAAGCCCTGCTCATCGATGGCGGCGATCGAGTCGTCATTGGTGGAGAAACGACAGATCCCAGTGACATCTTCGCTGGAGCCATCCTGCCAGTGAGCGATCGCTCGGAGTTGCACCTGCTGGCCCGATTGCCCAAAGAGGATTTCTTTCGGCAGTACCTCCAGCTTGTCCAGCGTCGCAGGTTCCTGCTGGTCAAACGAAGCCCCGCTGGCGATCCACCGGTGGATGACGTTGTGTTGCCAACTGCCTTTGTCGTAGCGTTTGCCACCTTCGTGCCGATCGGCATCAGTGGGTTTGGCAATGATCAGGCTCTCATCGGCATCGTCGACATCGACTCGTCCGGTGTTCTCTGCGATGAGAGCGGCGTGGTCGGCTGCAAAGTCGTAGCCAAACAGGGATAGTTGCAGTCCGCCGCGACCTTGGAACGAACCGTGGCATGCTCGTCCATTGCAACCCAGCCTACCTAACAGCGGAGTCACGTGGCGTTGGAAGTCGGGAGTTTCGGTGGTCTCCTCGGAGGCAAAGCGAACTTCTAATCCAGGCAAGGTTTCGGCCCGCAGCGGAGCCGCGGTTCCGGTCATCAGGCCAGTCCACAAGCCGGCCAGCAACACAGCAGCTCGATAAGTGGTGTTCGATCGATACATGGCATTCATTCTCACAGGGGAGGACTCCCGGACTGACGGGGCTTTTTGGGGGAGGCTTTGGCGGGGTTGTTGTCGACTTTTTTATCGATTTCGGTATCTATCGTTCGGTCAACAGTTTTTTGCCGGCCCGGTTTTTGGAGGCTGATCTTGCGAACCAGATTTTCATACGCTCTCTCCGCAGCGGCGTCGCCAGCCCGTCGCGATTCGAGCAGCCGTTTTTCCGCGGCCGCTAACTGCTCGGTCGCTCGTTCGACTCGCTGCTCAATGGCATCGCGTTCGAGCAACAGACGTTCGGTCCGCAATTGCTGGAGTTCGCGCAGGTCGCCGCGTAGTTGGACGCGCAGCGATGGCTCGTCTTTTAAACGTAATTTGGCCACCGCGAGATCGATCCGATTTTCCACTTTGAGTGTTTGAAGTTCGGTTTCGTAAAATCGCTCCCCGCGCCGCAGTGCCAACTTCAACCGGCGCGCTCGGCGAGCGAGGTCTCGTAGGGCTTGTTGGTATTCCTCCGGTGCATGCGAGCGCAAATAGTCGAGCATGCCTTTCAAGTCGGGCAGATGCTGGTCCACCATCGCCAAGACCTGCCGCTCGGTGGCCGCATCCAGCGGCAGTGATCGGTCGTTTGGTTTGGGGTTGGCATCGGGGGGCGGGACAGCCGGTGTCGTTGGTGGCGGCGCGGCGGTTTGGCCAAACAATTGGGCCTGCGTGGTATCGAGCTTCGACCATCCCAGGCCACACAATAGCGTGAAGCATGCGATCGATGCCAAGCGACGTGTCCAGCAATGGGGGAGCAATGATTTCGCGGGCGTTGCATTGTCAGGGCGAAAGCGGCGACCCGCCGAGGCGATTAGGAGCTCCATCGGTTGCTTAACCATCAGCCGTCTCCGTCGAAGCTTGTTCCGTGGTCTCCATTGCCGAGAGCGCCGCGACCATCCAGTCGGGCGGTGCCGTTGCCGATGATCCGGCGAACGCTTCCCATGGCGATGGGTTGGACTCCGGCGACGCGTTGGAATCGATGGCAAACCCGTCGGGAAGTTCCTCGTCACTCGACCGACTGACAAGATCGCGAGCCTCCAGCCAAGCGACCGCCAAGCGAGGCGTATCCATCGTTTCCTCCTGCGTGACCGGCAACGGAGAAGTAGGCGTCTGCCAGAACAGCCAAGCCGCCAACCACACGGTGGCTGCCACGCCGACGCATCCCCAAGCCCAAGGAGGCATCGACCACTGCCGCGCGAATGATTCCGCCGAAGTGGCAAGTGGTTCAATGGGGACGTCGCAGGGAGTCTGCCAAGAGATCGGCGTTTCGCCCAAATGAGCGAGCACGGCGGCTTGTTGGGTCAACTCGTTTTGCAGTTGTGGATCGACCACTAACTGTTCTTCGAAGTCCCGCAATGGCTCGCCGAGCAGATCCCCGCAGAGGTACAGCAAGCATCGATCGGCGTCGCTGCTATTGGGTACGCTAGGGCTATCGTCAAAGGGTTGATGATTCATGGCATGTCTTGGGTTTCGTTCAATTCTTCTGCTAAACATTTCAATGCCGCACGCATGCGTGACAGGGCGGTGCCGAGCGGGATCTGCAACTGCAACGCAATCTCTCGAAACGTGAAGTCATCGTCGATTCTGAGCTTGACCACCAACTGTTGTTCGGGAGACAACCTGCGTACGGCCGCCTGTACCTGGGCTTGTCGTTCGTTTTTTAAAATCGCTGATGCTGCGTCATGGTTGTCGTTGCTCATTCGTCGGTTGTGGGAGGCAGTTTGGAGCGCCCGCTGGCCGGCTTGGCGTCGTCGGATCAGCCAAGCTGCTTGGTTGCGTCCAATCGTATACAGCCACGCCTTTCGAGCAGCCGGTTTGCATTGGCCACCCCGCTGGACGAGTGCCGCGAAACATTCTTGCAAACAGTCTGCCGCGTCGGCTTCGGAACCCAACAGCGAACGCAGAAATGCTCGCAAGCCTGGACCTACTTCGGCGTACAACCGATCGACTTCGGATGCGGCTAGGCCGGGGCAAGCCTGATCACCGCTTTCCTCGAACAACCAATCTGCCTCTGGCAATCGATCTGTGGGTTCCGGGGATGACTTTGAAGAGGACACGGGGCTTAGTTGCGCGAAGGGTGGTTTTTATTGATGGTGTGAGCGATTTTTTTTGAGAATCGTCATCTTAGCGAGCTGGAGAAGCGAGGTTTTTCTTAGCGTTCTATGATTTGCGTGTACGTGTGTTCCGGTGCGAGCCCCTGGCCCTCGCAAAGCCGCGCATTTATTCTTGGCGCGTCGGGTTTGCCCCGCACGCACTATCCCGCACGCACTACGGAACAGAAGACTTTATGAGCGATAACCCTGCTGCACCGGTTTGGATTGGTTTCGATTTGGGCGGCACCAAAATGATGGCCGTGGTGTACGACGAGAATCTGAAGCCTCTTGGCCGGCGGCGGCGCAAGACCAAAGGGTCCGAGGGAGCGGAATCGGGTATCGAACGCATCGAGTCGACGATCGAGAAGGCGCTGGAGGAAGCCGAGGTTGATGCGCAGCGAGTCGCCGGCATCGGCATCGGTTGCCCTGGGCCGGTGGATCCGGTTCGCGGGATCATTCGCACGGCGGTCAATTTAGGCTGGGATGAAGTCCCCATCGCTGCCGAATTGACAAAACGTTTTAAGTGTCCGACCTGGGTGCTGAATGATGTCGATGCGGGAGTTTACGGTGAGTACCGGTTCGGAGCCGCTAAGTCGGCACGTTGTACGGTCGGTATTTTTCCCGGTACCGGAATCGGTGGAGGCTGCGTTTACGAGGATACGATCCTGCATGGTCGTAACATCACCTGTATGGAGATCGGTCATACCCGGATCAGCAGTAGTTCGCGGACCAGCGGTTTCGAACTCACGGGAACCCTCGAAGCCGAAGCGAGTCGGATGGCGATTGCCGCCGAAGCGGCCAAGGCAGCGTTTCGCGGCGATGCCCCTTACTTAATGAAGGAGGCTGGTACCGACCTGAGTGAAATCCGCAGCGGAGCGCTGGCGGACTCCGTCGCCGCAGGTGATAAAGCCGTCAAGGACTTGATTGTCTCGGCCAGCGAAACGATTGGCATCGCGGTCGTCAACATCGTCCACCTGTTGGCCCCCGACATGATTGTCCTGGGAGGTGGTTTAGTCGAAGCGATGGAGGATTTGATCGTCTCGACGGTCAAAAAGACCGCCAGAGCCAATTGCCTTGAGCCCTACCGGAACACCTTTGATGTCGTCGCTGCCAAGCTCGGTGACGACGCGGCGGTGTTGGGTGCCGCCGCGTGGGCTCAGAAAAAAGTTACCGAGTCGAAGTAGCCATCCGTTCGCGGCAGCTTAGAAGCGGTCGACGTAACGATTGATCATCGCTTCCAGCATCTCTTGCCGGCCGCTGTGGTTCGCATCGTTATTGCCTTTTTCCAGCATGTACTGCTGCAGTTCTTCCAGTCCGACTTGGCCGGCTTCGACTTTGGCTCCGATCCCCGAATCCCAACTGGCGTAGCGGTTTTTGACAAAGTCGTCCAGTTTGTGGTCGGCGCGGATCGCGGCAGCAATCTTCAGCCCCTTGGCGAACGTATCCATCGCTCCGATGTGGGCATAAAACAGGTCAATCGGTTCGAAGCTCTCGCGGCGAACCTTGGCGTCAAAGTTCACCCCGCCCGAACCCAGACCACCGTACTTCAAGATCATCAGCATCGTCTGAGCGGCGACATAATAATCGGTCAGGAACTGGTCGGTGTCCCAGCCCAACAGGAGGTCGCCCGTGTTGGCATCGATACTACCCAGGCCGCCTTGCATTCCCGCATAGTCCAGTTCATGCATCATCGAGTGCCCCGCCAACGTGGCGTGGTTGGTTTCGATGTTCAACTTGAAGTGGTCCGTCAGGTCATAGGCACGCAAAAAGTTCATGCACGCCGCGGCATCGCTGTCGTACTGATGCTTGGTTGGCTCTTTCGGTTTGGGCTCGATTAAAAACTGCCCGGTGAAGCCAATCTTTTTGGCGTAGTCGACCGCCATGTGCAGGAAGCGACCGAGGTTGTCCAGTTCGCGTTTCATGTCGGTGTTGAACAGATTCTGGTAGCCTTCACGGCCGCCCCAAAAAACGTAGTTCTCGCCGCCCAGCGATTGAGTAACTTCCAGGCATTTTTTAACTTCCGATGCGGCGTAAGCATAAACGTCCGCATTGCAACTGGTGCCCGCCCCGTGCATGTAACGCGGGTGACTGAATAGGTTGCAGGTGCCCCACAGCAATTTTACTCCCGATCGTTCTTGCTCTTCCTGCAGTGCCTTGGCAATCACGTCAAAGTTCTTGTGAGATTCGGCGAGCGTGGAGCCTTCGGGCGACACGTCACGATCGTGGAACGCGTAATAGGGAGCTTGCAGTTTCTCGAACAATTCAAACGCCACGCGGACGCGGCGAAGCGCGTTCTCGACCGAATCGGTGCCATCGTCCCACGGACGCACGGCGGTACCGGGGCCGAAGGGATCGCTGCCCGTTCCACGAAAGGTGTGCCAGTAGACGATGGAGAACCGCAGGTGGTCCTTCATCGATTTGCCTTCGACGATTTCCTCGGGGTTGTACCAGCGAAATGCCAGCGGGTTATCGCTGTCAGGGCCTTCGTACTGGATCGTGTTGATTTCCGGAAAAGCGCTCATCGTGAAAAACTCGGGGCAGTGGGGGAAATTGGCAAATGCGAGCCGACAATATCGAACGCCGAGCGACCTCGGGCAAGCCCGCCTGAGGATCGTTAATCGTTTGTCCGACCGTGGTTGCCGTCAGGGGGCGGCACGGAGCAGACTTACTGTTTGCGATCGAGCTGGCTGATCGGAAATTCCAGGTGGGCGGAATGTTGTGCCGCCACCGCCGCAATTTGCTTCAGCACTTCGGGATGTTGGTCGGCAACATCCCATTGCTCGCCGGGATCGACTCCCAAATCGTACAGGACGGGCGTGGCGTGCGTTACCGGTGTGCGGGCTCCGGCACCATAGGCATCCTGCGTTATGAAATGAGCTTTCCAGCGACCCATGCGCACGGCCATCAGACGATTGTCACGATAGTAGAAAAAGGTCTCGCGCCGGCCGGGTTGTTGTTCGACCAGCACCGGCGTGAGGTCAAATCCATCGAGCGGACGGTCGGCCGGTGGCTGGACGCCCGCTAGTCGGCAGGCGGTCGGCAGAAAATCGAGCGTCGATGCGATGGCTTGCGTCGTGACGCCGGCCGGCACCGTATCGGGCCACCAAGCCAAGGCAGGTTCTCGCATGCCCCCTTCGTACGTACACCCTTTGCCTTCGCGGAGCAGGCCTGCCGAGCCCCCTTGTTGATGGAACGTCAGCCATGGCCCATTGTCGCTGGTGAAGAGCACCAACGTTCGTTCGTCGAGTTTTTGTTGTCTGAGTTCATCGAGAATCGCACCGACACTCCAGTCGATTTCTTCAATCACGTCACCGTACAAGCCCCGGGTCGAGCGGTCGACAAAGTCGGGACTGCGAAACAAAGGCACGTGGGGCATCGAATGGGCAAGGTAAATAAAGAAAGGCTGGTCACGATGTTTGCGAATTTGCGCTATGGTCGCTTCGGTGTATCGCCGGGTAATGGTTCGCTGGTCGGCGGGACGCTCGATTTCGACTGGCGGTTGATCGTCCGAGATTTGTAAGAGCGGCACATTGAAAGATTCCACTTCGGGCTGGTCAAAGGCGGCGCGGCCCTTGGGTGCCGAGGCGACACGATCCATGTCGTTTGAATAAGGGATGCCAAAATAGGAATCGAATCCGTGCTTGGTGGGTAAGTACTCGGGAAGGTGTCCCAGGTGCCACTTACCAATCGCGGCGGTCGCATAGCCTGCCTCCCGCATCTTTTCGGCAATCGTGACTTCCCTCGCGGGCAACCCGCCTACCGAATCGGGAAACAGCACGCGACGTTTGCCAAACATGCCGCTGCGTTGCGGCAAACGACCGGTGATCAGGCCTGCGCGACTGGGAGTGCAGACGCTGGCTGCGGCATAGAATTGCGTGAACTTCATCCCTTCGGCCGCCATCCGGTCGAGATGCGGCGTGGCGATCGTCGGATGGCCGTAGCAACCCAGGTCACCATACCCCAAATCGTCACAAAAAATGACGATGATGTTGGGGCGTTCGGGTAAGTCCGCCAAGGTGGCCGCGCGCGCCGTCGAGGCGAATAACGTAACGAAGCCCAGCAGAGGCAGAGAGACCAGGAAGGTGAAGAGATTCGAGGAGGCGCAGGAGATCATGGAACGTCCCTCACAGGAGGCAGGGCAGGGTAGGGGGGGAGAGAGCATCGAGGGCCAAATTGTAATCTGAACGCAGACCCTTTGCCGTGACGTACCGGTCGGATTGGCTTGCTAGTTGCCCGAACTGGTGAACTTCAGCAACAGCCAATCGCCCAGTCGTGGCCATAGGTGCCCGACGGCTACCAGTGGTCGCAGATATCCCGGCAACAGCACGTCGGCGGTGCGGCGACGGATCATCCGCAGCACAGCGTTTGCCACTTGCTCCGGCGGCAAGCCTTTAACGCAAGTCCCACCTCCGGGACGGGTCGCTTGAGCGGGTAATTCTCCACCGGCACGCACTTGTTTCTCATATCGACTGCCCGCGTCCTGGCGTTGGATGGGGCCAGGATTGAGCAACCCGACATGGACACCCCGCGGCTTCCATTCCAGCCGCATTTGCTGGGTCAGGCCTGCCAGGGCATGTTTGGCCGCCGGATAGCCGCCGAGATACCGGGCCCCCACTTTCGAGGCCAGCGAGCCGATATTCACGATCACGCCCCGGCTCTGTTCCAACATCGGCAGGCAGGCTTGGGAGCAGAGCAGCGTGGCCATCAGGTTGGTTTCGAGCAACTGCCGCAAGTGATCGGTCTGCAGGTCGGCGATCAAGCCGCGGTCGCTTTGCCCCACCACATTCACCAGCACGTCGAGTCGCCCGTACTGCTTGGCCACTTCAGCCACCAAATGCTGAACCTGTGCGGCGTCGGTGACGTCACAGGCAAGCGGCAGCGGAGCGGGGCCTGTTGAGCAGTTCCAGTGCTGGGTGGCAAGAATTAGGGATTCGCGATTCCGTCCCACCAACACGATCTGGTAGCCTTCGCGATGCAGTCGGCTTGCAATCACGGCTCCCAAGCCCGCGCTTGCTCCGGTAATGACCGCCACGGGGCACGCGGGGAATTTTTTGTTAGGCATCGATTTGCGGTCGCGGGAGCGGGGGTTCTGGAGACATTGAGAGACCGTCAATGTAGCGATCTAGGCCCCGCGTCCCAGCGGGCTCGCTTTGCGGGCAGAATCGCTTACATTTTGCCAGACTAGTCCGCGGGTTTTGACATTTTTCTTCTCTTTATTGTTGGTGTCTTATGAACCGTCCCACGTTGCAGGAAGCCTCCACAAAGATCATCGCGACGGTTGGTCCGGCCTGTGATTCGCTGGTGTCGCTTACGAAGTTGATCGAGGCGGGGGTCGATGTCTTTCGCATCAATACGGCTCATGGCAATCGCGAAGCCCATGCGGAAACGCTTCGCAGGATCCGTGAAGCATCGGACGAAACCGGTTTTCCGGTTGGCGTTTTGTTGGATTTATCGGGCCCAAAGCTTCGGCTAGGTTCTTTGCTGCAGGACCCGCTGCAATGCGAAATGGACATGGAACTGTCATTCATCAGCGGGGACCAACCGCAGTCCGCTGACGAGTTAACCAGTTCCTACAAACGCTTGCTGCAGGAATTGCAGGTTGGCGATACCGTCATGTTGGCCGATGGAATCGTCTCGCTGATTGTGGTCTCCAACGATGGGAGGCGAGCGGTCTGCCGTGTCACGTCGCCGGGCGAACTGCGCAGTCGCCAAGGCATCAACTTGCCGGGGGTGAAATTAAGCGTGTCGGCGATGCGGCCCGAGGACGTTGATAATGCCATTTGGGGTGCCCAGTCTGGGATCGACTTTATCAGTCTCAGCTTTGTCCGTTCGGCGTCGGATGTGCAGTCGCTTAAGGATCTGCTGACCAGTTATGAATCGACCGCCTTGGTGATCGCCAAGATCGAGAAACGCGAAGCCTTGGAAGATCTTGAAGCGATCGTCGATGCGGCCGATGGCGTGATGGTCGCACGCGGGGACTTGGGGGTCGAGATCGACGTCGCCGAAACGCCCGTGGCGCAAAAACGGATCATTCAAATCTGCACCGAGAAGCTCAAACCGGTGATCGTCGCTACGCAGATGCTCGATTCGATGCATCACTGCCCACGTCCCACCCGAGCCGAAGCGAGTGATGTGGCCAACGCGATCCTGGACGGTGCCGACTGTTGCATGTTGAGCGGTGAGACGGCGATTGGCGATTTTCCGCTCGCCACGGTGCAAACGATGCATCGCATCATGACCTACACCGAACGCCAATTGTTGTCTTCGCCGCGCCGCGATCCGTTTGTGTTGAATCGTGTTCATCCGATCACTTCCGCGGTGGCGCGCAGTGCGACCACCTTGGCCGAGGCGATCGAGGCGAAGCTGATCGTGATCGCAACTCGAAGTGGTGGTACCGCATGGGTCGAAAGCAAGCAGCGAAGCTTAGTGCCAACGCTGGGAGTCAGTGATAACGAGGATGCGCTACGCCGCATGAATTTGTTCTGGGGCGTCAAGCCGGTGAGGGTTTCTCAGTTAGACGACACGCAAAAACTGTTTGACGAGATCACCCACTGGGGGTGTCGTTCTAGTATGCTTTCCGGTGACGATGTTGTGATCCTCGTGACAGGCAATGGAGTCATGGACCGGGCTCATAACCTGTTGGTTGTCTTAAAAGTTCCCCCAGACAAATGTTTAATTGACCAAGAGACTTACAAATGATTCTCCGTAGGCCGTGGGTCCCAAAGCTGCTCGGTGGAAGTATTGCCGAGCGATTTGGGATTCGATGCGTGTCGACCATCGAATACTGCACGTTGCGAGCCCACAAGGACCATGCCGTTCTGCAGCGGATTCGCAAGGCCCAGTGGGAACGCAAGACACTGGTAACCTTTAATGAGGCCTACATCGTCAACTCGTTGGCTGCTTCCGTGGCAGGCACGGATGGCGATTTTGCCGAAATGGGCGTCTATGAGGGAAGCACGGCAAAGCTGTTGTGCGAGACGAAAGGGGGACAAGACGCTGCATCTGTTTGACACCTTTGAAGGTCTTCCCGATGGTGTGCTTGCTTCCGAAAAAGCAATGTACAAACCGCTCCCGTTTCGCTGCTCCTACGAATCGTTGAGCGGTTACTTGGAAGGTTTCGAAAACGTGCAGTTTTACAAGGGCTATTTTCCCGATTCGACGGCAGGCTTGGCGAGTGATCGCCGGTTTTGTTTCGTGCACTTGGATGTGGGTCTCTATAAGAGCACGCTCGATTGCCTCGAGTACTTCTACCCCAAGATGCAGCCCGGCGGCATTATGCTGTCACACGATTATTCGATTCTCGAAGGCGTGCGACAGGCATTCACCGAGTTTCTTTCCGGCAAGCCGGAATACCTGATCGAGTTGCCGACGACTCAGTGCATGGTCATCAAGCGGTAGCTCGCTGGATTTGCGTGCGGACGGAGTTGGACGCCATCGGTTTTGCTAGCGACCGGTTTTTACTCTTACCCAGTTTCTGCCTAGACCTCACCCGGTCGGTTTGGCTACTGTTCCGCCACGTCGCCGTCGCCATTCGGCTGACGAGTGATTGAAGAAACTTCCAGACCAATCGCCGGGCTCCTCCTCAGTGGAACTGATTAAACGTTACCGAGATCTCGTGCTGCCGGTGGGTATTATTGCCTGCCTGTTGGTGATTCTCGTGCCGTTGCCGCCGATGTTGATGGACGTCTTGCTGGCGGCCAATATCACGATCGGGCTGATCGTATTGTTAACGACAGTGTACGTCTCGACGCCGCTGGAATTCAGTATTTTTCCGTCATTACTGCTGGCCACGACGCTCGCCCGGTTGGTGCTGAATGTCGCCACGACCCGGCTGATTCTGACGCGAGCCGATACCGCACAAATGGATGCCGCCGGTGGCGTGATTCAGGGGTTCGGCGAGTTTGTCGCGGGAGACCGCATCGAAGTCGGGCTGATCATCTTTGGCATCATCATGTTGATTCAGTTCATCGTGATCACCAAAGGTGCGACGCGGATCAGTGAAGTCGCCGCACGCTTTGCGTTGGACGGAATGCCGGGCCGACAAATGGCGATCGATGCCGACATGAATGCCGGTTTGATCGACGAGAAAGAAGCACAGCGTCGTCGGCAAGAAGTGGCTGCACAGGCCGACTTTTACGGAGCGATGGATGGTGCGAGTAAGTTCGTGCGAGGGGATGCGGTTGCCGGTTTGGTAATCATGGCGATCAACGTCGCCGGAGGGCTGTATATCGGTATGGTGCAGGCCAAGATGTCGTTGGCCGAGGCGGGTTCGCTCTATACAAAACTGACGATCGGCGACGGGTTGGTCAGCCAAGTCCCCGCGCTGTTGATTTCGTTGGCGGCCGGTTTGTTGGTCACGCGAAGTGCTGCCAAGACGAATCTGCCGGTTCAGTTCTTGACGCAGTTGTTCGGTAATCCTCGGGCGCTGATGGTCGCCGGGGCCTTTTTGGGGTTGATGATTCTGACGCGTTTGCCTCGCGTGCCAATGGCAACACTGGCGATCGGGTGCATTGGCTTGGCTGTCGTCATGAACCGTCAAACGGCACGCGATGAAATCGATGCTCAGCGTCGTGAAGACGAAGAGGAAGCGGCGTCTCAAGCACCTCCCGAGAAGCGTGTTGAAGATTTTCTGGCAGTCGATCCGATGGAGCTATCGATCGGCATTGGTTTGCTGGAACTGGCCGATCCCGCACGTGGTGGTGATTTGATGGAGCGGATCAGTGGTGTCCGTAACGCGATCGCGGCCGACATCGGTATTTTGCTACCCAAAGTCCGCGTGCGGGACGACATGCAGTTGGGCGACTTGGAATATGAAATTCGGATAGCAGGTAATCCCGTCGCCCGCGCGGCGGTTTATCCCGATCGCTATCTAGCCATCGATTCCGGCGCGACGACGGGGGTGATCGATGGGGAACCGACACGCGATCCCACGTTTGGCGAACCCGCCGTCTGGATCGATCCGGCGCGGCGTGAGCAAGCGGCCATTTACGGCTACACCACCGTTCAGCCTGGCTCGGTGCTGGCAACGCACCTTCAGGAAATCTCCCGCAGGCACGCCGACGAATTGCTCTCCCGCGATGCGACCAAGCATCTGCTCGATGAACTGAAGGCAGTGGCTCCGGCGGTTGTGGAGGAACTGATTCCCGGTCTGATGAAACTCTCCGAAGTCCAGCAGGTGCTGCACATGCTGTTGCGTGAGGACGTGCCGATTCGGCAGTTGGGAATCATTTTGGAGACGCTGGGGGATTTTGCCTCTCGCACCAAGGATTCGGTGTTGCTAACGGAGTATGTCCGTAATCGATTGGCGCGGACAATCAGCAGTCGTTATCGGGATGCCCAGGGCAGGCTGTTTATCGTCGCACTTGATCCGGCGGTCGAAGATCGGATCGCCGCGGGCATCGATCACACCGACCGGGGGCTGTTTGTCCGTATGAGCCCTCAAGCGATTGAATTGACATGCAAACGGATTGATGACGCGGTCAAGAAACTGACCACGGCGGGACGTCCACCGATCATCTTGGTCAGTCCGCGAATTCGTCCAGGGCTCCGCCAGATCACAGCATCCGCATTGCCTCGCTTGCGAGTTCTTTCGTACAACGAAATCACGCAAGATACAACGATCGAATCCGTTGGTATTGTCACCGACGCCTAGCGTTGGTTAGGACCTTATCGAGCCGTCTTCACAGCCTGATCATTCGCTACCTGAAATACCGATGCATATTCGAACCTTCCGTGCCCCGAACCTGCAAGCTGCCTTGGCGGACATTCGCCAACAGATGGGCTCTGAGGCATCGGTGCTCCATACGCGGCAGGTTCGCGATGGCTGGATGGGATGGCTCGGCCGAACTCAGGTGGAAGTCACCGCCGGCCTGCGAGGTGCCCAGGACCCATCAAAGCGAGAGCGAATCACGCGTTTAGAGCATCGGCCTCATCGCGAAACGGAGTTGCTTCGCGAGCGGTTGCTCCGGCTTGGTGTCGGAGACGCCCTGGCGCAGCAATGGACGCGCCGCGCCGAGGAGGCGTTGCAGAGGGAACACGACGGGCAATCGCTCGGTGTTGCTCCAGTTGCGTTGGCCGCAGCTTTGCGGCGGGTGGTAGCAGCGGACATCGAATGCGGCTCGCCGATTCGTGCCGTTCCATCCCAACGACGCGTTGTGGCTTTGGTCGGACCGACCGGAGTGGGCAAGACGACAACGGTTGCCAAGTTAGCCGCGGGCTTTCGATTGCAGCAGAACCGAAGTGTCGGTCTGTTGACGATCGACACCTACCGCATCGCGGCGGTGCAGCAGTTGCAGGCTTACGCCGAGATCATGGACCTGCCGATGCAGGTCGTCGAGCGGCCGGAGCAGATGCAAGCCAGCTTGGACGCGCTTGGGAATGTGGATCTAGTCTTGATCGACACGGCCGGTCGCAGTCCTCATTTGGCCGCTCGTATCGATCAACTGCGCACGATGTTAACGGCCGCCAATCCGGATGAAATTCACTTAGTGTTGAGTGCCACATCGAGTGCGGCGTCGACGACCGGAGTGCTGCGCGGCTTTGCCAGTGTTCAGCCGACGGCCACGATCCTGACCAAGCTGGATGAAACCGAGCAGACCGCTGGCGTGTTGGCTGCCATTCGAGAGCATCGGGCTGCTCCGCTGAGCTATATCACGACGGGGCAGCAAGTTCCCGACGATATCGAAGCCGGCGCAGCGGAGCGAGTCGTCCGGCCATTATTGGCTGCGACTGAAGCTCATTCGAATGTTGCCTGATAACACACTCAGCCAACGTTTCACGAAAAAAACACCTAAACCCACCGAAAGAATTAATTGCCAACACACTGGCCATCCGATAACGACAAAGCAGACGGCGTGTCGCGACCAATCGCGGTAGCTGTACACGGAGCTCAGTGGATATGCATCGCAATTTTTCCGTCGTGTTGGGAGCCTTGGCTCTGGCACTGGTTGCCTTGAGAGGCGGATTGCGAGGAGAAGTCGCCACAGACGTCCTTCGAGAAGGCATGCTGGCGATGTTGGTTTTTATGGTGATCGGCGCGATCACTGGAAGAATCGCAGACTACTTGGTTCAACAACAATTAGAGACGCAGTTCCGTCATCGAGTTGCGGTATTCCAAAAGGAACTCCGTGAATTCGAAGAAGCGAACAACCCACCTGACGAATCTTAACGGCAAGGATGCTTTGCGGATTCGTTAGATAAATGGAGCCTTATCGAACCGGCATGGATGTCGATTCGGCAGGGTTCCGCAAATTATGGTGCCAACTAGGTCACGGAGGATTGGATGGCGACGACCACGGCTGATGAAGATATCAAGCAAGTTTGGACCGATTTCAAATCGACTGAGAAACACGGGCCCGGCTATGAGGACTTTCGCAACCGATTGGTAGAGCGATACATGCCTTTGGTGCGATACAACGGGGAACGTATCTGGCAACGGCTGCCTGACGGCGTCGAGCTGGACGATTTGATTAGTGCGGGCATCTTTGGCTTGATGGATGCTATCGACGCTTTCGACCTCGATCGTGGCGTCAAATTTGAAACTTATTGCGTCCCGCGTATTCGTGGGGCCATGTTAGACGAACTGCGTACCATGGACTGGGTGCCGCGGTTAGTTCGCAGTAAAGCCAGTAAGCTGAACGAAGCTCGCAAGAAGTTGGAAACCAAGCATGGGCGACCACCAACGATTGTGGAGTTGGCCACGCACATGGAAATTACCGTTGCCGAATGCGAGAAAATGCAATCGGACGCCAACGCCGTCGGACTCGTGTCACTGAACAAGAAGTGGTACGAAACGGACAGTTATAAGGACGTTCGAGAAATCGACATTCTCGAGGATCAAAAGGGCGAAGATCCTACGATCCGTGTTCAGAAAAATGACCTGATGCGACTGGTCACCAAGGGGCTGAATCGCAACGAACGCTTAATCATCATTCTTTACTATTACGAAGAACTGACGATGAAAGAAATCGGCGCAACGCTCGATTTGTCAGAATCGCGCGTCAGTCAGATGCATAGTTCGATCGTCAGCCGCCTGCAGTCCCAACTCGGACAACGTCGCATCGAATTCGGTGCCTAAGCAGCCTCGGTTGCCAGAATCGTCTCGTCAGACCGATGTTTGAACCGCGTTTTTCCTTGGGGGGAAACGCGGTTTTTTCTTGGTTGGTTTCGTGCCTTCCAAAGACGCCCCGAGACAATCGACTCTGGGGAAAACAGCCAGCATGCTCTCGGTGCGATGCTGCCATACGGTAGACTGGAAGCATGTTGTTGCTGATCGATGGGTATAATTTGTTGCACCAATCCGATGTGCTGGGGCGGAGCAGGGCAGAAGGCTGGTTGCACCGCGCCCGGATGCGTTTGCTGCGCACCATCGGACAACATCTCGACCCCGAGCTGCGGCGCGCCACATGCATCGTGTTTGATGCCCAGGACCCACCACCGGGACGTCCCAGCCAGGAAAGCTTTGAGCAGATCGACGTGCGCTACGCGGTCGACTATCCCGAGGCGGATGACCTGTTGGAAGAGCTCATCGCCCACCATGCGGCACCCGGACGATTAACGGTGATCTCCTCTGACCACCGTGTGCAGCGTGCGATCCACCGCCGCCGGGGTTTTTTCTTCGACTCGGATGTGTGGTATGCAAAGCTGATCGATGGTGGTCCGCCGCTGGGGATTGCTTGGATGGCCAAGAATCACGAACGGGCTTCACAGACCGCGACTGAAAAACCGAGCGGAAAACTCGATGCGGAGGAAGCGTCGGAGTGGCTGAAGGCGTTTGGGATCGCCGATCGAAAGTCACCTCTGCCCGACAGCCAACCGCTGTCGGCATCCCCGGGAGGCGGCTCCACGTCGGAAGTCGGTGGGGTGCCGCCGAAGGCAGAGAAGCGGTCTGGAGCGAAAGAGACGGGGCACCGCGAGGGCAAGCCAGTAACAAAGGCGAAGCCAGCGGCAAAGGCGAAGCGAGCGGCAAAGGCGAAGCCAGCGGCAAAGAGAAAACCCGTTTCCTCTCGCAACGAAGCCCCACCGGGAAAAATCGCTCCGAAGGCGAGCAAGCCCTCGGCAAGGGATCGCCTTGGTAGTCCGCGTCGTAACCTTGATGAAGAAGGCAATAATCCCTTTCCTGAGGGTTATGGCGAGGACCTGTTGTAGCCTTTCGCACTTCGCTGGCTCGCGGTTGGCTACTCGTTGCGGCCGAGGGCTTCCGCTAGTTTTTCTCGCATCACCGGCAACACCTTGTCCTGGACTTCTTGCAGGGTTCCTTCTTGGAAGGCTCCGGCAGCCGCTTTATGCCCGCCACCGTTGAATTGCCTGGCGATCTCGTTGCAGTCCAGCGGACAGCGACTGCGGAAGCTCAGTTTGAAGCCCCCCTTGAGTTGCTCGATCATAATCACCGCCGCCTCGGTGCCACCGATGGCCAGGGTTAAGTTGATGGCATCTTCGGTGTCGCTGGGCAATGCTCCGGTGTCGTTGAAGTCTTGCTTGGTGACATAGGTATGGACCAGTTTGCCATCCATTTCAGCTTGCGTTCGAGCTAGTATTCGGCCTCTTAGCCGCATACGTCCGAGAGTATCGCGTTCGTACAGGTCGCCGTAGATTTCCGCGGGCACGACTCCCGTGTCAATCAGGCGGGCGATCACTCGATAGGTTTCCGACGAGACGCTGCCGAAGCGGAACCATCCGGTGTCGGTCGCAATCGCGGCAAAGGCGGGAAACGCAATGGCACGGGTGAGCGGCACTGCCAGCGCATCGGCCGCTTGAACGACCAAGGTCCCGGTGGCCTCGGCGTGATAGTCCTTGTACATCGTCGCGCCCAAATCGTCTTCGCCCACGTGATGGTCGAGCACCATTTTGTCGGCTCGCGAGGCACGCACTACATCGGCCATATCGCCTAATTGCTGCCAGGCGCTGGTATCCAGCACCATTAGGCAATCGGCTTTCACATCGGCGGCTTCGATCGTATCGCCCAGCACATCAATGCGGCCGGCGGGATCCAGGAATTGTAGAGCCGGCGGGGTGCGATGAGCGTTCACGATCCGGACTTCTTTGCCAACCGTCCGCAGGACTTCGGCCAT
Source organism: uncultured Pirellulaceae bacterium (assembly GCA_964477385.1). GTDB lineage: Bacteria > Planctomycetota > Planctomycetia > Pirellulales > Pirellulaceae > Roseimaritima. The sequence goes on from CAYZHQ010000032.1 coordinate 23,595, forward strand.
CGCCAATTCACTGCCCAAGGCGTCGCAGTCAGGTCGAATGTGGCTGGTCAGCACAAACGAATCGTAGTGGCTGATTTGATCGACGAAGGCCTTCCAGTTAACACTCATTAAATTTTTCCGTTATTGTGGTGCCGCGTTGGCGACCAGCGTTTTCACCAACGCGACATCGCGTTGTAGTTGCTGCTTTAATTCATGGATGGATTTGAAAGAGGCAATGTCACGAACATGCGCCACGAAGTCAACACTCAGGGAGCGACCGTAGAGGTCACCGTTGAAGTTCAGAATGTGAACTTCGACTTTATCGACGTCGCCACCAAACGTCGGATTTGGTCCTAGGTGCGTTGCTGCGGGGTAGGTTTGTCCGTTAACGTTGACGCGTGTGGCGTACACGCCATGCCCGGGAATCATGGTCGCGGTGTGCCGGAGATTCGCCGTTGGGAAGCCAAGTCCTCTGCCGCGTTGCTCACCGCGCCCGACCACCCCGGTTAGTTGATAGGGAGCGGTCAGCAGGGAATTGGCGGTTGAGACATCCCCGTTGGCCAACAGGGTGCGAATGCGCGAACTGCTGATCATCGGCGGGGCAGCTGCGCGGGGCGAGGCGCTGGCGACTGCGAGCGTGGTAGGGGAACGGGTTTCTGGTTGGACGACGTGCAGTTCGATGGCGGTCGCCGCACACATCTCTCGCAAACGCTCAATATCGCCCTCGCGATTGCGGCCGAAAAAAAAGTTAGGGCCTTCGACCACCGCCCGAGCTTGGAGAGCCTCTTGGACCGTGGTCTGGAAAAACTGCTGGGCTGTCAAATTAAGAAAAGGCTGCGTGACTTCGCAGACGACCACAAAATCGACGCCCAGGCGGGCCAGCAATTCCGCTCGTCGTTCAAGCGTCGTCAGTCGCGGCAGCGGAGCGTTCGGCCGTAGCAACGCCGCCGGGTGAGGGTCGAAGGTAATTACCACCGCCGGTCCGGCAAGGCGATCGGCTGTCTGGCGAAGTTGACGCACTAACGCGGCGTGTCCCCAGTGGACGCCATCAAAATTACCGATACTGATCGCACCACCACGCGCGTTATCATGGAGCTGATCGAAACCGCGAAGCAGAGTCTGGACCACGTCGGGGCAGGGCAGGGGAATGAGTGAAGAAACGGAGATTTGACAGAGGGGCTCTAGCGGAAAACGGACCGGCTGGCCGTGAAGCGACCGATTCGTTCCCGCTGCGACGCCGCACAATGCTTGTTGGGCCTAACGGCGAGCGGGAAGGGGACCGTTTTCGAGCTTTCTTTAGTATGACCCGCTGGGCAGCATTCCAGTAGGGTAGGGTAGTGGCGACTGTTTTGCCTAGTGTTTTGCCGCTTTGGCGACTTGCCGGGCGATCAGTCCAGCCACGTAGCCTCCTTTAAATCCTGCGTCAATGTTGACCACCGATACGTTGGCGGCACAACTGATCAGCATCCCCATGAGTGCGGTCATTCCCCCCAAGGCGGCTCCGTAGCCGACGCTGGTAGGCACGGCGATCACGGGAACGGCGACATGGCCCGCGACCGCACTCGGTAAAGCTCCCTCCATGCCGGCGACCACAACGATTGCCTGAGCTCGCCGCAGCGGCTCCACCGCCGAGAGCAGTCGCTGCGGGCCAGCGACGCCCAAGTCATCGAATGTCTCCACGTTGATGCCCATCCATTGCAGGGTTTCGCTGGCTTCGCGAGCCACCGGCAGGTCGGTACTGCCGGCGCAGACCACGGCGACTCGCCCGCCGGTTTCGCTTTGCCGTCCATCGATCGGCTGGTTCCCGATGCGTAGCGTACGGGCCAGCGTTTCGTAGCGAGTATGCGGGAAAACCTCGGTCAGCATGGTCGCCGAGACGCTGTCGCATCGCGTCACCAAGACCTCGGCTTGCTGTTTCAGCAGTTGTTCGGTGATGTTTTGAATCAGTTCGGGCGATTTGCCTTCGCCGTAAATCACTTCGCCAAATCCGCACCGCGCCGCCCGGCCCAAGTCGACGGTGGCACCTTCGATAGTCACCATGGCAGCCGGGTCAAGACTCGCGGCGGCCGATTCCGCAGTGACTTTGCCAGCGGCAACGAGTTGAAACAGTTCGAGCCATTCTGTGGGAGGTGTAGACATCGACAAACGGAGCAGGGTAGGGGAGGAAGTAAAAAACGGAATTGGCCGCACGCGTTTTCATCATAGCTTGGCCGGTTGCCAGTGGGGGCTATACCGAATCACAATAAGGCGGCAATCCTGTACTGATCATCGACCTACAAGCCCGCTGTGGCTGGGAGTTTAACATCAATGAAGAAAAGCTGCGTTCTCGCTTATTCGGGTGGCCTCGACACCTCTGTGATTTTGGGCTGGCTGCAAGATGAAGGCTATGAGGTGCATGCGGTTTACGTCGACCTGGGCCAACCTTGCGAAGACCGCGAAGCAACGCTGGAAAAGGCTCGCGTCTGTGGTGCCGCCTCCTCGCGGATCGTCGATGTGCGTGAAGAATTGTGCCGCGACTTCGCTTTTCCTGTGCTGGCCTGGCAAGCCAAGTACGAAAGCATCTATCTGCTGGGGACGTCGATTGCACGGCCGTTGATCAGTAAGGTTTGCCTCGAGGTCGCGCGCGAAGTCGGCGCGACCGCTTACGCCCACGGCGCAACGGGGAAGGGCAACGATCAATGTCGCTTTCAATTAGCCGCCGAGGCGCTTGATCCAACGATCGAAATGATCGCTCCGTGGCGCATCAAGGCTTTCCGGGATGCCTTTCCAGGACGCACCGAGCTGATCGCGTACTGCAATGAAAAGAACATCCCAGTCAAGGCTTCGACATCCAAGCCTTACAGCAGCGATGAAAATGTGCTGCACATTAGTTACGAAGCAGGGCAGCTAGAGGAGTTGGATGTCAACGGTGTCGAATTGGTCGACTTCGGAATGGGCGTCAGTCCGCAAGCAGCTCCCGACACTCCCGAAGAGGTCACCATCGGGATTCAGTCTGGTATACCAACCACGTTGAATGGCAAGACGCTGTCGGCCTTGGAAATGGTCGAGCAACTGAACGCGATCGCCGGACGCAACGGCGTCGGACGCATCGACATGATCGAGAATCGCTTCGTTGGCATGAAAAGCCGCGGTGTTTACGAAGCTCCAGGCATGACGGTGCTGTACGACGCCTTGTTAGTCGTGGAGCAATTGACGCTCGATCGCGATCTGTTGCATCTCCGCGATCGGTTAGCTCCCGAAGTTGCCGAAATGGTGTACTACGGATTTTGGTACACACCCAAAATGGACGCCTTGATGGCTTTCATTCAAGAGACGCAAAAACCGGTTACCGGAGAGGTCACGCTGCAGCTTTATAAGGGCAACATCATCGTCTCCAAGCGGAGCAGTCCGAACAGTTTGTATGACGCTGAAATTGCCACCATGGAAGGTGGCGGATCCTACAACCAAGATGATGCGGAGGGCTTCCTGCGAATCCAGGGATTGCCGTCGCGCGTGCAAGGCAGCGTCCGGCCTCGGAAATTCTAAGCCGCCGCGCGAAACCGCATCAGTCTAAAATGTCATCAGCCAGGGGTTCGCCCCCGGCGGGACTGAACAGGGCGCGGACTTCGACAGGGGAAAGAATGTCTCGTAAGAAGTGGCTTCGCTCGTCGACGGTCGCTACCATGGCGCCTCGCTTGTGCCGACCACCGATTTCGACTCCCGCGTTGCCCGCGATCGCGAATTGCATCTTGTTGATGTCCAGGTCGACCGGCTCCATCCAGTGCATGCCGGTTCCCGATGGAGCGCGGCCCTCGACCAACAGGATCGTCTTGGCGGGATCGTCGACCAAGCTCTGAGGGCCCAGCGAAGTTGTCGGTGTCGGAAATAAGGTTCCTGTGCCGGTGACCAAGAGATAGTCAGGCTCCGATGCAAAGGCTTGTCCGGAAGAGGCTTGGTATTCCTTTGGGGTCAGGTAAATATTCTCCATGTTTTCGTCCCACGGTCGGCTCATGTTGTATTGGCGATACAGATCGTTGTACCCGAGGTAGGGCAGGATCAGGACGCGCCAACTGTGCATTGGCTGTTTATTGGAGTCGACGGTAACCGAGGGTGGGTAACTGCCGAAATCGTTTGCATAGGCGTTTAATGCCTTGGCAATTTTTTCTAAATTGGTCGCATCCTGTTGCTTCAGGCGATTGGCCTGCATCTGTGCCAGCGCCGAAGAGCCATAGTTGACAACGGCAAAGAGCAGGCAGGCGGCCAACGCAAGCGTCAGCGTGCCCGCAATGGCGAGCCGTACGCGGCGGTGCGCCAGCCAACCGTTTTGTGGTGTTTCTTCCACCGGTCCGAGGCCGGCAAAATCGGGTAATTCAATCGCTTGGCCGCATACAGCGCACTCCCCGGCCAAGCCACTGTATTCATCTCCCACCAATGTCTGTGACTTGCAATGTGGGCAGGTAAATAGGTAAGACATCTGTGTTCCACTCGGCTGAATCGACCGATTTTTCATGGCTGCCTTCGTCCGAAGGCGGTCGGGGCTACGTCGGGCGCGGGCGTGTATTGTAGCCGCTCGTCGGCGTTTCTTGGGACAGGCATTGATTTCTTGGGGCAGCCATTGATCAGGAGCAACCAACCATGCGATGTGTCGTTCAGCGAGTTTCCCAAGCTCAGGTTGACATCGACGGACAGACCGTCGGGCGGATCGCCATGGGCGTGATGGTATTGGTCGGGGTAGGGCAGGGCGATGCGGAAAAAGATGCTGACTATCTGGCCGATAAAACGGCGCTGTTGCGAATCTTTCCTGACGAAAACGACCGAATGAACCGATCGCTGGTGGATATTGACGGCAGCGTTTTGGCAATCAGTCAGTTCACTTTGTGGGGGGACTGTCGAAAGGGACGGCGCCCCGCCTTTACCGCGGCGGCCGCTCCCGAAATCGCAAATCCACTCTACGAACGCTACTGCCAACGTTTGAGGACACATCAACTAGATGTCCAGACCGGCGTGTTTGCCGCCGACATGCAGGTCCAGCTCGTCAATGATGGGCCGGTGACAATCTTGCTTGACAGTCAAAAGCAGTTTTAAACGCTGTCCGATGTTTTAGCGTCTTTGGAGTGGCTTGCGCAGCATGTCCAGCCACGGTTCCGATGGCTCGGCAAGATACGGCACGTTGTCATTGAAACGTTCCGGGCTGTGGCGATGCAAGAAGCCATGGTCGGTCCATGCCAAATAAGCCAACAAGAAAAATTTGGCATAGGTCGACAGGTTGGCCCAAGCGTTGTTGCTGAAAAACTTCAGCGCTGTGCCGAAGGATTTTTTCAGCCGCGTGCGTCCATGTCGCATCTGAATCGACCAGATCTCGTCCATGATCAAATGCGTCATGAAACCCAAGCTGACCGCCGCACTTTTGTAGACTCGAATCGCTTCGCTGGGGCATGGAATGACAAGGTACGCCAGCAGGCCCGCGGAGGCCGCGGCTGGGAGGCTGTGCCACATTCCGCGATGGACGGTGTACTTCTTGAAAATTCCGACGACCACGAATCGCATAAAAAGGTAGATCAGCATCGCCGCCAAGGCCATCTCTTCCGGCGTCATGTCGAGGGCGCGAAAGCGATTGATCATGAGCATCGGCACCAAGGCCGAAGCGAAATTCGTGGTCTCTCGTAGCGGGATTCCCGAATCGCTATCCAGATCCGGCAACATGCCGCTGACCGCGCACAGGCCGGCAGCTAGCAAGCCGCTTTCCATCGGCATGCCGTGATGCACCGTTCCCCAGTAGCCGTAGGCCGCTCCGACCAACGTGCTCCCGGTAATATGAGCTTTAAAACCGGCCAAGGTTGCAACTCGTGTAATGCCAGCAATTCAGTGAGCGAACGAAAACGCTCGAGTCTTGTTTGTCATACCCCTACCTTGCCTTCAGTGCCAAGAGAGATTGATCTTCGAGCGCTTGCCCGCGTCTGGTATTCTGCAGACCTTGCCCATTCCTTGGAGCCATCGGTGGAAACTTACGACATCCTAATGCTGGTCGTGTTGGTCGGAACTGCGATCTACGGAGCCATGAAAGGCTTTGCGTGGCAAGTCGCCTCGATTGCCTCGATCGTCGTCAGCTATGTGGTCGCCTATCGGTATCGCGAACCGTTCAGCGAGTCGATCAGTGCCGAGCCTCCTTGGAATCGGTTCTTGGCAATGTTCATCTTGTACGTCGGCACTTCACTGGTGATCTGGGTCGCCTTTCGGATGGTCAGCAAAACGATCGACAAGATGAAGCTGCGCGAGTTTGACCGTCATGTGGGGGCGTTGTTCGGGTTTGGCAAAGGGGTGCTGTACTGCACGCTGATCACGCTGTTTGCTGTGACGCTGTTGGGGGCGACCAGTCGTCAAAAAATTGTGCAGTCTCGTAGCGGCTATTACATCTCCAAAGTTTTGGCGCACAGTCACGGCGTCATGCCAGCAGAAGTTCAAGAAGTCGTTGGGCCGTACATCGAACGCTTTGACGAACAGATGCAGTCCGGTGGCACAGCGCCCGCCGCTAGCCCGACGTTGCCGTGGGGCGGTGACGACAACGCCATACGTGTGCCGTGGGGTGGCAACCCCGATCTCCCCAGCCTGCCCAGCGTGCCTTGGGGCGAGGGTACGGCCGATAGCGGTTTTTTCAAGCAATAACCGACCTCGAATACAACATAAGAGGCATTATCGGACGTTGGTGGTGGAGCTGTTTTGCTCGCTTTTTGCCCTGTCTTGCTGCCGTACCCGGGTTCTAACTGTGGCGGAATCGACCATCATAGACGCCTCTTGGGATCACCTCGTCGGGCTACCGACCGCGCCGATCCGTTGTCCACACTCTCACCTTCGCATGCTCCCTGATGACACGCTTGCAGTGGAACCAATTGCTGTCCGACTTTCGCTGCCCACGACCTGGGCAACCGCCGCGGCCAGCGGCCGAAGAAACCTATCGCACCGCGTTCGAGGCCGATCATGATCGCATTGTCTACTCGGCCGCTTTTCGCCGACTGGCGCGCAAGACGCAGGTCTATCCGACCGCGCCGCACGATCACATTCACAACCGACTAACGCACTCGATCGAAGTCGCCAGCGTCGGACGCTCGTTTGGCAAGCGGATGGCCGCTTGGCTTCATGATCGCCAAGAACTCCCCACAGGCCGTACGACCGAAGACATCTGCCAAATCCTCCAGGCTGCCTGTTTGGCACACGACATCGGAAATCCGCCTTTTGGTCACGGCGGTGAATATGCGATTCGTCAGTGGGTCCGTGATCACAAGGAGCTGGTTTTTGGGACCGATCCTGCGGCCGTTGACGATGGGCTGCGACGCGATTGGTTGATCTTCGAAGGCAACGCGCAGGGCTTTCGACTAGCAGCTCGAGCCGACAACGTGCAGGCCGGATACATGCGGCTGACCTATGCCACCCTCGGCGCGATGGTCAAATATCCTTGGCACTCCTGCGACGCCCGCGCGATCAAGCAACAGAAGTTCAATGTCTTTTCCAGCGAACGTGAATTGTTTGAGCAGATTTGGACACACATGGGACTGGGGATGGATCAGCAGGCCAAGCGGCATCCGCTGTCCTTTCTCTCCGAAGCGGCCGACGACATCTGTTATCGCATCCTCGATTTAGAAGATGCTGTGGAGATGAACATTCTGGACGAAAGTCATGTGCGGCCGGTGCTGCTGCAGATTCTCGATCAGCCGTCATCGCACTTGCCACTCTCGGTGTTGCGAGGTCAAGCGATTTACACGCTGGTCAACGCGACTTGGCAGGTCTTTGAGAGCGAATACGAAGCGATCATGCATGGCGACCGATCGGACGATTTGAAGTCGAGTTTGACCGAATCGCTATCCGATGCCATTGAGCAAGTCGCGGCGCACTACACGACCATTTTTGCCCATCGCTCCAAAGTCTCAACGGAGCTTGGGGCTTACGAAGCACTGGGCCGAATCGTACGAACGCTAAGTCAAGCGACTCTGCAACTGACCGAACGTGGTAGTTATCGAGCCACCGATTTCCTGGCCAAGCGGAGCTTAATGTTGGCGTGGGGAGAATCGTATGTGACAGCCAATGAGACCCGGCCTTACACTTGGTGGCTGCACCAAGTGATGGATTACTTCGCTAGTCTGACCGATAACCATGCCACTCAATTGTCGCGACAGATCGCAGGCATTTGAGGCTCCGCGATGCCAAGGTGATAGTGCCAGATCCTAGCCAGCCGTTTGGGCGATAGCTCCGGTTGAATCCAGGAACCGCGGCTATCGCCAAGGCGGCTCATCCACCGGATAACTCCAGTCTGCCTGCTTAGAACGGCACATCGTCTTCATCGAAGGCCGCTTCGGAAAGGCTGTCGTTTCCTGAGGCTGCTGGGCCTTGGCCGCCACCACCTTCGGTTTTCTGGAAGGAAATCCCTTCCACGTTGCAGAAGTACTTGACCTCACTGTTGGCATCGCGTTGCCATTTACGACCGCTCAACCGATAGGTCACTTCGACCTGATCTCCGACGCTCAAGTCGTCGACGCTATCGCATGCGTCGCGGATAAATTCGACCGGCACGTAGTTGGTGAAACTGCCAAGTTCCTGCTCCAGCACCACCAGTCGTTTGCGGAAGCCTTTTTGGCCGTACGTTTTGGTCTCTTCCACGAGGTGGACGACACCGGTGACCTTCGCATCATTACTCATCTTTCACACTCTCTTTTCAATCGACAACCGGAGGGCTTGGCCCCGAATTTTATGCAAGCCGACCATCCTAGTAAATCATTGTCTCGGACGCACTGCCCTGCCCTGCTTTGCTTTGGCCCCGACTTCTTTGGCCCCGGCTTTTTTGGCCTGATCATCAACGCCTAGGTTTCGAGGGCACCTTCGAGATAAACGCCCATCTTGCGGAATTTTTCGTAGCGGCTGTCTAGCAGTTGGTCGGTAGGAATCGATTCCAATTCGTTCAGGGTTCGCGACAGGTAGGTTTTCAGGCGATTTGCCATCTGATGGTGATCACGGTGGGCTCCACCGAGCGGTTCTTCGATCACATCATCGACCACTCCGAGACGCTGCAGGTCGGCGGAGGTAAAACGCAGTGCTTCCGCAGCGTTAGGAGCATACTGATGGCTTTTCCAGAGGATGCCGGCACACCCTTCGGGGCTGATCACCGAATAATAAGCATTCTTGAGGACCGCCACGCGGTCGCCGACACCGATCCCCAACGCGCCCCCGGAGCCTCCCTCGCCGATCACGACGCAGATCACCGGCGACCTCAGACGGCTCATTTTGAACATGCTTTCGGCGATCACTTGGGCTTGGCCACGTTCTTCAGCTCCCACGCCTGGATAAGCGCCCGGTGTGTCGATGAAGCAGATCAACGGCAGTTGGTATTTCTCGGCGAGCCGCATCTTCAGCATCGCCTTGCGATAACCTTCGGGATGGGCACAGCCGAAGTGACAGGCGGCACGTTCCTTGTACGTCCGACCTTTTTGGTGACCGATGATCATCACCTTGAAGCGGTCGAGTTTGGCGAATCCGGTCAGCATCGCACGGTCATCACCGAAGTGTTTGTCGCCGTGCAGTTCCACGAAATCATCGAAAGCCAGTTTGAGGTAGTCGCGGGTGTAGGGTCGATTTTGATGTCGAGCCACCTGCACCGTCTGCCACGGGCTGAGGTTGGCGTACACCTCACGAAGTTTCTCGTTCAATTGCTTTCGCAGTTCGCGCACCGCGGTTTCGTGTTCGGGCGAGCGATCGGCTTCGCGCTCCTGCTCGGCAAGCTGGTTTTCCAGTTGCACAATTTCACGTTCGAATTCTAAACCAGGACCGGCGTCCATTGCTAACTCACTAAGAAGGCGTGGTCCCGATAAAATCGAGGACCGATGATGGGCTGGTAATACGCGGGGCAATCGGCGGGCGACTCGAATTTAATTGCGAAATAAGTCGTCCGGGTTTTTAAAGCTCGGCAAGTCATCGAACACGCTGACTTCGGGCACCTTGGGGGTGCGTTTGAAGATCTTCATCTGGCGAACTTCTTTCAGAAACTCCCACATCGACTGTGGCCGATTCTCGGGGGACTTGGCCATCATCGATCTTACCAATGCAGCAAACTCTGAACTCACATTTTCGTTGTAAACGACGGGGCTGGGGATGTTTGCTTTGAGGTGTTTGTTCAGCAGTTCATTGGGCGTCGAGCCAGTGAAGGGTGCCTTGGCAGTGACCGATTCGAACAGCACGCATCCAAAACTATAGATGTCGGCGCGTTCATCGCAAGGCTTCCCGCGGATCTGTTCCGGTGACATATAGCTCCGTGTGCCCTGCACCACCGACCGGTGAAACAATTTTCCCAGCCCTGATTTTTTCTTCTCCGCGATCTGAAAGTCGATCAGTTTGGTTTCGCCATCGCGACTGACCAAAAAGTTGTCCGGCTTGATGTCGCGATGAATCCAGCCTTTGGTGTGCATGAAATACAGCCCTTCGGCGGCCTGTTCGACAATTTTGTCCAGTATGAAGGCCAGCGATTCGGGGCCTCGCCGGAGGGCTTGCTTCATGTTCAGTTCGCTGAACAGTTCCATCACCAGCAGCGGCGTGTCGCTCTCGATCGCGAATTCGTGAATGCGAATGAGTCGATCGTTTTTGCCAAGGGCTGCGGAGACTTGGTATTCGTGCTTCAGTGTTGCGAGTTCCGCTTTGTCGTGGCGTTTCTTCTGACGCAGCACTTTTAACGCAAAACGCTCGTTGGAACCGGAATGCACCGCTTCCCAAACCTCACAGCTACTGCCTGCCCGGATCAAGCGAGCCAACCGGTAGGGTCCCAGGAAATCACGAGTCTTCGTCATGCGTTCGATTCTTCGTCATGCGTACGATAAGCGAATAGTAGCGAGCAGGCTCCACCATCTTAACAGCGACCCGAATGGCGGAAAGCCGCTTGCCCCCTGCCCTACCCCGCCCGCTCGCGGAGTACTTGCTGATAGATCTCTCGCAGTCGCCGGGTCATGGTCGAATCGCGAAATTGATCGGTGAATCGGTCACGACCGCAACGCCCCAGACGTTGCCGCAGATCCGCATTGCGAGCCAATTCGATCATCCGCTTCCCCAGCGTGGGGGTGTCACGTGGCGGGATCAAGTAACCCGTTTCCCCATCCAGGACGACTTCTCTGGCGCCATCCACGTCATAGCTGATGACCGGTTTCCCTGCGATTAACGCTTGCGGAAGGGCGCGTGCCAAGCCTTCTCGATAGGAGGTGTGAACGAGCGCGTCCATCGCTCCCATCAAACCGGGTATCTGGTTGGGGGGCACTAGGCCGGTAAAGGTAAAGCGTTCCGAGAGGCCACGCCGGGAAATCTTCTGCTCCAGCGCCGATCTTAAAATCCCGTCTCCCACCAGCAGGAAACGAACTGCGGGGACCGCTTTGGCAACCGACTCGGCGGCGTCAATCAAGTCGTCATGCCCCTTCAAGGGAAATAGACGGGCAATTTTTCCAATCACCACGTCGGTCGGTCCAAATCCCCAATTTTTGCGGATCAACGCACGCTGGTCGTCTGCCTGCAAGAAGGGCTCCACATCCATGCCGCTGTAGACCGTCACGCATCGGTCCGCGGACGCAACCCCGCCGGCAACCAGCAAGTCAGTCATCGCATCGGCAACCGATACTAGGCGGTGGCATTGTTTAGCCGCCCTCCGTTCGCACTGACGATAAAACCACCGCACCGCAGTCGGCTGATAGGGATGGAAAGGGGCGCCATGGACGGTATGGATGATTGCCGGAACACGCTGCGACCAAGCGGCTTGTCGGCCCAGGATTCCGCCTTTGGCACTGTGGGTGTGGACCACCTCGGGTTGGAAGTCTCGCAGTTGCTTTTTGATTTGGCGCAGCGCTCGAGCATCGCGCAGGGGATCGATGGATCGTCGTAAAGCGGGCAACTCGACAATCGGTAACTCCCCTCCCCTGCCCTGCTCCAGCAAGCCGCCTTCAGGCCCCAGCGACGGGCCGGTGATCAGCAATACGTCATCGCCGTAGTCGCGCAACAAACCGAGACACGTCAGGAGCGTGTTTTCTTGAGCACCCCCCACGATCATGCGAGTGATGACATGTGCTATCCGCATTCAGGATTGCCTCAAGCTGAAAAAAAGGGGGATCGATCGTTGATCGGTTACAGCGACCCTTGCTCGACCTGTCGGCGTCGTTCCGAGAGGCGGAATCGCAATGCGTTTACTCGTTGACTTCGTATCCTTACACAATCAAACAGAATACACCGGCGAGCTACAGAGGCTGGATATCGTAGTCGACGCGAATCAGGGACAGTCCTTGCGGTGGCGCGGTCGGCCCCGCTTGGTCCCGATCACGCGCGGCGATCAAGTGATCGATCCACTCCGGAGGTTGCTTGCCACGTCCGATCTCCAAGAGCGTCCCGACGATGTTGCGAACCATGTTATAAAGAAACCCGTCGGCTTCGATTTCGATTGCCAAGTTCAAGGCCCCTCCCCTGCCCTGCTCCGTTTCCACGACCAAGTCGCGAATGTGCCGTACCGTCGTTTTGCGCTCGCTGCCGGTCGCCTGGAAGCTGGCAAAGTCGTGTTTACCAATCAACCGAACGGCGGCCGTTTGCATCGCCTGCACATCGACGCGCCCCGGCACATGGACACGGTAGCGGTAATCAAACGCATCGCGGACCCCACCGATTTGCAGTTGATACCGGTACCGCTTCCCCACCGCATCGCGAATCGCGTGAAACCCCAGAGGCATCTCAAAGGCTTCGGTGACCACCACGTCACGCGGCAGCTTGGTGTTGATCGCCCTCATTAAATCGGTCGCAGTGGCACGCCAAGCATCGGTCGTCAGACTGCCAACCTGAGCCAACGCATGCACTCCCGAATCGGTGCGGCCGCTGCCGGTCACGGCAATCCGTGTACCCGTCAGTTGGGATAGCGCTCGTTCCAGCACGCCCTGCACCGAAGGCTGATCCAGTTGCACCTGCCAGCCCACATAGTCGGTGCCATCATAGGCGATCACAAGTTTGAACGTTCGTAACACGCATTCCTCAATTCGGTTTAGGATAATCCTGGCTGCACAACGCCATTGTGGGCTTAGTGCCAGCCAGACGCACTGGCGAGTCAACGCGTGACGGCAAAGTTACTCGGTTGCGCGTCGTGCAGGTTTACCAAGAGTCAGTTCCAGCTCGTTTGTGTGGTTCGTTTTCGTTTCTTGTTTGTTCCCGTTTCCCGTTTTTAGCGGTGCCTACCGATGCCACGCATTGTTTGCCGAATAGCGTTCTTCCTCGGCTGTGTCTTAGGCTTGAGCCAGCTTGCCGCAGTCGCCCAGCCCCCTGCGGTCTCTCCGCCACCGACATTCCAATCGATCGTCACCGACAGCTACCATGGCGTCGAAGTGAGCGAAGCTTATCGTTGGCTGGAAGACGCCGAGGATCCTCGGGTTCGACAGTGGACGGCCCGGCAAAAGGCGTACGCGCGAGCCCACCTCGATAACTTACCGGGCGTCGATGCCATTCGGGAGCAGGTGACGGAAATTCTCGGCAGCCAAACGCCCCGGTATTCGGCGGTCACTTCCCAAGCCGGCAGGTTGTTTGCCATCAAGCAGCAGCCACCCAAGCAGCAGCCGTTCATCGTCGCCATCAAGTCGCTCGATGAGGTCGCTGCCGCGGTGACGATCGTCGACCCCAATGAACTCGATCCCTCCGGTAGCACGTCGATCGATTGGTATCGCGTCTCGCCAGATGGCCAGTTGCTGGCCGTTTCTCTATCGGCAGGTGGCAGCGAGACTGGCGATCTGGTGGTCTACTCCGTCGCTACCGGGCAGCCAGTCGACATTCGTATTCCCGGCGTCAACAGCGGCACCGCTGGGGGCTCGTTGGCATGGTCGCCCGACGGCACGGGGTTTTTCTATACACGCCATTTCAAAGTCGACCCGGCCGATGTGGATAACCCAAACGTTTACCAGCAGGTTTACTACCACTCGCTGGGAACGCCGCAAGCCGAAGACCGCTATGAACTGGGCAAGGGGTTTCCAGCCATCGCGGAGATCCAGTTAGCTTGTGACGAACCGACCGGTCGGTTGTTGGCGACGGTGCAGCGCGGAGATGGCGGGATGTTTTCGCATTACCTGAGAGAGCGAGATGGCACCTGGCGTTCTTTCAGTGAATTTGGCGACGGAGTGAAGCAGGCGGTCTTTGGCCCCGAGGAAACGCTCTATGTCGTGACCCTGAAAGACGCACCACGCGGTCGCATCGTTCGTGTGCCGATCTCTACCTTGGATGTTGCCTCGGCCGAAACGCTCGTGCCCGAGGACGAGGCGACGGTGGTGACCGGGGGCGTGCCGTTTTGGGGCGAGACCACCGTGTTGCCGACAATGGATCGGCTGTACGTGGTCTATCAGCTTGGAGGGCCCAGTGAACTGCGCGTCTTTCATCTCGATGGCACCCCTGCCGCAGCGCCTGCCCAGTTAGAAGTCTCTGCAGTCCATGGGCTGGTCGCCCATGAAGAGACGATCCTGTTCGGCAACGAGTCGTTTACCCAGGCTGATGCTTACTATCGATTTGATCCTTCGACGCGCACCACGACCCGCACGGAATTGGCTTCGCAGGTCCCCACAAAACTAGACGATGTCAAAGTCATCCGGCGATTTGCGACGTCGGCAGATGGCACCCGGATTCCGCTAAATATCTTGCTGCCCAAAGGGGTCCAGCCCGACGGCAGCCATGCCTGCGTTGTCTACGGCTATGGCGGTTACGGAATCAATTTGGAGCCCCGGTTTCAGTCACTACGTCGGGTGTTGATGGATCGTCAAGTCATCTATGTCGTGACAAACCTGCGTGGCGGCAACGAGTATGGCGAGCAATGGCATACCGAAGGCAGCGGGCTGAATAAGCAAAATGTATTTGATGACTTTGCCGCCTGTGTGCGCTACATGACCGAAAGCGGTTTCTGCACACCGCAACGGACAGCGATCATGGGCGGTAGCAACGGCGGGCTGTTGATGGGAGCGACTTTAACGCAGCATCCGCAGCTCGCAAAAGCGGTTGTCTCCTCGGTCGGTGTGTACGACATGCTCCGTAACGAGTTATCGCCGAACGGAGCTTTTAACGTTCCCGAATTTGGGACGGTGAAAAATACCGAGCAATTCGTCGCCCTGCACGCATATTCGCCCTATCACAATGTCAAAGACGGCACGCGTTATCCCGCGGTGTTGTTCATTACCGGAGAGAATGACCCTCGAGTCGACCCGATGCAATCACGCAAAATGACCGCTCGCCTCCAAGCCGCAACCGCGTCGGAGCAGCCGATCTTACTGCGGACGAGCGCCAACGCCGGCCACGGCCGAGGCAACTCGCTCAGCCAGCAAATCGAACAAGCCGTCGACCTTCACGCCTTTTTGTTTCACGAACTGGGGGCTGGGCGTTAATCCGAAGGAAATGTGTCCTGTGTTGATTTTTGGACATGTTGCCGAAACACCACAGGCGTCGCGGACACCATGGGGAAAACAGCTCGGGGGACGGGATTGGGATGGTTGCGAATTGGCAACGTTTGATAGAAACGCCGATTGGTATCGCAGCAAAAGGGCGCTTTATGGCGTACAGTTGCTCTGTGGAGGTCGATGACCATTGGCCCTCTACGTTTGCCTCTTCATCATCGTCTATTCCGATAGGGTCTCTTGGATCTGCTGGTTTGTGGTCCAAGGACATTGCCGTCCAGGTCAGATATGCTCCATCCAAAAGCACGCCGTGTTCGCAAAGTTGCTAGTAGACGCCGTGTGTTGAAGCTGGAGAGCTTAGAAACTCGTCAAATGCTGGCCGGCGATTTAGACATTACTCCAAACGCCCAATTGCTGATCGAGTTGATCAATCGGGCACGAGGTAATCCCGCCACGGAGGCCGCGAGGTATGGTATTGGCTTGAACGACAATGTCCCCGCTGGAGCGACGATTTCCACCGCTTCCAAGCAGCCGTTGGCTCCGCACCAGGCTTTGGTCGATGCGGCGGTAGCGCATTCCTTGGACATGCTGGAACGGGATTTCTTCGCTCATGATACGCCGGCGCCGAATAGCACCAGTCCCTCGGATCGAGCGCGGGCAGCGGGCTATCCAGCCGACGCTGGCGAAAATATTGGCTGGGGTGGTTCGACCGGTCCGATTGACCAAGTGGATCACGTCTACGCTCGCCATGAGAGTCTGTTCAAGAGCGTGGGGCATCGCATCAACATGCTGTTACCCGACTACCGCGAACTGGGGACGGCGGTCGAGTACGGAGTGTTCACGGCATACAACTCAGGGGCGCAGCGGTACCTGGACTACAACGCCAGCATGGCAACGGAAATGTTCAGCAGCCGTGGCGGCAACCACTTTATCACCGGCGTGGCCTACGATGACAGCGTCGATGACAACAATTTTTACAATATCGGAGAAGGCGAAGGGGGCCTGATCGTCCAGGCCGCAAACGCTGCCAGCACGGTTTTTCAAACCACGACCGCCGATGCCGGCGGGTACTCATTGCAGGTCCCCGACGGCACGTACACCGTCCGCTTTGTGCAGCCGGGCAGTTCACAGTATGCCGACTTGGGCAGCGTTGTGGTCAATGGCCTCAACGTGAAAGTGGACCTGGATTCCGCGGAAGCCACTTGGCAATCATCGATTTCCGCAACGGCCATCTCATTGATCGACGCCACCACCTTTGGCGGTTCTGACACGCTCGACACAACCGCCACATCGACACAGAGCATCGGCGATGAATTTGTCCCCATAGATCCAACCGAGAGTTACCTCTTAACCGGGCAAGCACGTGCAGGTAACGATGCCGGTGGTCAATTCTCGGCAGCGAATCGACAGTACCTCGGCTTTGCCAGTTATGACGCAGATCAACTCCGGATTGAACCCTGGCAAGTGTTTCGAGTCCCCGGTGCAGCCGACACGGCTTTGGCCCGTCCGCTGCGCCCTGGCGATACCCAGATTGTGCTGCTGGACGCTTCGGGATGGGCCAATGCGGGAGCCGCACACCAGCGATCCCTTGCCTGGTATGGCTACACCAATCAGGACGGATTTACCTACCCCGACTACACTTACACGCGCAACGTGGCCACCGATTTCAGCGATGGAATGTGGAGCCCCGGAGGCGTTTCGGGCAATGTGATCACATTAAGAAGCCCCTGGACCGGTCCAGAAATTCAAGCTGGCACTGCCGTTCGGAATGCGACCTCAGGCGGAACCTTCAACTATGCGGCGTTGGCAGGCGGGTCCGTTCCCCAAGCCTGGACCGACTATTCCGCAACCCTCACCGGTACAGGTCTGAGCGCCCATCAATTTCGCCCCGGCACGGCGTTCATCAAACCGATTCTCTTGAATAACTATGGCACTGGAACGCCCAATCGGATTCGCTGGCAAAACGTCGATATCCGTTATGCGACGGCCAATCATGCTTACGACGCTGGCACGACGATCGACCTGGACGTGGACCTGGGCACGGGCATCGATGCGACGAGCTACCAGTGGACGCAACTATCAGGTCCCAGCGTGTTGCTGACGGACTCCCAAACCGAACGCCCTCGGGCGGAACTGCCGGCCAGTCAGTCCGACTACCAAATCGTGATGCAAGTTGCCGCTAACCTGTCGGGCACACTCACGACCGACACACTGACGATCAATGTTCAAGGAGTCGCAGCCTTTGAAGTGGCCGCCCTACTCGATGCGACTCGCTTCGACGGCTCTGCGGATATCGCCTCCACCGCTCCCCGCGTTCGTTTCGTTGGCGACCAATTGGTCCCGGTGAACCCCGCCGAGCGATACGAATTGACGGCCGACGCGCGTTCAGGCAACGATACGGGCGGCCAATACAATGCATCAAACAGGCAATACTTTGGTTTCGCCAGTTACGACGTGGACCAACAATCGATTGCACCCTGGCATGTATCGCGCTATGGCAACGCTGCCGATACGCGTCTGGCTGCAACGCTGCGTCCCGGCGACACTCAGATCGTATTGCAAAGTGCGGCTGGCTGGGCCAATGCGGGACTCGCCTACCAGCGGTCCCTCGCTTGGTATGGCTATACCAACGGTGACGGCTATACCTATCCCGACTACACCTACACCCGTAACGTCGCTCGTGACTTCACCCATGGTCTGTGGAATTCCGGCGGTATTTCAGGGAACGTGATTACCCTTCGCCAACCCTGGGACGGACCTCAACTGGATGCCGGCACGGCCGTTCGCAATGCCACCTCCAGCGGCACTTACAATTATGCAGGCCTGAGCGGCGCCGCGATCCCCGACACCTGGACCCAGTACTCGTCCATCGTTACAGGTACAGGCCTGTCGCCCAATCAGTTTCGCCCCGGCACCGCCTTTATCCAACCCATTGTGCTAACGAACTATCAGGGAAATACGACTAACTTAGTGCGTTGGGCTAACATCGATGTGCGTTATGCCGGCGCGCTGCATTCGCGCAATGCCGGTGACACGATCGATTTAGGTTTTGACCTGGACAATCTCGGGACGGTTGCGGATAGCTACCAATGGAGCCAATTGTCGGGCCCCACGGCGACGATCTCGAACGTCAATATGGCTCGGCCTAGCCTGCAATTGCCGATCAGCGAAACCGATTATCAAATCGTGATGCAGTTGTCGCAAACCACCGAT
Source organism: uncultured Pirellulaceae bacterium (assembly GCA_964477385.1). Taxonomy (GTDB): domain Bacteria; phylum Planctomycetota; class Planctomycetia; order Pirellulales; family Pirellulaceae; genus Roseimaritima. Next base: position 42,179 of record CAYZHQ010000032.1, read on the forward strand.
GGGGTGACGACCAGTGATACCCTAACGCTGCATGTAAAAGGTGTGCCCAACTTTGAAGCCGTGGCGCTGTTGGATGCCACGCGTTTCAGTGGGCAAGAAGAATACTCTACGGTCCAGCCATTTCAAACGGTCTGGGGCGATGGTTTTGTGGCGATCGATCCGACAGACACCTATCGCATCACGGCCGATGCCCGTTCCGGAAATGACGTCGGTGGCCAATATGTTGCCAACAACAAACAGCTTGCGGGCTTCGCCAGTTTCGATGTCGACCAGCAACGGATTGAACCTTGGCATGTGCTCAAGTACAGCAACGCTACGGATACCCATTTGGCCACCACTCTCCGCCCTGGTGATACGACCATCGTTCTTAACAACGCGTCGGGCTGGGCCAACGCTGGGGCGGCACATCAACGCTCGTTTGCTTGGTATGGATACACCAACGAACTAGGCTTCACCTATGCGGACTACACCTACACGCGGAACGTGGCCAAGGACTTTGGCAATGGAATGTGGAATCCTGGTGGGATTTCGGGGAACGTGATCACACTGCGACAACCCTGGAGCGGTCCGACGATCGCCGCCGAGACGGCCGTCCGCAACGCCACTTCGGGAGCGACCTACAATTATGCCTTGGCCACTGGACAGGCCGTCCCCAATCAGTGGACCAGCTACAGTGCCACGCTATCGGGAACGGGTTTAGCACGCAATCAGTTCCGGCCCGGCACCGCGTATATCAGACCCCTCCTGCTGACGAACTATCAGGGGGGCACGAACAATCTAGTGCTTTGGCAAAATGTTGACGTCCGTCATGCCTCGCCGCTGCATCCGTTTGTGGCAGGTACCGATGTGGACGTGGCAGTGGATCTCGATAATCCAGGGCCTCCAGCCATTCCCACGACCTTTGACTGGAAGCAGTTGGCAGGGCCACAAGTGGTGCTGCTGAGCCCCGATAGCTCGCGAGCTCGCTTTACTCTGCCCAACTTGGTAGGCGATTACCAGGTCGTACTGCAGCTCGCAAAAACCAGCGGCGGAGTGACGATTTACGATACCGTGACCCTGGACGTGCAAGCTTAAGCCTAACGGGACAGCGACACTTCGTGGTTGAAGTGGCGATGTCGAGCTAGGCTCCGTTTGGTGTCGCTTCCATTGTTATGCCGCTTGCCGGTATTGTTGGGACTGCGCTGCGATGATCTCGGTCACCCGAGCCCGATCGTCGGCCTGGAGGTTGGACCCGCTGGGCAAACAAAGCCCTGTGCGAAACAGTTTCTCTGCCATACCGCCACCGATGGTCCGGCAGTCTGCGTTGACCGGTTGAAGGTGCATCGGCTTCCATACCGGACGGGATTCGATTCGCTCGGCGTCCAAAGCCAGTCGCACGGTCTCCGTGTCTGCACCAAAACGTTTCGGATCGATCGTGATGCAGGTTAACCAACGCGTCGAAAAACAGCTTGAAGGTTCGGGCATAAAGTCGATGCCGGGCAATTCGGATAGCGATGCCAGATAGGTTTCGTAATTCTGACGGCGACTTGCGACGCGTTGCGGCAGTACGGATAGTTGGCCGCGAGCCACCGCAGCCAACAGATTACTCAAACGGTAGTTGTAGCCAACTTCCGAATGTTGATAGTGCGGAGCAGGATCGCGAGCCTGCGTGGCCAAATACCGGGCTCGCTCGCACAATCGCTCGTCATCGGAAACTAACATGCCGCCGCTGCTGGCGGTAATGATTTTATTGCCGTTAAAGGAAAAACATCCCAGAGCTCCGAATGATCCGGCGGGCCGCGTCTTGTAGGTCGCGCCCAACGCTTCCGCGGCGTCTTCGATGATCGGGACGTCGTAACGCTGGCACGCTGCGCAGATCGCATCGTAGTCCGCACATTGGCCATACAGATCGACGACAATAACCGCCTTGGGCAGTCTTCCGCTTTGGCTGGCCTGCTGCAGCGCATCGGCCAGCAGACCGGCATCCATGTTCCAGGTGGCGGAGTCGCAGTCGACGAATACCGGCACGCCCCCCACATAACGGATTGCGTTGGCGGTAGCGGCGAACGTGAGCGTCGACGTCCAGACCTCATCGCCAGGCTGGATATCCAGCAACCGCAGGCTTAGGTGCAGGGCCGCTGTTCCGCTCGACACGGCCACGGCTTGTCGCGTCTGGCAGACGTCGGCGAACTCGGTTTCCAAGGCGTCGATATGGGGTCCCAATGGCGCGATCCAGTTGGAATCGAACGCGTCCAACATCAACGCTCGTTCCCGCCCGGACATGTGTGGCGGTGAAAGATATATCCGCTTGCTACTCATGGAATCCTTCCCTGATTTCGCTTGTTTTGTGCCCGCTGCGACCGAGGGGCCTATACGGTCTCAAACCTCAAACGCCTGCCTATGCGGCACGGCGCTGTTGCAGCACCCTGGCGGGTATTCCCACCGCCGTGGTTTGTGACGGGATATCGTAGATTACCACCGCGCCAGCTCCCAGCGTACAGCCGCTTCCCATTCGAGCTCCTGGAATCGCCACCGCTCCGGCGCCCATCAATCCTTCGCTGCCCAGGTGGACATCGCCCGCCAAATGACATCCTGGCCCCACGTGAGCAAAATCACCGATCCAGCAGTCGTGATCGACCGAAGCCGAGGTATTGATGATCGCGTGAGCGCCGACCGTTGCGTCCGCTTGGACCATCGCTCCGCTCATCACGACCGCCCCAGGACCTAGGGTCGCCGTTGCATCGACAAATGCTCGCGGGTGCACCACGGTCAGCGGGGGAAACTTCAACCGCTTGGCGATCGATTTGCGAATCGTATTGTTGCCGATGGCAATCACTGTAGGCAGCGGCGGATGATTTTTAAGGCTGTCGACGGCCCCCACAACCGGCGCGCCGGCAAATCTCTGTTGCCACAGTTTCGGGTTGTCATCAAAAATTGCAGCAATTTCATGTCCACATTCGCGGAGCGCGCTGATCACCACCTTGGCGTGTCCGCCGGCGCCGATCACATAGACCTGTCGTATGTCGGGAGTCGACCCCATAAACTCGGGCATCGTGGCGTGGTCAACATGGGAGATGCCGTCCCGCACCAGAACGCTGCGGACGGTTTGCCAAATGATCTTGATGTCCTGCCAGACGCTCAGGTGGTCCACGTACCAAACGTCCAATTCGAATTTTTGTTCCCAGCTCAGTTGGTTGCGTCCATTGGCCTGAGCCAACCCGGTAATGCCTGGTCGCACGTCCTGTCGACGAGCCTGTTCGGGGGTGTAGCGTTCGCGATATTGTGGCAATAGCGGACGCGGCCCCACCAGGCTCATCTGTCCGACCAATACATTCCACAGCGCCGGCAGTTCGTCGATGCTGGACTTTCTTAGGAATTGCCCCAGTCGCGTCAAACGTTGTTCATCCGGCAGTAGGTTTCCTCCCGCATCCCGTTGATCGGTCATCGTGCGAAACTTGCAAATCCGGAATAGTTTTCCCTTCAATCCCGGCCGAGACTGTCGAAACAGTATCGGCGAACCGTGCTGGTATCGAACCAGGATGGCGACGACCAGCAACAACGGACTGAGCAACAACAGCAGGATGCTGGCCGCAAGTCGGTCGAGGATCGGCTTGCCGACGGCGCGATAGAGTCGATTCATATTAGGCAGCTCTCCGCGCACCGATCTCAAGCGCCATTTGCTGAAACTGCAGGGCGTGCTTCCGACGATCAAAGTGCTCGGCCACATAGCGCTGACCGGCAAGCCCCATTTCGATGCGTTGCTGGGGATGTTGGTGCATCTGCAGTACCGCGTCGGCAAGCGCTTTGGAGTCCCCAGGGCTGACGCAGATACCACCTTTGGCTTCTTCGACGACATCGCGGATCACTCCGTCGATAGCCAGTACGATGGGGCGTTTCGCCGCCATGTAGTCAAAGACTTTGTTCGGATACGTGGTCTTGAACATGGGGATGTTTTTGAGGATCGCCAAACAGGCATCCGATTCGGCTAACAGGTTGGGCATCTCCGATTTCGGACGGGCGCCGGTGAACGTCACATTGGTCAACCCCGCGGTTTCGACGACGGTTTGCAAACGGCCGCGTTCCTTTCCGTCTCCCACGATTAGGAAATGTATATCGCTTTCCTGACGCAACTGCTCGGCCGCATCCAACAAGGTATCCAGATCGTTCGCCATCCCGATGGCACCCGCATAGGTGACCACAAACTTGTCCTGCAAACCAAATTCGGATCGGATCGTGTCGTCGCCCCGATGGATGCTGAACATCTGCGGGTCGACGCCGTTGGCGATAAACGAGATATTCTCGGCGGGAACGCCCTTGCTGATAAGATAATCACGATAAGCCGGCGAATTCACCAGCATGTGTGTGGCCCGTCGATACAAGAATAATTCCACCCGGCGTGCCATCCAAATCAGTGCCGGATTGGTTAGCAGCCCAATATCAATGGCAAATTCGGGCCACAGGTCGCGAATCTCCAGCACAAACGGACGGCGTCGAATCACGGAGATCATCCAGGCTGAAACCGCTTGGAACAATGAGGGCGAAGTTCCCATCACGACATCCACGTTCTTCACGCGGGCGCCTTTGTAAACCGCACTGATCATGAAAGAGACAAACGCCACCACCCGCCACACATAACTGCGATGCTGGCCGCCTATACAATTGGCGCGGATGACTCGAACCCCATCATGGAACTCGTCGTCCAATGCACCTTCGGTTTGTTGGCCACTAAGATAGTTGTATCGACTGGCAACAATCGTGAACTGATGGCCCTGGCTGACAAACGGCTTTGCCAATTCGATGTGCCGCGTCCCGCCCGCGTCTTTAGGTGACACGAATGCTTGGTGGACAAGCAAAATGTGCATCGGAAATCCTTTTCCTTTGTGCCTCTAAATGGATACACTTGCGATAATACGCTTTATGATCCGATCGGCACCAGGGGAAAATTCGACACAAATCGTGCCGGATGTAGTGCAGACTTCCAGGTGACTTGGCTGCCAGTTCCATTCGCTGGCTCCCGGCCCTAACACGGTCACCAACGTAATCGCTTCGGCTTCGGCTTCCAATGTGATTGAATGTCCCGGTACCCGCTGGAAATAGGTGGGTGCCAGCCAGCCTCGCGGCGACTCGGGATCCGCTCGGACCACCTCCAGTGAAGTCAGTTCGGCGGATGCCGCAAAGGCATACCGATATTCCCCCAGCGGTGTCTGCAAGACGGCCTGAGCGTCGTGTTCCTGCAGGCTTAGCGGATAGTCCGGCGTCAACCACTGCATGCGATAGCGGTGTGGCCGTGCACTGCACAGGCGATCCAGTACCAGCCAATGCTGTTGCCCCAAGCGTACCAATGCGCGGCGGTAGTCGGTGGCTTGGCCGCTGCGTTGATAGCCGTCGTGGCCACCTTCCCAATAGCTCCACGATTCATCGGGTGCTGTTTGACGATGGATGGCTGTATTGTGGAGCCAAGGCAGCCACAGGAACCGACTGGCCCGTCGCATCTGATCCTGTCCGTCGACGGTGACCGTATTGTGGTAGGCCGTTGCCGAGAATGGGTTGTTCCACGGTGCGGCGGCTGAATAGCTGAACGTCCCCGGATCGATCGCCATGTTCAGCCCCCGCCACCAGATGTCGCAGTGCAACATGTCGGCTTGCGAAGGGCGATGGCGAAACGAGCCGCAGCGCACGAAGGCAAAACCTTGCTCACCGCGTAAGGTATGACAACCGCCCTGCCCTGCCGATAAATCCTGGCGTGGCTTGACGACAACCTGAGCATTGATCGCTTCCGGTCCACACAGCCACAGCAATTCCTCGTCATGGGGCCCCGCCGAATACACTTTGGTACCGGTGGTCACCATCATGGCCGACTGAATTGCTGGTCGGAAATTGGCTTGATCCACAGTGGACAACGGTAGCACCAGCGCCCCATCGTACTGGCCGTAGCGGGGCAAGCCACCGCTGGGTTCATCCTGAATCTGGTACAGAAATTCCGCAGCCGCTGCGACCCGCCTGTAGACGTCATCGGACAAGCGGCAGTCGTTCCGTTCCCCCAAATTCAAACACCAAGTGTACAACTGCAACATCACGCGGTGATAATTGGCCGAATGCTGCGAAAACGCGCCGTCCTGGTAAATCAATTCGGTTGCTAAATTCTGCAGATGGCGCCGTCCCAACTGCCGCCAATATTGGCTGTGGCTAAGTTCGGGAAACAGGATTCCCGCAGTGAACAATCCGGCAGCTTCACTGATCCCGTGATTATTCTTTTGGCTCAGCGCGTATTGGATATTTGCGGCAATCCGGGTTGCCGAAGCCGCCACCATCCGCAGCAGCTTGGTCAGGGCTGCCGAATCGGATGACGGACAATCCGCAAATCCATACATGGCAAAGCACCAAGCCATCATCCGCAGGGCAACCTCTTGCCCGCATTTCCAGTTGCTTCCTTGCTGCGGCGAGTTCTGTTCGGCCCAGCCATTCAGCAGTTGCCAAAACCGCTCGGCGTACCGCTGGTCTCCCGTTCGCCAATAGGCCCGCACCAACGGGTACACGAACGCAAACCGATTGGGTTCCCAAATCAGCTTGATATCGTCTGCGCCAAACTCATCGATCTCACTCCAGTGCCCGGCATCCGGGAGCCGCTGCTGACTGAACGGATTTTGGTGCCAATCGACTTGCTGGCCTAATTCGACGCGCTGTGATTCGAAGTACCGAAACCAACCGTCGCAAACGTCTTGGGCAATGGCAACTGCGGTTTCCCCAGCTGTCGCATCACCCTTGGCAGGTGCATCGAAGCGGGCACACAGCGAAGCAAATTCGCTACGTTGGGAGCTATCAAAAAAGAAGCGAGCCCCATACTCCCGACGATAACTTTGGTAGTCCCCCAAGCACTGGGGCGCATGCACCAGTTGCTCCACAGGCTGTTCATCCCAATGTTGCACCGGAGTCGCCCGCCGGAACACACCGCATTTTTTCTGTGCCGCGTAACCCAGGCGATAAACGGCCCACCTGGGACCAAGATGGCGGACGGTACTGACGATCGTTTGGGCTCGAGTCATAACGTTAGGCACCCCGGGGAATCAACAAGTCAACGTCCCATTAGGCGGCAGCACGCTTGTGACTCGGCACCGCAATTTCCGCGAGCAATGTGTCGGCAATGCGATCGGAAGCCTTGCCATCCCATTTATCGGGAACCCGACCGACTTTTCCTTCCCCTCGCAAGACTTTCAAAAATTCGCGTTCCAACAAATCCGTATCGGTTCCGACCAACGTGTTGGTACCTTCACTGATCGTGACCGGACGTTCCGTGTTCTCGCGAATCGTCAGGCAAGGCACACCAAAGGCCGTCGTCTCCTCCTGCAACCCGCCCGAATCAGTCATCACAATTTTGGCGCAGCGTTGCAGCGCCAAACATTCCAGATATCCGATCGGATCGATCAGGTGCAGGCCCGTGTGCTGATCCTGAAAACCAATTGCTTCCAATCGCGACTTGGTTCGTGGATGAACCGGGAACACGACTTCCAACTGTTCGCTCAGCTGCACGATCTTGTTCATCAGCTGTTGCAGCACCTGCGGGTCATCGACATTGGAAGGCCGATGCATCGTCAGCAATGCAAACTCACCGTTCAGACCCTCCACTTTCGGCATCGTGGCCTTTTCGGCCAGCTGCAGAGCGGTATCGATCATGACGTTACCGACGTAGTGAATCTTGGACTTGTCGATGCCCTCATTGATTAGATTGATGTCGGCTTCGGGCGACGGCGTGAACAGCAGGTCGGCCAACTGGTCCGTTACCAAGCGATTTAATTCTTCTGGCATGGAACGATCTCGAGACCGTAAACCGGCTTCCACATGGCAAACGCAGACACCCTCTTTGGCCGCTACCAGGGTGGCAGCCACGGTTGAATTAATATCACCGTAGACCAACACCACGTCAGGATTCTTCTCCTTCATGGTCTGTTCAAACCGCAGCATCACATTGGCGGTTTGCACGGCATGCGATCCCGAGCCAACGTCTAGACAAACATCGGGACGTGGGATACTCAGTTGGTCGAAAAAGATGTCAGACAACGAAGGGTCGTAGTGCTGGCCGGTGTGTACCAAGGTTTGAGTAAACTGCGGCCGAGCGGCCAACGCCTTGTAAACCGGCGCAACTTTCATGAAGTTTGGGCGTGCGCCGACAACGTGTAATACGTGCATGCTGAAGACTTCCTTGTCTCGGGGATCGGAGGTTATGCAGTGTCTGCCAAGCCGACAGAACCTGAGTGGGAGTGTCCTGAATATCAGGGTAAGCGCACAGACGCGGACTAAGCAGCTACGGCCTTTGGGGCCACGGATGATCGCGTTCGAATTTGGCTGGCAATTTCGATGGCGATGCGACTGGTTTCCTCAAGCTCCGCGAACGGGATCGGCAACTCCCCCCCCGTCTCGATCGCTGCTACAAAGGCTGCGACTTCCGCTTGATGCCCTTTGTCTTGTCGCCACAATCGCATGCGGCGAAACTTGTTAAAGCCAAAGCCCTGCAGAACTCTAAAGTTGTCCAGCTGAAGCACACGTCCGCCAACGAACACTTCCAGCCGTTCCTTGGCAAACCGCTTGTGTCCGTTGGAGAGGTAGTGAACCGTTCCTGTCGAACCGTCGGCATAAGTCAAACCAATCGTCGAACAACCCTCATCACGACGCCCCGCAGGCGCCAAAGATTGGACCTGTATGTCCACCACCGGGTGACCGCACAAGAATCGTAAGGTATCAATAAAGTGGCAGGCTTCGCCAATGATCCGGCCACCGCCGATCTGCGGATCGCACAACCAGTGATCTGGCGGCAACACGCCCGCATTAACGGTAAACACCATCGACAGAGGTTGCTGAGTTGTTTGCAACAGCTGCTTCATTTTGGTGATATGCGGCGCAAATCGCCGATTAAATCCCACCGTCAACACCGGACGCTGCGGCGCGGCAATGGCTTGGTAAGTGCGAACGACGTCGGCCAGTTCATCGGCTCCAATCGCCAACGGCTTTTCGACAAACACGTGTTTACCGCGCCGCAATGCTTCGCAGACAAAGCCAGCGTGGCTGTCGTGGCGGGTCGTAATCGCCACCGTATCAATCGTTTGATCCTGCCAAATTCGGTTGGTATCCGAAGTCGCTTCGGCAATCTGATTCTTTTTGGCTGCCAACAACGCCGACAAGCCACCGCGAGCGTTGACCAAATCCAACCGGGCATTGGTGGCGGCGAAGGCCGGGATCAATACCTGACGGGCAAAATTGCCTGCTCCCAGAAAGGCCACGCGTGGCGCGGTGCCGCCCTGCCGAACGGAATCTTCGGCTTCCGCATGAACCCGCACCGAAGCGTTGCGCAGGGTAGTTGCTTGCGACTGCGGATAGGTCAGCAACACACCGATCGATGGCTTTTTATCGGAAATCAATTGGTAGGCTTGCGGAGCATCGGACAACTCGAAGCGGTGACTGATCAGCGGTTCGACGTCCAGCTGCCCACCATCCATCATATCCAAGACAGCTTCGAAGTTGCGTTGTGCGGTCCAGCGGACAAAACCTTCCGGATAGTCGTGTCCGGCTTCTTCGTAGGCGGCGTCATAGCGTCCGGGCCCGTAGGAGCAGGACACCTGGAAGGTTATCTCCTTTTCGAAAAACTCTTGTCGGGAGAGCTGTAGTCCGGCCACCCCGATCAACACAATGCGTCCACGTTTGCGACACATTTTAGCAGCATGCTGCACGGGATCGTTGCTGCTGGTCGCGGCGGCGATCAACACCCCATCGACGCCGCGTCCGCGGGAAAACGCATCGGCGACTTCCAGCGGATCTTGGCTGCGAAGATCGACGACTTCGGCGCCAAACGATGCAGCTAGGCGAAGCCGATCGGGATCATAATCCATCCCCAGCACTCGGCAGCCATTGGCACGCAGCATTTGCACGGTCAACAGACCCACCAGGCCTAGTCCCGAAACCACAAAAGTTTCGCCCAACGTCGGCGCGGCCAAGCGAACGCCCTGCAAGCCAATGGCGCCCAACACGGCGAACGTCGCATGTTCGTCGCTGACCGCATCAGGAATTCGGCAACACAGATTCTTAGGAACCGATACGCACTCGGCGTGAGTCCCATTGGAGACAACCCGGTCTCCTGGCTCGAATCCCGGTACGTCTGCACCGGTTTCCAACACCCGCCCCACATTGCAGTAGCCCAGCGGCATCGGCTCGTCCATCTTGTGCCGCACTGCATCCAGAGTGGTCAAAAACCCGTCGGTTTTTGCCTTGTCGAGCACCTGACGGACCTTGTCGGGTTGTTTGCGGGCCTTACCGATCAACCCCGCTTTGCCAAAATCGACCAGCATCCGCTCGGTACCGGCTGAGATCAGGCTTGCAGTAGTTGCTATCAAAAGACTCGCACTACCCACACGAGGGCACGGAGTCACCGCGATTTCGGTCTCGCCAGTGCTTAGCGATTGCAGAACCTGAAGCATAACTGTCTCGAAAAGGAACACGATTTAGCCCGCTGCTGGGGATCGTAGCAAAGCCCACTTAAGCAAAGAAAGGTCAGTTTCTCTGCCCTTTCGGCGAGG
>CAYZHQ010000033.1:0-51873 GCA_964477385.1 uncultured Pirellulaceae bacterium
CGAGCCGATGATAGTGCATACCAGCGTGAAAGTAGGTATTGCCGGATTTTTAAAACCCTCCCTGTTTTTGACAGGGAGGGTTTTTTTATGCGCCAGACCTAATCCCGCCCAAGGATCTCGTTAATCGATCCCTTTTAAGAGGCTCTGCCTAGCATTTCCAATCGGAGCCCCGATAATGCAGGCTCTCCATTAACCACCCTTTCATAGGTCGGACCGCAGGGCCGAATTATCCATGTCGATCGCTGAAGGTACTCGCACTTGGTCTGTCTCCGATTCGTCGGACCTATATGACGTCGAGAAATGGGGGATCGGTTATTTCTCAATCGGGCCCTCCGGCAGCTTGATGGTCCACCCCGATCGCAATCGCAATCAGGGCGTCGATCTGAAGGAAATTGTCGACCGACTGCAACAACGTGGGTACGAACTGCCCGTGCTGCTGCGTTTTAACGGTATCCTCCGCGATCGGTTGCGTGAGCTCCGGGATTGTTTTGCCCGAGCAATGGAGGATTCGGAATATAAAGGGCAATATCGCTGCATCTTTCCTGTGAAGGTCAACCAACAGCGGGAAGTAATTGAGAAGCTGATTGAGTATGGCGTTGAACTAGGAGCTGGCTTGGAGGCTGGCAGTAAACCCGAATTGATGGCCGTCGCCGCCCTCTGTGATCCCAGGATGCCCATCGTCTGCAATGGCTTCAAAGACGATGAGTTTATCCAGTTGGCGATGATCTGCCAAAAACTTGGGCGAACAGTAATTCCGGTGGTGGAAAAGTTCAGTGAGCTGGAGCTGATCCTCAAGCACGCTGCGAAACTGGGTGTTCGCCCGAATATTGGCATCCGCGTCAAGCTTGCTTCTCGTGGTCAAGGGCGATGGCAATCTTCAGGCGGCTACCGCTCTAAGTTTGGGCTGACCGTCAGCGAGGTGATGCGGGCGGTAAAGCGGCTTGAATCGCTTGACATGGCCGATTGCTTCAAGCTGCTTCACTTCCATCTTGGCAGTCAGATCACCAATATTCGTCCCATTAAGTCTGCTATCAACGAAGCCGTTCGGATTTACTGTGAATTACATCGTCGCGGTGTTGGACTGGAGTACCTCGACGTAGGTGGAGGCTTGGGCGTTGATTACGACGGCTCACAGACCAACTTCGAGTCCAGCATGAATTACACCACGCAGGAGTATGCCAACGACGTCGTCTATCAGATCAAAACGGTATGCGATGAAGCCGAGGTACCTCATCCGGTTATCTTCAGCGAAAGTGGACGCGCCGTTGCGGCGCACCATAGTGTGCTGATTTTTGGAGTTCTCGGTGTGACCACTCAAGGTGCGGTCCAAGAACTGCCCGAATCGATCCCCGACAATTATGAGCAGCCCGTCCAGGATCTATGGTCCACCTACCAACTGGTAAACGTCCGTAATTCGGTGGAGTCGTTCCACGATGCTCAGAATAGCCTCGATATGGCGATGAATCTGTTCGCAACTGGTTACCTGCCGCTGGAGCAACGTGTGTTGGCGGAGAATCTGTTCTTTGCCACCTGTTTGCGGATCCGCAGATGCACCACTGAAATGGAATACGTGCCCGAGGATCTTGCCGGGCTGGACCGGATGCTGTCGGATATTTATTTCTGCAACTTTTCGCTGTTTCAATCGATCCCCGATAGCTGGGCGATCAAACAGCTTTTCCCCGTATTGCCAATCCATCGCCTGGACGAGGCACCGACTCGGCATGGGGTACTGGGCGACATCACTTGCGACAGTGACGGAAAGATTGATCGCTTCACCGATCGCAGAAGCGTCAAGAGCACCCTTCCACTGCACAGTTTCGATGGCTCGCCCTACTATTTGGGAGCTTTTCTGATTGGCGCCTACCAGGAGATTCTCGGAGACCTGCACAATCTCTTCGGCGACACCCACGCCGTACACATTGATATGGAAAACGGCCAGCCTGTGATCCAAGATATTGTCGCCGGCGACACGGTTCGAGAAGTTCTCAGCTATGTGCAGTACGAAGAGCGAGATCTGATCCGCCGAGTGCAAAGCATGGTCGAAAACGCAGTCGGTGAAGGGCGGATCAACAACACCGAGGCTGGTCAGTTCATTCGATTTTACGAGCAGGGACTGTCAGGCTACACCTACCTCGAAGGTCCCCTGGGCGACTAACGCGTCCCTTGCACCGTCTCGTTTTGCGTCGACAAAGGCAATCGCAGCGGACAGTATCGCCTGCGGATAAGGAGTAAACTGGAGAGTTCCTCCCCGTTTCTCCCCACCTGCCCAGGGACGCCTCTGATGTTGCGTTTGCGTTGTTTATTGCTCATCACTCTGTTTTGCTGCTTGTTTGTGCCGAAAGGCATGGGGCAGGAAACGATGACGCTTCCAGAAGCGTCTCCCGCTGCCCTTCAGCAAGTATTGGTAGATTTAACGGCTCGCCGCAAAGAGGGTTTCTTGGACAAGGCATCGATCGTCTTGCCCGCCGGCACCTATCGGCTGACCAGCTCGTTGGAGATTTCGGTCGCCACGGTCGGCGAAGGCCTGACCCTGCAGGCGGCCCAATCCGGAAAGGTAATTCTTTCGGGTGCCCAGCCTTTAGCGGATCCAGTACGTTCAGGAAATTTCTGGCGATACCCGGCCCCCAGGGATTCAATCGCACCCCGTTTTTTATTACTCGACGGAAAACTGACTGCCGCCGCCCGACATCCCAACGTGGGTGAGTTTCGCATCGAAACGGCTGCCGAAGATCGCCGCAGTGGATTTCAGTTCACACCGGAAAATCTCCCTTCCAATTTTGACCCTCTGCAGGGTGTTTGCGATTTGGTTTTCCTGCACGATTGGTCCAGCAGTCGGCTGCCGGTAGCCTCGATTGATTGGGAAAATCATTTTTTACAGACGGTTGGTCCGATCGGCTGCTCCGCTCCGCACTATGCGATAGACCACTTCGAAAAACATCCGCGTTATTGGCTGGAAGGACATTCCGCATTCGCCGATCGGTCGGGCGAGTGGTTTTTGGACACTGTGAAGCAGGAATTGGTGGTTTTCGCAGGTCCCGAGTCCGCTCCTCCTCAAGTCGAGTGGCCGCTGATCGAGACGTTGCTGACGGCGACGGGATCGGCAGAGCGTCCACTTTCCCAACTGCAGCTTGAAGGGATCGTTTTCAGCGGAACAAAATTTTCGTTGCCCGCCGGCGGTCTCGCGGGAGCTCAAGCAACGATGCACGAACCGCGCGGCTCCGATGGACTGCGCAACACCCGCCATCGCCCGATGCTGTCGGCTGCGGTGATGCTGGAACAAGCCAGCCGATGCCAAGTCGTTGCTTGTCGGTTTCAGAGCTTGGGAAACAGCGGTTTGTGGCTGGGCAGCCGAACAGCAGACTGCGAAATCCTCGATTCAAAATTTGACGATATCGGGGGCAACGCGATCAACCTGGGAGAAGACAGCCAGCGTCAGATCGAGGGTCAGGTCTGGTATCAAGCCGCTCCGGATCAAATCCCAACCAGGAATCGCGTCAGCGGTTGTAAAATCCGGCGTTGTGGGCGTGTTTTGCCAGGCAGCGTAGCAATTTGGGCGGCTTTGCAGCGTCGGCTGGAGATCGCCGAAAATGTGATTGAGGATTGCCCCTACACGGGAATTTCCCTCGGTTGGATCTGGGATGATCGCCGAACACCTGCTGGTCAAAATGATGTCCATCACAATCAGATTCGATACGTGATGCAAGTTCTCAGTGACGGTGGCGGGATTTATACATTGGGTCGCCAACCGGATAGTCGGTTACGAGAAAACTCGATTTCTGATGTACCGCTAAACGCAGGACGTGCTGAATCCAACGGCATGTTCTTAGATCAGGGATCGGCCGGTTTTACGATATCAGACAACCATTTTCGCCGCATCGCCAAGTCACCGCTGCGTTTTCATCGAGCGGGAAAAAACACCGTCCAGGAAAACCGGTGGGAACTGGAAACCGAAGCGACTCCTCCGGTCCGTTACAATGCAACTCCGACAGAAAACATTGTGGTCGGAGAGAACACCGTCCTGCCGCGCGAACTGCGGACTTATTTGATCGGCAATTCGCTCACCTGGGACGCGCGTCCCCCCTTGCTGGAAGGCCATGTCCGTTGGCACGTTGATTGTGGCAAGAGCTTGCAATTCATTCACGACTATCCGACAAAACCGTGCGTCGGCTCATCCCGTCTGTGGCCCGACGAGCTTTCCCACTTGCAGTACGATTACCTTGTACTGCAGCCCCATTACGGCACTCAGCTCGAGCAAGATGTTGCGGTGATTTCGAAGTGGCTGGAGTTGCAACCGAACGCCACAATCGTAATTCATAACGGCTGGGCCCACAGCGTCTCGGCGGCCGAAGAATACGATACCGAGGCAACGACGCAGATGGTTCACAGCCCGGCTTACTTCGCACGCTTGCTTGCGACTCTGAAGTCGATGCATCCAGACCGCACGTTCAGGCAAACGCACTCGACCGAGATGCTGCATCGCATTGGCGTCGATATCAGTGCCGGTCCTGCGCCGCTGCAGAACCTAACCGACCTCTATCGAGATGCGATTCACATGACTCACCAGGAGGGGCGTTATTTGATGCACAACCTCATGCGAATCGCCCTCGACCAGCCTCCTAGTGCAACGGGATTTACTCTTGCGCAAGAGCAACCGGAACTAAAAGCTTATCTCGACCGCTATTTGATTTCGCCGGCGAAGCAACCGGCAGACGCTCAACAGGATGCCTTAAAACCATAACGCCAAGGGCTCGTGCAGTTGACGAGTCGTGCTAACTTGCCACTGGTGGTTCCGGCGTGCTGTGCGGTAGTGCGGTCTCAAAACCGACGCAGTGCACGACTGGCTGCGGAGGGTATTTGGGAAAAACATGGCTCGCCGCGGACGTTTTAGCCAGCGCCCGTTTGCACAATAAAAAACGAGCCCCTTTTCCAGAGACAATCCAGCGCCGATAACGGCAACTTTCACACAGAGATTGCATCATCGGACTCCTTGCCGGTGGCGGTTTCGAAACGCGTCGCCAACTGCTTCCGCGTCCATCCCAGATGGGTTCCGAGCGGGCCCCGCAAAACGGCTATTGGGCACATCACGGCAAATACAAATCGAAGCGTTAGAATCGATTTTCCGCCCCAGTTCAGCAGATGCACGCTCATCGTATCTCCGCCTCGCAATACCGCGGTGTCAATAAAGTTCTTTGATTTGTATTTGTCTTCGCATGAAACCACGATGAACAAGACCTAGCGAGAGGGAACGATCATGCCGCAGGTGAGTGCCGAGCAGATTACGACACAGATTACGACACAGATCGCCAAGCTATTTAACCGCCCTGGCCGCCGTTGAGCAATCGGTGACTCGCTGGGATCGTTTCGACCGCATCGGTACCGCTGCAGAGATCTGCGGGGCTCACTTTGATGGACTTGGTGAGCTGTACCTGCTGTTTTCTCGTCGGTTCTTCGACAGTGATTCCGACTGGGAAACGGCTCAGCGGATATTCCGTTCCACTGCTGGGCACCGCGAACATCAGCAAGAGCGACTACTTGCTCGCAGGTTGGGCAGCCGGCGTGGTCAGTCGAGCCGGCGGCATTATCAACCCTTTCAGCCTTTCGATCTCTTGGTCAAGCTCTTGATTTTGCTGAACCAAGGATTCTCGCACGGCCTCTTGCTCTAAGAGTTGATTTTCGTACAAGTCACGAGCTTTCTGCGAAAATTTTTCCGATGCTGACAACTGCTTCGTCAGCCTAGTGATCTCCGCCAAAACGTTCTTCCATGCCTGTTCGTTTGAGGCACGTTGCTGCTCGGCGACTCGGAGTGCCGTGCGCGTTTCAAGAATTTCTTGCAAGGTTGTTCGCTGGGCATCCGACAACACTCCGGCATCCTCGCCAATCCAATCGCGCAGTCGTTCCACACTCACATCCAAGAAACCGGATGGGGACACTTCGGTTCGGGATGACTTGACAACCAAGCCGACTTGCTCACCGTCGGCGATCTTGGCCTGCAAGCGTACGCTCTGTTCGGTACGTTCGATTTCCAGGTCGTGCGGTTCGGTTTCCCATTTAGCGGAGCGGGGATGGTCGATCAGGACTTCGCGCACGGCACCGCTTTGGTTTTTCACGAGATAGTTGTCGGCGACATGCGTTTGATAAGTCGCTGTAATCCAGCGCTTTGTGGGTTCGATCGTCAGCGAGATCAACTCCCGCTCGCTCGTCACCGCTTCATGCTTGACTCGTACCCCATCATCGACGGCAAAGCCCACCAAACGTGTCGCGTCGGCACTCAGCAGCGGCAAGACCGCCTCTCCGGCAAACCCGGTTTGATGGAGAAAGACGCTGACCGGTCCTGCAGGCAAGCGATAAGGCGATTCGTTCTTCAATCGCAACGAACGCAGCGGAGTGGTCGGATGATAGGACTCGCTGTAGACCGTCAACGTCTCCGTCAAAACCTTCAATGGTGCCGCACTGAGAATCGCTGACTTGCCCGCTGGAATTGTCACTTTTGGAAAATCGATCAGGACCGATGCCCCCGCATTTCCCGCATCCAGCCGAGTGTTTGGCTGGACCGCCAAGGTCGGCTGTCTGGCATCGTAATTCGAAAACAGATCGTCGACGTTCGCTTGCTCCGCCGCTCCCGATCCGCCACCACCGGAGTTGTCCGCAAACGGGTCCGCCATGCCCATGCCTCCCATACCCATGCCCATGCCTCCCATACCTCCGCCAAACCCGCCCATACCTCCGCCAAACCCGCCCATGCCGCCTCCAAAACCGCCACCGCCAAGACCTGTCACCGCTTCGTCATCCCACTCGGCTTCGTCGAAACGCGGCGCGAGCTCGGGTTGGGAATGGGGACGAGCGACCTGCTGGCGTTGAGCTCGAACGACAGACCCGAGTTCCATCTGGAAAGTGATCGGATTGCCATCGACCAACGTCAACGCGATCTCTTCCCAATCTTGATCGGTGGTATTTTCCACGATGGCACGTAACTGCAGCGATGCATCGGTCGCGATATACGCACTCTTCCACATCGGTACCGGTCGCAACACCGAGACGGCGACTTCGCGCGGTTCCTCTCCTTCGAACCGCACCACCAGATTTCGATAAGAGACCGGCTCGTTGGCTTGAGACAGCGCGGCATGCAAACGTTGTTCGAGTCCCTCATCAAGCGGCTTGATGCGCTGGACATCCTTCAACAGGAATGACTGCAGGCCTTCGGAGGTTAACAGCGTCACGCGTTCCCGTTCAATGACCTGGGCATCACTGGGGTCCCATTCCATCTCCACCGCCACAACACGGCCTTCGAACTGCTCTTTCAGTCGTGTATGCAGAATGACCGCTTGGCCTTTCATCGACAGCAGCAAGCCGCCCAACGTTGCCATGTCCAACGATGGTGGCTGAATGTCGATCGGATCGGCACCCGCATCCATGGTCGCATAGGACCTGCCGCTCGCGTCTCGAATATGAAGCGTCCGCAGCACGTCACTGACTTCGTCTTCTCGGATGGCTAATTCGAAGGCATCTTTGCCACCGACGCTGCCTTCATAGTGAAACCACCCCAATCCGCTGGAATGCAAGGCCACGCGACGCAGGGCAAGCCCACTCGGTTCTGTCTCCGCCTGTGCGAAAACGGCAGAGCCAAGCAACAGGCTTAGACCAACGGCCAAAACGTTTCGAGCGACAGGGTGCGAGATCATCGGACGGCCCACGTAAAGCAAGTAGAGGAGGCAAGGGATGTGATCCCTGCAGTATGCCCGAACCCTCGGCAATTCGGCAAATTTTCCGGCGTAGCAGACTGACCAGCCCGCCGGTGGAATCGGTCTTTCCAGTCTGCGAAGAGCCTCAAAATTTGCACGTTCTTGGTTGTCTAGCGTACTCTAGAGGACTGCTTCTGAATTGAATGGAGCGGAAACCGGCATCCTCCTGGTCGCTCTTTCTACCGTTTTCTCCCAAGGCCGCTCGCCATGCGTTCTTTATCACCCGCCTGCTTTCTTCTGAGCGGCCTGATGTTGCTGCCCGGGATCGCCTGTGCAGAAGAGGGTTTATTGGGTCACCCCCCTCGGTCAGTCGTTGCCTCTTGGCCGGTGGATGCCTTGATGAACACCGCTGAAGAGCAACGCATTTTGGCTGCACTCGGTCAACCAATGGAATTCATTTTCGTCAATGAACCGCTCGACCAAGTGGTTCGTGAATTGCGCCAACAGCACCCAACCTGCAGGCTGATGATCGATGTGCGAGCCTTGGAAGACATGGGTTTGAGCACCGACCAACGCGTCACCTACACCGATCGAGCTTCCGCGACACTAGGGCAAGCGCTCCTGCTGGTGCTAGAAGACCTGGATCTAACTCTCTCGCTGCGAAACGGTTGGCTGCGCATCACCACGAATGAAGCAGCTGAAGAGAAACTACCAACGCGGGTGTACGATGTTACCGCATGGTTTTCCGCCAACGAGGCCCCCTTTAACTTGCGGGAGACGATCGTACTGTCTATCGATCCGGACACTTGGGAGGAACTCGGCGGACCATCCAGCATGAAGCTGCAGCGCATCGGCCGAAGCCGTCTGCTCGTCATTTCGGCCCCCACCCTCGTGCAATGGAAAGTCGATGCGTTGCTGAATTGCTTGGCTAATGCCGCCCGTTTACCCGCCACTTCGGCGTCCCCCCGATCCAGCGATCCCCCACCAGAGAGTTCAATCAAAGTGTACCGCAAATCGGCCAGCGTCTTGCCACGATTCGAGGGTTCCGCCTCCGCGCGTTAGTAAACCTCCAAACACAGCAGCGTAAGCTGCTGGCGGCTACTGCATTTTATCCGGACAATGCATTGCACCGGAGTGGTACGGCACGCCGGTGGGAAGCGCCCACCGGACGGCATTGCCGATCACCTTGCGGATGTTCTGATCGAAATAGATTGGATAGGTCTCATGTCCCGGGCGGAAGTAAAAGATCTTGCCTTTGCCGCGCCGGAAAGTGCAACCGCTGCGAAAGACTTCGCCGCCCTCGAACCAACTGATGAAAATCAGCTCGTCGGGTTGCGGAATATCAAAGAACTCGCCGTACATCTCTGCCCGCGGCAATTCGAGGTAAGGCGTCTCGAGCCCATCAACGATGGGATGAGCCGGATCGACGATCCATAATCGCTCACGTTCGCCGGCTTCTCGCCAACGTAGCATGCAACCGGTCCCCATCAAACGCTGAAAGATTTTCGCCCCGTGCCCACTGTGCAGGACGATCAAACCCATCCCCGCCAAGACTCGCTGCCGCACCCGATCGATGATCGCATCCTCCACCTGGTCGTGTGCGGCGTGTCCCCACCACAGCAAGACATCGGTGGCCTCGAGCAATTCCTCTGTCAGCCCATGCTCTGGCTGGTCCAATGTGGCGGTTCGCACCTTGACAGACTCGCCCAGCTGTTCGGCCACCGCCTCGGCCAACACGACATGCAGTCCATCCGGATAGACGGCACGAACATCTTCACGTGATCGTTCGTGAACGAACTCATTCCAAACAGTCACTTGCACCGGAGCACCTCTGATTCTAGGTTGGCGAAATCGTATTAGGCACGACAAGCTTCGATTGCGTCGACCACCAACGCCTGATCGATATCTCCGACCAATTCGACATGGCCCATTTTCGTTGGCAACACGAATCGCAGTTTACCGTGAGCCACTTTCTTGTCGCTCTGCATCGACTGTAACATCGCCTCCGTAACCGCTTCTTGCCAAGCGACGGGTAATTGCAGACGTTGCAATAGCTTGCTTTGCCGACTGACGAACGCGTCATCGACGCGGCCTAGGGCGTGTGCCAAATGAGCAGCCATTTGCATGCCAATGGCCACCGCTTCCCCATGTAAAAATTTCCAAGAGCCAGCCGTGGCTTCGATGGCATGCCCGAAAGTATGACCGTAATTCAAGATGGCTCGCCGGCCGGTCGTTTCGCGTTCATCCTCGGCGACGACGGCAGCCTTGGTTTGGCAACTCACCGCGATCGCGTGGCGTAGTGCCGCCGGCTCGGCTGCTGCCAATGCCTCGGCGTTGGCTTCCAGCCACTCAAAAAACTCCGCATCCGCGATGACACCATACTTTGCCACCTCCGCCAAACCGCTGTGCAAAATCCGAGGTGGCAGGGTACTGAGCGTGGCGGTATCGATCGCGACCAGCGATGGTTGCCAGAATGCCCCGACGATGTTCTTAGCCCCCGGCAGATTGATGCCTGTCTTGCCACCGACGCTACTATCGACTTGGGCAAGCAGCGTTGTGGGAACTTGAACCAGTCGGATTCCGCGGTTGAATGTCGCAGCAGCAAAGCCGGCCAAGTCGCCTACCACGCCCCCGCCGACCGCAATCACGACCGACTCCCGGTCGGCACGATCGGCTCGCATCTGTTCCCACAACCGTCCCAAGCTCTCCAGTGACTTGCTGCTTTCGCCTGACAAAACCTCGACCAGATCGACACGCATCCCCGCGGTTTGCAACTGCTCGGCCAAGGGTTCCGCCCAGCGACCGCGAACCTCCGAATCAGATACGACCAACGCATGAGACATGTCGGGCAAGCTGCTGCGGATGGTCGCGCCGAGGTTGGCCCACCATTCGGTACCAATGAAGATAGAGTAAGGTGCGGGCGACAAAGGCACCGTCAAACACTCCACAGGAACCGCTGGTGGAGAATCGGGGACTTGCGACTTTGACATAATAGATAGACCCAATCGTGAAACCGCTTGCGAGACAAATAATCTAGTGAATACGTATTCTGACAAAGCTGATGACTCTACGGAATCGGTCCCAAACTCCAGTCCCGCGATGCGACGAGGCTGGTGGATTCTGCTGACCCTGGGATTGCTGACGATCGGTGTCGTCGGAGCCGTCTTGAGCGTCAAACTGCGGCGGACTCAAACTCAGAAGACGGAGCAGTTTTTTGGCGAACAGACCATCACGGCCCTGCAGTCTTCCGCCATTTTTCGACTCCGGTTCCCCGCCGACGGAGCTTTGGTTTCGAAGATGGAAGCGAGCGATGGGACCGTCGATATCGCCAGCGTCCCTGGGGTGGGGCACCTGCGGCACGCCTTTCTTGATCAGCGCCACTACGACTGGAGCACGGCAAAGCCGGTCGCTATCGACCAGTTTTCTGGTGTTTCGCAGCCCGAATGGGTGAAGATCGAGCTTGAAGGGACACCGGCTGGTTTTGCCGAAATCAAACCGGTGACGCTTCAGGTGGAGTTGAGTGAGGGCTGGGTTGGGCTCCCCAGCCAGCCGGGGGTCGTCCAGTTTAATGACCGCGTTTCTCCTGCCGTTCGAAAACAGATTATGACGATGAGCAACGTTCGCTCAACCCGAGCCGATTTGCCTTAGAAAAGAGTTCCTGTGGGTACCTTTGAAACGCCCGAGCGTTATTCCTTAGAGAAACCTTAGCATTATGGCTTTTTTCTGCTTAAAATAAGGGTCTCTAGTTTGCTTGCAATCGCGGCGCTATTCTAAAATCCCCCTTATCGCGAAACCGATGACGAGGGCCGCTCGTTACTTGTCGGCGACTGCTTGAAAGCGCGCACTTCGCGGGCTGTTGTCAGGCTGTGGCTGAGCGGACCATTTATCGACCCCGAGGAAGACGGCATGACTCCTTTTCCACCATTTATTTTGGTTGGGCAACAAATCAATGAGCAACCGCTCTCGCCCCCGGATGCTAGTGGCGTGCCGGCGGTTTTCGGAGTCGTTTTCGCGATCGTGATGGTGATCTGTTTCGCAGCCCTGGCACTTGGACTGGCAGGTCTATGGAAGACGTTTTCCAAAGCCGGCAAGCCGGGGTGGGCGTCGCTCGTGCCGGTTTACAACCTGATTGTGCTGTTGGAAATTGCCAAACGTCCGCTCTGGTGGGCCGTCCTCTTTTTGATTCCGATGGTGAATCTCGCCGTGGCCATCTTGGTCTGCATGGATGTGGCGAAGCAATTTGGCAAAGGCCCCGGTTTTGGCCTGGGTCTGTCGCTGCTGGGATTCATCTTCTTTCCGATCCTCGGGTTTGGCTCTGCCCAATACGTGGACGCCGTAGATGCCACCGCAGTTCCCGTGACCGGTTCAGCCGCCAAGCGTCAAAGTGGTGCACAAGGCAACCCAGAGGGCGAGGAAAATCTCGAGGATGCCGATCTCCAGCGGAAATTCGTGCTCTTTCAAGCCGTTCCGGCTTGGATGGTCAGCATGGTCGTGCATGTCCTGATCTTGGTCACGTTTGCTTTGATCACGATCGGTTCGGAAAAGCAAATTGTGAATGTCCTGAGTGCGTCGGCGACCGGCGAAGAAGGGCCTGAGATCGACGAGTTCACCATTAGTGAACCGATGGAGGAGATGGAAGAGACCGAGGAAGAGGTCACCGAAGAAGTCGTCGATACGCCCGAACCGATCGAGGACATGGAACCGGTTGATTTGGAGACACCGCTCGAGATGGTTTCGGTTCCCATCAGCGTCGTCGACATGGCCAGCGCGATGGCTCCGGTGGCCGAGTCGCTGCAGACACTGAGTTCTACCAGCACCAGCGAACTGGGCAGCCGCAGCAGTGCCGATGTGAAAAAACAGATGCTGCGAACTTATGGCGGAACCGACTCCAGTGAAGCGGCCGTCACCAAAGCCTTGAAGTGGCTGGAAAAACACCAAATGCCCAACGGGGCTTGGACTTTCAATCATCAAATGGTCTGTCGCGACCCTGCTTGCAATCGCTCGGGCGAACATACCGACGCCTTGAACGGTGCCACCGCATTGGCACTCCTGCCGTTTCTCGGGGCAGGGCAGACTCAGTTCACCGGCGAACACAAACGCACCGTCGAACGCGGTCTCGGCTTCTTGATCCGAAATGGCAAAGCGAAGACTATGAGTGGCCTGCCGGTAATGGATTACACCGAAAAAGGTGGCTCGATGTACTCGCACGGTTTGGCAGCGATCGCCCTGTGCGAAGCCTACGCGATGACCGAAGATCCGCGACTTGCCGGCCCGGCTCAAGGCGCGCTGAACTTCATCATGTATGCCCAAGACCCGCGTGGCGGTGGCTGGCGGTACGCTCCCAAACAGGCGGGAGATACTTCGGCGACCGGTTGGCAAATCATGGCGCTCAAGAGCGGTTATATGGGGCATTTAACGGTCCAGCCCGCCGCGATTCGTGGCTCGAGCCTCTTCCTCGACTCGGTTCAGTCCGATAACGGTTCGCTCTACGGATATACCGCTCCGGTCGCCAATCCCAATGGTCCCCACAAAGCATGCCACGCAGTCGGCTTGCTGTGCCGCATGTACCTGGGCTGGAACAAAGAACACCCCGGTATCAAGAAAGGCGTTCAACACCTCAGCAAAATCGGCGTCTTGAAGAACGACATTTACTACAACTACTACGCCGCGCAGGTCCTCAGACAGCATGGCGGTCCGGAATGGGAAAAATTCAACACGGAACTGCGTGACTGGCTGGTTGCGGAACAGTCCGACGACGGACCCACAAAAGGAAGTTGGGCCTTTGCCAACTCGGGCCACGGCACCCAACAAGGCGGTCGGCTGTACATGACTGCCATGTCGACGATGATTTTGGAAGTCTACTATCGCCACATGCCGCTGTATTCGGACAATGCCGCAGAAGACGAGTTTCCGCTCTAACGGATAACCTTGATCGCTCCAAAAGGCTGCTCAATCCTGCCCAACCGGAAAAGCTTGCCTCGCCGGTTTTAGCTGCCTGAGCCCAGCAATTGCAACGAATTGCGCATCTGTCCTCTGGTTTGCTTGCAACCGTGAATTTAATCGCGGTTCGATTTTTGCCCTTGTGTTGAGCTGCCGATACTTTCACCTACCGGGGGGAAGTTCCTGCGCTTCAGGCCCTGTTTTGCAAGCATTGTTTTCAGGGTTGAGTGTATGCGTCTGCTTCGATTTGCTTTAGTAATGGCTCTCTCTGCCGCATTCGGATCCCGAGGACAAGCAGAAATGCCAACCCTGGGAGAGATGATTGCTGCGGGCGATCAACTGCACGTCGCTCCTTTGAGCGATCTTCCGGATATCGAGCAGACCAACTGGACGCTTGAAACGCTAAGCGGCTGCAATGTTGACTCAAAACCAGTCAGTGGTTGCAAAGATTGCAAGGTTCGTCAGGGTCGCGATGCCTCCTGGCTAGGTCTAGACGATTTGCGAGTCGGTGGCTGGATGCAGATCGGGTATCACTCGGCCGGCGTGGGTGCCAATTCTCGTGCCGGGCGATTTAATGACTATCCCGATCATCTTCAACTGCACCAGGCTTGGCTGTATGCCGAGAAACTAGCCGATGGTCGCAATGGTCTATCGACCGGGGGTCGCATCGATTATCTATACGGCACCGACGGCCCGAACACGCAAGCCTTCGGCACCGATAACTTCGGCGAAGACAGCACCTGGGACAATGACTGGGATCACGGTGGTTTTTACGGACACGCCATCCCGCAGCTGTACGGCGAAGTGGCATATGGTGACGTCGCCGTGAAGTTCGGGCACTTCTACACGATCATCGGCTACGAAGTGGTCTCAGCGCCCGACAACTTCTTCTACAGCCACGGCTGGCAGATGAATAACATTGAACCATTCACGCACACCGGCGCCTTAGCGACCGTAACGCTGTCGGACTCGATGACGGCGTATGGTGGCTACTCGATGGGCTGGGATTCGGGCTTTGCCGACAATGGCGATTCGTTCTTAGGCGGATTGGCTTGGAACGTGACGGACAAGTGCAGCCTCACCTACACCACTTCGATCGGACGGTTTGACGAAGATGTCGACCGGCAAAACAACGGCGTGCGTGGTCCGGTCCAGTTCAATGAACGCGGTCAGATGCACAGCTTGACAACACGTTATCGGATGAGCGACCGCTTTGCGTTCATCTCGCAGAAAGATTGGATCGCGACCGAGCTTCAGGATGGAACCGATTGGCGTCAAAGTAGCGGCTTTACCAATTACTTCCTCTATGACCTGAACCGTGATTACAGTGCCGGCTTGCGATTCGAATATTGGCGAGTTGAAGGTGCCAAGTTTGTCGACTCCGGAGACCCTCAAAACGTCTACATGCTGACGTTGGGATTGAACTGCCGCCCAACGACCGACTTGATCATCCGCCCCGAAGTCCGCTGGGACTGGAGCCATCAAGAGAACGGCATGGCACAGCTGAACTTGAATGAAGAAGGCGAATCGAGCCAAGCGACCTTCGGCATCGATGCAATCCTGAAGTTCTAAAAGTCGCGACGCATTTGGCCGCTGTACGAACTCAGTTGGCGGGCAAAATGCTGTCGCCAAGCTGCCTGATCGTACTGATAGTCGACCTCGGGTGCAATCACGCGCAGCGCTGCGAGAACCTGCGGGTTCCGCAACCACTCCTTCTTCTCTTGCGGCTTACCGCCCATCTGCAGTCCGCCGCCACCATCTTGTCCAAAGGTGGCTTTCATATCGGTCGTCGGTCCCGACCGTTGGGTATGTTCGGTGATCAGCGCATCGACCAACTCAAACCGAATTTCCGGTTCGGGCAGGTAAGCCAGGGCTCGTGCTGCGTGATTGACTTCTTGGTTGTTGGGACTTTTCAGCATCGGCACGTAGGTCAACACGGCCGAGCGAGCGCCATATTTTTCGAGCTGTTCGAGTGCCGCCTCGCGAATGACCGGATCAGACTCCTGCACCCCGATCCGCACCAAAGGCTCGACCGCGGCGGGAACCTGAAATCGTCCCAATAAATCAATCCACAAACGACGCAGCGCGACAGGTTGCTTGCGATTACGCGGATTGGTCAGCTCGTCGCCAATCGCCGGCACCGCCAAGGGATCGTTGATCGCTCTCAGCGTCTGCAACGCCTCGGCACCTTTCTCGCCACCTCGCAGCACACTCACTCGCAGTTTTGCAATTTCGACCACCCACCGCTTGCTTGCAACGGTGGCCTCTTTGATTGCATTCTGCATCGCCAGATCTTCGGGTAGATGGTAACGCCCAGCCGAGCGAACCAGCCCTCGATCGCGTTCCCACTGCGTGCGTGGAATCCACTCCTTCCCTCGTTTGACAAAGTCCAACGATTCGCGAGCGGTGGCGTGATTCGGATCGAGCTGAACAACCCGTCGCATATGGAATCGCGACTGCGATTTCAGTTGATTCTTCGTACACCAACGCGCCATCTCGAAATGGGCTTCCGGATCGTCAGCGACCTTTGCGGCAAGCTGGCGATATTGCTCCGTTACGTCGTCGGCATTAGTCCGCCGAATCGCACCACGAGGAATAGCGACCCTCAAACCGTCCTCCAGTTCGACCAAGGTGTACGGGAGTTTCGAGTCTTCGATCTTTTTCGTGTTCCCAGCCACCGCGCCACCGTGGATTAGCTCGACCTTATCATCAGCCGTTGCCAGACCACTGTAAAACGCAACCAAAACCGCAAGAATAATGCATCGATTCATAGGATTCCTCAAGACAAGCATTGCTTTATTTTAGACTCCAGCACGACAAACGCCTAATCGAGCGAGGAATCTCCTTCGGCGGGCTGATCGAGGGGGTGGCCCGGCAGAACATGATCGGGCGTATAGCGATCCGCTTCCAGAAAAGCCTCGAGCAGGATCTGAGCCGCGACGGCATCCAGACGCTGCTTCCGCCGGGCTCCGCGCATCCCCCCGCCTCGCAAGCGACGAACCGCATCGGCGGTGGTGAAACGCTCGTCGAACAGCCTCGCTGGCCGTCCGGTTTGCTCAACCAGCCACCGCGCAAATTTGCGGCTTTCGCGGCTTTTATCGCTTTCCCCGCCGTCGCAGTGGATCGGTAGACCAACCACAAACCCGTCGATCCGTTCTTGCCGGATCAAGTCCTGAAAAAACTGGGCCTCGCGAGCGGAATCGCTGCGCTGCAAGATCTCCAGCGGGCTAACTAAAATGCGTCCAGGATCACAAATGGCGATTCCAATGCGGACGGTACCGTAGTCGATACCGGCCAAACGCCCCGCCTGTGGAAATGGCAATTCCATCGTCTAAGTCCGTGTTTCCCCATGCCTATCCAAGTGATCTTCGGAACCGGCCCGAAACAACCGCGTCTATCAAGGACGACAACGCTCATTGACGCTTATCCTCCCCCTCTGTACGAATGGCCTTATCATGACTGCGACCGCTCACGGTGCTGGCACGAACGCATGTGCCAGCATGCTTTTACAATGGGGGTCTGTTGTCCGCCGAGCCCGACATCTCCGTCACGCTCTCTTCACTTTCTTGATGTTAGGCCTTTTCGTGCCCGCTGCCCATGCCGAGCCCATTGGACTGATTGAACGTTATGCCCTTGCTGAGGATCGGCAGGCGGTGTTGGACGAACTGATCCCAGGCAGCCCCGAATTCTATTTCTATCACTGTTTGCACTATCAAGTGACCGGCGAACTGGAGCAGGCCGAAGCGAAACTGCGCGAATGGGAAACCGACCCGGGTGCGAAAAACAGTTCTCTTCTGGCTGGGATTCGCGACCGCCAACGTTTGCTGACCTACCCCACGACTCCCGATCGCACAATCGAATACCTCCGCGATCGACTCAACATCGAGCTTAACCATACGGCCAGCCCCGTGCGTGGCGAACGCCGCTTTCCAGACACTTTGGCAGCCGAAGAACTGGCGATCGATCGCTTGATCGACGAGGCTTTACGGGGCGACAAAAAACTGACGCGTCAGGGTTTGCGACGTTTGGGAGAACGGTTCTTGTCCAACCAAGCAACCGGACTGCCGGTCGACTTGGCGTGGCTGTTAAATCAAGTCGACGGTCCCTGGATTGATCGCCTCCACGACCTGGTGACGATGCAACTGCGGCAGCGACGTCCTCAAGATCGACGCTTCGGTGACCTGCAAGCGCACCGCTGGCTGACCCTTGATCAACTGCAATCGGTGGCTGAAGCGTTCCCCGAGATCGCTGCGTCGGACACCTATGTCACCGAGACACTGCTTCGCTTGCGACCCGATGATGACACGGACATCCGCCAACAACCGGACGTGTGGCGCGCCTACCTGCTGCGCGTCGATGGCTATGTCTCCACCTTGCCTGCCGCGTGGAACAGCTTAAAAGCGGCCGTGCTGTATCGTTTGCTCCAAAGCGACCTTGCCGAGGGCCAGCCCCATCGCCAGCGATTCATGCGGTACCTGGAACTGCCGCGTAACAGCGTGATCGTACCGGTCGAGCGTCGGCCCGGCGGTTCAAACATTGCCGACCTGAATCAAGACTACAGCCAAGCGGCCCTTCTTCCGCCCATCGGTGACGAAGGCCCTCTCGTTCGAAGCTTGCTAGAAATCTTTTTGAAGGACGCCCCATCTCCCGATGCCTTTGCAGACCTGATCCGCCCCAACTATCTCAACGATGTCTTTGCCGAAACCAAACTACTGTATGGGGTTGGGGATCCAGAACGCTGGTACCGACTGCTTTCGCCCGCACAACAGCAGCAACTGAAAGAGCGCGTCGAGTTGACTTTTTCGGTCACCAATCCGACGCAACACGATCCCGACGTGCAGAGCGAACTGAGCGTCGACGTCAAGAATGTCAAAGAATTGGTCGTCCGCGTTTACGAAGTGAATACGCATGCGTACTACCGCGGTCACTCGACGCCTCTGAACACCGATCTGGATCTCGATGGCTTGGTCGCCACGCACCAACGCAAACTCGAATTCAATCTTCCGTCGGTCCAACGCCATCGCGAAACCCTGCAACTGCCAGAGATCACCGGCCGTGGCGTCTGGATTGTTGATCTACTCGGGGGTGGACGTCGGACGCGCGCTTTGATTCGCCGCGGCGAACTGCAATATACGCTCCAGCAGACTATCGACGGACTGGAATTCAGGCTGTTGAATGAAGACCGCGAAATCATCCCCAGCGGACGACTGCAGATTGCGTCGCAAGAATTTGTCGCCGATGAATCGGGGACGATCACCATCCCGATGCTCGCCGAAACGCGGACGCAGCGTGTGGTTTTGATGGATGACCAGTTGGCTCGTTCGGTCGACATTCCTCAATACGCGGAGACCTACGAACTGCAAGCGAGCTTTTTGCTGAGCGAGCAACAGTTGCTCGCCGGCCGCACGGCGCAGCTGGCAGTGCGGCCCCGCTTGACGCTTAACGGGGAACCGATTTCAACGTCTCTGCTACGAGACGTCGCCTTGCAAATCGTCTCGACCGATCTCGATGGCATCCAGTCCACCAAGCGGATCACTCGGTTCGAACTAGACGATGCAGCGGAGTCGACCACCAGCTTCCGCGTCCCAGCCAGGCTGCAACGACTGGACATCCAGTTGAGCGGTCATGTGGAGCGACTATCAAACGGTCGCAAGCAGGATTTGTCTGCCTCTGAAGTGATCGTGGCCAATGGATCGGACAAAACCGAGGCGACCCGAGATGCCTATTTAACTCGCCGCGGTGACGACTGGATCATCGAAACGCGTGGCAAGAATGGAGAACCCGCGGCCGACGCTCCGGTCACGGTGGTACTGTCGCCGCGCGTTCGCTCCACGCCGGTTTACTTGACATTCCAGGCGAATGAAAATGGCCAAGTGATGCTCGGCTCGCTGCCCGAGGTCACCGACGTCCGGTTTGGGACCGCCGGTAGCATGCACTCTCGTGATTTACTGGTCGACCAAACGGCTTGGCCCAGCCGACTGCATGGAGTGACCAACCAACGGCAACTTCTGGCGGTGGAGGATTCCGAGAAGGCTCCGGCCGAAAGGTATCGGCTATTGGAGTTGCGTGGCAATCGACCGTTGCAAGACGTCTCGAATCAACTTCAGGTCAAGGACGGTCGCTTGCAGTTTAGGCTGGCAACCGCGGGTGACTATCAGTTGCTGGACCTGCATCGCAACCGTCAGGTCTCCATCGCCATCAGTGGTGGACCAATCCATCACGGGACGGCGGTTGGAAAAGCACGCCAGCTAGAGACCCGAGCAGGAGAAGCGATCGGAATCGCAGGCTTCGAGCGTGACGACAGCGGCGTGCATGTGCAGCTTTCCGGTCCCACAACGCAAGCACGCGTTCATGTCCTGGCCAGCCGCTACCTGCCGCGAGAGCAGGCCATCACGCAACTTCGCTTGCCAGCTCTCAAACCGCTTGAATCACGTTTCATGCCACTCAGGCAGAGTGCTTATGTTAGCAACATGACGTTAGGCGAAGAGTACGAATATGTGCTCCGCCGTCAGTATGCTCAAAAGTACCCGGGCGTCATGCTGCCGCAACCATCTCTGCTGCTCAATCCCTGGGAGACCGAAGCGACCGTCAATGAATCGCAATCTGCCATGGCGGGTGATGCCCCGATGGCGGCTCCGATGAATGAACCTGGGAGTGCAAAACGGGAAGGCCAAGCGGAGGCGGATCGGCGTGCCGAGGAAGCCAGTTCGGCGTCTTATCACTTCCTACTCGACGGTGGTGGCCTGGCGATGAATCTTGTCCCCGATGCGGATGGCAAAGTCCACATCCCGGCGACGGTTGCAGAACGCTGGCCGATCTTGCAGGTGGTCGTCCTCGATTCAGACGTCACAATCCAGCACACGCTGTTCGGAAACCTGCCGGAATTGGAAACTCGCGACCTGCGATTGGCGGATGCCCTCGATGCCGACCGCGCGTTAACGTTTGAACGGGGCGTCTTGCTGGCGTCGCCGGATTCTCCTTTGCCACTGGCCGATCTGGGAACAGCACAGTTGCAAGTCTATGCGTCGGTTGCCGACCTGCTGAGGCTGTATTCCACTCTCTCCGCAGACGAACGTTTGGAGCCGTTTCGTGAACTGGGTGTCTGGCACACATTAGAGGAAGCTGCAAAGCGCGAGCTGTATGGTCGACTCGCCTGCCATGAAGTTCACGTGTTTCTGAAGATGCACGACCAGCCGTTTTTCGAATCGACCATTCGTCCCTATTTGGAGCAAAAGAAAGAGGCGCAATTGATCGACGATTGGCTGCTCGGCCGCGACCTGACAAGCTGGCTCGAGCCTTGGCGCTACAACCGCCTGAATGCGATGGAGCGCGCGATTTTGGCTCGGGAAGTGCCGACGGCGCGCGACAGCATCCTGCGAGAATTGGAAGAACAAGTTGCCTTGATGGCGCCCGATCAGGAAGACCTGCGTCGTGCGGTCGACTCGGGTTTGTGGGGGCTGCGACTGGAAGAGAAAGCGAGCAACAGCTTTCAAATGAACGGTGCCATGCCGATGGACGGGATGGAAATCGCCGAAGAGGAAGCGATGGACCTCGGCTTTGGTCGTGGGACCGGTGCGGCAGCCCCGCAGGCAGATGCCGATGCGTTCTTTGACAAACAAAGTGTCGATCGAAAGAGCCGGCGGCAACTCCAATCGCGCGGTCTGGCGCGTAAAAAACAATTCTTCCAACCACTCGATCCGACGAAGCAATGGGCGGAAAGTCAGTGGGATCACGTGCGGACAGCCGCGGCGGACGCGGAATTGATAGAAATCAATCGGTTTTGGCTGGACTGGGCCCGAGGTCAACAAACCAATGGGCTCAGCGAACATCTATTGGAACCCACGGCGACCCGCCACGCGGCGCTGATGGCTCTCGCGGTCTGCGGTCTGCCGCTCAAAGCTGGCGAGGTTGGGCTGCCGGAGAAGAATGCCGAACAAGCTCCACCAGCGGCCTACGTGCCCGAACACCCAGTGGCGGTGATCACGAAACGGCTGGTTTCCCTCACGGCACAGGAAGGGGATGCCAGCCTGCTGGTGGCCCAGCGGTTTGAAATGCTGGGTGTCGATCGCCCTGATGACGAAAAAGTCGAAGTCCAGGTCGCACCGGAGGAATACCTCACCCGCGTTGGTTACTTAGGGCAAGTGGTGGTCACCAACCCAACGCCACAGCCACGCACCGTCGATCTATTTTGGCAGATTCCCGAAGGAGCTTTGCCTTTGGGTGGCAGCTTGGCAACCGACAGCGCCACGATCCAACTGGAGCCCTTCGCAGTCCAGAGACGGGAGTATCGCTTCTACTTTCCAGCCGCCGGCACCTACTCGCACTATCCGGTTTGTGTTTCTCACGACGGGCAAGCGATCGCACGTGGCCCAGAACGTTCGTTCCCCGTGGTCGATACGCCAACGAAGACGGACGAGCAATCTTGGGAATCGGTGGCGCGCGTTGGAACGGTCGAGCAAATCAAAACGTTCCTCAACAACGCCAACCTACACCGCCTGAACTGGCTGGAGATTGCGCCGCGCATGAAAGACAAGGCGGTCTATGACGTGGTCACTGCTGCACTACGCTCGGCACGGGTGACGATGCTCGAACTGCAAGCCTATGCCTTTCACCACCGTGAGCAGGCGGGCATGCAGACCTATCTCGCGCAACGTGAAGAGTTGGTTCGATCGGTCGGTCCGGTGTTGACGTCGGAATTGCTGCTGGTCGAACCAATCGAGCGGACGCTGTACGAGCATCTCGAGTACGCGCCACTGATCCGCGCTCGCGTCCATCCACTACGTGAACAACCGGAAATCTTCAACGGCAAGTTCTACCAACAGTACCATAGTTTGATGCGGATCTTGGCTTTCCAGCAACAGCCCTCCACCGAACAGCAGTTGGCGTTGAGTTACTACCTGCTGATTCAGAACCGCGTGAAAGAAGCCATCGAGGCTTTTGAAGCGACCAAGCCGGCCGACACGGTGATGAAGCTGCAGCGAGATTACTTGGCCGCCTACCTAGCATTGCATCGCAGCGACCCGGACACCGCGGCAAGCCTCGCCGCAAAACATGCCCAGCATCCGGTGCCGCGCTGGCGCGAACGTTTTGACATGCTGGCCGAACAACTGCGTCAACAACAAGTGCTGCAGGATCGTGATCCACTGGTCTCCGAAGAAGCGGCCGATCTGGCGATGATCGATCGCGAACGACGCCAAGCCAACGCGGCTTATGAACAGCCAAGCCTGCAAGTGGTCGCCGACGGCCGCACGCTCCGCATCACGCACCGCAACACCAACGAAGCAACCGTGCGTTTGTATGGTGTCGATCTAGAATTGCTGTTCAGCAAGACACCTTTTGTCCGAGACGACCTCGGACGCATGGCCACCGTTCGAGCGAGTGAACGCCGCACCGTGAAACTAGAAGGCGACGGGATCACTTCGCTGGAAATCGATCCCAAGTTTGCCGACCAAACCCTGCTGGTAGAAGTTGTCAGCGGGTCGGCTCGTAGCACGGCGCTCTATTACGGCGGTCAATTGTCGACCTTTGTCTCCGAAGCGTTTGGGCAACTCCAGGTCAGCGATGCCAACACCCGGGCGGCCGTTTCCGGTGCCTACGTGAAAGTCTATGGTCGCTCTGCCGATGGCGAAGTCCGCTTCTACAAAGACGGCTACACCGATCTTCGCGGTCGGTTTGACTACGCCAGCCTAAGTGCTCCCGAGCTTGACAATGTGCAGCGGTTTGCAATCCTTGTTCTCGACCCCAAGCGAGGAGCGAGTGTTCACGACGTAACCTCGCCAACGAACTAGAGCCCCGGCCAAACACGGCCGACTGGCCGAGCCCAAATCGATGTTGCCAGTCGCTGTGGAGGACCACTTGTCAGAGTAGAGGAAATAGGCAAAATCTCACTGAGAGAGGCAGGTGCGGAGCGGTAGGGAGCAGCCACCCGCATGGTTTTTTGGCGGGTTAGTTAATGGTCTGATTGTGAAGGATTCAAAATGACCGATGAACAACGCGAACTTGTGTTGCATTTGCTATCGGTGGGCGATTGGTCCAACGCCGTGGCAACCTATCAGGAAGAAACTGGCGTCGATCTCGATTCCGCTGCGTTGGCAGTGAAGCAACTGGCGACGCGTCATGGTATTCGACGCTGGAGCTTGCACCCTGGCTGGATAATCGCCGGTCTTGTGGGCGGATTGTGCCTGTTGCTGTTCAGCCGACAAGTTGGCTAAGCCCTTGCGGAGCCTCTGAGCTGCTTTGTTGCAATTCCTTTCTGCCCCATCGGACGATTTCCGTCCCACCAAAATCTGGCAGAATCGCTAGAATAGACCACAGTCGCAGTCTTACCTGCTGATCGGTTCGATAACATTGGCGAACTCGCTGGCTGACGCTAGCCAACACTGTCAAAGGTCGGTCTTCGGAATACTGCAAAACACGTCGAGGATACTCCGTCGTTCTGATCTCGTTGTTCTCATCAAATCCCCTGAGTCGTTTGACGCATGCCAGAAACTGAGCTCAGCCCAGCCCCGTTCGACCTGCACAGTCCCTTTCCGGCCGCAGGGGATCAACCAACCGCGATCGACTCGCTCACACGCGGCTTTCTCGAAGGCAAGCAAACTCAGGTGCTGCTCGGTGCAACCGGTACCGGCAAAACCTTCACAATGGCCAATGTGATCTCTCGCCTCGGGCGTCCCGCGTTGGTGCTCAGCCACAACAAAACCCTAGCCGCCCAGTTGTACGCCGAGTTTAAAGAGTTCTTTCCCAACAACGCCGTCCATTACTTCGTCAGCTACTACGACTACTACCAACCCGAAGCTTACATCCCGCAGCGCGACGTTTACATCGAAAAGGATGCTTCGATCAACGAGGAGATCGACAGGCTTCGCTTGGCCACCACCAGCTCGCTGGTCAGTCGCCGCGACGTGGTGATCGTCGCTTCGGTCAGCAGTATCTACGGCTTGGGCTCGCCACAGGATTACAAGGAACTGGTGCTGCACATCCGCAAGTCCGAACAAACGCGCCGCGATCACTTGCTGATGAAATTGGTCGAAGTCCAGTACGACCGCAACGACGTCGCGTTTGAGCGTGGTAAGTTTCGCGTCCGGGGGGACTGCGTCGAGCTATGGCCCAGCTATGAAGAATTCGCGTACCGCATTGAAATGTGGGGCGACGAGGTTGAACAAATCTCGATGATCAAGCCGGTGTCAGGAGAGGTCATCGATACCTGCGATCAAGTCTTCATCTATCCGGCCAAACATTTTGTGATGGGCGAGGATCGCATTGCCGCGGCGATCGGAGCCATCAAGTCGGAACTCGCCGAGCAACTCGAGCTGTTTCAGTCCCAGGGCAAGCTGCTCGAAGCCCAACGGTTGGCAGCTCGCACCCGCTTTGATCTGGAAATGCTGCAAGAGGTTGGGCATTGCCCGGGGATTGAAAACTACAGTCGCTTGCTAGCCGGCAAACCGGCCGGTGCGGCTCCCGATACGCTGTACGACTATTTCCCCGATGATTTCATCACGTTGGTCGACGAGTCCCACGTTACGATTCCGCAAATCCGCGCCATGTATGCCGGAGACCGATCGCGCAAGATGACGCTGGTCGATCATGGCTTTCGGTTACCCAGTGCGTTAGACAACCGGCCGATGAAGTTCGAGGAATGGGAACGACGCGTCGGTCAGATCTGCTACGTCTCGGCGACTCCCTCGGAATATGAACTGGAGCAGAGTGGCGGGGAAGTCATTGAACAAATCATTCGCCCCACTGGCTTGCTTGACCCGATTATCGAAGTGATTCCGGCGCGAGGCCAAGTCAATCATCTGCTCGAAGAGATTCGCAAGCGTGCGGCGATCGATGAACGTGTGCTCGTCACGGCCTTGACCAAACGACTGGCCGAAGATTTAGCGACGTTTCTGCAAGAGCAAAATGTCCGCTGCCGCTGGCTGCATAGTGAATTGAACGCCTTCGAACGCGTGGAATTGTTGCAGGAATTGCGGGAAGGAAAATTTGATGCTTTGATCGGCGTGAACCTGTTGCGAGAAGGCTTGGACCTACCGGAAGTTTCTTTGGTGGCGATCCTCGATGCCGATAAGGAAGGCTTTCTACGCAGCGAAACGAGCTTGATCCAAACCATCGGTCGAGCAGCACGGAATGTGAATGCTCGTGTGATTCTATATGCCGACAAAATCACCGCCTCCATGCAGTCGGCAATTGACGAAACCGATCGCCGGCGAGCGATTCAAAAAGAGTACAACGAAACCCACGGCATTACTCCCGCGTCGGTGCGAAAATCGATCCGCTCGGGCATCGAAAAAGATGCGGAGAAACAACGGGAACGAAACGCTAAAGCGCAAGCCGATCGCGATGGACGCTATGTCACGGTCGAATATGTCGACGAACTGGAAAGAGAAATGCTGGAGGCAGCCGAAAATCTTGATTTTGAACGTGCGGCGCAACTACGTGACCGCGTCTTGCAATTGAAGGACGCCATCGGCAAACCGCTGGCCGAGGTGGAATACACTTCCGGTTCACGCGGCAAATCACGCGGCTCGGTCGGCCGGCAGCAAAAGCGCCGCAGCCAAAGCGGTGGCGGTCGCACCAAAGTCCCCCGGCCCAAGCGAGGCTAAAAGGGGACGGGGGTCTTTTTAGCGTTGTAGGTTACTCAAACGTTACGACCGGACCGGCAGGGCATGATGGTCGCTCGCGTTAACGAGCAACATCGTGTTTCGCTGGGGGGAATGCCGATGCTCTCCAAAGCGTTGGTTGAATCCTAAGCCGGAGAGTCGTCCGATGACTGCACGTTGGAAAATCTGTTTATTAGCCGCTTGCTTGTGCGGCTTGATCACTGTGTCGACTTCCGACGTGAGCGCCCAAGACGCCGCGATGGTTCGGGGAAGCGATACCATGGAGCTGTTTGACCAGCCCAGCCCGAGCCTGGAAAGAGACACGCCGGTTAACAGCCTGCCGTCGCCAGCGGAACGGCGTCAAGCACTCGCCTGGCATCAGCACCTACAACGGGCGGCTCATATCGAGGCCGCCCTGCGCCAAGGCTACCACCCATCTCGACCGCCCGGAGTGATCACCCCTTCGATGACGTCGCGTTACCCTTATTACAACACGATCTTCATTCCCGTGTTTGTCGACTATTTGCCACGCTAGCAAATGCGGGCGGCAATCTCGCGAGAATTCCGCATAGTCGTTCAAGTAGGCGACCCTCCAGGACGATAGATAACCACGGGGGGTGGGGGTACTGTGCGCATGAATCCGGTTTTCGGTGATCCATGCCTCATTCAGGTCCGCATCTAAATTCGCCTTCTCTTTATCACAGCCTGCTGATGCTGTGCCTGGCTGTCGCCTGCGGTGGCTGCAGCGCCATTCCCGATGTGCGCAATGCCACGCCGATTCACAATCCGTTTCCTCAGTTGAAGCGGATCGCGATTCTGCCATTCTTCAATCAGAGTTCGGAACCGACGCTCGATCCAACGGCAGTCACCGAAGCCTACTACGCGGCGCTTCAATCGGTTCCTGGTTTTGAAGTCTTGCCGGTAGGTGTCGTCCGCAATCAACTGGATGTTTATTCACAGATCTATGGACCTCCGCGAACGGGACAAGACTTCCAGGCTTTTGCGCAGATGCTGGGTGTGGACGCCGTCGTCCAGGGTTCGGTAACCGATTTCACTTCGTATTACCCACCGCGAATGGGTATGACCGTGCATTGGTACGCAGCCAATCCCGGCTTTCATCCGATTCCACCTGGGTACGGCTTGCCTTGGGGCACGAAAGCCGAAAAAGACATTCCTTCGGAAGTGGTGCTCGCGACCGAGTTCGAGCTCGCACGTCAGCAACTTGCCACGCAGACTCCGACAGTCGTCCTCCCCTCGGAGCCATCAAGCGGGCCCGGCGCGATTGGCGAAGCTCTAGAAACGACCGTCCAACCCGCCGTTGCGATCGAACCTGAAACGGCACCAACCGAAGCGGCAAACATAGCCGAAACGATGCTGCCACCGGTCGCTTTGCCAACATCCGAAACGATGCTGCCGGCCGAGTGGCCCGACCCTAGCGGACTGATACCGGATGCCCCGCAGCCCTTCCGACCGGTCGCGGAAGCACAGCACGAACCGGTGCTGACGCACACGCGATTGTACGACGGAGCTGATAGCAAATTCACCGAACGACTAGCCAACCACGTCTCGGTTTCCGACGATAAACGCTCTACGAATTGGCAGGCTCACCTTAGCCGAACTGATGACTTTGTCCGTTTTTGTTGCCGCCTGCATTTGACCGAAATGCTTGAAGCGCGTGGTGGGGCGGATCGAAGTGATTTGATTTTGCGATGGCCGATTGGACGATATAGATCGCAGTGATAATCACGCGACGCCAGCATATGGGCCACCACGGATGGAAAACGAAATCAACGTCCTCGCCTTGGTTAAAGGTGAAGAGCGTTACATGTTTTTGTTCGACGACAATAACCGGGATGAAACGCTGCGGACCTTAGCTCGGTTTGCAGCAAATCCGGAGCTGGACTTTTCATGGTACGACGCTGCCATGCTGAGCCGGAAGATTCGTGAGGCGGTGCCCGAGACCGAACCTCTCGAGAAGCCTGCGCGTCTGAATGCATCGCTGCGAGGACGACGCTAGCATGCGACGCGAGGTCGGGCAATTTCTGCGTTACTTGGCGACCGAGCGGAATGCATCCGAGCTGACAATCAAAGCCTATCGCGAAGACTTGCTAGGCTTGATCGGTTGGTTGGAGCAGGAGCCAGGGCGAACCGCCGTGGTCGATCGACTTACGCCTCAGGATCTTCGGGCGTTCCAGTCCGCGCTGCAACAGGCCGACTACGCACGCAGCACGATTTCGCGAAAGCTAGCCTCGATGCGCAGCTTTTACAAATACGCACAGCGACAAGGATTGGCGTCGACCAATCCGGCTAAGCCGCTGCGTAATCCGCGGCGCCAGCGCAAGCTGCCGCTGGTCCTGTCCAACCCGGAAATGGATCGCTTACTGAAAGCGCCCCCGGCAACCGATCCCGCTGGCCTGCGCGATCGTGCCATCCTGGAAACGATCTACAGTGCAGGGCTCCGTGTTAGTGAACTGGTCGGCTTGTGCGATAATGACTTGGACATCGACGAGCAAATCATTAAGGTTCGCGGAAAAGGCCGCAAGGAACGCATCAGCCCACTCGGTTCGTTCGCCATCCGCGCCATCAGCCGGTATCGTCAAGTCCGCCAATTGCATCCCGCCGAATCAGCCAAAGGGGGCTACACGGCATTGTTTGTCAATCGATTTGGCAAACGCTTGACGACACGGAGCGTCGGCCGTTTACTCGAAAAGCACATCGCCACGGCCGAGCTGGATCACCGGATCAGCCCCCACTCGTTGCGTCACAGTTTTGCAACGCACCTCCTCGATCGCGGCGCGGACATCCGGAGTGTTCAGGAGTTACTGGGGCACAAAAGTTTGGCGACGACCCAAATCTATACCCACGTGAGCGCCGCGAATCTGCGAGCCATCTACGAGAAAGCCCACCCGCGAGCGCGGTAGCAAACTCCCCGGCCTTAACGGGGCTTCACGTTAACCGGGGTCACGAATTAAAGTGGTTTCAGGCGGTCGTAAAAATTGTAACTCCGTTATGTGAAACCTCATGAACGCCGCTCAAGCACCCACCTTTGCCGAACGTCTCCAAAAGCACCTGAACGTGCTGTACCCGCAATCCGACAGCACAGTTCTGGCCGAGCAGATTGCGCAGCGTATTGAAAGGCCACCCTCCACGGAACCGAGTGCGCTGCCGGCCCGTCCGCCAACCGAGCCATGGTCGCAGCGTGATAGCCTGTTGCTGACTTACGGTGACTCGTTGTTGGCCGCCGATGAAGCTCCTCTGAAAACGCTGCGAAAGTTCCTGCGGGATCACGTTGGCGATGCCATTTCGGCGGTCCATGTGCTGCCGTTCTTTCCTTACAGTTCCGACGACGGATTCGCGGTGATCGACTACCTCCGTGTCGATCCGAAACTTGGAGATTGGCAAGACATTCGGCGACTCGGAGAAACCCATGCGTTGATGTTTGATCTGGTCATCAACCACGTCTCCTCACAACATCAGTGGTTCCAGAATTACCAAGCAGGCATCGAGCCCGGCGCGTCGTACTTCATCGAGTTGAACGCCGACTCCGACCTGCAAACGGTTGTGCGACCGCGCACCTCGCCATTGCTTCGCCCAACCCCAACGCCTGTCGGCGAAAAGCATGTGTGGTGTACCTTCGGTCACGACCAAATCGACTTGAATTTTGCCAAGCCACAGGTCTTGCTGGAGATGGTCGAGGTGGTGCGAACCTACCTCGACAACGGCGCGAAAATTATTCGGCTCGACGCGATTGGCTATCTCTGGAAACGCTTGGGGACCTCGTGCATTCATCTGCCTGAAACGCATGAAGTGGTCCGCCTGCTGAGGACTATTATCGATCACGCCTCTCCAGGCAGTTGGCTGATTACGGAAACCAATGTCCCCAACCATGAGAACCTGACCTACTTTGGTAATCGCAACGAAGCGCATGTGATCTACAACTTCAGTCTCGCCCCTTTGATCCTGCACGCCTTACTCTCCGGCAAGGCGGCTTATCTGCAACGCTGGATGCGCAGCATGCCACCAGCCCCGGTCGGCTGTACCTACCTCAACTTTACCGCTTCCCATGATGGGATCGGCATGCGTCCAGCGGAAGGTTTGCTGTCCGACGAAGAACAATCTCAGGTGGTCGAAACGGTCAAGTCGTTTGGCGGACTGGTCTCTTCGCGTGGGACACCCGATGGCGGCGAGCGTGTTTATGAATTGAATATTTCTTTCTTCGACGCCATGCGTGGCACGTTTGCGGGACGCGATGATTTTCAAGTCGACCGGTTTCTTTGTTCCCAAACGATCGCGATGGGGATCGAAGGCATTCCGGCGATCTATATCCACAGCCTGCTGGCGACCCCTAATGACTTGGCGGGCGTCCAAACGACCGGCCGCAACCGTTCCATCAATCGCCATCGCTGGGATGCCGAACAGCTAGAGGGTCTGCTGCAAGACGAGTCTTCCGCCACCGCACGCGTTCATGGGGAGCTGCTTCGCCGCCTGCGTCTGCGTGCCGAACAAGCTGCTTTTCATCCTGCGGCGACTCAATTCACTCTCATTTTGGACAATCATTTCTTTGGGTTTTGGCGGCAAAGCATCGATCGCCAGCAAAGCATTTTTGCGGTGCATAACCTGACCAATCAACCTCAGCCTCTATCGCTGGAAGAGTTAAACCTGATCAGCACCGATCACTGGACCGACATTTTGAGCGGCCAACCGATGCCCGGCATGTACGAGTCGATTACCGTCGCCCCCTACCAGTGCCTATGGATCACCAATAGTTCGCACAACCGATAGTGTGGCCGGCACTTTTTAAAAAGCCAAACGGCTGTCGGCGTGGACGGCATCTTTCATTGCTGGCAGGATATCGGGAAAAGCACTGATCACGCGCGACCAACTGGCAATGAAAGGACTCGCATTGGGATTTGCGAAGAAGCTTTCACCTGCCTGCATCAAACTTTGAGCAAACAATTCAATCGTTTGCGATTCTTCGTGCCGGTCCAATCGCAACCCGGCCATCACGGCGTCGCTGTAGTAGTGGTCCAGCATGTCCAGCGCGGTCCGGTAGTAGCAGGCCTTCAACGTCCGAAACAGCTCTGGCGAAAAGACCGTTCCGTTCACCGCCAGTTTGCGAATCAA
This sequence comes from uncultured Pirellulaceae bacterium, assembly GCA_964477385.1. Lineage (GTDB taxonomy): Bacteria > Planctomycetota > Planctomycetia > Pirellulales > Pirellulaceae > Roseimaritima. The sequence goes on from CAYZHQ010000033.1 coordinate 31,343, forward strand.
GGCTTTGCAAATATCAACGCTCATCCGGTGCAAGCCGCCGTCTGGATCGTCGTGCGAAACGGGTTGGTGCTTGTGATCATAGGCGTCCGCGATGTCAACCTGACAAACGCGGTGCGGTGCGTAGTTGCGATGCATTTCCGAGAGCGTACCGATCTCCAATCCCCAATCGCTGGGAATTCGCAGTGAGGAGACGACTTCACTCCGCATCGCAAACTCGCCCGACAAGGCATAGCGAAAACTGCCCATGTAATCCAGGTAATTGTTGGCGCCGAGAGTCATCTTCATCGCCAAAATCAAGGGGGTGACGAGCAACCGAAAGACGCGACCATTTAAACGTCCCTCGGCGGCGCGGTAGTAGTAACCTTTGCAAAACACATAGTTCAGCGCGGGGTGAACGACAGGAAAAAACAATCTCGCCAACAATTCCCGTTCGTAGGTCACGATGTCGCAATCGTGCAACGCCATCGCCTTGGAATTCCCGGCCGCCAAGAAGTATCCCATGCAGTACCAGACGTTGCGTCCCTTTCCCGCTTCGCTGGGGGCAAGCCCTTTCTGGTCGATCGTCGTGTCGATTTGCCGCATTTGCGGCCCATCGTTCCAGAGAATCACATGCGGTTGGTTCAACCGTTCGAAAAACCGGCGAGCGTGATCAAACTGGGTTCGATCGGCGCGATCGAGGCCGATCACGATCTCCTTGAGGTATTTTATCTCGCTCAACTTTTCAACGATCGGGCCCATCGCGGGCCCTTCCAGTTCGCTGTACAAGCAAGGCAGCACCAATGTCATCGGAGTCTCCTCCGAGGCGTCGATCAGTTCGGCTTCCAGATCTTCAACGGACCGGTTTCTTAGATTGTGAAGCGTCCCGATCAGGCCGCCCTGTGCAAAGTCTGCCATGATTTTTTTCAGTCGGAGTGGTTCACTAGTGGTTTGACAACCGACATGACTGCCGATCCCCAACCCTCGCTACCAGGCTTGGCAGCAATCGTCTTCCGCGGATGAATCAACTCGATTTTCGGGCCTGTATCTTGACCCGGAATCACAATCGCATAGTCCGCCGCGGCAAGCATCGCCAAATCATTGGGGCTGTCGCCAATCGCCACCGTAACCATATCGTCGTTCGTCTGGGCACGGTACCACGCGACCACCTGCGCCATCGCGTGGGCTTTGTTATTATCGCCCGCGACCGCCCAAAAACGCCCTCCCTTGGTCAGCGTTAATCCTCGCGTTTTCAGCTCGGCAGCAAAAGCTTCGATTCGCTGCGGCGCATCTTCCCACAGCAGTGGTTCGGTCGCGGCCCGTTGATTGGCCAACGTGGCTTGTGCCACGGATAATCCGGTTGCCTCGACAATCCCCGGCACACCGAGGTCGCGGAAGGAGCGAAATTGAAATTGTGGGCGGAGCGAATCGAGTTGCTCAAGCAAGATGACGCGATCCACTCCCAAAGTGGTCGATTGCCCATCTGGCCAGTTGATCGCCGCGCCATTTTCGCAAATCAGCGGCGTTGCGAGATCCAACTCCCGCGCGAGTGCCTGCATCTCGGCGGAGGTCTTGCTAGATGCCAACACCAAGGGAATCCGCTGCTCGGCCAAAAACTGCAACGCGGCTGTCGCGCCCGCCCAACTGTAGTCCTGCTCATTCAGCAAGCTTGCATCTAAGTCGGTCAGCACTAGCACACTGCCGTTTCGATCGTGGGACGATTGCACCATCGCAGATTAGGTTCCTCGGTTCGCGAAAGCCGCTCGGGCTCGATTCCTGGAATACTTTTTCGGACCGCCGGGCAAATCGCCCCCGCACCCATCGCTTCAGCACACCACGCTGATCCGCCTATCGTACCAAAATCAGGCGTTCGGTTTGACCTTGTGGGCGAACGAAGGATTACCGCTATTTCGCTGCGCTGGCCGATAAGTTTGCCAATAGAAATCGCATGTGGAGAGGATTGCTCTTATAATCAGAAATGCGGCGACGCCGCTCCCCACCTCCTCGCTGCCCTTCCACACCCCCAGCGCCTGCCATGGGTCACAGCATTCGACTCCGATTTCCCACCGCCGTTGTTGCAATGCTGCTGCTCGCCGGAGTCGGGACACGAGTTGCGCCGTCATTGCCGGCCAAGGATTTGTCTCCCGCAAACCGGCAACAAGAGGAACGGTTCTTTGAGACGCGGATTCGCCCGATCCTGCACGAACATTGCTACAGTTGCCATTCCGAGGATGCGAAGATTGTCCGCGGCGGCCTGTACGTCGACAGTCGCGAAGGATTGCAGCGAGGTGGGGACAGCGGACCGGCGGTCGTCCCGGGAGATGCCGCAGCCAGTCTCTTCAGCGACGCCGTGAAATATGAATCGCTCGAGATGCCTCCCAAGGGAAAACTCCCCGAAGCGGTGATCGATGACTTGGTGGATTGGATCGAACGCGGAGCCTTTGATCCTCGCACCGAACCCCGCCGCAGCGACGCTGCTGAAACGGGACATGGCCTCGATTCGCCAGCCTCCCAAACTCACTGGTCTTTTCAGCCGGTTGCTTTGCCGCAGGTTCCCGACACAACAGACGCTTGGATTCAATCGCCTATCGACGCGTTCGTGCTCCAGAAATTGCAAACTCGGAACTGGCAACCGGCTACTGCGGCAGACAAATACACACTGCTTCGTCGCGCCACGTTTGACTTAACCGGCTTGCCGCCGACTTCGGCAGAGATCGCCAACTTCCTTGCCGATGATTCCTCCAACAGTTTCGCTCGTGTCGTGGATCGACTGTTGGCATCTTCCGCATACGGTGAACGCTGGGGAAGACATTGGTTGGACCTAGTGCGATATGCCGACACCAATGGTGCCGATGAAAATCACAAGATGCCCAACGCTTGGCGATATCGCGACTGGGTGTTTGAGATGCACAACCGCGACCTGCCACTGGACCAATTCATCACACATCAATTGGCTGGCGATCTGCTTGATGAATCAACGAAACAGCTCGATCCCGAAACGCACGAAAGGCGCGTCAGGGACCGTTTAACAGCCACCGGCATGCTGGTCATTGGTCCTAAGATGTTAGCCGAACAAGACAAAGCCAAAATGCAGATCGACATCATCGACGAACAGATCGATACGGTATCGCGCACGATGTTAGGCATGACGGTCGCGTGCGCGCGGTGCCACGATCACAAGTTCGATCCGATCTCTGCGCCCGACTACTACGCACTCGCGGGGATCTTTGCCAGCACTCGCACGATGAAGAATCAGAACTTCGTCTCGGAGTGGATGGAACGCGACCTGCCGTCCCAACGCACCGCGGAACTGCGCACTGCCCATCAGCAAAAAATAGACGCGGCACAACAATCGCTCGACCAGCAGATCGCAGCGGCAAACGACGCGTTATTGTCCGCGGCGGACGTCGATAAGCTGCCCGAAAAACCGGAAACCAAGTACCCCGAGGCAACGAAGCAAGCGATCGAGAAGGCTCGCGAGCAACTGAAGACGCTGACCGAAGCGATGCCGGCGTTCGACTCCGCGATGGCAGTGGAAGAAGGCACCCCAACGAACTTGCCGGTCCATCTCCGAGGCAATCACTTGTCTCCAGCCGAAAAGGAAACGCCGCGAGGCGTACCGGCAAGACTAAACCAAGTCGTCGCCTTACCCCCGATCCCCACTGATGAAAGCGGACGACTGCAACTGGCAAGGTGGCTGACCGACGCCGACCACCCGTTGACCGGACGCGTCATGGCCAATCGCGTTTGGATGTGGCACTTCGGCCAACCACTGATGCGGTCGCCTTCGAATTTTGGCCTGCAAAGCGATCCTCCACTGCATCGCGAATTACTCGACTGGTTAACACGACGTCTGATCGACGATGGCTGGTCACTCAAACGGATGCATCGCTTGATCATGCTCAGCAGCACCTATCAAATGAACAGCCTTCCGGGACCGCACGAAGAAGCCGATCCGGAAAATGAGTTCCTGTCGCGACAAAATCGACGCCGCCTGGAAGTAGAACCCCTCCGGGACGCGATCCACGTTGCCGGCGACTCGTTGGACAGGCGTCTTGGCGGGCCACCGGTGGGCAGCGAACAACCGCGCCGGACGGTCTATCTGACGATTAACCGTGCGGCTTTGCTCGATCTGCTGTCGACGTTTGACTACGTGGAGACAGCCAACCACATTGAGCAGCGGTCGGTGACGACCGTCCCCAACCAGGCGCTCTTTTTAATGAACAGTTCGCTGGTGCATCAACAGGCCGAGCGTCTGGCCAAACAGTTGCTGGATGCCGAACTGAACGATGTGCAAAGAATCGAGCAACTCTGGCTGAAACTACATGGCCGTCCGGCGAGCGAACAAGAGGTCGAACTGTCACTGAAGTTCATTGCCGACGGGATGCTTCACCTGCCCAACGAATCGGGCCCGCAAGCCGTTTGGGCTAGTCTTTGCAGAACCCTGATTGCCGGGAGTGCGTTTAGCTATGTCGATTGAACCCAAACCGCCCCTGCCAACGATCATTCCTCGCCGCTACATGCTGCAAGGGACGATTGGTTTGGCAGGTTTGGCGCTGACAGACATGCTGGCAGGTCCGGCGGTGGCTCAAGTCAGACCGACCGATGCTGCTCCGCATGGGTTCCCCCACGCCAAACGGGTGATCTTCCTGTTCATGCATGGCGGTCCCTCGCATGTCGACACGTTCGACTACAAACCCGAATTGATTCGACAGGACGGCAAACCGTTGCCGTTCGATAAACCGCGCGTGCAGTTTGCTAAAACGGGCAATCTGCTGCGCAGCCCATGGGAATTTAAACAATACGGGCAGTGCGGAGCGTGGGTCAGCGACCTGTTTCCGCATGTTGGCCGGCATGCCGATGACCTGTGCTTCATCAAGTCGATGCATGGATCCAATGAAGCCCACGGTGGGGCAATGCTTAAAATGCACACCGGTTCGGACACCTTTGTACGGCCCAGCATGGGTTCTTGGATCAGCTACGGCCTGGGGACCGAGAACGCCAATCTTCCCAGCTTCATCACCATCAATCCGACGCTCGGACACGGCGGCGTACGCAACTTTGGTTCGGCATTCTTGCCCCCCATTCACCAAGCCACCCGCATCGGCTCGACCCGCGCCCCGATGAAAAACGCCAAGATCGAAAACCTGGTCAGTTCCGGCACGACATCGGATGCCTTGCAGAAAAGGCAACTGCAACTCATGCGTGAACTGGACCAGTACCGATCCCCAACCAGCGAACTGGACGCGCAGATTGCGGCGAGAATGGAGTCCTTCGAACTCGCCTTTCGTATGCAAACCGAAACGCCGGAACTGATGGATTTGTCGCAGGAGACCGAAACGACGTTTGCCCAGTATGGAATCAATGACGGGCCAACCGACAACTTTGGTCGTCAGTGTTTGTTGGCGCGACGTTTGTCAGAAGCGGGCGTCCGGTTTGTGCAGGTGACGCATAACTATTGGGACCAACATAGTGATCTTCAAAAGAAACATGCCCAGTTAGCCGGCGAGGTCGACCAGCCGATCGCCGGATTGTTAGCTGATCTGAAGCAGCGCGGCCTGCTGGAGGATACGCTAGTTATTTGGGGTGCCGAATTCGGTCGCACCCCGACGGCCCAGGGCAAAAATGGCCGCGACCATAATCCTCATGCGTTTACCTACTGGATGGCCGGCGGCGGTGTGAAAGGAGGCTTTAGTTATGGTGAGTCAGACGACTTTGGGTTTTATGCGGCACACGACAAAGTCCACGTGCACGATTTCCATGCGACGGTGCTACACCTGCTGGGACTCGATCATGAACGGCTGACCTACCGCTACGGCGGCCGTGATTTTCGGCTGACCGATGTCGACGGGACGGTCGTTTCGGAACTGTTCGCCTGAGCGACGTATCCCATTTCTAGAACTGGCTGTGATGTTACGAAATAATCTTTGGTTGCCGACGCTGTGGATCGCCTCCGTGGTCACCGGAGCCCCTGCTGCGGATCCACCGATCGATTTCTCCCGCGATGTCCAGCCGATCCTTGCATCGAAGTGCTGGAACTGTCATGGCCCCGATCCTCAAACACGCGAGGGTGGCTTGCGACTGGACCAGCGAAGCGACGCGGAACACGTCTTGGCGGCGGAGAAAGCTTCGGCTAGCGAGTTGATCCGCCGAGTACGGGCGACCGATCCAGACCAAAAAATGCCGCCCGCCTCGACCAAGAAACCACTCACCGACGCGGAAATAAAGGTGCTGGAAAGCTGGGTCGAGCAGGGGGCTCCGTATGCGGAACACTGGGCGTTTCGTTCCCCCGTTCGCCCCATCCCGCCAGCCGTTCCAGCCGATGCCACGGTGCGGAATCCAATCGATGCTTTTGTGCTTGCCCAACTTCCGTCGCAGCAACTTACCCCGTCGCCAGCAGCCGACCGCACGACACTCATTCGCCGCCTAACGTTTGACCTGACAGGCCTTCCGCCGACCATCGCCGAAGTCGACGCGTTCCTCAACGATTCTTCCGAATATGCTTACGAGAAACTTGTCGACCGATTACTGAGGTCCTCCCGGTATGGCGAACACATGGCCGTACCGTGGTTGGATGCCGCACGTTATGCCGATACCGATGGCTACCAAAACGATCGTTATCGCTACATGCACGTGTGGCGCGATTGGGTGGTGATGGCGCTCAATGAGAACAAACCGTACGACCAGTTCATTGTTGAACAGATTGCCGGCGACATGCTACCGGACGCAACACTGAAGCAACAAATCGCGACCGGCTTTTGTCGCAATCATCGCATCAATTCCGAAGATGGCTCGATCCCTCAAGAATGGCATGTCGAGAATGTCGTTGACCGCGTCGATACGATGGGAACCGCCATCCTTGGGCTGACCGTGGGCTGCGCCCGCTGCCACGATCACAAGTACGACCCTTTATCGGCCAAGGAATATTACCAACTGTTTGCCTACTTCAATAACGCCCCGGAATGGGGCATCGGTCCCAACAACGGCAACAGCCCTCCGTTCATCACCGTTCCGAAATCGTGGCCCGATCTGACGCCGGAAGAAAATATTGCTCGGACGCCTGCAGCTCTGGAACTTCGGCCGGCCCGCAAAGAAGCCGGCAACGGTTTGGAGCGGCCGCAAGCGGGCAACGCGCAGACCGTCATGGTGATGCATGAAATGGAAACGCCGCGGCCGACCTATTTTTTGCAGCGAGGTCAGTTCGATCTGCCAGACAAATCGAACGTGCTCGCACCCGCCGTCCCAGCAGCTCTCAGCGGTTTCTTGGACCGGACACCGCGGAATCGGTTGGAGTTGGCGGAGTGGTTAGTCGATCCTCGGCATCCGCTCACGGCGCGGGTCGCCGTCAATCGGATGTGGCAGCAATTCTTCGGCGTCGGCTTGGTCAAAACGGCTGAGAATTTCGGACTGCAGGGTCAACCGCCCAGCCATCCCGATTTGCTCGATTGGCTGGCGCTGGAATTGATTGACAGCGACTGGAACGTAAAAGCCGTCCAGAAACAGATCCTGATGAGTGCGACTTATCGTCAGTCGAGCGCTGTCTCACCGGCACAAATCGCCGCCGATCCTGACAACCGTTGGCTTGCGAGGGGGCCCCGCTTTCGGCTGCACCCTTTCGCGCTGCGAGACACAATGCTGGCCAGCAGCGGCCTGTTGGTAGAACAGATCGGAGGGCCTCCCGCGATGCCTTACATGCCGCCGAAAATCTGGAGCTCGATCTCCAACAACAAGTACAAGCAAGATCAAGGTTCCCAGCTATATCGCAGAAGCATCTATACCTTTTGGCGGCGCACCATTCCACCGCCAAACATGGTTAACTTTAATTCCGCCGAACGAGAGGTTTGTGTGGTGCGCAAGGACCGCACAAATACGCCACTGCAAGCCTTAACGCTGATGAACAACATCACCTTTGTTGAAGCAGCGAGGTGTCTTGCGGAGCGGACGCTGCAGCAGACCGCCGACCAGACCGACGTGCTCGTGTCTGGATTTCGGCAACTGATGGCACGCCAACCAACCCCCGAAGAGCTCCGCTTGATCCAGCAAGCCTACGAGACTTTCTACCTGCGATACGAAACCGACGATGCGTCCGCTTTGCAACTGCTGAGCGTTGGGGAGCAACCGCGTGACGAATCTTTGGACGCGTCGCGACATGCTGCCTTAACGATGACGATGTCGATGCTGATGAACTTGGACGAAGCGATTACAAAGGAATAAACAGCGATGCATCCGGTCCGTGAACTGCAAACCCATCTTCATCGGCGACACTTCTTTGGTCGCGTTGGAGTCGGCATGGCCGCACTATCGACGCTCCTAAGTGGCTCGTCGGCGGCGAGCGCCGCGTCACCGGCAAAATCGAGTCGTGGCTTGGCCGAGTTGCCTCACTTTAAACCGCAAGCCAGACGGGTGATCTATCTGTTTCAGTCGGGCGGACCATCTCAGCTTGATCTGCTCGATTACAAGCCTCACCTGCAACAACGTTTTGGCGAAGAGGTCCCGCAATCGATCTATCCCGATGAGCGGAAGACTACGATGAGCAATGCTCAGGCCGCGTTTGCCACCACGCCGAGTTTGTTTGCATTTCATCAACGTGGTGAATCGGGTTTGTGGTTCAGTGAATTGCTACAACACACCGGGCAGTTGGCAGACGAACTGTGTATTGTCAATTCGATGCACACACCGGCCATCAACCATGATCCGGCGATCACGATGCTGCAAACGGGGTCGCAGATTCCAGGCCGCCCCAGCGCGGGCGCGTGGTTGAGTTATGGCCTGGGAAATGAGTCGTCAGAACTGCCAGCGTTTGTGGCGATGAGTTCCAGAGGCTCAGGCAAGACGGGTCAACCTCTGTACGATCGTTTGTGGGGCAGTGGTTTCTTGCCCTCGGTGCATCAAGGTGTGAAGTTTCGCAATCAAGGCGCCCCCGTACTGGACATCTATGACCCGCCGGGCGTCGACGCCCAAACACGCCGCGCCATGCTGGATTACGTCCGCGAGCTGAACGAACGGAAGTTCCAGCAAATGGGCGATCCGGAAATCCAAACACGCATCGCGCAGTACGAACTCGCCGGTCGAATGCAGGCGTCCGTACCCGAGCTGACCGATTTTCGTCAAGAATCCGCGGCGGTGTTACAAGCCTACGGTCCCGACGTGAAGCGACAGGGTAGCTATGCCCACAACTGCTTGATGGCCAGGCGGTTGGCCGAGCGCGGCGTGCGGTTCATTCAACTGTTTCACCAAGGCTGGGACCAACACAATGCACTGCCGAACCAGATTCGCAAACAATGCAAAGATACCGATCAGGCCACCGCAGCGTTGTTGAAAGACCTAAAATCCCGTGGAATGTTGGAAGATACGTTGGTGATCTGGGGTGGGGAGTTTGGCCGCACGGTCTACTCACAAGGTAAGTTGACCAAACAGAATTATGGCAGAGATCACCATGGAAATTGTTTCTCCGTGTGGTTGGCCGGTGGTGGTATTCAAGGGGGCATGACGTACGGAAAGACCGACGATTACAGCGTCAACGTGGTGGAGAACGGCATGGAAGTGCATGACCTGAATGCAACGATGTTGCATCTCATGGGGATCGATCACGAACGTTTGGTATTCCCCTTTCAGGGACGCGACTTTCGGCTCACCGACGTTCATGGCCGAGTGGTCGAAGAGATCCTCCGCGTCGGCAATAGCTAGCCGGAAAAGGAAACAGGGCTTGATTTGCACCGCCACTATCGGCGCGGGTGTTTAGACCGACGGACCGACATAGACGGTGATCGCCCCGGGGACCAGATCGAAATCGACGGGCTGTTCCTTAATGGCTTCTCCATCGAGGGCAAAACGCATCGCGGGCTCCGATGTTAAAGCAACGTGTTTTGCTTGGCGAAAAATCACCTGCTCGGACTCTAAAAAACTGGTTAACAGCGTTTTCGAAATGATTTCCGCCATGTCCATGACCGTGCCATCGCGAATAATAATCAGATCGAGCCATCCGTCACTCGGCGAAGCGACTGGCGCTACCGGGATACCTCCCGCATTGGTGCGTCCATTGGCGATAAGGATCGCCCAGGCGGTCAGTTGAAAAGACTCATCATCGGCCTGCAGGCTTATTTGGTAAGTCTGCATGTCGGTCAGTACATCCACCGCTCCGCGAATATAGCTGAAGGAGCCCCAGGCCTGCTTGATCTCATCAGTCATCTGCTCGCTGACTCGAACGCTATTTCCGCCAGCGGCCACGTTCGCATAGTAGCGTTGGTAATTCGACGCCGCCGCTCGGATCACATCCATGTTGGTTTTTCGCTGTTCGAACAGCAGTGCGACAGCGAGTTCGGGTTCGATGGGGATAGCCAAGCTTCCCGCAAAGTCGTTGGCGGTTCCAAATGGCAGGATGGCCAGTTCAGGACGGTTTGCCGCGGGGATCGACATCAGCGCATTGACCACTGCATTGACTGTCCCATCACCTCCTGCCGCAATGACGATTCCGCATCCTTTCCGCACCGCCGCGTCAACCTCCGCGGCAAGGTCGGTCTCCGCACACAACTCACACTCGGATAACTCGACAAATTGATTCAGTCTCTGCCGCACGACGGCTATCGAATCAGCGTTGCCTGCCTTCTTGTTCGTTATCAGCAGGCCTTTTCCCATCGCTCTTAAATCCTTTGTTGAAGCTCTGTGGTTTCTGCCATGCCCATTCCTGAAGGTTGTCGCCGCCCTCAATCGAAAGCGGCACGTTGAATGCGCCACAACGGCGACTCAAACGGGCACTGTCCAGCTAAGCTCAGCCACGCAACACGCTTCGTTTGGTCCATTGGTAGACACGCAGTGGTGGCAAGTTCATCCACACCGTCTGGACCTGCTGCAAATCGAAGAAAGGCCGCGCGTACTGTTCGACATGGCTACGCAACTGGTAGGCGATTAAGACCCCATTGTCTGGCAACGCTCTTGCAATATTTGCCATGATTGCATGGGCCGTGGCCGGCGGGACCGCCGAAAAAGGAATCCCCGAGACGATCACATCAGGTGCTGCAAATCGATGCTGATTCACGAACTGTTCCAAATCCATGGCATCTCCCAACTGCACCGCGAGGCGTGGATCGGCAATGCTCTGTAAAGCGGGGATGAATTCGCTTTCCAGTTCAATGGCTAGAACTTGACTGTCCGGCGAAGCGTGCTGCAACAGCGCCGCGGTGGTGTCTCCGGTCCCGGGCCCCAACTCGACAATGCACTTCGCGTTGCGAATACAATTTCGGTCGGCGATGCAATGCGTCAGGGCCGGTGAACTGGGGAAAATCGTGGCCACTTGCCGCGGTTTCTTCATCCATGCATGAACGACCGCAGCCGTACGGGCAGGGTAGGGCGTTTGCTTCGAGTTAGCGGCGTGAATCGGCACCTGACGTCTTCCTAAAAGATTCTTCTCTAATGATGCTTATGAATTTTACAGTTTGGTTTCCGCGTAGTCCGTCAAGGGAAGCTCAACATAGCATTGTAAAGCAGAGTTCGCCCGCTGCATCGCCCATATTGACTTCCGCGTAGGTACCAGTATGGCAAATCGGATGCCAGTTCTTGCCAATCTCAGACCTTCCGTTGCGACACCGACCTAGAGACGGGTGGGTGCGAGCTTTCATGATGAAAGCCAAGATAAAAGGAAGCCAGGGTATAGAAAGCGGGGTAGGCTAATGAAATCCAGAATAGCCAAGGCGCAGAGAAGGGATAGCTGGGCAACATCGCGACCATCAAGATTACCCAGAGAACCGCTCCGCTGAGCAACCAGACTTTCCAGCGTCCGGGAGCCAAATTGGGATAGATCAGCCGAATCGGCGAAACGGTCAAGATGCTTAGTCCCCACAGCAGCAGGCCGCTGATCCAGGGGCTTGCCTGCACGCTGATTAGTCCGGCGTAAAAGGCAAATACGTTCCAGTAAGATGGAAAGCCGCGAAAGAAACCACCCGCTTCATCCTTGGCTTCGCGATGGGCAAACCCAAACAAACTCGCCCCCATCGCCAAGCTAACAGTCCATTGCGTTCCGGCAGGCAACCATCCCATCCGCCAGATCAACATCAATGGAACAAAGGCAAAGGTGAGGTAGTCCAGCAGATCGTCGATCGTCCGTCCATCGGTCGCCGACGCATAGTGCTTGACGTGATACCGTCTCGCGAGCGGCCCGTCGACAGCGTCGATCAGCGTCGCGACGAGCAGGTAGAAGAAGACCGAGCGTGGATCGCAATCGCGCTGCGTAATCTCCTGCATGGCGAGTGCGGCTGGAAAAATCCCCGCCGCCGTAAGTCCATGCACGGCGTAGGCTTTAATAGACCGAATCGTTGGCAGGGAGGTCATGAAGTTGGGCCGCAGGTTTGCCGCAAACCGTGAAGATCAAAACGGGGCTCAGGCATCTGCACTGCCAACGACAGCAAACTCCGTTCCGCGTCGGACGTGTCTATCCACGGCGTTGTCGGCTGACATCCCACGCGGCCCCAAAATGTTGTTTGGCACGAGGCTTGCTTTCAAGATTGCCCGCCGAGGAGTCGGTTAGCAACCGTTCAGCGCGGCGGGTCGCCAGTTCGCAGGCGAACGCATGTCCCATTCTTTTCGGAACCTCATGTTCGGCGCTAGTCTTCAAGTTGCTTGCCTGCTGCTGCTGCTGATCCTCTCGGCCGGTTCGCTGCTGAACCTTAGCACTTCGGCGCATTGGTTTGTTCGAGGCTGGGATTTCCCTCGGATGCAAATCCTGACGATTGCTGCGCTGGCTGCCGGCATTTTTTTGCTCGTCCAGCTGGCATCGAGCCAATCGTTGGGAGAGACTTGGGTCTGGCTGAACGGCGGACTGTTTGGCTTCTTACTTGCTTGGCATGGCTGCCGAATTTTGCCGTACACACCGCTGTGGAAGAAGCAGACCCTTTCCGCTCGAGCTTTTGACAGCGGGCAATCTCTCCGGATGGTGATTAGCAATGTTCAACAAGAGAACGCACAGCATGAAAAGTGGATCGCAACAATGGAGCGTGAAACGCCCGATATTGTGCTGGCAGTCGAGATCAATGACCGCTGGCTAGCCGATCTGAAAAGCTGGATGTCCCAGTACCCACATCGAATCGTTCGGCCGCAGGACAACTGGTACGGGATGCTGCTCGCTTCACGTCTGCCGTTGCTGGACGCCAAGTTTCGCTTCTTGGTTCAAGACGACGTGCCGACGGTCGATGCCCGCGTCCGCTTAGCGTCCGGCAAGGAGGTAAGAGTGATCGGCGTCCATCCGCGTCCTCCAGAGCCCAAGCGAGACAATGATTCCAGTGCGCGAGACGCCGAACTGATGGTGCTGGCTCAAGAACTGCGCAGTCAGACCGAACCGGTTGTGCTAGGAGGCGACTTAAATGATGTCGCTTGGTCTCGTACGACGCGTCTGTTTCTGCGGATCAGCAATCTTTTGGATCCCCGACGCGGACGGGGCTTTTTTAATTCGTTTCATGCCCAACACTGGTACATGCGTTTCCCGCTCGATCACGTCTTTCATTCGCCGCACTTCACCTTGCGGGACCTGCGGCGATTGAACGGAGTGGGCTCGGATCACTTCCCGATTCTGATCGACTTGCAATACGAACCTGGCATGCAGAGCGAACAAGACGCCCTACGGGCAACCGAGGCAGACCTCCAGCAAGGCCAAGAATTGATCGACAAGGAAAAGCCATTCGAGACGCATTCCCGCTGAGGATCTTCACCCAAGGAATGCCTGTGCTGGCCTCGGGGAGTTGCCTCCCGTTGGCCTTGGCATTGGATCAGCAGTCAACGTCAAACAAACAAACGTTTACAGTTCGCGGAAACGAATGTTCTTGTATTCGGCCCACATCGGCTTGCCGGCATGCAACTGCAGGCCGAGTTTCCCTTCGCGGAGTGCCCACTCGGGATGCTCGTCGGTAAAGTCGAGCACCAAAGTGCCGTTCATATAGTGCTGGATGTGGTTGCCCTTGGCAATGATGATGACATCATTCCAATCGTTCAAGCGAAACAATTTTTTGTAGCCGGCAGCATCGATCAGTTTTTCCTCTGCGACCTGCTTACCGTCGGCGGTCCAAGTGGCCTTTTCACCAACCAAGCAGATGCGGCCTCGCTTGCCACCTTCGTCATAAATGAAACCCGATATGTTGGGAAAGTTATTTTCATTGCGGATTTCATGTTGGTAGCCGCGCAAGATCCACGCGTTGGCGGGCTTGCCCTCGGTGATGTGGCGGGACCGATACTGAATTCCCGAATTGTTGGTGGCATTGCAGCGAAACGATAACCGCAGCTCAAAATCTTTGGTCGCACCCTCTTTCCAGATCAAAAAGGTATTTCGATTGGCGCGGTTTTCGTTGGTGGTTTCGCCGTGAATGACACCATCACGGACCGACCATAAACGTGGGTCGCCGTCCCATCCCGACAGGTCACTGCCATTGAATAGGCTGGTCATCTCGGCTTCGGGGGGAGCGGCCCGAGCGGCATCTTCGGCAACAGCGGGGGTGAGCAACAGCAGGCCGGCCAACGAGGCAAGTAGTAGACGGGAAACAGAAACGAGCATGTGCATATCCATGAAGTTTGGAAAACGGTTGCCGGGCAGTTTCGCCAGGCAAGGACGTAAGGGTAGCCAGCGGTAAAGTATGCTCTAACGCTGAGCGTAACTCAAATGGTCACGCGAATTCGGGTCCCCCGATCGATGGCCGACTCGATCGCGACGGCTCCCCCGACCGCTTCGGTACGACGCGTGATATTCCTCAGCCCAAAGTGGCCGCTCGGTACGTCGTCAGGGTCGAAGCCGCGGCCGTCGTCTTGGACAACCAGCTCGCAGTGCTGTCCACTGCCAGTGGTCGTCACAACAATGCGTCGTGCTTGGGCGTGCTTGACCGCGTTTCGGATCGCTTCTTGGGCAATCCGATAAAATGCCAGAGCAACTGCTGGCGGGAGCTCTGCAGCGGTGGCCTGGAACTGGAGGTCAATGATCACGTCATGCGGCGGCAGGCCGCTGGAAACGTAGTGCTGCAAAGCCGATTGCCAGTCGGTTCGCTCGAGCTCGGGGGGTTGATTCTCGGTAATCAACCGGCGGCCCTCCGAGGTCGCCGTTGCGAGATATCCCACCAGCGTGGCGAGCTGTTCGGCTCGATCGGGATCGTCGCAGGTGTCATGCAAACGTTCGGCTTGCATGCGGGCAACGAACAAGAGTGGCAACAGCGAATCGTGCAGCTCGTGGGAAAACCGCTCTTGCTGCTGATCGAGCAACGCGCCGAGATCTTGGGGCGCCGTCGGCGATGATTTGTTAACGGAAGATGTTTCGTTAACTGAACCAGCCTTTTTTGTCGAAGCTGGCGATGGCTTTTTCTTCGCTGTCATAGATATCAAACAGCTTGTTGAGCTTGGTGATCTTGAAAACCTCCATCACGTTGGGCGAAACGTCGGAGAATTTCAACGAAATCCCTTGAGCTTTGCAGGTTTTGTTGAGCATGACCAATTTGGTGATCATGGCAGACGACATGAACGAGACGCCGCGAAAGTTCAAGACCAGCCGCTTGTGAATGGCCTGAGGCACAGCCTCCTGCAATTCGCGTCCCACTTGTTCGATGCGTTGGCTATCCAGGATTTTGCCGTCGGTGAAATACACCACAACGACTTGTTCTTTAGCTTCAACAGAGATTGCCGACATACTGCCGTCTCATTCAGAAAAAGGCCGAAAGCATCGCATCCGGCACGGGCGGTGAACTCAAAACATTAGGGCATAAGATAGCAACCAATCAGGGTGCAAGCAATTGAACCAAGACGTTAAATGTCGAGGTCGTTCAGTCCATCGACAAGTTGATCCAAGTCCGCACTTGAAATGCGCTCTCGGCGGGCTGCGGCGGGCTGCGGTTCGGTACGCGTTGCCTCGGCATTTGACGGTTCCGGGGTGGCGGAGCGGTCGATGCCATGGGAGTGGCTAGGTGACTGGGCGGAATCGATTTCCTTGGCCGCAGGCGACGCCACGGGGCTGGCTGGCAGCTTTGCGGGCGAAGAAACCTTTGAGTTGGCCGGAGCCAAGCCGATCGGCACCGCCACGACTTGCAGACTAAGCAAGATTTCGCGGAGTGCGTCGGCGATCGCGGCGCTGGATTCAAAGTCACGCCAGCAGAGGCAGAAGATCCGTCGTCCGCCGCCCGACTCGGCTTCTCGATCGAACCGATGTGCGGCGCGGCGGCCGACGATCTGCAGCGTCCTTAACGCGGCGATGGCCTCGGTCGGTGGATGTTGCGAAAGGATCACGAAGTCGCGATCGAGCGACTCCAGAACCAGCCGGTCGGTACTCGACAGGGATTGCTCGCCCAAGGCTCCGATCAAGCTGACGTCGATGCCGGCGGTCCCCATCAGCTCCATCACCGTGTCGGTTTCTCTAGCCTGCTGCTCGGTGGAGGCTCCGACGGATTGGCTGAGGACGACGGACAGGCGGACGGCCATGGAGGAATCTCGGGAAGATGCGGCAAGGAACGGGAAGACGCTAGGGGTGCGGCGGAGATGGCGTGACGGTCGAGCAAGCGTTCGAAATCATCGTACAAGGCAAACCAGGCCTCTCGCAGGTTAGGCTGCCGCTCGGACCACCGCCGCTGAAAGCACTCCATCAAGGGTGCATGATACTCACTGCAGTCACGCAGCAGATACTGAGTCAACCGTCGCGCGAGCGGTTCGTCTGGGGCGGATTGCCACAACGTCTCGGCCCCCGGCACAGGCTGATGGGCGGTCAACAGCAAGCAAGTATCGCGACGCTTCCAGCTTGCCAAAAAGATCTTTCGCAGCCATCGCGGTAGTTGCTCAAAACCATCGACGATCAATAACGCTCCGCTTTGGCGGCGACAGCACGACGTAAACAGAGCCCGAGGCCACCGCTGTCCCGCCTGCAGTCGGTAATGCGACAAACTGGAGAACTCGTGTTGCAGCAACGGCAACAGCGTTTGCAGCAAAGTCGACTTGCCACTGCCGTGCGGTCCGACCAACGCTCCACACCGGCACACTTTGATGCGATCGAGCAACCGTTCCGGTGAGAAGGGTGCCGGACTCACGAACGGTACCGCGCCAGGTTTGATGAACCGCGTGGAAAACGGATTCGATGGCCGCGTGACAGGGCCCCTCATCCGATCGATCACAGCAGCGGAACCTGGCATACCAGGGCTCAAGTTGCCCTCACCGGGGCTGCAACGAAGCAGCTTTGCATAAATCATTGGGCAAAACTCTGTTAGCCGTTTGGCGCTAGCCCCGGTTGAATGCGAGAACCGCGGCTATCGCCAAAGCGGTCATTTACCGGATGACTCCTGTCTATCCGCCTAGCCACCCAACGGAGTGGCGGTCAGCCAAAAAGGATGCTGAGCAACGATCTCGTTTCCGCTGGACAGAAACAGTCGTAACCGGACGCACCACCGAATCCGCAGCAGGTTGCCTTCGTAGCTGAGCGGGCTGACCGGCAAGGTGGTCTTCAGCATGTGCTCGCAGCTCCAATCCATCGTGGCGATCTCTGCCGGTCCGAATCGCTGGAAATAATGCACGTTAAAGTCTTCGTCCCCCTTACCTTCGGTGTACCACATCACCGAAGCTTCGACGCACTGAATCGCTGGTGGCTTGAGGTCTTCGGTCACGGGCGGTTCGCTATCAACCGAAAGGGCGGAGGCGACGCGGGCCGCGGGAAGATGAATTCTCCAGCGACACTCCATCGTTTGGCCGCCCTCATAGCGGTGGTCTTCGTTACAAAACGCAAGATTCACCGCGGGCTCCTTCTCGGGAGCCGCGTGGTGGGCTGAACGACGACGGGAAAACTTTGGCAGAACGATGGCCACGGACGGGCTTCTCCACTGACGATAACTTTCCACTGAACCGCATTGTGAGGACTGCGGAAAGAATGCATCGCCTCCGACGGGATGGTAAGATCGAATTCTTGTTCCCAAGGCCGCCCTGGGTCAATGGTCAGATCGTATTGATCGAGAATTATTTGCGAAAGAACTCGATTTCGGTCAATACGAATGTCGGTTCCTTGCCGAAAAGTCGACTCCTCTTCACAAACCAGCTCAATCCGCAATCTCCGCAGATTCATCCTCCCCAACTGGGCCACATAAGCCCTGTAGGTGCCACCCGGCTGCAGCGGGTGCTGGTCGATCTCCACGATCGTCGCTCCCACCCCGGCCGTTTCTCGCAAACACCGGGCGTAATGGCGGAGCACCCAGACGCCGACGCCCGCCATCGGAAACAACAGCGCCGTCAACACCCAACGTGGCCGGTCGGACCAAAATCCGGCAATGACCACCACTAGCAGCACCAACCAGACGGCGTTCCACATCAATGCCAAAGCCGCCGCGGCGGCCAGTCGCTTTCCCGGCCACACCGTGCCTGGCAGCCGATAAGTCAACCGCATGCCGGGACTGTCCGTTAGATTGACGCCGCGCGGCACGGCGGGAAATTCGGCTCCTGGTTTGCCGATGATTTCCAGCTCCTCGGCCTTGCGAACAAAGGCATTGCGGCGTTCACTGCTGGCACCGATCTGCAGGACGCCCAAAACGAGCGCGGTCCCGCCGACAACCAGCATCGCGATCGCCAACACGACCAGAATCCAAAACCCCAAGCCGGTCGCCAGGGGCGACCAATCAGAGGCCACAAAGCGCTGAGCCAACGTCAGCGCGAGAATGAACACGCCCGTTAAAAACAGGGCGGCGAAGAAAGCGGCTTCGCCAACCGTTCCCGCCAGAGCGCGGCCGGCCAGACGACTGCCGCGTTTCTTACTCCAGGGCTTGGGAAATCGCACAGTGTCGCTTTGCCGCTAGACTTGAGCTGGCTTGTGACCGGGACGGTAGAAGCCCAATTCTTCCAACGCACTGTAAACCTCTTCTAAGGTCTTCTCGCCAAAGTTGGAAATCGCTAACAGCTTTTTCGGCGTCGCGTGCAATAGATCGCGAACGGTGAAGATGCCGGTCTCTTCCAAACAATTGGTCGTGCGAACCGAAAGCTTCATTTCGGCAATACTCATCTGCAGTCGCTCGTTACGCAGACGAATCTGTTCTTCGGCCTGACTAAGTGGAATCCGGGTCATCGCAAGCTCCTCCTGTAATTTGCATTCACCCTCGGATCGTCGCCGATCGATGCCCATCTGCACCCTCGGTCGATCACTGGCCAAGATCATAGGCGACACAATCGGAATCCGCAAAGACTGCTAAGTCGGCGTTTGCTAGCAAACAACGATTTCCAGCTCCTTCGGCATGCCACCGATCGGCCTAGCCACCGCGCCGGCAACGGGCGCTCAGTGGCGACGCACGCGCTGAATCAAGAGAATCCCAACGGCGACCAGCACGACGTTTCCCAACCACACGCTATACGGTGGGAAATCTCCATCCTTGGCCTGATCCAAACCGAAGATAAACAACGGATAATAAAGCAACAGAATGGGCAAGAAGCACATGCCGAAGGTCGTCCAATAATCGGACGTCCGAGCGATCATCCCCAACGGCGCACCGACAATCACAAAACAAAGACAGCTAAAACCGCCCGCCCAGCGACGCCAAGGTTCTGTGCGGAGTCGAATCAGGCGATGACTGCCGCCGCTGATCCGCGCTTCCAACGGACGCACCGGCTCCGAAGCGATCTCGTCCCAACGCGAGGTTAGCAAAGAGAATCCGACTTGCGCGGCAAGTTTCCCGCGGTCCGATTCGACCGCTTTCTCGGTCTTAATCGCTTCGGCACGCATCTGATTCAACGGCAGATGACTGGGGCTGGTGTTCGATGCACTGCTTTTCAATAACGCCTGATCGAGCGAAATCTCGATCACATCCTCACCATCAAAGTCCCCTCGAAAGGAATCGCCGCCGGTCAGTTGACTGTCGACCACACGCAACACCAACGCCATTCGCTCGGGATCGAGCTCTAACTGGCCTTGCCTTGCCATGATTTGCGTCGGAGCTTCCGAACCGTCGCCATACAAGGTTACCGTCGGCCCTTCGAGCGTCTTGCCGTTGACGCCGCACACGGAAATCGAAAACCCCTTGTCGCTGCTGTAGGAATGCTGCGCGTTCAACACCCGATAGACGATCTCTTCCAACGAATGCAGGGCTACGCGACGCACGCCCGGTTCGCCCCATGAAACCGCCACGTCGCCCAGCCACACCGCACAGGGGCTCAGTAAGGCGGCGAATACGAATGCCGGTTTCATCAACTGCACAGGGGAAACCCCAATGGCTTTGACGGTGGAAATCTCGCCATCCGAAGCCATCCGGCCATACACGCAGCAGACCGCGAACAACGCTGTCGCGGGGAGTGCGAACTGCAAACTGATCGGCAACACGTAGGGCAATAATTCCACGACCGCCATCGGCCCCATGCCCTCTCGGATCAGTTGACGCGCAACGCCAATCACCAAGATCAACATCGTCAAAGCCACAAGGGCGACAATGAAAATCCGCAACGTTTCAAACAGGATATAGCGTGTCAGACGCGTGGGCATACAACGGCCGATGAATCAATCAAAGCGTGACGGACCGAGTCGATGTGGGGACCGTACCAAGCCACCGCGATACGACGCAATGGCTTTCCAACCAGCCGCACTCCAA
>CAYZHQ010000034.1:0-1472 GCA_964477385.1 uncultured Pirellulaceae bacterium
CCCATGCCGCCGCCCATGCCACCACCCATGCCACCGCCCATGCCGAACGCGAAACGCTCCGAGTCCTCTGGCTGGAAGTCGAACAGGGAATGAGTGCTGCTAGCGAATCCACCGGACGGCCACAGCATCACCTGAAGGCTGCGCGGTGGCAGCCAAAGCATCGATTCCGGATGGCGTCCCCGTTCGGATAGTTCCGCCAGGATCTCGCGGCGCAAATTCAGCCGCCACTCGCCGGCGGCTTTCATCTGCTGCTGTCGCAAAGCGTAATTGGCATCGGCCCGCCCCCTGGCGAAAAAACGTTCGCCGTCACGCATCAGGTACCTCCGCTGGACGCCAAACCGCTCTCGATCTTCATCGGTTTCCAACACCAACAGCGAAGTGTAAGGCGTCATGATGTGAAACGCTTCCGACAGCGCGATCACCTGATCTCGGATCAACGGCGTATCTCCTTGAGCGAGCAAGTGATCGAGGTGTGAGCGAGCCCACAGCCGCGGCACAAACGCGTTTCCCTCGACGTCACCGGCCAGCGTTATCGGGGCAACAAACCGAACCGGCTTGCCAGCCTGCTCGCCCGTCACAATCACTTCGCCCTGCTGTGTTTTCTCACCCGGTTGATACCGACCAAGCAGCAACTGCTGCGCACCCACCGGAAGATGAGGCAGTTGCTGCGGATAGACCGCCGCGACTTCCAAACCCTTAAACTCAACTTTCAGGTTTCGAATACCAGGACGGGCGATCTCGGTCAGCAACGACGTCGCCACGCGTTTCGGAGTCCGTTCTCCGCCGATCTGCCGCACCGATCCGCCTCCAATCTGAGCCAGCCCCTGCAACACGACCGACTCGAATTGACTGCCCAACGAAACGGCATGAAACGTTCCGCGGTTCGGTTGCCCAGCGATTCGCCGCAAACGGTTGGCGAATGCTTGGGGATTCCCTTCGCCAGCGGTAACAATACCGTCGCCAATGTAGATAACTTGCGAGTTCGCAGTCGTCCTCTTCAGCACCTCAGCAAACATCCGATCAAGATCGGTCCAGCCCAGCGAGACGCGTTGTTGCAACCAATCGATCGCCTTCGTGGCACGGTCTTCGCTGACTCCCCCGCGTCGCTGATTCAGGAATTTCGTATCGACATCGCAGTAGGCAATGTCAAACCGATCCTCTTCGCCCAACCCTGACAACAAAGCTGCCACAAAGGCTTGCTGTGCCTGCCGCTGCGACGCATCGCTCGACGCCGACGTGTCACAGACCACCAGCAAGTCCAGCGGCTCGCCATCGGGAATCAATGCACGTTGCCACTGGCCGTCGCCACCAGGCGGATTCAGTTGCACCAAGAAATAGCCATCGTCACCACGCCGATGCGGCACCACAATCGCCGGTTCGCGATTGGCATCGACTTCGCAAACGACCTCAAAATCACGCTCGGGCGTGTACTCTTCCGCGTGGAACTGGACCATTGCCGCATGTTTGGTCTG
>CAYZHQ010000034.1:1572-51233 GCA_964477385.1 uncultured Pirellulaceae bacterium
TAACCAACCAACCAGCGAGGTTTACCCGGCACCTGGACCAAAGATTCGTTGCGGTCCAGCCGATAGTGGGCCGCTGTGCCGACACCGATCGAGACGACTTGATCGTCCGGCCCCAGCAACCGCAGCGGTGTTTTGGCCTCGGAACCGACCGAGACCCTCACTTCGCCGCGATGCAAACGCAGCTCGGTGGGCGAACGGAGCTCCATCAAGCTGCCGGGACCAAGGATGATCTTTACCTGAGAAGTCAGCTCGATCGTCGCCGCATGGGCGCCCCGAGCATCGGTCCGCACCCAGTCGTTCGGTTTGACTAGCAGCCTTCCCGAAACCGCCGTCCAGCGCCGGTGAGCGAGCGGACGCAGCGACACCAATCCTTGGGCGTCGATCACTTTCCCAATTCGGCCATCGATCCATTCCGCTTCGCCGGGTGCCGCGTGACCCGGCGGACCGGCCTGTTGTGCAAGAACCTGTGGCAACGACAGAATCACCACAGCGACCGTGGCCGACAAACCAGCAGCGAGCTTGACCAACATTGGATGGCTTTTGAAATTCAAGGAAGACTGCGGCAGCGCGCCAAGAAGCGTTACCACCAAAGGATCGAGCTCGCTTCGCCTACCCCTTCCATCACAGGAAACCTTGTCATTAGGAGGCTGCATAAAGAAGCTTGCGCGCTGCGGGCCGATCAATCACACATTTTATCAGATAAGGCTCGAAAACCGAACAAATTCGTGGTTCAGACCGCGTCTTGGATCGCTTTGGCAACGCTGGGAGCGACCGTATGATCGAGCGGATCGGGAAGAATTCGGTCCGCATTGGGCTCCGGTACACAGGCCGCCAGGGCGTGCGCCGCGGCAATCTTCATCGCTTCGGTGATCTGCTTTGCGCGGCAATCGAGCGCCCCGCGAAAGATGCCCGGAAAAGCCAGCACGTTGTTGACTTGGTTGGGAAAATCGCTCCGTCCAGTCCCGACCACCGCGGCGCCGGCCGCTTTCGCCACGTCGGGCATGATTTCGGGAATCGGGTTAGCCATCGCCAAGATAATCGCATCGTCTGCCATCGACTGAACGTGATGCGTTTTCAGTAAGTCCCCTTTGCTGACACCGATAAACACATGCGCCCCCGCGATCGAATCGCTCAGTGAGCCTCCACGGTCATGACGGTTGGTATAACGCAGCAGATCTCGTTTTTCCGGCGATAGGTTTTCACGTGCCGAGTGAATCGCGCCGCGGGAATCGCACACAATGACATCTTCCACCGGTTGGCAAAGCGTCGGGTCGTGCCCCACACAACGGAGCAGCTTAGCGATTGCCGTCCCAGCCGCACCTGCGCCACTGATCACGACACGCATCTCGGTCAGGTCTCTGCCGACCACCTTCGCCGCATTCAACAAACCAGCCAACAACACAATGGCGGTGCCATGTTGGTCATCGTGAAAAACGGGAATCCCCAGATCCTGCAATTGCTGTTCGACTTCAAAGCAACGCGGCGCGGCGATGTCTTCCAAGTTGATACCGCCGAACACCGGTGCAATCCGTCGTAAGGTGTCGACAATTTCCTGCGTATCCTGGGTGTCGACGCAGATCGGCCAAGCATCAATGCCGGCGAATTCGCGAAACAGCAACGCCTTGCCTTCCATCACTGGAATCGCCGCATAGGGGCCAATGTTCCCCAACCCCAACACCGCCGATCCATCGCTGACGACAGCCACGGAGTTGCTCTTCAGCGTCAAGGAAAACGCCTTGCTGGGATCCTTTGCGATCACTTCACAAGGCCTGGCAACGCCCGGGGTGTAAGCGATCGACAGGTCATCGGCCGTCTTGACCGGAATGCGTGTGTGCATGCCAATCTTGCCCCGCAGTTGCTCGTGGACAATCAGACTGCGCTCAAAAATATCGGCCATCGGTACCTCCTTGGTTTGCCAACACCCTGCGATCCAGTAAGGCTGTTCGGTCTGAGGGTTCTCGGTAACCGGTCGCTAACGCGAGCCGGCTGATTGAGTTATACCGAAAGTCTCCATCCGTCGTGCTTAACGCAGGCAGGCTTGAGTCATCGGGTAAATGAGCCGCCTTGGCGATAGCCGCGGTTCCTGAATACAACCGGGGCTATCGCCCAAACGGCTAAGCAGAGTTCTGTGGAATGATTCCTACCAACCTGCTTAACGCTTGGGCTTATCGACGCCCATGTAAGACTGCATCCGCTTAACGTAGCCCTCGTGGCTGAAATTGCAGGCCGCCATCGCATCGCGGTAGGGCTCGTTACCGTCGCCGATCCAGTCAATGATATTGAAGATCTTCAGCGAAGCGTACGAATCATTGGCCAACAATTCGTTCCAGCAGGCTTGCGCAGCCGCCTTATCCCCCGAACGGTACAGAATCCAGGCTGCCATCGCACGAACGTGATGCGAGTCATCGCTCAAGCAATCGCGGATCAACTCCATGTCTAGTGGAGCGCTTTCTTGCAGATGAAAACATCCATTGATAGCCCAGTAGCGAATTCCGGAGTCGGCGTCTTTCAGCGAGGCATAAAACGTCGCTAAGTTCGCCGGATTCTCTTCGAGCGCCTTGGCAGCCATCTGCTGATAAGCCGGCAGGTTGTACTGTTTTTTGTCACGCACCAACTGGTAAATCGTCGTGTTGTTTTCCTCAGCCCGCTTGACGATTTCACTTTCGGGCAACAGCGCTGAATCGTAGTGCGCCAATTGCCACGCATCGAGCTCTTTGCGGAGCCGGGCGACTTCGGCGGCATAGTTGGAATCCTCAATCAAGTTGTTGACGTTATCGGGATCGACCGAAGTGTCGTACAACTCCTCCATCGGCTTGGTACCAAAAAAGCGCCCCGTCACCGCATCGGTCTTGCCCGCCCGATGATGCTCTTCCCAGGCCTGCGTGGCGCGCATCCTCCAGAGATAACTCAAGTGCTGTCCCCAAGGGGCGTACGGCATATAGTTGCGGATATACAGAAAGCGTTTGTCGCGAATCGCGCGCACGTTATCGCAACGTTCATCCATTCGGGTACGAAAGCTGACGTGGTAATCACGCGTTTCGGCATCCGGTCCCAAGAATGTCTTGCCTTGCAGATAGTCGGGCGTCTCGGCACCGCAGATCGTCAACCACGTCTTGGTCATGTCAATGAAGCTGACCAGATCGTTGATCGGAGTGCCTGGTTCAGCAGGACGCAGGTGCTTGAATTTCTCGGGAATCCGAATGATCAGCGGGCAGTGCGTGCCGCTGTTAAAGAGAAAACGCTTGCTCCGCGCGATCACGCCACCATGATCGGAATTGTGGATGACGATCGTATTTTCAGCCATGCCACTCTTTTCCAGTTGCTCCAGCGCCGCCCCGATGTCGGCGTCCATCTTTTTCATCTGGTCATGGTAGTGCGCATAGTTCTTGCGGATGTCTGGAATGTCGGGATGGTATTTCGCCAACCGCACATCGTCGGGACTGTGCGTGGTGTTGTTCACGTTGCCAAACGCTTTGGACTCATGGGATTTCGTGTTGTTAATCACCATGAAGAACGGCTGCTGTTGCTTCATCTGCTGCCAATCGACTTTCGACGTATCCCAAGCCTCCTTGTCGGGGCGCCCGCCGATGTTGTAGTCGGTCTTGGTAACGTTGCCGACAAAATAACCGGCGGCCTTGAGTAGGTCGGGATAGTACTTGATCTGATCGTGAGGGATCGGATAGCGACTGCGCATCGGATGCGTCCCCATCGACAGCGCGTGGATGCCGGTGATCCAGGTGCTACGCGACGGCGCACAAACGGGTGCATTGGCATAGCAGTGCATGTACTGAAAACCCTCGCTCGCCAGCTTGTCGATATTCGGAGTCTCGGCGTGAGGATTGCCATAGCAGCCCACCCAGTCGACGCTGTTGTCTTCGCAGGTCAGCCACAAGATGTTGGGTTGGTCGGCCGCGTCACCGGAGTTGGCTAGGCAAACGCTGATTAGCAGGCCAAGGGTGCAAGAGAGAATACGGCGCGGTTGTCTATTCATGATGGTGGGATGCCCGTCGGAGTTGGCTTGGCAGGATGACTAGTGCGTTAGTGTAACCACTGCGGCGGCGTTACGGGGCCGGATCACACCAATTACGCCGGCGTCGAGGACTTGCAGCAGGCAGGCTACGCCTATGCCACAGAACAACGCTAGGGGGCAGTCACGTGGTAGGTGTGGCACTTGATGCAGTCGTCACCGGCAGCTTTTGCGGTATGACAGGCCGCACAAGTCGCCCTCGCAAGTGGCCGAAAATCGGCTGGCTCTGACGAGCCAATCGAGACGGGGCCGTTGGCAGCAAGTCGCAGGTCTCGGGAGGGATCCGCAACCGCGTGGCAGGCGGTGCAGTCGGCCAACGAAGGCAGATTGAGATGGGGCCGATGCGAGAACTTTGTAAAGCCGCGTCGCTCGAGGCCGGAACGCCGCGCCAACCAACTGGTGGGCTGGCCCGGTTCGGTTTGCGGATGACATGCCGCGCACGCCGCCACGGCACGACTTTCTCGCAGTGCCGTCGCCGCCGGCGTGTCGCCCAGTTCGGTCGCAACGTCCAACAGGGCGGCCAATACGGGATCAGCATGGCCAGCGCCACGAAAACGAATCGCCAACCGCACGTCGTCTCGATACCACCCACCGCTGGGAAGTGCCGTTGCCGGATCAAACGGCTGTCGTTCTTCCGTCACCGCAGGCCCGTCGCCACCGTGCAGGGCATCGCTCGAGCGATCACCATCCAACAGCGGATCGTCCGCCAACAGCGGCTGCAGCAACACATCGTCGGCCGCCTCCTGAAGCGGTGGCGGTGGCTGGAGTTGGGCGACACGCGGGGGACGGGGTGAGCTTGCTGAGCCTGTCGGTGATCGATCAGATCTGCTGCGTCGCAGCGGATTGTCCAGATCGACAACCAATTGAATCAGGTTTGGCCAATCGGGCAATGTCGCGGAATGAAAGTCGGGCGGTCTGCCGAACCAACGAGCGCGAGCGTCGGCAATGAGTTGCGGGGAAAGCTGGGCCGCGACCCGTGCAGCGGTTTCGGATGATACACCGCTGGCAGCCAAACGTCGCTCGATCGCTTGTTCGCTGCCGGTGGCGACTTCGTCCAACAATTCCGACACCGCAACGGCAACCGTTTCCGCCGCCAAGACTTGCCGCGCGTCGGTGGGCCGGAGACGAGCGAAATCATACCCCGGAGGCAACGCTGCCAAGGCATCGCGGATCTCTTGGCGATCCGAAATCAACAACGCCGTCAACGGCCCGATGCGACCGTCGTAGAAACCGGTCGCTGCGATCGGCCAAGCGTCCAGCGATCGAGGGGCTTGTGGCAAGGCGGGCAAAGCCAATAACTCAATCCCTTCCTCCGCCTCCAAACGCAGCGGTTTCTGATGACAGCTCGCACAACTCGATTCAAAATTCCCCGCCCGAGCTATCTCGCCGGTCGGGCTGGTCGCATGACAGCGAACGCAGTCAAACTTCTCGACCACGTTGCCTTGACTGGCTGTGGCAAAATGTTTGTTGGCGTGGGTGCTGTGACTAAAGGCGATGGAACCTCCGCGCCCGTAGGGCCAGTCATTCCAGTCGGGATGGTCGGCTGCGAAACTTCCAAAGCGATCTTGGGGGCAGGTTTGGCATTGATGATTCGTCAGGGCCGACAAGCTGCCATCGGGACCGTGGTGCTCTCGGTGGCAGGCACTGCATTCGACTTTGCCGTTTGCAAACGCGGGTCCCGGCAGTCGATCATGCCATGTGGTCGCGGTCAGCGTCGGGTTGTCTCGCACCTTGTCCAGTTCCAACGCCGTCAAATTGTGCGCCAACAGCGCCCGCTGGGTGTCGATCTTGACGTGGTGGCAGTCCATGCACAACTGCGATTGGCTGACGCCGGCGTGTTGATCGGTTGCCGAGACAAACCAATCGACCAGCGAGCCACGAGCTGCGGGATGACATGCCGCACAGCGATCGGAAGCGAGTTTGCCTTCGAGAATCTGAGCGTGTGAACGGTGCAAAGCGCCCGGCCGCAGCGGCTCCCCTTGCCAGCGAACTCCGATCATCAGGCACAGCGTGGCGATTGCCAACGCGACACCGCCGAGCATGATCTGGCGGCGTCGATAGGTCCACGAAGCACGCGGAATGCAAGGCGACGGTCGCTCTCCACACACTCCATCGGCTTGCGGTCCCGCGGAGCACGTCCCTCCTAAACAAGTCGGTCGCGCACACTTCCACTGCCCCGCTTTCTGGACCGGACGACACGGGCCGGCGATCGGACACGTCCCCTGAGGGTCGGGGCCATGCGCGCACGGGCTGCCCAAGTCGGCCTGACCGCAGACCCAGCGATCCGACGGTCGATCGACGCGTGGCGGAACCGGCAGTTCGAATTCGTCGCGACGCATGGGTGAAGGGTGAAGGGTGAGGGATGAGGGGTGAGGGGTGAGGGGTGAGGGGTGAGGGGTGAGGGCTAGCCGGCGAAGCGGATGGCTAGCAGGGCGTGAGCACAGGCCCACACCAATAGCGCCAGGGATAAGGTGGCGTGGATGACCAACCAGGCGCGCAGCCGAAACTGCAAGGCGAAGTGATAATCAAGGTCGTCTCGCATGCGAACCAAAGCGGCGAAGCGACCGGCGGTTCCGCGGGTTTCGTCTTCGAGATATCGATCCAGTTCCCCCAGTCGCGCCAACAGCCTTCGCCGCCGAACCCCGGTCGGTAAGGCGACGTAGGAGAAGCTCGGTCTGGCACCGAAAAACGGCTGCAATGTTTCGCGGTAGAACTTAGCCAGCACTGCCGCCGCTTGCGAACCGCTCAATTCATTAACCAAACTGTCCGCCAACTCGGCGATTTGGCTGCGGTGCCAACCAATCTGCTCGTAGCGGTAGTGGCCA
This sequence comes from uncultured Pirellulaceae bacterium, assembly GCA_964477385.1. Taxonomy (GTDB): domain Bacteria; phylum Planctomycetota; class Planctomycetia; order Pirellulales; family Pirellulaceae; genus Roseimaritima. The sequence continues at coordinate 8,425 of CAYZHQ010000034.1, forward strand.
TTCACCGCAGTCATCCGTTTGGGCGCGGTGCGACTGACGTACAGCCCATAAAATCCGCTCGCGGTGACTCCTAAAAACAGACACGCCAAACCGCCTTCAAAGGTTCCCGAAGCGAGCAAGGTCGGCACGTGCATCGCATAAGCCACGACGGCAAAGAACCCGACGTAAATGTGGACCTGCACCCAAGTCGACATCCTAAGCAGCGGCAGCACGGGAATACGTCTGCGTACGCCGACGAGCATCAGCAGGAAAAGGCATGCCAAGGTGGTCGCTCCGGACAAGAACGACGCATGCCCCAACCGCTGGTCCACCAACCATACGGCCAACCACAGCAGGCTGACCGCCAGCAAGGTAATGCCCACCGCGATCAGACGTCGTTTTGCAAACCGAGTCAAGCCACTCATTGTGCCTCTAGGCCTCGTTCTTCGAGCCAATGATCCAACTGCTTGACGTCGCTCAGATCGATTCGTGTCAACGCATCATGTGGACAAGCTGCGACACAGGCGGGCCCCGACGGTTGGTCTTGGCAAAGATCGCATTTGGTCGCTTTCAAGATTGGCAACTGGGTCTGCGCGTCGCGATAGAAACGCCCTTTGGGATCGCGAATCTCCACCATCTGGATATTTTGATAGGGACACGCCGCGGCACAGGTTCCACAGCCTACGCAGATCGGTTCATGGATCCGCACCGTCCCGGTTGGCGCATCGCGTGCGATCGCTCCGGTGGGACAGCCAATCATGCAGACCGGATCCAAACAGTGCATGCAAGCTTGCACGAAATGCAATCGTTCGTGACTCGGCCCGACACGTGCGAACCGAGGGTTACCATCATGCGTCGTTGCACAAGCTTTGACACAATCGTCGCACCGCGTGCAGCGATTCAAGTCGATCATCATCGCTTGCTGGCCATTGTTCAAGCGATTCTGGACGATGAACTCCAGCAAGCCGGTCGGCAAGTCGGCTTCTCCCGTCGGACGACCTGAAGCGGGCAATACCGCGGGTCCTCCTTCACTGCTGCGATTCGATGGCAACCGAATGGGACGAGGCAACTCGGAACGCCGAACGAACGGCAAAATGTCGGTTGCCACAACTTCGACCGGCACGTGCAAGGTATCGAGAAAACCGACAGCCCGCAGAGACTGCTGCAGCGGCAGTGGCGGCGTGTCGACAGGCCGCAGCGCGTTGTGAGCAATTTCTTCCAGTCCGAACAGTTGGCCCTTGCCGAGATACGCGCTCGTCTGATGCCCCGCCCCATGTTGTCGGCAGAGCCTTGCGAATCCCGCCCGAACCAGCACCAAGTCGGTCGGCAGATGCCCCTCCGATGCAACGAGCGGTTCGGATTCGATCTGAGCCGCTGGAGGCAGTTCACGCGACTTGCGATACTGCGCGTTCCATTCGGTCCGCCCGAATGATTGCATGACGACGGCATCGGCAACTCGCTGCAAGTTGGCTTCGGGCAGATGCCGCAGTTGTGGAGTTTCTCGAAGATGGATCTTCAGCCAGTTCGCGCGGTAATGCTGTTCTAACTGCTGGGTGAATGGTTTGTCACGCCGAAGCAAACGCAAACCTTGCCAGCGAATCTCCAGCAAGGTCGCTTCGGTATCGGCGATCACGGTCGCCGTGCGAGGCGATCGAAACATGGCGGCGATTTCACCAAACAGGTCGCCCGGCCCCAGTTCCAGCGATTTGTGGTCACGCAGCACGCCATCAAAATCTTGCAAAAAGACCGCCGGCCGATCGTCGACCGTCTCCAACCGCGGCCCCAACAGCGAATTCACCGAACTGGCGGGACGAGACTCCGGAAACGTCGGACGCTGCCACAGTTGCTTCAACGCTTCACGCCAACTTCGTCGCAGCGGTGGCTGTCGACCGAGCTGTGCCGCGGGCAAATTGGAAAGCAAGGCCCGGACACTGCCCGACAGCACTAGAAAGGCACTGTTCCCGTAGTCGACTTCACGAACGATCACTTCGCCGGGGCTGAAGCGTACGATTCGGCAATCGTTACGCAGGATTCCTTCCAAAGGCGTCGTGCTCGGAAACGCCGATGGCGACATCTGGGCGAACGGCTTGCGCGTCATCAGCCACGCCACCTCGCTGTCATCCATCGAGGGGTCAATCGGCTCGTCCCAGCGCTGCGGGCGACGCACGGCAATTGCGTTATTTGCTGGCTCCATCCAGAAACTCGTCTGACGATCGGCGGATTTTCTCCAAGTCTTACCGAAAGGCAGACCACGAGGTCAAGACGGCTTTCGCTAGCAAATTCTTGGCGAAGGTCATCGTCACATCCAGCCGAAACAGGTGGACTTGGCTCTTTGACAAATCACGGTCGCCTGCGGCTCGTCGTCAAACGATTTCTAACGACGCGCTTAACACGCGGCCACGGCGGTCAGCGGACTTGGGTGACCGGTGCTTCGATCCGCTTCCACATTGCTACCAATCGTTTCGGCAATGTGGCCCACCAAGGCCGCGCGGTCCTGGACCAGAAACGCGACGTGATCCATGGCGGGAAAGTAAACACTCGAGACATGAGCATTGTGTTTCAGCGCCGGAAACATGGTCGCAAACTGGTCGGCATGATTGTAATATTCGTCCACTCCGCCGGTGTAGATGAAATGCAACCGCACGCCTCGATCCGCCAGCGATTGCAGTTCCAACGCGGCCTGCTCCTGTGGCGGAAATTCGCGAATATCGGCGCCCATAGCCAGCGAAGCCGGCACCGGCGTTTCGAGGCCTAGTCGCCTTCGCAGCCATTGCCGCCACTTACTGAGTCTCAGTATGCGCGGAATTTGGCGACGAATCAGGCGATGCCAATGGTAAGCGGTCGTGCGATAACCGCAGCCATCGAGGGCCACAACCCCGACGACCCGCGAGTCACCAACGGCGGCGTGCAAGGAATCATCGGCACCGCTGCACACCCCAAACAAGATCACTTGCGCGATGCCCGATCGCTGGCCTATCCAGTCGATCGCCTGACCGATTTCTTGTGCCGCACGGTCGATGGATCGCCCACGAATTCCCACTCCCAAGCTTTCACCGATTCCCGATAGGTCAAACCGTAGCGATGGAATGCTGGCTTCGGCCAGCTCGTCGGCCAAGTCAACATGCAATCGAAATGGGCCGGCATGATGCAGCATGCCCGCGGTCACCATGATCACCGCGGTGCGAGCTCGTCGTTCCTTAGCCGAATCTTGCCAAACACCAAGCAGATGATCGTATTTGCCAAACGTAATCGCTTCGCTCATCGCGGCCTACCTCGATTCTGGAAACAGTCGATAATCACACGAAAGCTCTCAGGCGACGAGAACGCACTCTCATTGAATTGCGGATCATCCCAGCGAATCGCATCAGCGACCGCGATAAGGTTAGCTTGCGATGCTTGCCATTGCTGTTCATCCGACGTGACTGCCCAGCCATCGGTCACGACCACCGTGCATGGATCAAGCCGGGACGTTTGGTTGTCGAGTCGTAAGTTCGCGATGCTGGCACGTTTTGCGGCCGACATCCGATGCCCATAGCTTTGGTCGATGCCGTCGTTACACCTTACACGGTTGAACCGAGTCAGCGCCTCGAGCTGTTGCCTGTGATGGCGATCCAACATTTCCAAGAACTGACTGCCGCGAAGAACCGGATCCCACAGGACGGTTCGTTCAAACGTGCCTGGTGGAACGTTCCCCGCGACGGTCGCACCGAGACGCAGGCCCACCACACTGACTTGCTCGTGACCGCAGCGAGTCTGCAAGAAAGCTTTCGCGTCCAACAGATTTTGAATCATCCGATCGGCCGTCAACGCACCGCAATCCCCCTCGGAGTTGCCAGTCGACGCATAATCAAACCTCAACACCTCGTGGCCGGCCTTGCAGAGCTGGATCGCGAGTTGTTGTAGATTCCGATAGCCCCGAGCATATTCGTGGGCAATCGAATGACACAGGATAACTGCCTGTCCCTGTCCAACGCCCCCAGGCTCGCTCCCCAACGATCGGCGTGGCTGATAGCGCACGGCATACAATCGCTGGCTTCCGCTGGGAAAATAGTCGGTATCGATTAACGGCAACTGGTTTCGCAACCCTTGAACATCCCCATCTTCAATCGCGTGGGACGTCCGACCAAGCAAGCTTTCGATCTGCTTACTGACGGTTGCCACCGTGGGGTTGGCAAAGAAATCTCGCACCGGCAGTTCGACGCTCAATTGGCTGGTCAGCTTCGCCACGACTTGGGTCACCAGCAGTGAGCTGCCGCCAAGCAAGAAGAAATCGTCGTGGATGCCCACTTCGCCAACATTGAGCACCTCTTGCCACAGTTGAACCATCCGACGTTCAAGGTCGGTGCGGGGAGCCTCATATTGGTCATCACGCGCCACAACTCCGTCGGCCGGATTGGGCAACGCGTCTCGATCAATTTTCCCATTGATCGTTTTGGGAAACGACGGAACAAAAACCCAACGCGACGGAATCATGTAGGGTGGCAATTGATCACGCAGGAAAATGGAAATTTCCGCGGCCGCCATTTCTTGGCTTCCGCAAGCCACGTAACTAATCAGAAATTTCTTTCCATCGACCTCGTCGTAGCTAACCAAAGACTCCAGGACCGAGGGATGTTCGTTAATGGCCGCTTCGATCTCCGCCGGCTCGATGCGGTATGAACCAAGCTTGATTTGGTGGTCGATCCGTCCACCAAAATCGATATTGCCATCGGCCAGCCAGCGCGCCAAATCGCCGGTCCGGTACAGACGTTTCGTTTGCCCATCGACTATCGCTCGAGTGAACGCCGCCTCGGTTAGTTCAGGCCGATTGTGATAACCACGCGCAAGTGCCGGCCCTCCCAAATACAATTGCCCCGTCTCGCCATTTTGGACCGGCTGACCGGCGGAGTCCAAAATGTACGCCTCATACCGCTTCAGAGGCTTACCTATGGGCATGTTGGCGGCATCGAAATCCGCGTCAGGGATGAACACCGTCGCGCTGACCGTAGCCTCGGTCGGACCATAGGCGTTGCACCACAGGACTTCATGGTCGCAGAGTGTCTGCCAGCGTCGATAATGGGCGACCGAAACCTTTTCACCCGTCACAATCATCAAACGAATGGATCGCGGGATGCGTTCGCCCGCTGCGACCATCAGGTCCACCCACTCATGCCAATAGGCTGTTGCCAAGTGAACCGCGGTCACCTCAAAACGCTCCACCAGGGATGAGAGCTCATTGCGGCAATGAGCGCGTTCCCTCGGCCTTACCACCACACAGCCGCCCGAGATCAACGGCGGGAAGATTTCTTCAATCGCAATGTCGAAATTGAGTGTTGAAAATTGCAGCGTGCGGTCGGCCGCGGTGATGGCATAGCGTTCGATGTCGGCAAAGCAGTACGCGGCTAGCGCGGAGTGTTCGATTTCCACTCCCTTCGGCTTTCCTGTCGATCCCGATGTGTACATGATGTACGCTAGGTCGCTCGGTTCAAGCACCACTTCGCTGCCCCGTTCCAAACATAGTTCGTCCGCTTTAACGGGGTCCTGCCCACAGACGACCCAGTGCACCGGAGCCCTACTGGAATCAAACAGTCGGCTTCCAATCGAAGCTTCATAGCACGCATGCCCGACGATCGTCTCAATACCGGCGTCGGCAACCATGTAGCGCAGACGATCGATGGGATACTCAGGATCGAGCGGTACGAATACGGCTCCGATTTTCAAGATCCCCAGCATGGCTGCGATCGCTTCAGCAGATCGATCGACACATATCCCAACACAGTCGCCCTGCCCGACACCCGACTCCAAAATCGAAGCCGCGATCGTGTTGGCCACCGCTTCTAATTGTCGATAGCTCCAATCGCCGTGCTCGGAAACGACCGCCACGGCATCGGGAGTTGTGTGCCACTGACGTGACCAAAGAATCGGAAACGCGACCAGTTCTTCCGCTCGATCGAGAGATAACGCAACGCTCATTTTCAGGTTAGTTCCGCAGCGGGAAGGCAAACCGACGTAACATCGCTAGCGGGTGTGATTCGCGGTTTGGGAGACGTATCGAGCACCGTAGCGATAGCCGCTTCAAGTCGCTCCAATCCGGCTTGCAGCCATTCGATCTCAATCGTCAACGCCGGCATGATTTTCAAAACTTGATCATCACTGCCGGAACTCTCGACTAACAATCCGTTGTCGAAACACTCGCGGATGACCTGACTAGCGATGTCGCCGTTACGCACGTCGAGCCCCCAGATCAGCCCCCGTCCGCGTTTGGTTACGCCCTGTCCCGCGTAGGCTTCGCAGATACCCTCTAACCAGTCTTCGATGATCTCGCCACGCGAGGCGATCTGCGTCTCGAACGCGGGATCGCTCCAGTGCTCCAGAACCGCACGCGCGGCCACAAAGGCCAAGTTATTGCCTCGGAAGGTACCCGTGTGTTCGCCTGGTTTCCACGTGTCCAGCTCCCTCCGAATCATGACCAACGATAGCGGCAAGCCTCCGCCAATCGACTTTGACAAGCAAACCATATCGGGCACGATGCCGGAATGCTCAAAGCTAAAGAACTTCCCGGTCCGACCGTTGCCAACCTGAATGTCATCGATGATCAAGCGGATACCGTGGGACTTGCATAGCTCGGCGATCCGCCGTACCCAGCGATCGCTAGCGACATTGATGCCACCTTCTCCCTGAATGGTCTCCAAGATTACCGCCGCGGGCACAGGCAAGCCACTGCTAGGATCGGTGAGCATTTTTTCCAGCAGGTTCGCGGTGTCGAAGTCGCCCAGATATTGATCGAATGGCAAATGAGACACATTGTTGCGGGCACCATAGAACTCGCTGTGATAGTAGCGGTTCCCAGTTAAGGCAAGCGAGCCTAGTGAGTGCCCATGATAGGCGTTGGTAAAGGCGACGACATGCGAACGTCCGGTCTGTTTTTTCGCCAGTTTGACGGCGGCTTCGACCGCGTTTGTGCCCGTCGGTCCGGTGAACTGGATGCGGTAATCAAGCGATCTTGGCTGCAGGATGATGCGATCAAATGCGTCGAGAAAGTCGATCTTCGCGGCTGTCATTGTGTCGAGTGAATGCTGAATGCCGTTGCGCGACAGATATTCCAGCAACGCCGCTTTCGCGCCCGGGGGATTATGTCCGTAGTTCAGCGAACCGGCACCGCAGAAGAAGTCGATAAAGACATGACCATCGGTATCTGTCAGCAACGACCCCACGGCGGAATCAAATACCGTCGGAAACAATCTCGAATAGCCGCGCACATTCGACTCGATTCTTTCAATCGAATTCTGCATTACCCAAATGACCAGTGAGCGAAACGCACCGTCGATGCCAGCCCCAGGACGACATGGAGCAACTGGAGCGGTGCCTATACCCACCGTTACTTAGCTTTCGTGGGGCCGCAGGCAAAAACGGAGAGTCAACCGCGGGCGCAGGATGTCCAATAAACCCCCTGCCTTTTGCGGTTTGAGCCGCCTTTGACGGTAAAATGCCGCACAGCTCTAGTGAATTACGGGATAGCGTGATTGGGCGTTTACGCGCTTGGACGACGCGCGAACAAGGCCACAGCCGACAAACCTCTTTCCCATCGGCAACGATTAATCATTATCCACGTGCTGACGTCGCCAACGTTGGTCCTCGATCTCGCGACGGCGCATCGGCATTGAATCGACGCGTTGGACCAATGTTTGGAACATAATGGGTTCATCTCGACGCATCTTTGTCGTCCCATCTTTGCCAACCAACGCCACCAGAAAACGGTCCTCCTCGGCATCGAACCGGGAACGTAAATGCTCAATCGCATCCTCACTCAGTGCACGAAGATCGATCCAGCCGCGGTCGTCGCCGATCACGCGAATGACAACCATGTCTCGCTCGTCGAGCTGCGACTGGACGCCATCGAGTTCCGCCATTTGACGTTGGTAGTCGCGGTCATCGACACTGGGAGCGAAGATCAACAACGGACGGTGCTCCCACTGCAATTGCTCCATCTGAAAAGATGTTTTCCGCGCGAGATCTGTTTTGCTCGCGGAATCTGTTTTGCTCGCGGGATCGTCGTTCGGCGAACTCACGTCGCGGCGCCTCCGGTTAAAGGGAATTCGGAACGCCGCACCGATGCGCCGGGCATCGATCAGCAAGCGTTGACCACGTTCGGGCGACTGCCTCGCCTCCAGCCTACCCGAAACCCAAACGACTTGGTCGCTGAACCGCTCCGCCCTACGCTGCAGCCACGGGTCGTCTTGCAGGTCCAGCTCGAATGTCAGCCCGTTGGCTTCGATCGTCGTTCCTGTCGTTTCGCCTCCGATAGCCATCTGATTGGTTCTCAAGACACCGCGGATATCGATCCGTACTTGGTCACGCTGAACGGGCGCACGCTGAACGGACTCAGACGGAGTCGGCCGGTCGGCTGTTGCCTCCAAGTACGACTGTGCGGGGAGCTTGCTCGAGCAGACTGTGGCGAAAACAAAACAGATGAACAAGGCGAGCTGAAAGGATGCCGCTTTCATCGGTGAGGCTCCGGGGGGTTGAGGATATTCGCTGCGCGGCAATGGGCGATGCTTATCCAAAGTCGCACGATCCGCTGGATTGCATGTCGTTCACAAGGTCGACAAACAACCCACTCTCGATAAGAACATGCTGCAAACGGCATGCCTCCCCAAACCCCCAGCGGCAACCGCGAACGGTGACTTGGTTGTCCCATCGGTCCGCCAATTTCACCAAGCAATGGTGCAACAATTGCACCATCAATCTCTCCGCCGCGCCGCCCGTGCCCCGATCAACGAACCGGAGAAACCATTCATGTCGCGAACGACCCAAGAACAAGTGGTGCATTTTTTGAGCGATCTGTATTCGGTCGAACAGCAAGCCCTGGCTCAATTAAACACCGCACCTCAATACGCGGGCGATCCTGGCCTGGAGGTTGCCTATCGCGAACACCTAATCGAAACCGAAGCGCAATCGGCAAGCGTCGGGGAACGACTCGAGGCCTTAGGCGGTTCGGCCTCGAAAGTGAAGGATGCCATCATGCGCGCCGGCGGGAAGGGGTTCTTGCTATTCGCGCGACTGATGCCGGAAACACCCGGTCGCTTGCTCACCCATTCCTACTCCTACGAAGCGATGGAGTGGGCGGGATACGAAATACTGATTCGCTTTGCACGGCATGCCGGCGACGACGAAACCGTGCAGGTTGCCCAATCGATTCAGGCTCAGGAGCGGGCGATGATGCACCGCCTTGAGGCGGGCTTTGATGCGGCCGAAAAGGCATCGCATGCAGCGCTTTCGTCGGAAGAACAGCACCAGCACGTGCGGCGGCATCTTGCAGAGGTCCACGCGTTTGAGAAACAAGGTAGCGAATTGTTGGAGAAGAGTAAGACGCTTGCCGCGGACGCTGCGGTGGCGGAGTACTATCACCATGCCCAAGCCGTGATCCGGCGACATGCTCAGATGGTCGAGACACGCTTGAAGCAACTGGAAAGCGGGCCTTCGATGTTTGAAGATCAATCGCTCCGCGGCGCCGCTCTGAACTGGAGCCTGTTCTTCCAAGCCCAGTCCGACACACCGGCGAAATTAGCCGCATTCGTGTACGCCGTTTTGCACCTGCAGATCGGTGGCGTAGAGTTGCTGAAGCGAACAGCCAACCGAACCGGCGATATCAACACGCGGGAATTGTGCGAAGTCATCCTGAGCGAATTGCAGGGCTTGGCCGAGCGTTTGGTGGAACAATTCGAAACGACGGTCGAAGCAACCCTGCACACCGTATCGGCGCACTAGCGGGAAAGCGTCACTTGCTGTTTCGGGGCAACGCCCCGGCGTTTGCCTAGCCCAGCCTGAAGGGCTGGGAACCCAAACCATAAAGGAAATCGTAGGGCCAAAGGCCCGGCCATTTGCCTGGACCTGACGCTTGGGGTTACCGTTAATGTCGAGGTGGTGCTGTCCAGCTAGGCATCCATCGTCGATTTGCACCGCAGGTAGCGCCACACAGCAGAATCAACGCGGATGTTCTACAATCTCAATGAAGATTTCGAAGCGTGTCCCGAATACCAACACACCGAAGCAAAAACGCGCCCGCGACCAGCGGACCAAAGGAGAAAGACGTCCAGCATGCATAGCCTCAAGGTGGGCGATCGTGTCGTATTTGCCAAAAGCAAACAGAGTGTTTCACCCGGCCCCCGCGCCCGTCAGGTGTCCGCTGGGATGAAGGGAGATGCGTACAGCTACGTTGTTGACAAATATTGGACCGTCCAAGCGGTGAACCCCGACGGTACCGTGACGCTGGTGACGCGGCGTGGAAAACACCACACCCTATCGATCGATACGCCCGGTTTGCGACCAGCCAGCCTGTGGGATCGCTTATTCTTCGGAAGTCGGTTCCCAAAACTGGCGGACTTGCCGCCAACGAGCGAACCGCCCCACCCTTCGGCTTAGCGAACCGCTTTGGGGGAACGCGTTGGAGCACGACGAGCCGCCTTTGTCAGCCGCACGGCGTGAACCGAGCCGCTGTCGCCCACAAAGCGAGTAGCGCGCCCACAAAGCGAGTAGCGCGCCCACAAAGCGAGTAGAATTGGGCCAGTCCCGCCCCTCCCTTCTATCCCCGGAACCTCTCATGCGTCTCGCGATTCTGATGTTGCTGTCTCTCGTTTCCCTGCCTGCCACTGCCGATTCCTGGGTATACGTTGGCACGTACACCAAAGGTGAATCCGCCAGCGAAGGGATCTATGTTTGTCGCCTGGACGAGTCGACCGGAGCGCTGTCCGCACCTGTGTTGGCCGCGAAGGCAGTCAATCCTTCGTTTGTTGCCATCCACCCCAGCAAGCCGCTCCTGTATGCGGTCTGTGAAATCGGTTCGGCCGCCCCCGATTCCATCGGCTTGATCGCTTTTTCGATCGGTACCGAGGGCCTGCTAACAAAGTTAAACGCGACCTCCGCGGGAGGCGCCGCGGCGTGTCATGTGGCTGTCGATCCAACAGGCCGGTTTGTCGGTATCGCTAACTACACCGGTGGCAGTTGCGCACTGTACCCAATCCAACCGGATGGCTCGCTGGGAAAAGTCGGTTCGTTTCATCAACACACCGGTGGTAGTCAAGCCGATTCGAAACGCCAAACGGCACCGCACGCGCACTCACTGAACTTTAATCAAGACGGCACCCAAGCCTTCGTGGCCGATCTGGGAAAAGACCAGATTGTGATGTACGACGTCGATCACCAAGCCGCCACAATGCAACCTTCCAAGCAACCGTTTTTGGCGATGCCGCCGGGCGGTGGGCCGCGTCACTTCAGCTTTCATCCCAGCTTTCACTTTGCTTTTTCCAACCTGGAGATGACGTCGCAAGTCGCTTTGCTTCATTACGACAGCGCCACGCACTCGCTCAAACTCGGGAAAGTGCTCGACACGCTTCCCGCATCAGCGGACGACACCGGCAACAGCACGGCCGAGTGCCTGGTGCATCCGTCAGGGAAATTTGTCTACGTTTCCAATCGTGGACATAATTCGATCGCCGCTTTCCGCTTTGATGCCTCCGATGGCAGTTTCCAATCGATCGGCCACACTCCCAGCCAAGGCGAAATCCCGCGTGGGTTTGGGATCACGCCCGACGGCCGCTTTTTGATCGTCGGAAACCAACAATCGGGTAATGTGGCAACGCTGAGTATCGACCCTTACACCGGAGCCTTGAGCCCCACAGGTCACTCCGTCGACATCGACGCTCCCGTGAATGTGCGATTCGCCACATTCTAATTTTGATCTTCGCCACTTTCCAAAGTCGACGATGAGTACCACCACCCTACCGCGGCAATCGGCAGGCCTGATCGCCGGCAAACCGGCCGTATGGCGTCACGCGGCAAAGTCCTACCAAGCCACCGAAGCGGCCACGGGTGCCTTGCTGCCGGGCCATTTTTTCGAAGCGGAGGACGAGCAGATCGACGCCGCGGCAGAGGCGGCGCGGGAAGCCTTCAGGATCTTGCGACAAACGTCGGCGGCGCAGCGAGCCGGCTTACTAGAGCAGGTCGCCACGGGAATGCGGGCACGACAGGCCGAAATTCTCGAACGCTGTGGACAGGAAACCGGTTACTTGCCGGCGCGGGTTGCGGGCGAGTTCGAACGGGCGGTCAGCCAACTGCATTTGTTTGCGCGACTCGCCGAGCGTTCCGTTTGGGATCGCCGCCAGATCGATCCGGCCGATCCCGATCGCCAACCGTTGCCTCGGCCAGAGATGCGACGACGCTTGGTTCCCATCGGGCCGGTTGCGGTCTTCGGGGCTTGTAATTTCCCACTCGCAATCTCGGTTCTCGGCAACGATTTTGTCGCTGCCATCGCGGTGGGTTGTCCGGTGATCGTCAAATCGCACCCGGGACATCCTGGCACTTGTGAATTGTTGGGCCAAGTCGCCGCACAGGCGGTCGCCGCGTCTGGTTTGCCTCCCGGCACCTTTTCGCTGCTGCACGGTCGCCAGCCAGAAACGTCGTTGCGTTTGGTGCAGCACCCTCACATCGCCGCGGTCGGTTTTACCGGCAGCCCAGGCGGTGGCCGAGCGTTGGCCGAAGCGGTCTTGCGCCGCCGCTATCCGATCCCCATGTTTGCCGAACTAGGCAGCACCAACCCTGTCTTTATCGCCCCGCAAGCAGCGACTGCGAATGCGGCGTCCGTCGCCGCGGGCTTCGTCGCCTCACTCCGCTTCGGCAATGGGCAAATGTGTACCAAGCCCGGTGTGCTGGTGGTGCGAGAGGACCGGTCCGAGGCGCTGCAGGTGGCGGCGATCGAAGCGATGCGCCGCGCGGAACCTTTGCCACTGCTGAACGCGGACGTGACGACAGCCTTCGACGCGGGCGTGCGGCAATTGCTGCAACATCCGGGCGTCGATGCATTGCACTTCGACGACCCACGCAACCCATCGACTTGGCATCGCGGGCCGCACTGGTTCAGCGTCACCGCCGACCGAGCGATCGCGGACGACCTGTTGCATCAAGAAACGTTCGGGCCGGTGTCGCTGCTGGTCCGTTGTCGCGACGACGAACAGATGCTGGAAGTCGCCAAGCACTTCCACGGTTCGCTGACAACAACCTTGCATACCGCGGCGGGTGACGAGCCGTTCGGCCAACGATGGCTGCCGATCGCCGAAGGCTTCGCCGGGCGGATTCTCTTCAACGGTTGGCCGACGGGGATGGAAATCGGCCCGGCGACGCAACATGGCGGTCCCTATCCGGCCAGCCTCGACAGCCGGAGCACGTCGGTGGGATACGCCAGCTTAGAACGTTTCGTCCGACCGGTTTGCTACCAAAACTGGCCGCCAAAGCCCCTTCAGGCGACCGGCGATTGGTCACACGCTGATCGGCCGGTCTCGCCGTAGCCAAACCAAGACGTTCCAGTAGGCGCGTCGCGGAATCAATCGGCTTGCTCCTCAAGCAACAAGCCCACCGCTTCGGAGACCCAACCGCTGTGCCACGTGTGCGCACGCGACGGACCGTCGCGGTAGTGATGCGGAACCTGCAGTTGCTTCAACAGCGCATGCATCTCCTGGTGATGCGTCCGGAAATTACCATAGCCAGTCAGCACCAAACGCGGTCGCTCCATGTGCTGTGGAAAATCCCGCTGCAACAATTCGGTCAGTCGATAAGCCTGAAAATTGGTCTGCGAACCAAAGATCGGCGGCGTTCCGTATTTGCCCATTTCGCTCATCATCAACGGAGCATCCCATGCCGCGGCGCCCCCAAATTGTGCGGGATGCCGGAGGACGAAACTTCACGCCCCCCAACCCGATTTGCTGAATCCCAACAGCCGATGATCGTCGGCGTCTTCTGAAACCGGATAACGGCTGCGCACCAGCGGCATCACGACCTTCAAGAAATAGGCCTCTTGTTGCAAATCGGCCCGCGTCGCGTGGTCGGCGTACCAAGGCAGATGCGCAAAAGTGGGGCTGACAAAGATCACGTCGTATCGATCGTGCAACCGCTGCTGCTGGACTTCCAACAAACCGTCGCCGTAACGATTTTCCGTACCCGCTTCGACCGGCAAAACATAGACCACGCGATACTGCTTTCCGTGCCGCATTTGGCTGGGCAGTAGAACGCGGACCTGCGTCGGGCCGGCTTGCAATTCGGATTGAACGTGATGGATCCAAAAGCCATGCTTGTCGCGCGCCGCCGAGTCCGGCTTGTCAGCCGCAGCGGTCAACACCACGCCAACCACGTCCGGCGCCGTTAATAAACCGACCAGTCCGACAAGCAGCATCGCGACGCGTAGTAAAAACCGGGACCAGCTCATCGGCGTGCAAACTCCTGCTGGGCCAGTACCGCATCTCGTAAAATGATCATGCGTTTCATTAGCTTGTGACGTGGTCCGGCAAATGGCAACCGGCGAAAGGTAAGCCACACCGCTTATTTATCGCTCATTGCTTAGCGGTCGAGCGTTGACTTACTGCGGAGGATGTGGTGGTAGTGCTGCGCGAAGCGATGCGATTCATCTCGCACGTACTGCAGCAACCGCAGCGCAAACGCCGAGCGACTGAGCCGCAGCGGCTCGGATTCCCCTGGACGATAGATCTCTTCCTCGCGCTTCGCCAAAGAAAGCATCACCGGAGGCTCGATCTCTTGGTCGCGAAACGCAGCCAAGGCGGCATTCAGTTGTCCCTTGCCACCGTCGATCAGCAGGATGTCGGGAAACGTCTCTTGTTCGTCCGCCAAACGTCGGAAGCGACGCGAAACGACTTCGTGAATGCTGCGGAAGTCATCGACTCCTTTAACGTCACGAATTCGATAGCGACGGTAACCCGGTTTGAATGGCAACCCATCGATGAACTGCACCAAACTGGCAACGGTTTCGCCGCCGCCGAGATGGGCAATGTCGACCCCTTCAATCACGCGTGGCGTTTCCTTCAGGCCAAGCACCTTCTTCAATCCCGTCAAGCCTTTCTGGGGATCGATGTAGAACACTTCGGGCTGGGCGTTGGCTTCCAAGTCCCCTCGCTCGTCCAGCCGATCGAGCATCTGAATTTCATCACGCAAAACGGCGGCCCGTTCGAAATTCAGTTGCTTACTCGACTCCAACATTTCCGATTTCATCTCGTTCATCAGCCGCTGCTTTCCTCCCTCAAGGAACGTTTGCAGTCGCCGAATGTCACGCCGATAGTCCTCTTTGCCGATCCGCAAATTACACGGCGCGGTGCATTGGTTGATGCTCGCTAACAAGCAGGGACGAAACCACCGCCAACGTTCATCCGATTCGGTGATGTCCAGCGTACAGGTGCGGAACTTGAAAATCCGTTGCAGCACTTGGACGGCGCCCCGCAGCGCTCCCGCACTGGTAAAGGGCCCATACAGTTTGACCCCTTTATCCTTTGGCTGACGCGTCACCTCGATCCGAGGAAACTCATCGCGCGTGGTAATCATCAAATAAGGAAACGACTTGTCATCCTTTAGTTCCTTGTTGTGCGGCGGCTGAATGTCCTTGATCAAGCGAGCTTCGGCCAACAAGGCATCGACTTCGCTGTCACAGGGAATGAAATCGATATCGGCGATGTCGCCCACCCAGTCCGCCGTCCGCTGATCCACGGCAGCCGCTTTGAGAAAATAGCTGCTCGCGCGGCTGCGTAAATTCTTGGCTTTACCGACATAGATGACTCGTCCCGAGACGTCTTTCATCAGATAGACGCCCGGCGACTGCGGAAAGGTTTTGACCTTCTCCGCCGCACGTTTGTTACCGATGCCGACATCGCCAGAACGTTCGGGCAAAGCCATGTTTTCCATTTCGTTGTTTTCCTTCATGCCGATATTTTACCAAGCCGTCCAGCAAGCCGACAAAACACAAAAAAAGGCAACCCAGCCGCAGGTGGGGCGGGTTGCCTTCGGTTAAAACACGGTCGCTAAGCAGGCAGACCGGTTTAAATGAGCCCCCTCGGCGACAGCCGCGGTTCCCGAATTCAATCGGGGCTGGCGGCCAAACGGCTAGGCAGAGTTCTGCGGAATGATTCCTGCAAACCTGCTTAACCGCTATTCGCTAGCAACGGCTTGAAAATCCCCTGCCGCGGCAAGGACCAACTGGTCGACATCGACGAAGGCTCGCAACGCGGCATTGACTTGTTCGACCGTCAGCGATTCGATCCGGGATTCCAGCGTCTCGTAGTACGCCATCGTCCGCTGATTGAACATCGTCGACATCAACAGGTTTGCCAGCGCCCCGTCATCGCTGCGTTGCACGCGTTGACTATCGAGGTAGGCCTTCTTCGCCCGCGACAGTTCGTCTTCGGTCACGCCGCCGTCGAGCAACTTTTCGATCTCGTCGCGAATCACCGCCAGCAGTTTGTCTTTGTTCTGCGGATTGGTGATGGCGTACAAAATAAAGTCGGTTCGCTCGTCCCGTTTGCGACCGGAAACCATCGAACGAATCGTATACGACAAGCCCTCCTGCTGGCGGACTCGATCGGCCAAGCGACTGCTGAGCGACCCGCCGCCGAGGATGAAGTTCCCCATCAGCAACGCGGCGTACTGTGGATCATCGTCGGCCAATTCGTACTGTTGCTGCCCGAATAGCATCGCGTTGGACTTGTCAGGCGTTTCAATCAGTTCCACGCCACCATCGATAAACGGATGCGCGGGTCGTCCGAAGCGAACGTACTGTTCCTTGGCTTCCCAGCCTTTGAGAATCTCGGTCCATTGCTGTTTGACCACCTCGGGATCAAAGTTACCGACCATCACCAGCTCGCCGGCTTGGTTGCCAATGAAACCTTCATAGAGCGATTGGATCTCTTCAATCTGGACGTTCTGATACATCTCGATTTCTTCGGCCATTGTCTGCACGTAGCGGACATTGTCCTTGCCGTAGGGCGACAACCGTCGGCGAACATTGCGTGGCGCCAACGCTTGCGGTTCGTTCAGCGACGCCTTGAGGCTGGTCACAATTTGGCGGCGAATCACCTCCAATTCCTCAGCGTTCAGTCTTGGCGAGCGAATGACTTGCTTGACCAATTGCAGCACCTCGGCCAGATGTTCCTGCTTTGTATTCACCTGCAGTTGCAGCAAACCGGGCGTGGTACTGACCGACAGATCGGCTCGCAACCGGGTCAGTTCGTCCTGCAACTCTTGATAGGTGAGCTGCTCGGTTCCGCGGGACATCAGCATCCCGAGCAACTCGGCCGGCGCGACACGACTGGCCAACGTTTCCTCGGTTCCGAACCGCAGGGAAAGCGTGATGGTGACGCTGCCACCACGCGTCTTTTTCGGCAAGAAGGCGTACTCCATACCACCAGTCAAATCGCCACGCAACGTTCGGGATTCGATGATCGAAGGTTTGGGATCAAATATCTCTCCTGCTTCCACTTCCTCGCGACCTTTGTAATCGGCCAACAGCGAAGCAGTGCTGGGAGACTGCGGGATCTCGATCCGCTGCGTTTCCTCACTGGGAATATACAGACCGACGGTTCGATTGTTGCGGACAAAGTATTTCGCCGCGGCGGCTTGAACCTGTTCGGTAGTGAGGCTTTCGATGCGATCGCGGTACAAGAAGTACAGTCGCCAATCGCCTTGTGCCGCCCAATCGGACAAAGCCACGGCAATTTGGTCGGTATTCGTAGCCTCCAACTCGCGTTCTTTGAGAATCTGCTGACGCGCCCGTTCGACTTCCTGGTCGGTAATCGGGTTGGCAATCAAATCCTCTTCGATCACCCCGAGCAACTTCATTCGCGCTTCCTCCAAAGAGGCGTCCGCGGGGACTTGGGTAAGTGCCATGAAGAGGCCTGGATCATGAAACGCATGCGCCAAGGCGTAGACGTTGCTGGCCAGACTTTGCTTGACCATTTGCTGGTACAGTCGTCCGCTGGGCTCGTCTGCCAGCACGTAAACGAGCACTTTCATCGCGGCGAAATCTTCGTGCGTGCTGGCCGGAATGTGGTACGCCGCGCCGATCCACGGCACATCCCCCACGCGTCGCAGCACGACCGTTCGTTCACCATCCTGTGGTGGCTCGGTGGTATAAGTCGCATCGATCGGAGTCTCAGGCGACTTCAACGCACCGAAATATTTTTGAATCTGCTCCAGGGCGTTGTCGGTTTCGAATTTACCGGCGACCACCACCAGCGTGTTGTCGGGGCGATAGAACTTGCGATAGAAGCGACGCAGGCGGACGATGGGCACCCGTTCGATATCGCTCTGGTTACCGATCGTGCTCTTGCCATAGTTGTGCCATTCGTAAGCGGCCGATTGGATGCGTTGCATCAAGATCCGAAACGGCGAATTCTCTCCCCGCTCGAACTCGTTGCGGACGACCGTCATCTCGCTGGCCAAATCTTCTCCAAGGATATTACTGTTGACCAACCGGTCGGCTTCGAGCCGCAGGGCGAACTCGAGGTTGTCCGCCGTCGCCGGCATCGTTTCGTAGTAGTTCGTCCGGTCCATCCAAGTGGTGCCGTTGAACTGGGCCCCGCGATCTTGCAGCAGCTTGGGGACTTCCGGATGCGAAGGCGTCCCTTTGAACAGCATGTGCTCCAACAGGTGTGCCATCCCCGCTTCGCCGTAGCCCTCGTGTCGCGAACCCACAAAGACGGTCATATTCACCGTCACCACATCCTTGGACGGATCTGGAAACAGGAGCACCCGCACCCCGTTCTCAAGGCGATATTCGGAGATCCCTTCGATCTGGGTGACCTTCATCACGTCCTCTTGTGCGTGGGAGTCCTGGCAATCGACCACGCCAGCGAGGGCGAGGATTGCTAACAGGACTTTGGGAATTCCTTTCACCGCCTGCCAAAAGCGAAACCGTTGGTCATAATTCATTGGGCGATCCATAACAGCCTCCGTTGAGTCCGAATCGATTTGCGAACGGTATGAGTTCTCGAATTGTATCGCCCATCGCCAATCCCCAACACCACGCGAAGGGTCCGCTGTGGTGATACGCTTCAAGGGCCAGCGGCAGACAGCACTTTTTACATCTCAGGAGCGTTGATGAGCTTTTTAAATTCGGAAGATTGGCATCGCGTGGCGGACAGCGCCGCGGTGGGGCACGAAGCAGCGGCCGAATTTGTCATCGCAGGCAAAGTGGTGGCGGTCTTTCGCCACCAGGGAAAACTCTATGCGCTCGACGCAATGTGTGCCCATCAAGGCGGCCCGATCGCCAAGGGCACGGTCGAGCATGGCTGCGTGACCTGTCCCTGGCACGGCTGGCAATATGAACTGGCAACGGGCGAACAGACCATCCACCAACAGAAATTGCTGGAGACCTACCCCACCGAAGAAGCCGACGGTGGGATCTGGATCAAAATTTCCAGCGAGGGCGACACCTAGCTAACGGTGCCAGGTTGGACGGAGGCGTTCCCCTAAGCGTCCAGGTCGAGATGCTGCCCGGTGTTCTCGTCATTGACCGCATGGGGCGGTGTCCCATGGGAGTCGGTTGCCGGATGTTCGCCCGAGGCAGGTTCGCCCGAAGATTCGTACTGCTGCCGCCCGTCGGCACCCGAATCGCCCGCCGCGGCATCCTTCTCGACTTCCGCCAACCCGTTCTCGACGCCGCCTGGTTTGTCGGCCTTTTGCTGAGCCGATACGGAGGCGGCATTTGCATCGGAATCGGCCGATTTGGCGGCTGCGCGCTGAGTACCTGCGAGACCAGCGAGGGACGCTGGCGGAGTCGGTTGGATATTCATCTATCGTACCTTGCCGGGAATGGCAGGGGTCGCTTGTAACGCTTCGCGACTCATGCCGGGAAACAAACGTTCCAAAGTTTCGCTCACGCTATCGAGGGCGCGGCGTTCAATCGTCGGCGAATCGATCGGACCGCTAACGTCGATCGTCCAAAGGGTATATTGCTGGCTGCTAAGAGGCCGAATCAGACGACTCCAGGTGTTCTGCGGACTGACGCGAGTATTAAATCTCAGGTCGAGATCCTTTAAGCGGCTGACGGTGCCGACGCCATGCAACGCAATCAGCTCGCCCCACAACTGCAGTTGGCTGAACGCGATCTGGTCGCCCGAGATCGTGAACGTTGCCGTCCCATCACGAAAGGCGGCGTCCTCGTCGGGCGTCACCCGCAACTGCGTCAACAGTTGCACGATCTGGGGCATCTGATAAAGGTTCGCACCACTCAGGCTGGCTTGGCCGCCACCTTTCAGCAAATGCATGGCGCCGATCGCTCCTTCCAAGCGGACTTCACCGCTGATCTTGCCTGTCATTCCGGATTGCGGCTGATGAAAGTCGGACAACATCGTCGGCACATCGGCAGCCACCAGCGATACGAACACATCGTATTGGCTGGTCGCCATGGCGACGCTTCCGGCCAACGTGAACTGGCCTCCAAAAACCTTTCCGGCGATAGGCTGGAAGTCCTCGTCGGGCTCGAGCGCTGCGTTGCGAGCGCCCAGATAGAGCTGACTACCGCGAATGGCAAACGGACCATGAACCCCGGTTAATTGGATGTCTTGAAAGTGCAGCGAATCCAACTGCACGGTCCCATCGGCTGTGACTCCATCGACGTTCTGTTGGCCGCGTAGCGTTAATTCGCCCCGAACGTCACGCACCGCGCCGACGTCCCCCAAACGGTTGCCTTCCAGCTGCACACTTAGGTCAAACCGCATCTCGGATTGCGGGTTGACGTCGTCGGGCAGCAGCAGGCTGGTCTGACCGCGGACGCCCAACGGGCCGCGCAACTGTAGTCGCTGGCAGACGCCCTGGACTTCGGGAGGCAGACAGGAGGCGAGTTCCGCATCGAGCGTCAGACGGCTGCCACTCAAGATGTTCATATCCAGCACCCACCGCCCGTCGCTGGCCTGCGTGCAAGTGCCATTGGCGGCTAGACGTGAACTGTCATGGCGACCGTCGATCTGTTCAATCCGCACGATGCCTTCTGAGAAAGCCACTTTTCCGGTCACGATATCCATGCGGTAAGGCAGCGCGGTGGGACGCACGCTGACCGTGTTTTGTGACACGCCATTTTCCGATGCCATCGAAGCGGCTAGTTGCAACCGTGGTGTCGGTTCGGTCGGGCTTTTGGTCAACTTGACTTCCAGATGATCCAGTACGCCGGTCGGTGCCAAAGCATCCCACGTACGTCGTGTCTCTTCGGTCGGCAAGGCGGCTCGCAGCGTCCGGTCCAGTGGCACACTTTTGCCGACAAAATCTAATTCCAATTCGCCACCCGCGGACTGGTTGCGGAACGTACCGTCGCAACGGATCGATGCGGCGTCTCCATTTCTGGCAACGAAATTGACCAAACGTGTGGTGTTGTCTTTCACCAAGATTTGGCCGTCGACGCCATACAAGGGATACGGAAAGCGGTCGTAGCGTAACTGAGCGTCTTCCACGCGGATGTCAAAGCGTTGAGATTTATTGCCGTTTGGATCGAGATGAAATTCCGCGCTGGCCAACCGAATCCCACCTGCCGGCGACAGCGACCGCACGAATGTTTCGAGCTTCGACTGCAGTTGATTGCGGGGCGTCAATGCGTTCATCAGCGTTTCGTCCAGCGTGATCGTGCCATCGACCGATGCCTTGAACCATTGCGGCTGCCCGCTGCCCGGTGGTGACAGACGTAGTTCACAACGCATCGGTTTGCCATCGACCGTCCCATACAGTTCCTTCGACCAGATAAAACCTTCGTCGAACTGAACCGTGCCGTTCATGTTTCGCACGGGGTAAGGAAAGCGATCGAATTGAACATTCACCCCCTTGGCACGCACCGTGGCAGAGGTCCGCCACTGCTCCGATTTACAGCTCACGTCGGCGACGATGTCGACGCGTCCGGCGGGCTGTAAGCGATCCCATTTCGTACGCATCTCGGTCGGCAAGGCGTCTGCCAAACGACCATCAAGCAACAGGTCGGTCGCCTCGATATGCAGCTTCAGTGGACTTGGCCACGACAGTTTGTCCAGTGTGCCGTCGAGCAGGCAGTGGGCCCCGTCCACGCGAGCATGGACCGCTTCAAAACGAGCCCCGTCATGGCCCAGCATCACGCGGCCGCGAATCTGCTGAGTGGCGAGCGAAATTCGCGGGTGTCGAAATTGACCATCACGAACATCGAACTGCAGTTTCCACTTCGGTGCAACGTCCCGAGGGAGGTTCGCACTGAAGGTTGCATCCCCAACACAGTTCAGTCCATCCAGCCCCTTGGCAGCGGCGTTGAATCGAGTTGGCAGACGAGCCAACCGCGTGTGATCGAGGCTCACGTTTTGAGCAACGCCTTTGATCTGCCAACCATCAGGGCCTCCCTCGGCGGTTAATTCCAATCGATCGCAGTGACTGCTGTGGGCGACGCCATGCACGTGATAGGTCGCTGCTCCAGCGGACGGTGCACTCGTCTTCGTAATCTGAAGGTTCACGTCGGTCCACTCCACCGACTGCGCGGGCTCGGAGGGGTCATGCATCAGCCGCACCCGCGCATCGCGAATCGTTATCTTGGGACAGCCCGGACCGAGCTTGGGAAAAGGCAACAGGTGTTCGATTGAAAATTTCCCAAACTCATCGGACCAAACATTGGCCTCCAGACCACTGACGATCATTCGACTGGCCGTCATCGGGAACTCTCCGTCGCCGGCGAGGCTCCAATCAAATTTGGTTTCGGCAACGACCCGCGCCACGGTGACAACCGGCAACTGACGACCGTCCGCTTGCGGCGCCGCGACCACGATGTCCTGCAGGACCAGACCTTCGCCTGGCACAAACCGACCGCTACGAATCCGCAAATCAAGCATCGGGTAATGAGCCGATAACTTGGACTCGATTGATTGACGGGCTTGCTCTCCCAGCGTATCGGGCAGCATCGTTCGAAACAGCAAGAACAACAGCACGCCCAACAACAGCCACCAGCGCAACGGTGACCTTCGCCGCGGAGTTGCGGTGGGCAAAGAGGCGGTAACGGGACGGGATGAATCGGCTTCCATGCCGCACAGATTCCTCGGCGTTCTAGCTACGTAGTACCCGCCGAGGGTATCGCAATCCTTATGCTGCTAGCCAGCCCAGATAGTCCCAAAAACGGTATAGCCACGAGTGCGTCCAAGGATTGTCCAGCACGCTGGCGGCCGAAAAAACACTGCCTACCAACAACAATCCCCCCAAAACACGCAACCTACCGCGGCTCGCCAACCGGTCGGCGGCGGGGACCAATAACCACAGCCACAGCGGAGCAAACCACAGCATCCACCGGAGGGCGGAACTGACGCCACCATAATTCCGGTCGATCAGGGGACGCCGAAAATAGAAAGCTAGGCAGACAAGCGAAGCCACGCAGATTGCGATCGCCAGGGCACGGCGCGTGCGGTCCTCATCCCGGCACCAGAAATAGGCGCCCACCAAAGATAAACACCAGATCGGTGTCAAGGACAGCAAGCCATGGTGGCCGAGAGTCATGTGGAACAAATAGCGAGCTCGCGAAGGCTCGCCCAGGTCGACGCCGGAACGCCGGTTCCCGGTCCAATAGCTTCCTTCGTATTCGTACCAATCATCCCACTGCCGAATCTCCCAAACCGCTTTGCCTCGGAGGACGGCGTAGCGTTGGTTTCCGGATTGCGTGATCGCCATCCAGCGGCCCTTGTCTTCCGAACTCAGGATCCCCATCGGCTCCTCGATCGACTCACCTGCTTGCCGCAGTGCGTCACGAACGCGCTCGGCATCGGGAAACGGAGTTGCCGGATCGTCCACTGCAAGTTCGACGATCAGAGGACCGTTACCGCGGTGCGCATAGGCGGGCCGCAAGCTCTGATGGGCGATCCAATTGGTGCCGAAAAAAGCGATCGCCACCAACACGACGGCGGGCGCAAATCCGAGCAGCGTGAATTTCACGCTCCGCAATAAAGCGACGACGCCAAAGAGTGCCAGCATCGATAGCGCGGGCAGCTCGTTGGCCGCCATGAACGCCGCGGCCAAACCCGCCACAAACAGCCAGCCCCAGCGACGCGCACGGTCGGTATCCAACAAGACCCACAACGCCACGGCGGCCCCGGCGGCGGCCGGCAAATGATTGTTCAGTGAAATACTGAACGGCAATAGCATCGTACCAAAACAGGCCGCCGCGCCGGCAAAAATCCGCCCCCAAGTTGTGCGGCCGGTGCGGTGGATGATCGCCAACGTCGGGAACAACAGCATCCACAGCAGCGGCAGGTTTGTCAGCGCCAACACGATGCGCCCGACGTATATCGGGTGCGACGTGAGCGACATCCCGGTCACGGCCCGCACGACGGCATAGATGCCCGCGATCATGGTGGGAAACAGTGGCGGCTTGCTGCTGTAATCGTGATACCGACCGTCGGTGCCTTGGTGCCGGACCCGGTCGATGGTTTGCCAAGTTCGCACCTCGCGCTTGATTTTTGGATCGACCGCCGTCAGTTGCATTTGTCGGTCGATCCGATAGGTGCCGTCTTCGACCAGCGACGCCACCGTACACCATCGACTGCGATCATTCGCACTCAGGAATGGCACCAAGCCGTTAGCACTAGCCACAACCGCGATCCGCCCCGCGACGATCGCAAGTGCCACCAGCATCAGCAACATCAGCGTGCGCCAGACGTGGGCGTCTGGTGCATCGCGCGGCGTCTTCGCATCGGGTACAGCGACGACAGAGTCCGTTTGCTTGACAGTCTGGTTCACAGTGAGCTTTCTCCGGCGGAGCTCGATTCGCGGTGATTCTGCACGGTCGAATCGGCGGCATTGGAAAATTTGCCGGCACGACTGGCGATCGAGAAGGGTGGCACGTTCGGTCGCATCATCGCTGTCATCAGCTCGGCCAACAGACCAGCGACCAGTAACTGCGCGCCCAGGAGAATGCCCAGAATGCAGTAGTAAAAGAGAGCCCGTTCATGCAGATGGACGACTTCGATGCTCTCGAACAGACGCGAGATGCTCCACTGGAACGACAGCAGCAGCAGGCCCGCGCCACCAAGGACAAAACAGACCAGCCCGGCCGTTCCAATTAAGTGCAACGGCCGCTGTGCGAATCGGGTGAGGAAATAAATCGTCAGCAGATCCAAAAAACCTTTGACGATGCGGCCCACACCATACTTCGATTGGCCATGCATCCGCGGATGATGGAGAACTTCGATTTCGGTGACTCGCCAACCGCGAGCGTCGGCCAAGACCGGCACGAAGCGATGCATTTCACCGTACAGTTTGACCTGGTCAAAAATCTCTCGGCGATACGACTTAAAACCACAGTTGTGATCATGAATGCGCACGCCTGTCAGCTTGCCGACCAGCCAATTGAAGACGCGTGACGGGCCGACTTTGTGCCAAGGATCGTGGCGAACTTTTTTCCAGCCACTGACGACGTCAAAGCCGCTGTCCATCGCTTCCAGGAATCGCGGAATCTCTTTGGGGTCGTCCTGCAGGTCGGCGTCCATCGTGATCACAATGTCCCCTTTGGCAGCTTCGAAACCGGCTGCCAAAGCGGCCGCTTTGCCAAAGTTGCGACGAAAGCGAATCCCGCGGACCTCGGGGTGCGCCTCGGCGAGCTGACGAATGATGGCCCACGATTGATCTTTCGATCCGTCATCGATCATGACGATGTCGGCGGTGCGGCCAATCGAGTGCAACACCTCGCGGACTTGCGAGACCAATGTTTCAATGGTCTCCTGTTCGTCCAGCAGCGGCACGACGACAGAGACGCAGGATGTGGATTCGTTGATAAGTCAACCCTTTCGTGACAGTACTCAAATCTTGCGCCAGCGGCGCCAGTGCCATGGGTGTTCCGACTCACTTCGGCGGCACCGGAGCAGCCTCGGCAGACCTCCCGCTCGATCGTTTGGCGTGAACAGTCTAACGCATCGTTGACTGTCACAGAATATCCGCTGCCGACGGCTGTGGCGTCAGGGGGGCACGGTGTGGCAAACCGGAACCGGCGACGAGCAAATTCGAAGGAGCTTTCGGGAGCGATTTCGGCGAGTCGCGGGCCTCAGCGACCGGCGAGCCCCTGGCAGAGTGCCGGGAAACGATGAACCCAGCCGTTGAGAAACAAAACCTGAACCGGCTCGCGCTGCGATGGTTGTCCGAGAACGGAGCCCGAAAGCCCAATAATGCCACCTCGGGCGCTCGGGAAGAGCTTTTCCGTCCTCCCGGCGCTGCGTGCCTTTGTGCGACGGGGCCTCTATCGCCCTACTACGCTACCCTGTCTACGCCGGGGAACTGGCGATGATGCTGAGCGATGCATCAACCCGACTGGATACCGTTAACCAAATCTTGGTCGGCATCTCCATTGCGGCAACGATGCTGCGGATCGTTGCCGAAGAGCATTTTCTAATCCGCACACTGGTCGACTATCGACAATACACCAATGAGGTTCGCCCAAGACGGATCCCTCGCCTGTGGTGAAGCGTGCACGGCGTTTCTTGCGGCCGGCACCGTCTCTGACGGCCGATAGCGAGGGGCCGTTAGAGAGCAAGCGTGTTGCGTTGCGATGCCCGACACGGTTCTTTCTTTACGGCATGTGGCGACGAAATGTTGAATCGATACGATATCCCCAGCGGTCCTCCCCTCCGCAGCTTTGATGTTCGAACTTTTGAAGGAACCTAGCGATGGTTCAGACCCCCTTGAGCGAAACCGACCGACCTCCCGTCTACACCGCTGCCGACGCGGGCGTGGATAGCATTTTAGTGGTCGATGACGCGTTCATTCTCCGTGATCGATTGGCGATGGCCTTTCAGCAACGAGGCTTCCGCGTCGAAACGGCGGAAGATTACGACCGAGCGATCGCCATTTTTGCCACCCGTCCGACCGATTTGGCGGTCCTCGATCTCCGCATGCCCGGCCGCAGCGGCCTGGACTTGCTGCAGAAAATTAAGCAGATGCGGCCCGAAACGCGGGTGGTCATCCTATCGGGGTTTGGCAGCATCGCGACCGGCATCGACGCCGTCCGGTTGGGGGCGACCAATTTTCTCAGCAAACCGGCCGACGCGGATGACATCTTGGCGAAGTTTATCCAGGGCGATCAAGTCGGCCCGCTGCCACGTCCTGACGCGGAGTTCCCCGCACCATCGTTAGCGCGGAGCGAATGGGAGCACATCCATCGCGTCTTGGCGGATTGCGGTAACAACATTTCCGAGGCAGCTCGGCGATTGGGCATCCATCGCCGGTCCCTTCAACGCAAGCTCCGCAAACGTGCTCCAGAAGATCCCGGTCAACCAACCTAGACGGCTCAGTTTGGCCGCAAGGCTTCCAAGGTGGCGGTGTAGAGACTGCGTTTGCTCTTCTTAGGCACCGCGATCGGTTTTGGATTGACATCGTAAGGAATGCCCAACACGTGATTGGCTTCCAGCCCGAGCTTCCCGTCGGGAGTCCGAACGATGGTGTTTCCGGCGGAGTAACGCTGCATCACCGCCATGATTTGCGGATCGTACTGAAAACCACCGCTGGCCGTTTGCACGCCCAAATTTTCGAAGTGCCCGATCGCCACCAAGCTGCGACGCCGATCATGGAACTCGTACGCTTCGACCCCCTGCTTCCGCAGCTCCAGGACCATCTTGTTCGCCTGCAAGGCGTAGTCGTTTAAACGCTCTGCACTCGGCTTGAATTCGCGGTCATGTTTCCCGTCGACCAACGTCGAAAGGCCTTCGAAGGTCCGCACCACGACGGTGAATTTCCCAGGGTTGTCCAGCAAGCTGTACTCGACATCCTTATTCATGCCCATCACAAACGAGTCGACTTCGGGCTGCTGAAAGAACGCTTCGGGCAGCAGTGGATTGCGAGTCACAAACGCGTTCGCCATCGGTGGCCGAACGCCCTTTTCTTGCTTGCCGACCAACTGCTGATGCAGCTTACGAACGGCCGCGAGCGGGCTGTTGTCTTGGCCTTCCATGTTGTACGCCTTGGGCTTAGCGCCCTTGATGGTTCCTAGCACCCGATCGACATTGGGGTGATTCACCGAGTCGAACTCGCCCACCAACACGGAGAACGTTTCGTAGGCTTGCGGATTTGCGTAGCGGACGTTGCGATTTCCCGTTTCTAAATCGGGGACGCGTCCGGTGAAGTCAAAATCCTCACGGTAAATAAACGCCGGAACGTCATAGTCACTGCGCAGTTCCAGGATTAATGCCTGCGCCTGCTCCAGCCCTGAAGGTCCCGCAAAAGTGCCGGCCAAGATCAGCCAGGGCCCTTCCTCTTCGGTTAATTCGTAGGACTTACTAGGGTCCGCGTCGACCGTCTTCTTGCCGAACATCTTCAGCAAGCTGGGCGAGTCGGCGTGTGCCGAATGGACCAGCGGCAACACGAAAAGCAATGTTAACCAACCCCACAGCAAGGGCATTTGACGTGTGAAAATGTTCATTGGCTCGTAACTCATCTACCGTTGCGGAACGCGTATCGATCGACAGTCCGTGGACGGTAGCAAAGCCTTCGGTCGCAAGGAAAGACCGGAAACACGAACAAGCCCGGATGGCAAGTTGCCTTGCTTGAAACGCCAACGCCTGACGCCCTCCTGCACACAGTCGTTTGACCGTTAGCCGCAGGCGTACGCGTTTTCCTCCCGGCCCCATGGCCTGCCAAGTCCAACCTAAGGCTTAGGCAGCTTCGGCACCTTGGTACTTTCCTTGGGCTGCTCGGGATGAACCACCGGCGGGAAGCCATTCATGTTTCGCCAAATCTCGTACCACAGCGGCACTTGATCCAGCAGCACCCAACCGTTGGTGCGGACCCCCTGTCGAAGGTAACGCTCATTGGGCCAAGGGCCAGATTCCTCATCGGGCAGCACCAACACGCGGAACTTCCCGAATCCATCGTCCTTGGCATCGACCGACACGATTTCACCCCCGAACGTTCCGACGGCAACCGAAGGCCAGCCGGTGAATTGCACCGCAGGCCAACCTTCAAATTGCAATCGCACGTGACGACCAGGCTCCACCAGCGGGGCATCGTTGCCGTCGAGCCAAATCTGGACGGCACGATCCGCCGTGTCGGGAACGATGGTACAGATCGGATCCCCTTCTTTCAGGACTTGGCTCCCTTGGTTGGGCGTAATCTGCATGAGGAACCCATCGAACGGGGCACGCACCTCCTGCGTCCGCTGCCGCGCCACTTTGGTTTCGGTATCGAGCAGTTCCTTCTCGGCCTTGTTCTTATCGGACCTTGCCTTGGCCAAATCACTTTGGGCTTTCGCCACGTCCGCATTTGCCTTCCGCAGCAGCGCGGTCTTCTCTTCAATATCCGCCTGCGCTTTCTGTTCCTTGGCCAATCGATCGCTCTGCTTTTCCATCAGGTTATTTTCCGCCGCTTTGACATATTCTTGGGCGGTGGCGACCTTGGCTTCCGCTTCACGCAATTTGCGTTCGGCTTCTTGATATTTCAGTTCGGAAGCGATCTGCTCTCGGAACAGGGTTGCTTGCCGATTGTAGTCGGCTTGGACCTGAGCCAAAGCGGCTTTTTGGGCGAGCAATTGTTGCTTTTCCGCTTCTACTTTGTTCTTCGCCCCCTCAACCGCCGCATCAGCAGCCGCAATGGTCTGGTCTTTCACTTCCTCATACGCCTCCACCTGGTCCTCGTAAGCCGTGACCACGGTCAACGCGGCATCAAGCGACCGTTGACCAGCCTGCAAAGAAGTTTCCGCAGCCTCCACCTGGCTTTGGGAAGCAAGCAACTGACCTTCCAGTCGGGCGAGGTATTCGGTGTCAATGTCGCTGATTTCAGCGATCAGATCTCCCTTCTCAACGTGGGCGTTTTCAAAGATCCCATCCCCCAGCCGAGAGATGCGGCCTTTGATGGGTGCTTCGAGAACCTGCTGACGTTCCTGCGGCGCGTACGCCATCACGCTGCCTGTCCCTTTGACCGACTGCTGCCATGGCGCCACAGCAGCCAAAAAGAAAGCCAGAATCAGCATCGCCAGCAACACCTTGCCGATCCTGCGAGCGAGCCGCGAAGAGCGTGCCAGACGAAGCGCTGGAAACGCCATCTCGCTGTAAGCCACTGGCGAGAGCAAGCTGGCCGGTTTGGGAGCTGTCGTTTTCTGAGGGGTTTCGGTAGTCACCGACATGGTCTGTTACCTATTAGGATTTGACTCGCGATGAGCGTTTCTGAAGGACGATGGCGTGGTCGCAGCGATCTGCAATCTGCTTGCGACCGGTTGCAATCACCAACGTCCACGGTTGTTCTTCTTGAAGGAGATAATCGAGTACGGGCTCAAGCTCGTCATCTGGCAGTGCATCGAGCGTACCGTCAACCATTAAAAGCGCCGGCAATCCCGCGATCGCGCGCGCTAACGTAAGCAGTCGGCACTGATTGCCCGTCAACGGGGCACCGCCGCTGGCAAGCACCTCATCGGAGCCTTTTGAAAGTTCCGAAACCGCATCCATCAAGCCAACGTTCTCCAAGGCATGCCGAACATCGGCAGCCGAAATGTCGGTGCGATGCATGTGCACATTCTCCTCGATCGTCGCATGAAAGGCTTCGCTACCACGAGCCAAGGCGACGCGTCGACGGAGAACACTGGGGCGAATCTCCCGCGGCTCGAAACCATCCAAAGAGATATGCCCGCCGGTCGGTTCCCGCATCCCAAATAACATATCCAGCAGTGTGCTCTTACCGGTACCTGACGCCCCGAGAACAGCCAGGCTGGAACCGGCGGGAATTTCCGCACTCAGTGAATCAAAGGGAGCCGACCCACCGGGCCAAGAGTAGCGCACGCCGTGCAGCTCAAAAGCAATCGCAGCCTGGGTCAAGGCGTCCGATTGCTGCATCCCCAGAATCCCGTCGGGCCGTTCCGTCTTCAAATCCAACAAGACACCCAATTTGTCGATCGACGCCATCACGTCGTAGAAACCTTCTATGTGCTTGCCGAGTTTTGCAAAAGCGCCCACGATCGCCGATACGATTAACTCCGCGGCAACGAGCTGGCCGAGCGTTAATTCTCCCGAGACAACCAGCCAGCCGCCTAATCCCAGCAGTGCTGTGCTGGCGAACGCTTGCAAACCCAATGCGAACAAAATCTGACGCATCAGAATGCGAAAGTGCTTTTTCCTCGCGCTTAGGTATTCATGGATGAAACGATCGGCACGGTCCATCGCAAAGTCGGAACCGCCGTCGTTGCGGAACGCCGATGGGCAACGCGCAATATCCTCCAACCAAGCGGCCATGTAGTACTTGTTCTTCGATTCTTTGATCGCACTGCCTACCGCCCCGCGGCCGAGCACGAAGACAATGAACGCGATCGAAGCCAACAGAACCACGTCAAAACCAAGCAGAAACGGATGGTAGAAGCCGAGTACCGCCATCCCAATGACCGTGGTGAGCACGATGCTGATGCCGTCGAGCAAGAGCTGCGCAGAGACTTTCTGAACGGTGACCACATCGAAGAAACGATTCACCAGCTCCGGTACGTACTCTTTGTCGGTCTGCTCGGCTTCGGTACGCGGCAAGCGGTGAGCCAAATCGGCAGCCACCCGAGCAAACAAACGTCGCTGAATAATTTCGACCACGTACGTCTGCAACGCTTGCACCGCCGCCCGGAATCCCAAAAAGGTCAACAGCATAATCGCGAGAATGACGATCGGTTGCAGGAACCGACCAAAGGCGACCGTATTGACCAGCATCTCGACGGCGATCGGCGTGGCCAACATCAACAGGCCAACCACAAACGCAAACACCAATACGATCCAAATGTCGGGCCATTCGGGCCGCAGCAGTTGCAGCAACCGCTTGAACGGCGAAGGGTGGTCTTGAGAATGCTCTTTCATTTCAACCCGACTGTGAGGATGCACCACCACGCAGCGGACCACGCCCCCGGTCGCTGCCTGCTCAAATAAACGACGCAAAGCGCCCAGACGCATGCGTTTGGAATGCTGCTTTCGACCCGCACTCAAAACTTCAAAGCGATTGCCGACCGTCCGCATCACCGCCGTCCACTCGGGCTCCCGGTGGTCGGTGTAAAAAATCAGCTTCGCATTGTCACGCGCCAGCGTGATCGCATCCTCGACGCTGCAGTCGAGCGATTTGCAGCGCAGGTCCAAACTCGTCGAAGCTTCGATAAACCACTTCCACCACAAACGGTGGACGTCGCCGGGCCAACTGCGGATCACCTCGCTCAGCACCCGCTGAGCCGCCTGCCGCTCATACCCGGGCCGATCAAAAAGCAATTGATCGAGAATCCAAACGCCGCCCTTCATCTCGGGAGCACCGCTTAGCATCGGTTTGGACGGGTCGTTTTCCATATGTCAGTCCGACGGATTACCAGGATGTTGATGGGCGGGCCGAGCGCCTAACGCAGCCCGCTCGATAACATTGCTATTCGGCATAATTTATGGCGAAGTCAAGCATTGGACAAATAGTTTGTTCGACCCCAATACATCGAAAAAACCTATGCCCCGGGACGCATGCATAGATTAGGCACTTAATGGCCGGAGCGTGCAACGCCGCGAGACCATGCTCGGCCGGCATCGACTGGCCGAATCCGCCTCTCGCGACGCTCCCTTCGGGCTTCACTGAATGCATCTCCGGAGCTACCCTTTGGGGATATTTCCCGCCCCTTCCACTTTCTTTAACCGCTAGGTGCATGGCTGTACTACTGCAGATTCGAGACGCTTATAAACGCTACGGCGACCAGGTCTTGCTCGACGGTGCTGAAGCGACCATTACAGACGACGTGAAGGTTGGTTTTGTAGGCCGTAACGGAGCCGGCAAATCGACTCTGCTGCGCGTTTTGCTGGGGGAAGAGGAGCTCGATTCGGGAGAGGTCATTCAACATCCTCGACTGAGGGTGGGCTATTTGCGTCAACACGATCCGTTCAAAGTGGGCGAGTCGGCCCTCGATTTTTTGATGCGGGACAGCGGCCAGCCCGATTGGCGGTGCGGTGCCGTTGCCGGACAGTTCGAGCTGAAGGGCCAGTACCTCGAGGGCCCGGTCAAAGAACTGTCGGGTGGGTGGCAAACCCGCGTCAAGCTGGCGGCGTTGCTGCTACACGACCCCAATCTGCTGCTGCTCGACGAACCAACGAACTTCCTGGACGTCCGGACACAGATTCTGCTGGAGCATTTTCTGAGGGATTTCCGTCAGGCTTGCTTGATTGTGTCGCACGACCGCGCGTTCCTGAAAGCCACCTGCTCTCAGACGCTCGATTTAACGCGTGGCCGATTGACGATGTATCCAGGCAAAATCGACGATTTTTTGACCTACCAAGAGGAGCGTCGCGAGCACGATCAACGCGTCAACGCGACGGTGGTGGCCAAGCAAAAGCAGTTGAAGCGGTTTATTGACAAGAACCGCGCCAAGGCGAGCACCGCCAGCCAAGCGCGCTCGAAATCAAAACAGCTCGAACGCCTGCAGGTGACGGAGATCGAAGCCGATCTGCCGACCGTCAGCATCCGCGCTCCACGCGTCGAGCCGCGGCAAGGCACGGCGATTCGCACGACAAACTTGGCGATCGGCTATGACGGCAATCCGTTGGCGACCGATATTCAACTGGAAATCGAACATGGCGATCGCGCGGCCATCGTTGGAGACAACGGCCAGGGCAAAACGACGCTCCTGCGAACGCTGACCGAATCTTTACCGCCGGTCGATGGGTCGATTCGCTGGGGCCATCACTGCGAAGTGGGGGTCTACGCCCAGCACGTTTACACAACGCTGCCGCAAAACCAAACGGTGCTGGAGTATCTGGAGTATCAATCCAATGCCGGCACCACGACGCAACAAATTTTGGCCGTCGCCGGATCGCTGCTATTCCGTGACGAGCATGTGCAAAAGAAGATCAGCGTGCTGTCAGGTGGCGAGCGGGCTCGGTTGTGCATGGCCGGCTTGCTGCTGGGGACGTACAACATTTTGGTGTTGGACGAACCGGGCAACCACTTGGATGTCGAAACGGTGGAGTCGCTCGCGCAGGCACTGTTGGACTATCAGGGAACGGTGATCTTCACCAGCCACGATCGTTACTTCATGAAGCGTATCGCCAGTTCGATCATTGAGGTCCGCGATGGTAGCGTCAAAAACTACCTGGGCGATTACGATGCGTACTTATACGCGATGAACAAGGAGATCGACGAAGGGGAGCGCGAGCGGGACGCGAAACGCGCCGGTGAGTCGCCGCGCAAGGCGGCTGCCGAGGATCCTCGTGCAGACCATCGCGATCAACGGCGAACGCAAAAGGAAATCAAAAACCTCGAGCGAAAGATCGCCAAGCTGGACGATCAGAAAAAAGCGTTAAACGCCGACTTGCTGAACTGCACCGATCCGAAACGCGCACTCGACTTACACAACGAAGTCGAGGCGGTCGGCAAAGAACTGGAAGAGACCGAAGCGAAGTGGATGGAACTGAACGAAGGGGCGTGGTAAGCGCGCTCCATCGTCTAGCTCGTTTCGCTCTGCCCATGCCACGCTGTGCTCCTGCCACACAGCGACAATGCCTCACCAACCGCGGTGGTTCGAGACCATCACTACCGGGCAACCTCAGCGAGGCACTGCAGTGGCATGTGTCTCGCTGACGAGTCGGATTCTCGGGCGACGTGCGGAAGTTCCGCCATCGCTGGGCTAAGCGTGAATGCTCTTGTAACGGAACTTTTTCGGATCTTCGCCGTTTTCGCCTTGGCGCTCTCGACGTTGGCGTTCGTAGGTTTCGAAGTTGCCTTCGCACCAGTGCACGTAGCCATCCCCTTCGAAGGCCAGAATGTGCGTCGCCAAACGGTCAAGGAACCAGCGGTCGTGGCTGGTCACGACGACGCAACCGGCAAAGTTCATAATCGCTTCTTCCAGCGCCCGCAGCGTGTCGACATCAAGGTCGTTGGTCGGTTCGTCCAACAGCAACACGTTACAGCCCCGCCGCAGCAGTTTTGCCAAGTGAACTCGGTTGCGTTCTCCACCCGACAAGTTGCCGACTTTCTTTTCCTGGTCGGGCCCTTTGAAGTTGAACTTCGAGACGTAGCTGCGGGCGTGCATGACGCGACCGCCCATGTCAAACGTTTCGTGCCCGCCGCTGATCTCTTCGTAGACCGTTTTGTCGGCGCTCAGCGAGTCGCGACTTTGATCCACATAGCCCAACGAAACCGTTTCGCCGACTCGCAGCATCCCGGCATCGGGACCATCTTGGCCGGTCATCATACGAAACAGAGTCGTTTTGCCGGCCCCGTTGGGACCGATCACGCCGACGATCCCACCGGCCGGCAGACGGAACGATAGGTCCTCCATCAGCACCTTCTCGCCGAACGCTTTGTTAACCCCTTCGGCTTCGATCACGACGCCGCCCAGGTGTGCACCGGAGGGAATCTGAATCTCCAAGTCATCCGGTCGCTCATCGAACGACTGCTGCGACATCTCTTCGTAGGCCTTGATACGCGCCTTGCTTTTCGCTTGCCGCGCCTTGGGGCTCATCCGGATCCATTCCAGCTCGCGAGAGAGGGTCCGTTCGCGCGCCTTCTCTTGACGCTTCTCGATCTTCATCCGCTTCTCTTTGGCTTCCAGCCAAGCGGTGTAGTTGCCTTCGAACGGCATCCCCTTGCCGCGATCGATCTCCAAAATCCACTGCGCAACGTTGTCGAGGAAGTAACGATCGTGCGTCACCGCGACCACAGTGCCGGGATACTTGTGGAGGTGTTGTTCCAGCCACGCAACCGACTCGGCATCCAAGTGGTTCGTCGGTTCGTCCAGCAGCAGCAGATCGGGCTGGCGGATCAGCATTTGACAGAGCGCCACGCGGCGACGTTCGCCCCCGGACAGTTTGGTGACATCGGCATCGTGAGGCGGCAAGTTCATTACCTCCATCGCGATCTCGACTTGGCGATCGAGTTCCCAGAGGTTGCTGGCGTCGATGATATCTTGCAACTTCGCCATCTCGTCGCACAGCTTTTCCATCAGGTCGGGATCATCGATCTCGCCCAGCTGCATGCTGATTTCGTTGTAGCGGTCGAGCGTTTTGCGACGTTCCTTAACCGCCTCCTCAATGTTCTCACGAACGTTTTTGGTGGGATCGAGGTCGGGCTCCTGGGTCAAATAGCCCACGGTATAGCCTTTGGCCAAGCGTGCTTCGCCCTCGTATTCTCGGTCTTGACCGGCCATGATCCGCAGGAGCGTTGATTTACCGGCACCGTTGGGGCCGAGCACCCCGATTTTGGCACCGGGATAGAACGCCAACCAAACGTCGTTTAGAACGAC
Source organism: uncultured Pirellulaceae bacterium (assembly GCA_964477385.1). Classification (GTDB taxonomy): domain Bacteria; phylum Planctomycetota; class Planctomycetia; order Pirellulales; family Pirellulaceae; genus Roseimaritima. The sequence continues at coordinate 44,399 of CAYZHQ010000034.1, forward strand.
CTTCTGACCGTGTTTCTTAGTGAGGTTTTCGACTTGATAGATGTAATGCTGACTCATTTATTCCCACTCAATGGTTGCGGGGGGCTTGCTACTGATGTCGTAGCAAACACGATTGACCCCTTTGACTTCGTTAATGATTCGCGTGCTGATCTTGGCTAGCAAGTCATACGGCAAGCGGCTCCAGTCGGCGGTCATGAAATCGTCGGTGTCGACACTGCGAATCGCGACGGCGTTGTCATACGTTCTAGCGTCGCCCATCACCCCGACACTCTGCACCGGCAGCAGCACGGCAAACGACTGGCTGGTCTGTCGATACAGCCCGGCCGCCTTGATTTCGCTGACGACAATCTCGTCGGCTTCGCGGAGCACATCGAGTTTCTCGCGAGTGACTTCGCCGAGGCACCGGACGGCCAAACCGGGGCCGGGAAACGGATGCCGCCAGACGAGCACTTCGGGCAAGCCAAGTTCCGTGCCGAGCCGGCGGACTTCGTCTTTGAACAGATCCCGCAATGGCTCGATCAGTTCGAAGCCGAGTTTCTCGGGCAGTCCACCGACGTTGTGATGCAGCTTGATCGTTGCCGCCGGTCCGTCGGCCGCCGCTCCACTTTCGATCACATCGGGATAGAGCGTCCCTTGTGCGAGAAAATGTGCGTCGGTGATCGATTTTGCTTCTTCTTGAAAGCAATCGATGAACGCGTAACCGATACGGCGGCGTTTTTCCTGAGGTTCCTCGATCCCTTCGAGCGTCTTGAGAAACCGCTCCTCCGCGTCGACGACCCGCAAATCGGCTTTGAAGTGATTGGTGAACTCCGCAATCACTGCCGCCTGTTCGTCTTTGCGAAGCAGACCGTTATCGATCAAGATGCACGACAACTGCGGGCCGATCGCCTTATAGAGCAGCGCCGCGACGACCGACGAATCGACGCCACCGGACAGCCCACAGATCACGCGACGGTCGCCGACCTGCTTGCGGATCTGCGTGATCAACGCGTCGGCAAAATCGCCCAGATGCCAAGTCCCCTCGCAGCCGCAGACGCCGATCACAAAATTGTGCAGCACCTGGGTGCCGAGCGGCGTGTGGGTGACTTCGGGGTGAAACTGCATGCCGTAGACCGGCAGTTCCTTGTGGCCGATGGCGGCATAGGGACAGGTTTCGGTCGCCGCGAGCGGTTCAAAGACTTCGCCGACGCCGGACACTTGGTCACCGTGGCTCATCCAGACATCCATCGAGTCAGGCAAACCATCGAACAGTGCCTTGTGTTGCTCGATCTTCAAGCGGGCTCGGCCGTACTCGCGCGTCACCGTATTGGAGACTTGCCCCCCAAGGGCTTCACACATCAACTGCATGCCGTAGCAGATCCCCAGCACGGGAATCCCCAACCGGAACAATTCCGGATCGCAGCGTGGGGCACCTTGCTCGTAGACGCTCGAGGGCCCGCCCGACAGGATAATCCCTCTCGGTTTCAGCTCCGCAATCCGTTCGGCCGACAAATCGTGGCGGACAATCCGGCAATACACGTTCTGCTCTCGGACACGCCGCGCGATCAACTGGGCGTACTGGGATCCGAAATCGAGCACGATCACGCTTTCATCAGTAAAAGCTTCGGCGGCCGATTCTGGGATGGGCTCTGCAGGGTTTTGTGAGGTCATGCGGCATCGTTTCGCGGTTCGGAGAATCACGAAGTATAGAAATCCGCAAAAGTGTTCCCAAGGGGTGCCATTTTGCAGACAGATCATAAAAAAGCCTCCGCCACGAATTCTCGTGGCGGAGGCTGGTAACTTTCAGAGGACCTTCTGAAGTTCCTAGTGGTGACCGTTACGGTCAGAGAAGTCTAGGAACCACCAGCCGTCGTCCCATTCCAGGCTGACCTTGCGCCACCCCAAGGGAACTTGTGGATAAGGATAAAACGGTCCGATGTACGGCCAAGCCGAAGGGCTGTACTGCTGCGGGTAGGTCACCGCCGCGTAGTTCGGATAAGGCGCGTAACCGGGCCAGGCGTGGTTAGGCAGATAAGGCTGATCCGACCGTGGAGCCGCTTGCCCGGCCGCATACGGAGCCATCGGCATCGGCCGGCCCTGCATGCCAGCGTAGCTGACTCCGCCGGCTGCCATGTTGTAGTTCGCTGCCATCCGAGTCGGCATCGGAGCCGCTTGGGTGACCGGACCGTTCGAGGGCGTCATCGGATGAGCGACCCGCTGAACGCGGACTTCTTGCAGGTTCGGAGCTTCGGGAGCCGAACTGGCTTCGGACATCGATCCAGCTGCAGCGGTCTGCAGCGGTTGTGGCGCGAAGACCGTAATGTCATCAATCACATTGCGAACACCGGGCGTGTTGCGAGCCAAATCGATGATGAAAGCTTTCGTCGCGGCGGTCGAAGTCCGACCCTTCAGGTAAACTTCGCCCGCTTCGGTCGACACGTCGACTCCGAAACCACGCAGACGCCCGTCCCGCTGAGCTTGACCAAGCCCTCCGACGATGGCCTGCGTGACGCTCTGGTCACCCGCAGGGGCTTCGTTGGCCGACGCTGCCATCACCAATGGTGCAGGCAACTGGTTGTCAGCGGCGTTGTAAGCCCCTGCCAATTCGGGCGCGGTTGCGGCGGGCTTAGGCAACCCAACAGGCGCTGCGCCACTGGGTTCTGCCGTGGTCATCGGCAGCGGCAGCATCCGGCTCGCTTCGGCTTCGAGTGCCTGCCGGAATGAGAAACCACCGTAGGGGTTTTCCACTACCTTCGGTGCCTCGGCGACAGTCGCTTCAGGTGCCTCGGCTTCGCGTGCCTGGTCGGTGGTCGCGTCCACGGCGATCTGGTCGACCACCTCGGCGATGCCTTCCAAACCCTTTGCAGCCGACAGCACGGCTGTCTTCTGCTCGGGGTCACTGACCTTGCCGTTAAACAGAACCACACCCTGTTCGACTTTGAGATCCAACTTAAAGCCCTTCAACGTGCCCGCATCGCGTTGCACTTTCAGGCGTTTAATGATTTGTTCGGCGATCTCGCGATCACCCGCCCATCCCGCAAGGGGACAGGTAGCAGTCAGTGCGAGCACCGCCGCTGCGAAAAAGAAACGTCGCATCGAATCCCTCCTTAGGTCCTCTGCATTTCTGCTTGATCTCTCGCCGACGAATCGCTTCAAGCCACCCATCACACAACCCGTGCAGGTTGGCACGAGAGACTTTGTCCGAGAGTAAATGTCGGTCGCCAGAGGGTCCTGGTGGTAGGTTTTTTCCGATTTTGTTGCTTCGCATTGTGGTAATCATTGTGCCGAACGTGCTAGATCGACAGGGCGTGCCGTCAAAGTCGCACGCAGCTTACCTGCCTTACGAACGGAACAGTCGAATCACTGCGGAGAGCGCCAGCAAGATGCCGACGGCGGGCAAGGCGGCGATCAGCAACCGCGGCTGCGCCACCACGACGCCGACACCGATCAAGATCACGATCACCATGCCGGGAGGCAACCAAGTGGCGGGTCGACGGAGCGATGGCCAGGCCAACCAGAGCGCTCCCATGGCGATGGACAGCCGAAACAGAGAACCGGCACCAAAACTTCCATGAGCTGACGATTCTTCCGTCGACAAACGCAACATCACTCCGGCAATCATAAAGACGATTGCTAGCACAAGCACGACCGGGCGCCGCCACTGGATCGTTTCCGCCGTCTCTCCCACTGACCTCATATCCGCGTGAGCGTCCTAACCCAACGCAGCAATGTCTGCGGCTGGAGATCGTTCGTGCGGATGATCGGGAAACCGAGCTTGGGCAGAATCCCGGCCCACGTCGGCAGTTCGTCTTTGACTTCGATCGGCAAAGCGAGTTGCAGCGGCAGATCGACGTCATTCTCTCGCAGCCGAATCGCTGGCGGCTTGACGTCGGCGGAGGTGGCGACTCCGCTGATCGCCTCTTTTTCGGTGATCGCCACAACTAAGGCCATCGCGAAACTCGGTCCCGCTTGGTCGCCCGTCACCGCGACCGCGGTCCGGCGAAGCCCAAGACGCTTGGCCAATTGCGTCGCCGCTCGACCAACGACGTCCGATTCCGCCGCCGTCCAGCGTTGCTGGTCGGCAGATTGAATCGCCGCCACGGCGACTCCCAACTCTCGAGCTGCCGTTTGCCAACGCTCAAGTGCTTCCTTGGGCGTTCGCTTGCCTGGATCGAGCAAAACCATCAGTAAACCGTTGACCGGCATCTCGTCGATTTTCTTGGGTGCATAAAAACGGACTTGATTTGCCACATCGGGCAGCGTCAGCTCCGCAATTTCCCACGCGTCCGGTTTCACAGACGAGTCCTCTCGTGCCGGCAAGACTGCCAACGGCCCCGCTACCGGTTTGACTTTCAGCGTCACCGTCTCGGTTTTGTCGCCCCGCTGCAGTACCAGCTTGGCGGGCAATTCGGGGTCGGAAGTGGCGATTCGGTTACGCAGCGAATCAAGCGACTCGATCGCCTGATCGTCTAGCTTGATGAATCGGTCGTCGATTTGAATGCCCGCTTCCATCGCCGCCGATTGGGGCTCGATCCCGATCACGCGCACCCCTTCGTCGCTCTGCTGGGCATACACTCCGATCGTTTGCAACTCCAGCGGCGGAATGCTGGCTGCTAAAGTCGCTTTCAACTCCAACGTGCCACCTTCCCGGCGGACTTTGACGATCACTTCGTCGCCCGCGTCAAACCGCCCGAGCTCTTGCTTGATTTCATACTGATGACGAACCGGGACGCCATCGATGGCCGCGATTTCGTCGTTCGGCTGGACACCGGCCCGTTGAGCAGGCGAACGAGGCCGGACCGCGTCGACTTTCGTTCCCGCGGCGTAGGGGTCGGAGCTGCCCGCCACAATTCCCAGAAAACCTGGCGAAATATCTTCGCCGGCTTTCATCTTTTCCAGACGCTTGGCGATTCCCTCGGCCGGAGCGGCAAAGGCGATCCCCGAGTCATACCAGCCCGATTTTTCATCCGCACCGGCGGCCTCGGGCATCGCTGGCACCAGAATCCCGACGATTTGGCCGCGAATGTCCAACAGCGGCCCACCATAAAAAATCGGCGACACCCGCGCGTCGGTCTGTAAGGCTCGGCCGTTCAGCCGCCCCGTGGCACTGAGGATCCCCACCGATACCGCAGCCTGCTCCGACCCGGCCACCCGTCCGACCGCAATCGCGTACTGCCCCACTTGCAGGTTCGCTTCGGTGGGCAACGAGACGGCCGCCATCGGGTTTTCCGATTCGGTCTTCAACAACACAATTTCTCGGCTGGTGTCTTTTGCCACCACCCGCGCCGTCTGGCGTGTGCCGTCGGCGGTCACAATCAGAATGGACGCCGCAGGCTGGGCGGTGACTTGAGAGGAGGCGATGATCCAGCCATCCGGATCAATCACCGTTCCGACCGTCGGTGCGTCCGCACTGACTTCTCCGGCCGCCTCGACAACCCCCACCAGCTCGACTCGCACCACCGCGTCGGCGACCCGCTCCACAACCGCTCGAATGGCTGCCGTTTCTTGCTCCAGAAAGTCGTCCTGGGCCCGAGCAACCTGCCCGGCAACCAGCGTCAGCCCGATCAGCGTCAGTATTTGTTTAAGTTTGTTCATGGGACCATTGTAGCCCTGAATGGAAGCAACAGAAAACCGAGACGCCAACGCCACAAAAAAAGTGATCGCTGCAACGAAAACGCCCCCGAAATACAGACGAACCGATCTCGAGACGCTGCGACAGTTTATCTGGACAGCGCCAGGTTGGATTGATTTTCCAGCATTTCGCAGTCTTTACGAACGAATTAGCCGTTTGGGCGTTAGCCCCGGTTGAATTCAGTAACCGCGGCTATCGCCAAGGCGGCTCATTGACCGGATGACTCCAGTCTGCCTGCTTATCAGGCCGTTCGGCTTCGTTAACGCTCTTTCACTCGACGCGACCCGCGACGTTCACGCTCGTAGCGAACGTTACAGCCAATGGGAACCGTTTCCTTAAGAGCAACCGGCTTGTGCTGCAGTGTGGCCTGCAACGCATTGATCAAGTAGTGCGACTTAATTTCCGATCCGGAAGGGCTGTCATCAAAGGCCCCCTGATAAACGAGCTGACGCTGTTCATCGAAGACAAAGAACTCGGGCGTTCGCGTGGCTCCAAACGCCTTGGCAATTTTCTGGCTGGGATCGTACAGATAGGGGAATGAAAAGCCTTTGTCCTGGGCGCGCTGCTTCATCGCATCGAGCTGATCCGAGGCAACCTTGTTGACATTGATCGCCACAACCTGAACTTTGGCATCGGCGTAGGCCTTGTCCAACTCCAGCAACCGGTCTTCCACATCAACGGCGTACGGACATGAATTGCATGTGATCGCCACCACCACACACTTCGCGTCCATGATGTCGGCGGAGGCATGCCGCTTGCCATCGACTCCCTCAAGTGCCTCCCAGGCAGGCATCGCATCGCCGGGGCTGAGCACACGGTTGAATTCACCAGCCGACAGCAGCGGCAGTGCCCCGATCAGCAGAGTGCTGCTGGCAATCAAGGCGACAAGCGTGAACGGCAAATAACGCATGGAATCAGATCCCCTCTTCAACGTGGATTTCGAATGGTTGCATCTTGTGCGGCCCCCAGGGGAACCGGCTTGTATCGTAACACCCCAATACCCGACCGGCCGGCAACCAACATTTTTTCCCCGAAGGACAAAGCAACCGAAGCGAAAAGCGAAACTGAGGCCCACGGCTAGCCCGGATTATTCACGTGAATGACTAGGGACGCCGCAACGGTCTTCCCGGATTGGACTTGCTTCAATGCCTTGTTTAGCAGGCTGCTTCTGGTAACCCGATGCGTGAGTTTTGAAGTTGCGCTTTTTGGGCATCGTATCATGCG
>CAYZHQ010000035.1:0-50105 GCA_964477385.1 uncultured Pirellulaceae bacterium
CGCCGGGAGGAAGTCGTGACCGCTGAGCATCATCAAGTCGATGTTGTTGATGTTCTCACCACAACTAAAACAATGCGCCAAGTTGTTCTTCGGGTTCACCGTGGCTCGCAGTTCCTGGCAACGCGGACACTGAAAACGGAAGTAACCATCGGTCTGCTTGGTGATCGGACCGTGCCGACCGAGACGAGTGACCGTTAACTTCATCGGTAATTCGTTGCGAATCGCTCGCAGAAGATTTTTGGTGATCATAGGATGGACCGGGTGGGGAGTAAAGACGCTGGCGATGAACTTTCAGAAATCCGTCAGGTCGACTTCTTTCTGCCAGTGCGGCTGCATTAGCACGCGGTTGACCAAGTCGATGTCGATCGGTGTTCCGGCCGATGCGCGGACTGCTTCGAGCATCGAGGCTAAACACAGATTGCGACACCTCCGCAGCACGCCATCGGCCGTGCGGATGATCAGCTCGGTCGCTCCGGCGGTGAACGTGTTGTGTCCCAAACCAATTCGATCCAATTGACGCTCGATAAACTCACGCATCGCGTCGTCATGCAGACGCTTGGTGATGACCGAGTAGGTCACGCGGCTTTTGATGTCCTGGTTAACCGCCAGATCCAGGTTCGACAACAACTCGACCTGACCGACCAGGATCAAGTTGTGGTTCTTGGGAAAATCCTCCAGCAGCAGTCGCAGCCTGCGAAGGTTTTCCATGTCCATCAGGTGCGCGTCATCGATCACCGTGACCAGCATTTTGCCGGATCGGTTCAGGGCGAACGCTTGTTCGATCAACTTGCGTTCGCATTTGAACGCGGAGCTCTCGAACTTGATCTTGAAGGCTTCGCAGAGGATCTTCACCGTGTTGGTGTAGATCGATGGTCGTTTCATGGGCGCTGCTCCTTTGCTCGCGGCAGATTGGTGTCACGGAAACGTCTCGAGTTCGAGATCGTCGGTGAGTTTAGGAGCGTGCCAACGGCGATCAATCGTCGGGTTGTGTTGCTGGCGAGAAACAGGTTTTTCGTGCTGTTTCGATGCGACATCAATTCGGCACGCGCCGCAGTGTGATCACGTCGTTTTCGTCGACGGACGATCCGCAATTTCTTGCCGGGAAGTGACTCATCGACCGAGCCGATGCGAAGCGTCTTGCGGCGCTTGGCCGGAGGATCGAATAGGACCGATCAGATGAAGAAGCTCTGCGTGTGAGCTTGATAAGCGGCGATGGGGTTGAGCGTCGAATCCTTGAAGGCTTCTTTGAGATGCTCGATGGTGGTCTGGGCGGGAGTCTGGGAGCGATTGCCGGCGGATTGCTTCGGCGGCGGGGAAAGAGTCACGAGCTTGGTTCGAATGGTCGACTGTGCCTTGAGAAATCGTTTCCAGATTCGATAAGTTGCCGAATCGCTCAGAGAGCACCCGAGTGCTTGGAATGCCCGGGATTTGTTGCCCGTTGTTGGGGCTTGCTCAAGGAACTGCCAGAGGCTTTGCGCGTCGATGAACAGACGCTTGACCTTGTCCGCGATCCAGACGCTGAAGGTTCTGCCACAGCCGTCTGCGCTGCCACGATTGCTGCAAAAGACCCGTAGGGCGCGGACGCCCTTTTGCTTGAAGTTCTGCTCGTCGTAGCCCTTGAGGTATCCATGTCGGTTGAGTGCTCCGCAGTGCTTGCAGTGGGGGCAAGGCGAACATTTGAGCAGTGCGAGTTGCGCGTCGCGTTGCTGCCGCGAAGCGAAAATCCAGACCGCCACCGGGGCGCCCTCCAGTTTCTTGGAAAAAACCAGAAAGTTTGTCGGCAGCGAATGTCAAAAGGGGCGGGGTCGAAGCGGGGTACGGTGTATTTGAAAGAAAAACGAGGAGCGAGGTGCGGGCTGCGAGGGCGGGCGAAGATGTACCGAATTAACGACGTAAGAATATCCCCCGGTTGCGACAACAATTCGGTCCGAAACAGGCGGGTTCTGCAACCAGAGCGAGGCCGGTAACAGCTGAAGGCCTGTTCGATCAGTTTGCGTTCGCATTTGAACGCGGAACTTTCAAACTTGATCTTGAATGCCTCGCAGAGGATTTTCACCGTGTTGGTATACGTGTGCAGCGTGCGAGCGACGCATGCGACCAGGTAATCTTTTTCGGGGAGCTGTCGCAGCGATTCTTTGATCACAGATTTGCCAGTGCCGGGACGTCCGACCACCAGGCACAGTCCGCCCTGCTGGCTGTGGACACGAAGCGTGTCGTGGATTTCCTGCTGGTGCGATAACAGTTGGATATCGCGCAGGGCGAACGGGTCTTGGGTGAGCCCGAAATAGGAACGGATCATGGGAAGTTTTGAAGGGTGAAGAGGGAAGAGTGAAGGGTGAAAGAGACAATCGCACTACGCTTCTTTGCGGCGTGCCATGCCATTGGCTACGGCGTCCAGCAGGCGTGCCTTGCCCACTCGTCGGCCGGAGTCGTAGACGATCACGGCACCGCCTCGATCGCCGCCGGGCTGATGGTTCATCCGCTCACGCGTTGGCTGCGAGACCTACCGCTGGATTTTGACCTCAGTCTTAACTTACTGGCCAGCGAGCTGGTGATTCCGTAGCGACAAGCGTTGCCGCTACTTCCTGTATCCCTGTTTACTTCATCGCGGAGTCAACCATGAAAATCACCGTATCGGTGGCGGGAGCTGCCACGGCCGGCTCAAACGCCGTACGCTGCAGCGCCGAATTCGAGGCCGAAGCCATCGATCAGGGCACGTTGGACCGGATCGTACAGACCGTCCAGCAATGTGAAGCCGCAGTGCTTGGCACCCAGGGTCCACCACATCGCGCACAAGGCCACGCACCCGAGTCAAACGGCAGCCCATCAAGTCGTTCGGCAACTGCGAAGCGGCTCGCCACCGAACCGCAACTGCGGGCGCTCCGAGCCATCACGCATCGCCGCGGCTTGCGACTAGCCAGCGAACTGAAAAGCCGCTTCGGCATCCACAGCCCGCGGCAGCTAACGCTGCGTCAAGCCAGTCAACTGATCGACGCCTTACAAGAACCCGCCGCCACCACCTAAGCGGCAGCAACCAAAACGAACCGCCGACCACCCGTCCCGGTTCGTTTTTTTTTAGCCCCCAGCGCGAGCAACAGTCCGAGGCCAACAGTTCGCGGAGGACCCAAGCCCGGCACGAATGCGTTTACCTCAAAGCGTTGCGAGCCAGTCCCCTCGGTCCTCCAGATCGACTCAGAAAAACACCCACCGACCAGCCGCAATCAGCGCTCGAACACGGGACACACCACCCAAAGTAACCGGACATATGGCGCCCTTTCCTGCGGACATATGGCGCCCTTTCCTGCGGACCGAGACGAACGCAGTTTAGGAAAGTTTTTGAATCGAACGAGCGATTGAGCCCGTTCGATCTTTCGCACGGCAGCACGCGGTAGGCTGTGGAAGCAACGGATAGGGTGATTCCCTGGGTTGATTTCGCCGTCGCCGTGCTGCTGCGGTTACACAACCATGTTGACTTTGGAAGGATGATGAACGAATGGGAACGCTGTTAAAGAAAGTCGTGACTCGAGCCATGCCTAACGGGGCAACAACCATCACTCGGGATGGCCGAACGATTGCACAGTGGAAGGACCGAAAGGGGAAGAAACGCTCTGCCGAAGTGACTGTCGGTCGAGACGGGTCGCCCCGGATTAAGACCGAGGCAGCTACCTGGACCGCCAAGTACCGTGACGGTGAAAACCTAGTCCAAGAGGTGGCGACCAGGTGTCGCGACAAGCAGGCTGCGATGGCCGTTTTAAATGATCTGATGAAGCGAGCGGAACAGGTGCGAGCGAAGGTGCTGTCGCCCGCCCAAGACCGGATCTCCGATCATGCCAGGGCATCCATCGAGGAGCATATCGAGGCATTCTTGGAGTACCAGCGTCAGAAGGGCACGCACCCGGACCGCGTGAAAGGTTACGAGACCAAGCTTTATGAAACGACCGCGACATGTAAATTTCGGACGCTCTGTGACCTATCTGTCGATAGGCTGGAAAAGTGGTTGGCGGGGCAGCAGAGTGGAGAACGAAACCTGTCCGCATCGCTTTACAACAGTTACCGAGAAGCCTGGCTGGCGTTTGGGAACTGGTGTATTGGCAAGCGAACGAGTCGTAAGCAGACGCATTTCAATGGCGAGAAACGGCTGATCGCGAATCCCTTCGAGGGAATGACGCGGCTAAACGAGCAGATGGAGAGACGCCGCCGGGCTCGAGCGTTAACGGAAGGAGAGCTAATCAAGCTGCTTAATGCTGCGAAGGCACGGCCGTTGGTCCATGCCAGGACGGTCTATCGAGGCCAAAACAAGGGCCAGTTGCTTGCCAAGGTCACCGATGATCGCCGACGAGAACTTGATCGGCTTGGGCGTGAGCGTGCGATGATTTACAAGACGCTTGTGCTGACTGGCCTGCGGGTGAACGAATTGCGGACACTGACGATCGGCGATTTGTCGTTCGGCGATATTCCATTTATCAAACTGCGGCATAGCAACGAAAAAAATCGCCAAGGCTCGACAGTCGCCTTGCGGACGGACTTAGCCGCCGACCTGCGTCAGTGGACGAACGGTAGAGAGCGTGACGATCGGGTGTTTCAGGTCCCCGCAGGGATCCTGCGGATACTTAATCGCGATCTGGCCGCAGCCGGGATTGCTAAAACCGTGGATGATTGTGTCGTCCACATCCATGCCTTGCGGCACAGTTTCGGCACTCACCTTTCCATGGCGGGAGTGGCACCCCGGGTCGCTCAGGCGGCGATGCGCCACAGCAATATCAGTCTGACCATGGGAACCTATACCGACGCGCGGCTGTTAGACACTGCGGGGGCAGTGGAGCGGTTGCCGTTTCTGCCACTTGGGGGCGCTAGCGGTGAATCTCCGGCCGGAGGGGAGCAGCGAGTGGTTGCACCAATGGTTGCACCAACTCCAGGCCATTCGAGTATATCGGAGTCCATTCCTGACCCTGGGGAGGCCGAAGACCGGGGGGGGTGCAGGCAAACAAAAACCCCGCAAAACACTAGTTTCTACGGGGTTTTCGGGGATGGGCGATACAGAACTCGAATCTGTGACCTCCACGATGTCAACGTGGCGCTCTAACCAACTGAGCTAATCGCCCTTGTGGGGGTGCTGGCTTGGGTGCCAGCGGTTGGAAGGGTGAGGCTAAGAGTCTATCCGAAAACCACCGAAAGACCCGCGGCTTACGGTATTTCGGATAAGCTCCATGAGTCGTGCCGGGTTTTGCCGAGCTTGACCCGTCTTGGATCGGTTGGCTGCGGTGGCGACTCTATTGCGTTTTCATCCACTCCAGATCGGTAGTTTGCGAGGACTTTGCCGACTCGTCAAGGCCCGATTCTGGGAGCTAGCATCGATGCAGCAGGTTGGCGAAAAAGGTAAAACCGACAAATTCCGCATAAATTGTGTTGACTTTGCCCTTCTGCCCCCCTGATAATCTTGTGATATCAGCTCTCTGCATCGGCGTCCTTACGGGCGTGCTAAGAATACAATTAAGAGATTTTGTGTTTCTGGCTTGTGGAGTTTGTCTCTTCCAATTCCGCTGGGAACACCACCCGGCAAAGGAGCGATTTTTTGGTGGCACTGGCACGACGACCCCCACAAATTGAATCACGCGATTCAACTCGTATCAATTCTCAGATCCGTATTACTCCGATTCGCGTGATCGCGTCTGACGGAGAACAGCTAGGGATCATTCCGACCGAGGAAGCGCTCGACCGGGCTCGCGAAGCGGGTTTAGACTTGGTTGAGGTGGCTCCGAATGAGCGACCGCCCGTTTGCCGAATCATGGATTACGGCAAATACAAGTACGACAAGAACAAGAAGAAAAACCACGGCGGCACGCACAATAAGACGAAGGAAATTCGTCTGCGTCCCAAGACCGGTCAGGAAGACATCAACACCCGCGTGCGTCAGGCGATCAAATTCCTGCAGCACAAAGATAAGGTGCAGGTTTCTGTACTGTTTCGAGGGCGCGAGATGGCTCACATCGAGGAAGGCCGTAAGGTCATGCAGTCGGTGATCGAGACGCTCAGTGAGTACGGAAAAGTGGAGACCTCGCCACAGCAGCACGGTCGACGCATGATCTGTATGATTGCCCCGCGGTAGTTGCATTGCGAGAGAGTAGCGGCCTGGGTTGACTGCTAGACAGTTGACCGGTTGTCCACCTTTAATCGACTTGGTCGCCAAGGCAGTTTGCTGAGGCGACCATTTTTTTTGACACGTGGATTTGGAATCACCGGCCGGGTCTGTTCCTTTCCGCAGCGTTTGAGCAACATTTTGTCTTTGAGGTTGGAAAGGAAATTTGGATGGCGGTGACGATTCAGCATGTTTGTCAGACGTTGGGGGAGCTGGCACCATTGTCGCTGGCCGAGCCTTGGGACAACGTCGGCTTATTGGTGGGCGATCGTCGTGCGTCGGTTGAACGCGTGATGGTTTGTTTGACGGTGATACCCGCAGTTGTCGCCGAAGCGATCGAGCGCCGGGCGGAGTTGATCGTCAGTCACCATCCGCTGCCGTTCAAGCCGCTCGCTCGGATCACACGGGACACGGTGGCCGGTTCGATGTTGCTGGATTTGATCGGCGGGGGAGTGGCGGTCTACAGTGCCCACACGGCGTGGGATTCGGCTGTGGACGGCATTAATCAGCAGTTGGCGGATGCGTTGCGGTTGAGCGACGTGGCGGCCTTACAGAGTCCTGTGGAGCCGATTCCAGGAGGGCAGGGCGTCGCGAAAGGAGCCGTCGACAGTGGACGGCCCGCGGCGATCGAAGGTGCTGGACGATATGGTCGCATCCGTGAAGGGACCACGCTGGGGCAAGTCGCCGAGAGGGTGGCTGCGAAGACTTCCGCAGAGGGTGTCCGTCTGGTGGGAGCGGGCGAGCAGTTGGTTCGCAAAGTCGCGTTGGCGTGCGGCAGTGGCGGCGGTTTCTTGGATGCTGCGGTCCGTCGGGGTTGTAATGCCATGGTCACGGGGGAGGCGACGTTTCACACCTGCCTGGATGCCGAGTCGCGAGGTGTCGGGTTGATTCTGCTGGGGCATTATGCCAGCGAGCGGTTTGCAATGGAGGAATTGGCGGGTCGTCTGGCAGCGTTGCACGGCGAGTTGGCGGTTTGGGCGAGCGATCGTGATCGCGATCCGATTCATTCGATTTAGCCCGATTCCAGGGAGCGTGGCGGTTTCCTTGCATTGCCGCCCATTTCCACTTGCCTAGAATGACGGCGTTGGCGTGTTAATTGCGGCCTTGGCTAAGGCTCGGGGGAATTTTTCCGTGGGGTTTTTTCCGCTGTCTTGCGGGTTCCCGCATCACCGTTGTCGGCACCAGTGTTTACGGACCGGCGATCGACCCACATTAGCAGTATTTGAGAGAATGATGGTTACGCACCGCAGTGAACGTTGGCTGGCCGCTTTGCCTGTCTATAACGAGTCGAAGTATGTGGACGACGTGTTGGACGAGGTCCTGCAGTACGCGGCTGATGTGCTGGTGGTGGACGATGGCAGCACCGACGGCACGAGCGAGAGGCTGCAGCGCCGTCACGATGTGCGGGTGATTGAGCATCCTGAGAATCGTGGTTACGGGGCCGCCTTGCAGACAGCGTTTGAGTATGCGGTCGATGAGGGGTACGACGGCCTGGTGACGTTGGACTGCGATGGGCAGCATCAGCCGATGCGGATTCCGCGATTTATCGAAGCCGCACGGAACGTCGACATTGTTTCGGGCAGTCGGTATCTCAAGCAGTACGCTGGCGACAGCGAGCCACCGGCGCAGCGTTTGTTTATCAATCGGCGGATCACGGCGCAGCTGAACGAGCGGCTGGGGTTGAACCTGACCGACGCATTTTGTGGCTTCAAGGCGTACCGTACCGAGGCACTGCGAAAGCTGCGCATTACCGATCCAGGATATGCCATGCCGCTGCAGTTGTGGGTGGAGGCGGCGGCGGCGGGCTTGAGCGTGATGGAATTACCAGTCCCGTTGATTTATCTGGACTTGGATCGTTCGTTTGGCGGTTCGCTAGACCATGCGGAGACCCGTCTGCGTTATTACAATCAGATCATTGACCAGTCGATGGCGACGGTCTGTGCCGACGGCCGAGTGTTGCCCGCCGGTCGCAAGTTGTTTTGTCAGAACTCGCTGGGATGAAAACGCTGGAAGTTCCAACTCTCTTTCACGACTATCCCGTTCCACGCACTGACAAGTCGGCTCTGATCGATCCTCCGCTCTCGGCGGCTGGCGATTTGCTACAGAGAAATCGTCAGCGTAGTGAGGCTGGGGATTTGTCGTTTGCCGGGATTTCCTTTCGCGAGCTGCGTCGTCGCGCACGGGCCGATGTACTGCAAGCGGCGATGCATTACACGTCGCGCTACCGTGACTATTCGGGGCCTGCTGACCCGAACAAAATCGTGATGGCGGGCCATCAACCGCAGCTATTTCATCCCGGCGTCTGGTTCAAAAATTTTGCTCTGTCCAAGTTAACGCAAGCCATTGGGGCGACGCCGATCAATTTGGTTGTCGACAACGATCTGCGTGGTTCCGGCAGTATCCGCGTGCCCACGCGGAGCAAGGGTGGTGCGATCCAAGCGTCCGCGGTTGCCTACGATGATCCTGGTCTCAGCGTGCCACTCGAGCAGCATCGAATCGGCAATCGAGCGCTGTTTGATTCGTTCGATCAACGGGTGGCCTCGACCGTTGCGCCATTCGTCAGCGACCCATGTGTGTTCGAGTTGTGGGGGCATGCCCGAGCGGCCGCCGATCGGTGCGAGAACACCGGTTGTGCGCTCGCCAGTGCTAGGCACGCGTTAGAAGGTTCGCTGGGATTGCAAACCTTGGAACTACCGTTGAGCGTGGTGTGTCGGACGCCTGCTTTCGCGGCATTCTTGGTCGGTCTGATCAGCGATTTGCCGCGACTGCACGATTGTTACAACGCGTCGGTGCTTGAGTATCGGCAGGCACACGGGATTCGCAGCAGTGCGCATCCGGTGCCGCTGTTAGGCGCCGAAGATGAATGGTTGGAAGCACCGCTGTGGATGTACGGAGACGACCAGCCCGAGCGTCGCGCGGTGTGGGTGCGAGCGGTCGGTGGCCAGTGGGAAATTTCGGATCGTGATCAGGTGCACGTACGGCTTGATGATCGACCGGACGATCCGCGTTCGGCCGAGCAATTATTTGCGTTGCAGTCGTCGAATCTGAAGCTGCGACCCCGGGCATTGATCACGACGATGTATTCGCGTCTGATCTTGAGCGACCTGTTCCTGCATGGGATTGGTGGCGGCAAATACGATCAGTTGGGCGATATGATCGTGCGGCATTTCTTTGGTATCGAGCCGCCCCGTTTTATGGTCCTTTCGGCGACCGCCTTATTGCCTGGGGCGACCGTACCTGGCGACGGTGCAGCGGTTCGGCAGCTCCGCAAGCAGCTTCGAGATACGCGATTTAATCCACAGCGGTTTGCGGATCGGGTGGCATTGCCGGCGGAATGTTTGCAGGAGCGTGCCGACTTGCTGAACCGGATTCCACCGCAAGGGCACAAGTGGACGTGGCATCGCCAATTGGAAGCGGTGACGGAACGGTTGGCGAGCCGTTTGGAGCCGGTGCGGCAGGAGATTCGCGAGCGTTTGGCGGAAGTGTTGGACGCGGATCGTCAGCAGCAGATTTTAGCCAGCCGCGACCATCCCTTTTGTCTGTATCCGCTGGACTATCTCACGCCGGTCTTGGAGCAGATGTTGGACTGAGCCACAACGGCGCGGAGGTTGCGTTGGGCCTGTTGGCCACCACGAACGGCGCGTCCGGAATCCACTTTGGTTTTATTCGTGCCGAAGGGCGTCGATGGGATTCATTCGAGCGGCGCGGATGGCGGGGTATAATCCGCTAGCCAAGCCGACGGCGACGGCGATCCCGACCGCCAACGGAATGGTTTCGTAAACGATTGTTGGTTCGGCTTCGCGGATCACGTCGGGCAAGGCATCAAATTTTTCGGGTGCCCACTTTTGAACCAGCATCAGCAGTCCAGTGTACATCGGAGGCCCGAGAAATCCGAGCAGGATGCCGAGGAAGGCACCGGCAAAACTGAGCACAACGGTTTCGACAAGGAACTGCCGCGTAATGTCACGGCGTTTCGCCCCGAGGGCACGCCGGACCCCGATTTCCCTGGTGCGTTCGGTGACGCTAGCCAGCATGATGTTCATGATGCCAATGCCACCGACAATCAGCGAGATACACGCGATCAGGACGCCGATACCGAGAAACATCAGTCGCAGGTTACGAGCTTGTTCGAGCAACTCCAGCGGTACGACAACAGCAGTGTCATTCAGAGCGGAATGTCGGGGTGCGAGCAGGCTTTCGATCATCGCGGCGGTGCTGCGGACCACCTCTTCACCGCCGCCGATGCGGAGCGTGATTTGATTCAGTTCCAATTCCTCCACTTGGAATTGCCCGCTGCGGCGGGTGACGATGCGATCCCCGATACGGCCGCGGAGTGTGCGGATGGGGATATAAACGTCATTGGAAAAGTCTTGTGAATCGAGCGAACCACCGATTGCAGCTGAGGCGTTGCGATGTTCGAGAACCCCGACGACGAGGTAGTAGTCGGTGCTTTCGGGCACATAGATCCGTTTGCCAACAGGTTCTTCGTAGGGGAACAGTCGGTCGGCGACATCGGAAGAGAGGACGCAGACGGTCGCGCCGCTGCTGTTGTCGCTATCGGTGATAAAGCGACCGGTGCCGTTGCGTAGTTGCAGTCGATTCACATCCGCGTAACCGGGCGTGCAGCCAACCAATCGGCCGTCGACAATGTTGTCGCCGCGAGAGAACTGGCGGCGAATTTCGCGAATAGGAATCACCGTTTGCAGCGTCGGTACGGTGGCCTTGACCAGATCGAGGTCGTCGCGAGTCAAGCCGTACTTGGTCGACGCCATGCTGGTCAGTTTTTCGGCCGGCGGTTTGACGCTGACCATGATGATCGTATCGGCGCCGAGCGATTCGAGTTGGCGTTGGACTTGATCACTAGCCCCTTGGCTGATCGCCGTCAGCACGATCACGGCCCAGACCCCGATCAAGATTCCCAACATCGTCAGGCCGCTACGGAGCGGATGCAGCAGGAGGCTTTTGATGCCTAATTGCCAAGTTCTCAGCCAGAGCAACATCTATTGGATCTCTCTTGCGGCTAGCGCTTGGACGGAAGCGCGTTGTTCTTCGCGGGCACGTTCACGATCGTCATCGCTGTTCTGGGTGTCGCTTCGCAGCAGGCCGTCTTTGAGACGAACGATCCGTTTGGCGCGGCGCGACACTTCATCTTCGTGGGTCACCATGATAATCGTCCGGCCTTCTTGGTTCAGGCGATCGAACAGCGACAAAATTTCTTCGGTAGTTGTCGAGTCGAGGTTTCCGGTAGCTTCGTCGGCGAGAATGAAATAGGGATCATTGACCAAGCTGCGCGCGATCGCGACGCGTTGTTGCTGACCGCCGGAGAGTTGATTGGGTCGGTGGTCCAAGCGGTCACCCAGGCCAACGACTTCGGCCAATTCGACGGCTCGTTGGCGTTCCTTCGAACCCAAGCGACCTTGATAGTAGAGCGGGACCTGGATGTTTTCGACGACGGTCAATTGTTGAATCAAGTTGTAGGACTGGAACACGAATCCGATCCGGCGACTGCGGATATCGGCCAGTTGGTCATCGCTCATCAACGAGATATCGTCATCGCCGAGCAGCAGTTGACCCGCGGTCGGTTTGTCCAAGCAGCCCAGTAAATTCAGCAGCGTACTTTTGCCGCTTCCCGATGGCCCCATGATGGCCACATAGTCCCCTTCGGGAACATCAAACGAAACCCCGCGCAGGGCGCGCACCGTTTCGCTGCGCAGGACGTATTCCTTGGTGACTTGACGGATGGCAGTCGCCAAACGCAGAGGCTGCGAGGATGTGGGCGGCGAATCGGACGAGGATGAAGAGTAAGGAGTCTGCATCAATTCGCACCTCCTTGGGTGCGCCCCGATTCACCGCCGAAACCGCCCCCGCCAGGACGTCCGCCACCAGGACGTCCGCCACCAGGACGTCCGCCACCGAACGAGGCCATGATTTTCGGTGCTGCCTTGAGTAGTTCGTCGCGAGTCACCGAACCATCGCCATCGGTATCGGCGGCGGTGATGCGAGCGCGGAAGTCTTCGTTGATGGCGGCCAATTCGTCAGCTGACAAGATGCCATCGGAATCTTTATCGTTATTTTCCAGCACACGTCCGACCATGCTTTCGACGGCTGGGTCGACGTTCTTGCTGCCATCCCTCGGATTGCCGTCACTCGGGCCATCCACGTTGGTTTGCGGCGGTGCGCGTCGAATCGCAGCCAAGTCGGAATTGTCGATGGCTGCCACGCTAGGCAGGTCGACCAAGTTCAAGTGATCGCGGAGGTTCAGCACGACCTCTTCGTCGATGGTGACCCCTTCGCTGATCGTGGCCATTTTGTCATTGGTCGCCCCCACATCGATGGTGCGAGTCTCCAGTTTTCCCGATGCATCGCGTACCAGCGCCAGCGTGATGCCTTTGTATTCGTAGACCCCTTGGATTGGAATCTGCAAGGCGTCGGGGAGTTGTTCGACAAAGATTTGAACTTCCGCCGTCATGCCGGTCCGAATAATTTCGGGCGGATCAATGATTTCGATGATGGTGGCGTATTCCTTGATGGACGAGCTGAAGAAGCTGCCCGGTTCGGCATAGCGGTTGACCTTGATGACTCGGCCGTTGAGTTGCAGATCGGGAATGGCATCGACGCGGATACGTGCGGGCATCCCTTCTTTCACCAGGGTGACTCGGCTCTCATTAATCTTGGCTTTGACCTGCATCAGGGAGGGATCGGGCAGTCGCACAATGGCTTGTCGCTCGCGGACCATGGCACCCGCTTCGATGACCACCTCAGCGTTGCCACCGCGGCTGCTGTAGCGGTTGGCATGCACGACCACGCCATCGGTTGGTGCGTACATGATGCAGGCTTCGATTTGTTGATCGAGTTCCGCCATTTTCTCTTTTTCTTCTTCCAGCGTGCCGCGGACCGCTTCGAGGTTGGCCCGTGCGGCCGCGATATCGCTGTCGAACTGCACCAGCATTTTCTGTCGCGTCAGATTCTGCAGTACCTTGAGCCGCCCTTCGGCCGCTTCGAGTTGGTTCTGGGCGTTTGCGACCGCAAATTGATCGGCTTCGAGTTGCAGTGATTTAACCAGTCCCTTGGCAACCAGCCGTTCGGTGCTCTTGAGTGCCAACTGAGCTTTGCGGAGATCCTGCTCGGCGATTGCAATTTCGCTTTCGATCGCTTTCTCGTCGGTCATGAAAACCCCTTCGAGGTATTCTTGCCGAGCAATCGTCGCTTGTTCCACCGCGGCTTCTCCGCTGGCGACGGACGCTTCAGCGTTGCCCAGCACGATGCGTTGTTGCTTGCGTTCTTGCTCCAGCTGAGACGAATCGAGTTCGACCACCTTGTCCCCTTTTTTTACCGGGGTTCCTTCGTCGGCTACCCAGAGGATGGAGATTCCTCCACTGCCGCCACTGCGCGATTTGACTTGGCACAGCAATTCGGTGTTGCGGCTGCTTTCGATTTCTCCCTGCTCCAGCACGATGTGATCAAAGGCGCCACGTTTGGCGGTTTGGGTGATTAGATTCTTGGTGAGATCCTCGCCCGTTTGCGACTGGTATGCGTAGTAGCCTCCCCCCCCTACGATTCCACCGATCACCAGCAGAACGAGAAGTTTGGTGAGAACATTGCCGGAACGGTTGCTCTTGATGACGCGAGGAGCTATCGATTTGGCAGCCAAAGGAAGAAGCCTTAGGAAGGGAAGGTCGGAGGACAAGGCGACGCAACGGGAGGGTCCCTACGGCGACCCCTTCAGTTTATCGAATTACGCCGAACCGCGCCGCAGCACGCAAATTCGCGTTCGGTTCCGTCGCCAAGAAAGGGCCCATGGGGAGACAGAAAGATTCCGCCCGCAGTCATTCTAACACCGCGGCGAGCGATAAGTTTTGATCCATCGCATTCATTTCCGATCTAGCCGCCGCAGATGCACGGAGGATCGTCGCCGGAAAGGAGAACAGCGAGAGCATCGCAGCTGGCGAGCCGCTGGCAGATGCGAACCCGATCAAGCCGCCGCAGGACATGCGGTCGGCTTGGGGTGATCGCTTCAAGCCAACCAGTGGGCAGGATGCGACCCACTCGGGAAATGCCGCCTGAGCCTGTCAAGCGGACGGGGTTTTCCGAACCTGTCTACACGTCAGGCGGCGTCACCATCTGCCGTGACGCACCACCGGCCGTCAGGCGGCGCGGCGGGTGGTATGGACCGGAGCCACCGGACTTCGCTGAGGCATTTTGAGCGTTGCGGGACGCTGTGCCATCGCGCTGGCATCTCGCACCGCGGATACTGCCGCCGGGAGCGTTTCACGTAGGCTGCGCTGGAAACGAGCATCGCTCGAAACCGCAGTCATCCGGCCCACCGCCTCGCTCCAGCGGCTTGGCCGATGCAGGTTAGCCAGCAGGCAGACCAGTCCGCTACGAATCGCCGATTGATTGTCAGCGACGGTTGCGATGGACTGCAGGTGTCGTGCGGTGCCAGCCTTGATCGCTGAGTCAAAGCCTTCCGCTCGAGCGACAACCTGCGATGTCAATTCGCTGTGGCAGTGGAATCCGCACGCATGGGCAAGGATCGTCCAAGCGACTGCCGCCACATGCGCGTCTCCGGCGTGCGGCACCTCAGCGACCGCTCGCAACAGATCCGTTCGCCAGAACGAAGCACTCAGATAGCTGCCCACCACAGCCGCCCGGTCATGACGCGACGGTTGACGTTTATGAGCCGCGACAGGAGCACACAGCGACGAGGCGCCTTGCGTCCAACCGATGGTGGCCGTTTTCGTCTGGCATGGGGCCAGGATTGCTGGCGCGACCGAGCCCACCGCTTCGTCTTCGAAGCAATCGAAGATGGCGTCGGTCCAGCCTTCGGAGGCGAGGTTTCCGTCGGCCAGCACATGCAGCAGTCGCCCTTGGGCAACCTCGGCTGCGGCTAGGACTTGGGACGGCAGGTCACCCCTCGAGGTTTCCACAAACCGAACTTCATCGCCGAGCTGAAAGGGATCGGCGTAAGATCCGTCGTGGCAAACCAGCACCTCACTACGGGGCGGGCGATTTTCCAAAACCGAGACCAGACTGGCCTCGAACTCATCTTCTCGACCCCCATGGGGGACGACAATTGACAGCACGGGCGTCGGCGAAAATAGAGACACCAGCAAGACCCTCCTTGGCGCAAACCGACCCGAAACAGACCGGCTGTTGATAGCAGCTTCGATTGTGATGAATCGACTTCCCGGGCCGATTCATTGAGGCCAACACGTCGGCAGGACAGGAAAGAGGCGAAATTGAGGCAGGCCCCTTCGCTTCGTTTTCCCAATCGGCAAAACTTCACACAGCGTCACCACCTGTTGGGGCGATTGACAGCCTGTTTGTTTTTCGGAGCGGCTGTGCGGCAAGCGCGTGCTTGCTGCGATTTTTCACAGCCCAGGAGCGAAATGAGATGAAGCAACGCCCGTTAGGCGAGCACGGTCCGCGTGTCTCGGAAATCGGTTTTGGAGCCTGGGGGCTGGGGGGCCAGTGGGGGGAGCAATCGGATGAGGATTCCGTGGCGGCGTTGCATGCGGCGCTGGACGGCGGGGTGAACCTGATCGATACAGCCCCGGGATATGGCGATGGACGCAGCGAACGGATTATCGCCCAGGTGTTGGCCGAACGGTCAAGCGACGACGTGGTGGTAGCGACCAAAACCCCTCCCGCACCCGGGCCATGGCCACCTTCGCCCTACTGTCGCTGGCAGGACCGCTACAGTGCAGCGTACTTGCGTGAAAACGTGCACGAGCGCATCGTGGCGATGGGAGTCGAAAGGCTGGATCTCTTGCAACTGCACACCTGGACGCGCGCCTGGAACGACGACCCGCAGCCGCTGTTGGTGTTGCGGCGACTGAAGGAGGAGGGCAAGATCGGCTTGATCGGGATCAGCACTCCCGAGCAAGATCAGAATTGCGTGATTCCGCTGATGCGTAATGGTTTGGTCGATTCGGTGCAGGTGATCTTTAACCTGTTTCAGCAGGAGCCGGCGGCACAGTTATTCGCAGTCGCTGCCGAAACGGGGACCGGAGTGATGGTCCGCGTGGCGTTGGATGAGGGCGGATTGACGGGCAAGTATCCTGCGGACCACACGTTTGCCGACGATGATTTTCGCAGTCAGTACTTCGCTGGCGATCGTTGGGCGCGAACGGTTGCTCGCGTCGCCGAAATTCGCCACGATATGAATCGATTTGGTTTAACCGATCGCTATAGCCTTGCCGATGTGGCGATCAAATTTGCACTCGCGCCCGAGGCCGTCAGCACGGTGTTGGTCGGCATGCGAGATGCTAAGCAAGCCCAGCAAAACATCGCGACCGCCGCGCTGCCTGATCTACCCGAAGCCCTCCTACAGGTTCTGCGACGTCATGCATGGCATCGCGGTGTCTGGTATTCCGGAAAGTGACGATGGAAGTTTCTCCCGATGATCTCGAAGCGCATTTGCTGACGGCTCGTAAAGCGGCTCAGCAGGCGGGTGAGATCCTGATGCGTTATCTCCACGAAGGTGTCGAAATTCGCAGTAAAGCGGATAGCGGGGAAGGGGCCTATGATCTCGTTTCGGACGCGGATCTGCATGCCGAACAGCAGATCGCCAAGGTGCTCCGCGAAGCCACTCCGGGATATGAATTATTGGGCGAGGAAACGCTCGACGGTGCCGCCGATGCGGAGCACCTATGGGTTATCGATCCGCTAGATGGGACGAATAATTATGCCCATCGCTTGCCGCATTTCGCCGTTTCGATTGCCTACTATCGCAACGGTAAACCGCTGGTGGGGCTGGTTTATAATCCTGCTCGGCAAGATTGGTATTCCGCGATTGCCGGTGGCGGCGCGTTTCACAACGGCGAGCGGGTCCAGGTCAATGCAGCGCAGCAACTGTCGCAGGTTTTGATCGGTTGCGGGTTCTATTACGACCGCGGCGCGATGATGCGAAGCACCTTGGCGGCGATTGCCGACCTGTTTGAAACCCACATTCACGGAATCCGCCGCTTCGGCACCGCATCGCTGGATTTGTGCCAAGTCGGTGCCGGGCACTTCGGCGGTTTTTTTGAATATCAACTTTCGCCTTGGGATTTTGCCGCCGGTCGATTGTTTGTCGAAGAAGCGGGCGGTCGAGTGACGACTGCCGGCGGCGAGGAGCTGCCGATGGCAAAGACCAGTTTGGTCGCTTCCAACGGTCAACTGCACGATGCCATCGTGGAGATCACCAAGCGGCACTGGCAGGGCTGATGCGAGCGGACCGCCCCGTTTGCTAACGGTCTTGCTGCTCGCGGGTTTCCCGTAATTGCCGGCTAGCCTGTTCGAGCCATTCCAGTTCATCGTCGGTCAGCGCTGCGCGGCCCTCGCTGGAGAGCTTTGCTAGGATCGCATCGAGCTCCGAGGTTTGCTGTTGGTGGTTTGCGGGGGCTTCGCCACGACGCGGCAACTTCAGCACCCTCGGTCGCGGGCCATCGCCGCGACTGGGCTGCGTCCGCCGGGGGACTTTGGTTTGCAGACGCTCGATTCCCGGCATTAATCGCCAATGGAATTTCCAGTAGAGGAATCCGAACACGGCCCCACCAACGTGGGCTGCGTGGGCAATGCCGCTGTGCTGTGTTTCGCCGCTGACGGCCAGCAGGACGGGATACAGATCGAACAAAAAATAGATGATCGCTAAAAAGCGGATCTCGACCGGAAACAGAAAGTAAACGTAAATCTTTTCGTAGGGGTATAACAGCGCATACAGCGCCAGCACGCCCCACACCGCACCCGATGCGCCAATCGCGGGGATTAGCGTGCCGGTGTAAATGTCTAGCAACAGATAGGCGACGCTAGCCGATAGTAAGGCAGCAAAATAGAATGCAGTGAATTCTTTGGAGCCAAAACGGAGTTCCAATCGGCTGCCGAACCAGAACAAGAACAGCATGTTGAACAGCAGGTGCCAGAGGCTGCCGCGATCATGGCAGAATCCCGAAGTGATCAGCCGCCAGAGCTGGCCCGACTGAACTTTTTCACTGTCCAGTTCCAGCCACTTCTGGACCACCGAAACCGGAGGCATCCAGGCTTGGAGTTGGTCGAGGGTTGCCGGCGTGATCGATTCGCTATCCCACGAATCGTTTGCGGCGAATTCGCCAGCCTGATCGTCGACCATCTGCTGCGGATCGAAGTAGGCAGATTCGCGTAGATCTTCGATCGTGGCGGGACGTGTGAAAAAAATCTGTAACAAAAACACGATCACATTGACCGCGATGATTTTCTTCCACACCTCCCAGTCTCGGAATCCTCCGCGTGACCGTCCGCCACCCGCACCCCAGCCGCCCCGATCGCTAGAGAAACGATCACGGGCATAGTCTCGGTTATCTAAACCCATGTTGAATGCGATCAAAAAAATAAGAAGTGAGTGATCCGTCGGCCCCACGGCGGCTAGGCGGTGGGGGTATCCTACTGCAAGTTGACTGTCGCTTGCACGCCGCCAAGCCATCGAATGAAATTCGCCGGGGCCATGATGGATGGAGAAATTGTCCGCGATGACTCGTCTTTCCCTATCCCAAGTCGATCATCGACCTTGGCCGTTGCCAGCGGGTCCGTGGGCGATGGCTCAGCGTTGGTCGAAGCTCTTGTTTGCCCATTGGCCCGTCGCGGTGGATGAGCTGCGTGAGCAGATTCCCGCGGCGCTCGACATCGACGTTTTCGACGGTACCGGATGGATTGGCGTGGTCCCTTTTGAGCTGCGGATCCGTCCGCGCGGTTTGCCGGTCGTGCCGCGCGTTGCCGCCTTTCCTGAAATCAATGTCCGCACCTATGTGTCTTGTGGTTGCAAACCCGGCGTGTGGTTCTTCAGCCTGGACGCGACCAGTCCGATTGCTGTCCGTTTGGCACGGTGGACTTTTTATCTGCCGTACTTTCTCGCGGACATTGCTGCCGACTCAACAGGGTCGAGCATGCACTTCAAAAGTCACCGCCTGACACCCGGCACCGCGGCTCATTTTGAAGCCCGTTATCGCCCGAACTCGGAGGTCTTTCTGGCCGTCCCCGGAACGCTCGAGCATTGGCTGACCGAACGGTACTGCTTGTACGCGAGCAACGCCGCGGGTGCCATCTATCGCACCGATGTACAGCATGCGCCGTGGCCTCTGCAAACAGCCGAATGGGACTTGCAGGTAAATTCGATGGCCGACCCGGTGGGCATTGCCTTGAATGGACCGCCGATCTTGCACTTTGCGAACACGATCGAAGTCGTGAATTGGCTGCCGCAAAAGGTGTGCGAGGGGCCAACAGGCGAGTGAAACAGGCGGGCCGTGATGTCGGTCAGGCCGTGATGTCGGTCAGGGACGACTGCGACCGCTCGCTTTGGTTTCGGCCAATTTCCGTTGCAAGCGCGCGGTGATTTCCGGTTTCCGATAGTAAAGGTTTTGGGTTTCGCCTGGATCGGTTAGCAAGTCATACAGTTGGCCCGGCGCGTCGGGCGCCGAGTCATCGATCTGGTAGGCTTGCAGCGCGGTGTTGCGTTGGTAGTCGTTGCCTCCGGAGCCCCGGTGGTCGAGATACTTCCATCGCCCCTCTCGGATAGAGAGTGCCAACGAGATCGTTTGCTGAAGCAGGATCGGTCGCACCGCTTGGTCGCCTTGTTGGCCCAGCCACACCGGCAGCATGTTGAAAGAGTCTTCGGCGGCCTGTTCCGGTAGCTCTGTATCGACGATGGCAGCACAAGTCGCCATCACATCAGTCAGACTGGTCAACTGCTCGCTGGTGGAACCTGCCGGAACGTGGCCCGGCCAGCGAATGATCAACGGCACCCGATGACCACCCTCCCAAGCATCACGCTTCATGCCACGCCACGGCTTGGCAGGATCATGTTGGTGATCGCTCCGCATCCGCACCGTGGTGGTGACTTCGGGGCCGTTGTCGCTGGTGAAGATCACCAGCGTGTTATCGGCGATTCCCAGTCGTTCGAGCTGATCGACAAGTTCTCCCACGATGTGGTCCAGCTCGACTAAAAAGTCGCCGTGAGGGCCGGCATCGGATCGACCTTTAAACGCTGCGTTCGCAAAGGAAGGCAGGTGCACTGCTTGCATCGAGTGGAACAGGAAGAAGGGCTGTGTCGGTTTGGAACGAACGTGCTGTTCCATCCAGCCTTTGCTCTTTTCCAGAAACTTCAAATCGACCGCTTCCAGGTCAAAGTCATCCGCTAATAAGCCTCTGCGGTTGTCATACGAATACGGATGTTGCGGCAACGTTTGATGATCGAGTTGACGCGTGGGTGGGAGCGGTACGCGGTCTTGTTCGATGTAGGCATACAGCCAATCGGTGGTGGGGCAGCAGGCGGTGCCAAAGAAGGTGTCGAATCCGCGATGAATCGGCCCGTCCAAAATGGGCTTGGTAAAGTCGACTTGTCGGACCCGTTCCAGTGCCGCGCCGCCGTCTCGCCAATCGGCCGGTGCGGTCGACTGCACTTTGGCTTGATGTGCCGGCGTGCCAGCGGCGGTTTGAAATGTCATGCCGATGTGCCACTTGCCGAAGCAGGCGGTTGCGTAACCCGCGCCACGCAGTAATTGCGGGAGAGTCAAACGATCCGCTGCAATCAGTGCGGGACCGCCGACACCCGAAAAGACACCCCGATAGCCGGTACGAAAACACATCCGACCGGTCAACAAGCTGTACCGCGAGGGTGTGCAGACAGTCGATGGACTGTGGGCATCGGTGAAACGCATGCCTTGTGCGGCTAAGCGATCGAGATGCGGCGTCGCAATTTGACTGGCAGCGTTGTAACAGCCAACATCTCCGTACCCCAAATCATCGGCCAAGATCAACAGGATGTGAGGAGCTGACGGATGGGCGGCGTCTGCCGAATAGCCCCGATGGATGCGGGGGTCGAGGCAGAGCATGAGGGGTAAGCACAACAAGACGCCGAGGGTCCGTGGCATGGATGATCGTGGCATGGATGATCGTGGCATGGATGATCGTGGCATGGATGATCGTGGCGGCAAGAGAACCAATATTTGCTGCCGGCCAGGCGGTTGCCTCCGGCGATGGTCAAGTATAAATCGCTGCAGTGGGTTCAGGGGGAAAGCCGCGTCGCGGAAAATCCTCTGTGCGGTGCAGGGCAGAGGTTTCGCGTTTGCTTTATGTCGGGATGAACTATGCTGGACCCTTCGAACGATACTTGTCTTCCTTCCATTGAACTTTTGAGAGTGAACGCCGTTCATGAAGTCTTTCCAATCCTGGCTGTTCGTCTTGATACTTTGCGTTCCCGCAGTTGCTGATGAACCGAAAAAATCAGATGCTCCGAAATCGGATACCAAACAGTCTGATACAAAGTCACAGGCCGACCAACCGGTCACGCAGGGCTACACCGTGCGGACAGTCAAAACGACTGGCAGCGTCGTGATTGCGGGCACAGAGATCTCCTATCAAGTCGAAACCGGCAAGCTGACGCAGACGGATGACACGGGTGAAGAGAAAGCCGAAGTCTTCTTCGTCGCCTACACACGCCCCGGCGAAAAGGCCGCTCGACGACCGCTGAGCTTTGCGTTCAACGGCGGACCCGGCTCGAGCAGCGTTTGGTTGCACTTGGGCATGCTCGGTCCGCAGCGTATTGTGTTGCCCGATGACGCCACGCCGCTACGCCCGCCTTATCAGCTTTCTGAAAATCCACTGTCTTTGCTGGACGTGACCGATTTGGTATTTATCGATCCAGTGAGCACCGGATTCAGCCGGCCGACGGACGTGGAGGAAAAGTCCCAGTTCCACGGCTATCAAGAAGACGTCCGCAGCGTGGCGCAGTTCATTCACGACTGGACGTCGCACTCCAAACGCTGGGAAAGTCCCAAGTTCTTGATCGGTGAAAGCTATGGTGGGATTCGCGCCGCCGGTTTAGCCGAGCATCTGCAGTCGCGTTACAACTACGAGCTGAACGGGATCGTCGTCATCTCGGGAGCGATTAATTTTCAAACGCTCCGGTTCGGTGGCAGCAACGATCTACCCTATCTGTGTTTTCTGCCGACCTATGCCGCGACGGCGTGGTATCACGATCAGCTTGACGACGAACTGCAGTCGCTGCCGGTGACCGAAGTGGTGGCGAAGGCGGAAGCACTCAGTTTGGGCAGCTATGCCAAGGTGTTGTTGCAAGGGGACCAAGCCAAGCCGAAGCAAGTCGATCGTTTGGTGGCCGAGATGAGTCGTCTGATCGGAGTCAGCGAAACCTTCATTCGACAAAGCAACCTGCGGATTCCAATGTCGAGTTTCGGCAAAGAACTGATGCGGGAGCGTGAACGGACGGTGGGACGATTCGATAGTCGGTACACCGGTATCGATCGCCAGCAAGTCGGTTCGCGGACCGAATACGACCCCAGTGGTGCAGCGATCTTTGGTCCCTTCACGGCCGCGATGAACCAATACTTGCGAGGCGACTTGCAGTACGAACAGCCGGCGGTTTATGAAATTTTGACCGGCAAAGTCCAGCCTTGGAACTACGAAAGTTTTACCGGCCGATACGTCGACGCGAGTGAGTCCTTGCGATCGGCGATGACCTCCAACCCCTACCTGAAGCTGTACGTGGCGTGCGGTTACTACGACTTGGCGACGCCTCATTTCGCGATGGAGTACACGCTGAATCACCTGGGGTTGCATCGATCGCTACGCGACAATGTCACGTTAAGCCATTATGAGGGGGGGCATATGATGTACATCTATCAACCTGCCATGGAGAAATTAAGGTCGGAGTTGGTGCGGTGGTATGCCGAGGCGGATGGCGTCGAGTAGAGGCAGCAGTCCCCAAGTCGGCTTACACTGTGAGCCTTGTGAATGTCTGCCTCAAAATCCAAAGGCTGCTTTCTGCCGCAGTGCAGGCCGCCTGTTCCACTGGAGAAACTGCCCCATGTGTTTGAAACCTAGCCGCACCATTCTGACCTGGGGGATCACGATGGCGATGGCGGTTGCCACTTGGATGCAGCAGGCTTCGGCAGAACGCCCCAACATCGTGTTGATGTTATCCGATGATATGGGTTGGGCCGAGCCAGGTTTTAACGGTGGCGATCCGGAGTGTACGCCGCACATCGATCAGTTGGCCGAAGAGGGCGTGCGCATGACGCAGTTCTATGCCCACTCGGTGTGTGCCCCGACGCGGGGAGCGTTGTTGACGGGACGGTATGCCTTTCGAACCTGGATGGATTGGCGTTCCGAGGATTTTGGCAAACCGAGCTATCTGGCCAAGCTGCAGCTAACGTTGGCGCACAATGATCGCGGTGAACCGACACGCCGTATTCATGCGCTCGACACCGACGAACGAACGATCGCCGAGGCACTGCGTGAACAGGGTTACTTCACCTCGATCAGCGGCAAGTGGCATTGCGGCGAATGGTTGCCGGAGCACTTGCCGATGGGGCAGGGCTTTGATCATCAGTATGGACATTATGCGTGGGGTATCGACTACAACCACTACACGATTCCTCACAATGCGCCGGCGCGCTATGCCGTTTACGATTGGCATCGCAACCAGCAGCCTTTGTTGGAGCAAGGCTATACGACCGACTTGATTGCCAACGAAGTCGTACGAATTGTGGCGGAACGGAAGGCCGAGCCAAACCGACCGTTCTTCTTGTACGTGCCGTTTAATGCGGTGCATGGGCCGATCGAAGAGGTGCCTCGTTACACCGACCAATATCCCGCGAGGCAAGCGGCGCTGAAGTGCCTTGATGATGCGGTCGGCCGGATTGTGTCGGCCATCGATCAGCAGGGCTTTACCGAGAACACGTTGATCATTTTTGCCAACGACAACGGTGGGTTAACCGATGCCTTAAACCGACCTTACCGGGGCACCAAGAACACGACTTTTGAAGGGGGTGTACGGGTACCTTGCGTCTGGCGTTATCCTGGCAAGCTGCCTGCTGGGACGACGAACGACGCCATGATGCACGTCGTCGATCTGCTGCCCACGTTGACGGCACTGGCAGGCGACAGCGTCGACCTGCCAGCGGCCAGTGATGGCAAGGCGACGGCTGGTCGGAAGATCGACGGCATGAATATGTTGCCGACCATTTTCGCTGGTCAACCGAGTCCGCGGACGGAGATTATCTTTGAGGTTGCCGGCAGTGTGCGACTGCCAACGATTCGCTCGGGGGACTTTAAGTTGATGGGAGAAAGGTTGTTCGACATTGTGCGTGATCCGAGTGAGACGACCGACATCGCTGCCCAACATCCCGAAATAGTCGCCCGTTTGACCGCACGGCTACAGGAGGCGAGCGAGCAGCGTCCTCCGTTGGGTGAAAAGCAACTGCTGATGGATCCACCTTTGCCTTTTGTTTATGGTCAAGAGGAAAATCGATCCGTTCCCGCGTGGTTGATCCAGCGGGTGGAGGCAGTTCGTTCTACCCAGCCCACGGAATGGGCCGAGGGGGCCACGCCTTGGCCACAAGCGCCGCAAGGTGCCACGATTCTCTATACCGGTGACGGTCGCTAATGGTTTTGCGGGCCGATTTGCCTGTGATGCAACGGCTGCTTCAGAAAATTCATTTGTTTCGCTTTTGTTTGTTGGTTTTTGCCATGTTGATTCGCATCTTGCTGTTGGTCGGTTGTTGTACTCTGTCACTAGGGCAGTTCGCGGGGCGCGCGGTCGCGGAGGATCGCGCGCCGAACGTGATCTTTATTCTTTGCGATGATTTGGGCTGGGGAGACCTGGGCGTTTTCTATCAGAATCAGTTGACCAATCATCCTCATTTTCAAACGCCGCATCTCGACCGGATGGCCAACGAGGGGATTCAACTGCGCGCCCACTATTGTCCCGCACCGGTCTGTGCCCCGAGTCGCGGTTCGTTATTGACGGGAGTGCATCAAGGGCATGCCGAGGTTCGTGACAACCAGTTTGACAAGATGCTGGAAGACAACCACACGTTGGCTTCGGTGCTGAAGGCTGCTGGGTACAAGACCGGTTTGATCGGCAAGTACGGTTTGCAAGGGCAGGGAAGTCGTCCCGAGCAATGGCCGGGCTATCCGACGAAGCGTGGCTTCGATGAATTTTACGGCTACGTGCGGCATAGTGATGGGCATGTGCATTACCCAGCCGATCATTGGGAGTTGGGGAACTCGGCGGGACATCGGTCGCCGAAAGAGATTTGGCATAACGAGCAGGAAGTCTCCTCTGGATTACAGAAGTGCTACACGACCGATCTGTTTACGGCGCGCAGCAAGGCCTGGATTCAAGAGCACACCCAAGGAGCGCCTGAGCAACCCTTCTTTTTGTATCTCGCTTACGACACACCGCACGCTGCACTGCAGGTCCCTTCGACGGCTTACCCTGCGGGTCAGGGAGTTAACGGAGGCGTGCAGTGGCTGGGCGAGGCGGGCCGGATGATTAATACGGCGGTCGGCGAAATCGATTCCTACCGACACCCAGATTACACCGACAAAGGTTGGAGTGACGTAGCGGAGCGTTTTGCGACGATGGTGCGCCGTATCGATGATTGTGTAGGCGATCTGTTACAAACGTTGCGTGACCTGGAGATCGACGACAACACGTTGGTTGTCCTGTCGAGCGACAATGGCCCACACCACGAAAGTTATTTAGCGGGAGCGGAGTACGACCCGACCGCGTTTCAGTCTTACGGACGCTTTGACGGAACCAAACGCGATACCTGGGAAGGCGGTATCCGCGTGCCGACATTAGCGTGGTGGCCAGGGAAAATCGAAGCAGGCCGCGTCGATTCGACAGCTTCGCAGTTTCATGATTGGTTGCCAACGTTTGCCGAGTTGGCCGGAGTATTGCCACCGGCTCGCAGCGATGGTGTTTCTTTGGTTCCGACTTTGACGCGTAACCGCAAGCAGACGCCCAGCACGATCTACGTCGAATACTGGCAAAACGGAACGACAAGAAAATACGAAGATTTTGGGCCGACGCATCGGGGACAGAAGCGAGGCCAGATGCAAGTCGTGCATGTCGATGGTTTCAAAGGAATTCGAACCAACATCAAGTCGCATGACGATGCCTTCCAGATCTTTGATCTGGAGCAGGATCCTCAGGAGCGAACGAACTTGGCCGATACCTCCGATCGGTTTCGAAAGCTGCAGGTGCGGATGAAAGCGCGGGTCTTGCAGTTGCGTCGACCAAATGCCAGTGCCCAGCGGCCTTATGATCAGGAATTGGTTCCTGCAGTTGCCCCCGCGACAGTACTGAAGGCCGAAACCGGTTTGAACTGGCGATATCGCGAAGGCCCCTTTTCTTACGTCCCCAATCTTGCCGAGCAATCGGCCGACTTGATCGGAGTGGCGCCGTCCTTTGAGTTGGCTTCGTTGAAGTTGCCTGGCGCCGGAGCGATTGAATGGAGCGGTTGGATCGAGGTGCCGCGCGATGGCGAGTACACCTTTGGTTTGACTTGCAGCGACGGGGCGTTTTTACGTTTGCATGACGCCACGGTAATCGATGCTGACGTTGGGTATGAGGCGAATCGATCGGTCACCGGTACGATTCGACTGGCCAAAGGTCACCATCCGATTCGGCTGACCTGTCGCGTCGCTGGGCCGAAGACGTCGGTGCAGTTAAGCTGGTCCGTGGCGGGCGAAACGCCGCAGCCGACATCCGCAGCGACGTTGCTGCACTGAGCCGTTAGAGAAGTCCAGGAAACGGCCGTTAGGAAGTCCAGGAAACGCAGGCTACCAATATTTTTCGAAGCGGATGTGGCCGACCGTCGGCGGGTCGTCGTTGTGCACAAAGCCCGCTTCTTGCAGGTATTGCAGCATTCCCGGTTCGCTTGGCGGGGGTGCGCCTGGCGGCGTGTAGCCGATCATGGCGGGGTTTCCACACAGAAACGCGTGAGTCGTTTTAGGCGATAGATCGGCGCCGCACATTTCGGCTAGTTGACCGGTATGGAACATTTCTTGAATGTACTGTTTGCCGACATATTTGGGGTGGCTGGGTTCGATGTTAAACGGTTCACGCGTGGTGAAATTAAACGAGCGAAAGTTTGCGCAGCGGCTCATCAGTTCTTGATGGATATGCCGATAGGCAAAATCGCCGATGTAGCGACCGGTGGTGGCGAGGATGATCGGGCCACGGTGACCATCGCGCAGCAAGCGTGCCGCCATTGCATTGTGTGGTGCTTCGCCGGTGCCAGTGGCCATCATGAGCACCGTGTCATCAGGTTGGATGCCTTCCAGAACATAACGACCGACGATGCGTGTTTCGAGCGAAACACGGTCGCCTTCGTTCAGCAAGAACAGGCGTGGCGTCAGTGCCGGTGGTTTTCCGTCCGGGGTACCCGCTTCACGCACCAACGTGATGTAGAACTCGAGGTAGTCGACGTCATCACAGGCGGCCAAGTGACCTTCGTCGTCCAGCATTGGACAGGAAATCGAGTAAGCCCGTCGAGCCAACTTGCGGAGGCGTTTGGCCGGCAGCATTTCGTCTTGAGACGGTTCGATACGAGGCTCCCAATTGCCTAAGCCGATCGCCACGTACTGTCCGGCTTGGAATGGCGGGATCGGCTGATCGGGACGGATTCGAAACCGCGACAGGTTTTCGTGAGCATCGATGCGACGAACGATTTGCGCGTTGTAGTGCTGCTGGCGTAGCTGTTCTTGTTCCGCCGCATCGGGCGGAGAATCTTGTAGGGAACGGGCCAACGGGTTGACTCCTCTTAGGTTGCGAAAAAGAACCGACCGCCGACAAGAATTAGGGAGACCGGGCCACCGAAGGGGGTGAATATCCCAGTAATTGCGGCGCCATGCAATGCTAATCGCCCTTACCGCTCATCCGCTGTCGGACCGGTGGCACGCTGATGGGTCATCGATCGCCCTACTATGGTCGGTAGAGAGGTGCGGGGCTAAAGTGGGCAGATAACGAGCGGTCCATTGGCGGACACCGAACCCACTCCCAAAACGGCTCAGTCCTTATGGCTCACACGATTGTTATTTTTGGTGCTTCCGGCGACTTGACGAGTCGCAAGTTGATCCCGGCATTGTATCGCCTGTTTCAGAAGAACCGCCTGCCGGTCGATACCCAGATCATCGGTGTATCCCGCAGCGAGTTCTCGCACGATGAATGGCGATCACAGCTCGCCATTTCGACCGAAAAATTCACCGGAGATAGCTTCGATGCGGAGGTGTGGGCCGCCTTCAGTCAGTTGGTTTACTACCATCCGGGAGACATCCAGCAGACGGCCGACTTTAAGTCGCTGAGCAAGTTTCTCGCTGAGATCGAGCCCGCAGGCGCCGTCGATCGGGTCTACTATTTGTCGACCAAGCCGCAGTTGTATGCCAAAGCGGTCGAGCAGTTAGGTGCGGCGAAGCTGAACGACGACAGCAACGGTCAACGGCGGGTGATCATCGAGAAGCCCTTTGGTACCGACTTGGCCACCGCTCAGCA
Source organism: uncultured Pirellulaceae bacterium (assembly GCA_964477385.1). Lineage (GTDB taxonomy): Bacteria > Planctomycetota > Planctomycetia > Pirellulales > Pirellulaceae > Roseimaritima. The sequence goes on from CAYZHQ010000035.1 coordinate 28,449, forward strand.
GCTTAATTTGGCCATGCACCGGGTGTTTCGCGAAGATCAGGTCTACCGGATCGATCATTATCTGGGCAAAGAGACGGTTCAGAATCTGTTTGTGTTGCGGTTTGCCAACAGCATTTTCGAACCGTTGTGGAATCACAATTACATCGATCATGTGCAGATCACCGTGGCGGAAGAAGTGCCTGTTGGCCGGCGTGCTGGCTACTACGACACGTCGGGGGTGCTGCGCGACATGTTTCAGAACCATTTGTTGCAGTTGATGATGATCACCGCGATGGAGCCACCGGCACGGTTCGATGCCAATTTGGTGCGTGACGAAAAAGTCAAAGTCCTCCATAGCGTGCGCACTAAAATTGGTGCCGATTTCGCTGCCGAAACGGTACGTGGTCAGTATGCGGGATATCTGTCCGAAGAGGATGTGCCGGCCAACAGTCAGACCGAAACGTTTGCCGCCTTAAAGCTGCACGTTGACAACTGGCGCTGGCAAGGCGTGCCGTTTTATTTGCGGAGCGGGAAAGCGATGTCGTGCCGCACCACTCAAATTGTGATTCAGTTTCGCGATGCCCCGCATTTGCTGTTGGGATCCAAAACACGCATTCCGACAGCCAATCAGTTGGTGATTCAAGTCCAGCCCGCCGAAGGGATCCAACTGCACTTTCAGACCAAGGTTCCCGACACCGAGCTGAAGACAAAACTCAGTTCGCTTGATTTTCGTTTTCAACAAAACGGTCGCGAAGGAGCCATGCCCGATTCGTACCAACGGTTGTTGCTCGACGCGATGAACGGGGATGCAAGTTTGTTCGCGCGCAGCGATGAAGTGGAGCTCGCATGGGGCATTGTTGATCCGCTGATCGCCGCCTGGCGCAGCCCCGCCGCTCCACCCTTGCAGACGTATCCTCAAGGAGAATGGGGGCCCGAATGGTCGACGGAGTGGATGCAGGAGCAGGGCCGGCAATGGTTTGACGTCTGTCCGGTGTTGAAGGGCTAACGCGGTACGCTCATGAAGATGGTACGCCGATGGAGATTCTGACCAGTCGTGCAAATCCCCGTATCCGACACGTCAGTCGATTGCGTACGGGACGCTATCGACGTCAAACCAACGCGTTTGTGGTCGACGGAGTGCGTGAGATCAGGCGAGCGATCGACGCGGGCATGGTGCTGCTTGAGCTGTTTATCGCCGAGGCAACTTGGAGCCAGTTTGTTGGCGGTCAGGACGCGGGTGGGATTCCCGACTGGCTGCAGCCAGCCCTGTCGCGGCAAGCCATTACGCAGGTGGCCGGAGGAGCCTTTGAAAAGCTGGCCTATGGAGATCGCAAGGAAGGCATGGTCGGCGTGTTTGAAACGCCTGCTCGTCCCTTGGAGCAACTCGTTTTGCCCGCCAATGCGTTGGTGATGGTGGCCGATCGGATTGAAAAACCGGGCAATCTGGGGGCCATTTTTCGCTCTGCCGATGCGGTGGGAGTCGACGCAGTGATCTGCTGTGACTGTGCCACCGATTTGTTTCACCCCAACGTGATCCGCGCCAGTTTGGGGACGGTGTTTGCCATGTCGGCGGCGGTTTGTACGGCTGCCGCAGCCCAGCGCTGGCTTCAGGATCGAGGGGTGCGCTGCTTTGCCGCCCGCGTGGATGCCGCCCGTTTGTTATGGGATTGCCCGCTCACCGGAGCGGTCGCATTGGTCGTGGGGGCCGAGGCTGCGGGGCTGGGCGAGGATTGGAAAGCGGAGGGAATTACGATTCCGATGGCCGGGGCCGCTGATAGTTTGAATGTATCGGTGGCCGCCGCCGTGCTGGCATTTGAGGCCCGTCGGCAAAGGCGGAGCGAATCTGATTACCGTGGCAGCCTGCAGAATCGTTAATGCTTCGCCCAGGGGATTCCGATACCTAACACGGATGACCGGTGTATGAGTGCCGGCATCTTTCCATCGATGTGCCAAGGGGGGTGCATCACCGGAGACCCAGTTAGGTCAAGGATGCGGCATGCTTCATTGCAAATTTCAGCCAGGACGAAGTCGACTCGTGCGGCGAGCGGCACTCGCAGCACTATTAGCGAGCACCGCTTGGCAATCGACCAGCCAAGCGGATAGTCCCAGCACGCTCAAGCTGGAACTGTTGCCGCCACTGCCGGTGCAAGTTGGGCAGCTGGGCGTGACTGCTTCTCAGGTGGTCCTCAAGCGAGGATCGAATGAAAACCCATTTTGCCAAGCGCCTGCCGAGGATATCACGCTGGTTTCGGGTGCGGATCAGGCGGGGCTGTTGCAGCCGACGACCGAGGTCCTCCTGTTACAGCCTGTTTCCGAGCAGGCAGCTCGTCCCTCGGTCGTCGAAGAGGCTCCGGTGGAGCTTGTCAAACCGAAATCGACACTGCGTCTGACGCCGGTGATGCCGTCGGCGCCAGCTCCTGCGGTCCCGGACAGTTCGGGCGCAGGCGTGGTGGCCAATCCCTATGTGACCGAAAAAGCGGTCAGCCCCGGTAGTTCGGCCGAAGACGTAGCCGCCGCGGAGCAACAGGCGGTCGCGACTCCGACAGCAACGGACTCTGATTCCGAATCGTCTCCCGCGATTACCTTCCAGATGTCCGATGAACCGGCCGTTTATTCTTTGGGCGACTTGGGGACTGAAGAGCCCGTTTCGGAGCGATCCGTTCGCACCGATTCCGCTTCATCGACGCGGCGCAGTACTGGCTTGCCAGTTCCTGTAACGTTGAAAGAGCTGCCTACGGACGGAGATGCCCAAGAGGCTGCTGGTGCACCAGGGTGGCTGATGGAAGCGGCGCGGCAGGATGGAAAAATCCGAGCCAATGCGCCGGCCGTATCCGCCGGGAAACCCAGCAAGCCGAATGTTCCCAAGCCCGTACTGGATACCGAATCCAACTTGTCCGAACCCAATTTGGCCGTGCCCAGCTTGCCAGTCACCCTTGCGCAGCCGCCACTGGCCACCAACCGCGCGACCACTAGTCGGTTATGGCGACCTGCCGGTTCGACGCCTGCCAACGCACTGGACAGTTCGCCCATTGTTGTCGGTGCTGGACCGAGTGTGGATACAACGGCTGAATTGGTCGGCCGATCGCAGGGATTGGTAATCGACGTTCCAGCGGACGACGATCCCAGCTTAAAAACACCGGCCGTTTCCGCCGTGTCGGTAGCCAATCCTACTCCGTCGGATCAAATCATCGCCACCGTCGCCTCCGTCGAAGCAGCACCTCGGCAGGCGGTGACCGTCTTCGATCAAGCCACCGCGGTGATCGACGATATCGACGTCGCCAAGGCGCACATGCGTCCTTTGCAACTACAACAAACGGTTCGACGTTTTCTGGTAGAAGACGACACGATTTGCCGCGTCGTTGCGGTCGGGCCGCATGAGTTACGGATCATTGGACAGCAGGCCGGTAGCTCGCGTTTGGCCATTTGGACGGGCAGCGACGAAACGGCTGAACCACGATTTTACAACATTCGTGTGGAGCATCGTCCACAGTCGCAGTTGCAGAATCTGCAACGGACCGCGGACGAGCTCACCAAGTCCTTGCTGGCGACTTTCCCAAACAGTCGGGTGCGCGTCGTCGCGGCCAATCAACAACTAGTCATCCAAGGCGTTGCCGTAGATGACGATCAAGCTCGCAGCATCTTGCAGCTCGTACGGCAGACCTGCCTTGTGCCGGTCGTCGATCAACTATCGACTCGTTAGTCATGACGTTCCATCTCAACGCAGCACCAAGGGACTCGTTGACACGGGTTGCCATTTCGCAAAGAGGTTTCGCGATGTTAAAAGCCACTTGCACAAGCTCGCTTCGACGCTTGTTGATAACTGCCATTGCCAGCGCGACAGCCTGTTGGTCGCTGCCTGCCCAAGCCCAAGACCCTGCGGTCGCTGGTATCAGTGATCCGATCGGGATCGAGCTGGCACCGGGCGAGACGATTCTCGAAACATTGGACGGGGAATCGGGAATGCCGGTGCCGATGTTCAATGCTCAAACCAATCAACCGATCACCGCCGGCGCGGCTGCCAGCCATGGGCATGACGGCTCTTGCCAAACTTGCTCGGGTTGTTTCGGTGGCTGTGAGCCGGGCTGCTACGTTCGCGGCGAAGCCTTGTTCATGCGGCGTCAGGGCGACAATCAGCAGACTCTGACTCCCAAGTTTGCCCTGGGCGAGTTTGATCATGAGTTTGGGGGCCGGGTGACCCTCGGCCGGATGATGGATTGTGTCGAAGGCTACGAAGCGGTCTTCACAGGTATGCTGGAATGGGACCTCAGCGCCCAACGAGCTACCGATCCCGCAATTGTGCCCAACACCTTCATCACCCCTGGTGCGGGGCTGGGAGCGGGCTTTCTGGATGTGTTCACCAACGCCGACTTCCAGCGGCAGACGTATCAGGCGGAGTACAACAGCTTCGAGCTGAACCGGATACATCGGGGCTGGGACGTGATTCAAACGATGGCTGGCTTTCGCTACATCGATTACTCCGAGGAGTTCCAGTATTCAGTGCTCGACTCTTTAGGCCCACCTAATGGAGCAACCGCTGGTTTCCTGCGAAGCGACATTGAGAACCGTATGATTGGCGGCCAAGTCGGTATCGATATGGCTTATCCACTCAGCGAGCGTCTGTGGACGGTGGTAAAAGCTCGCGGTGGAGTCTTTATGAACTTCACCGATTCGGTTTTTCAGGTGGTGACCAATGCCAACACGCAGACGATCATCGCTAACAATTCCGAAGAAGAAACCGACTTGTCTGGTCTCGTCGAGTTCGGAACTTCGTTTCGCTACAACCTCGGACCATCGTTGGCTCTGACGGCAGGTTATGAGTTCTGGTATCTGGCCAATGTGGCGACCGTGCCGAGTCAGTTAACCACGTCGATCACCCCCGCTTCGGGGTCGACGATCGACATCAGTGACGACGTGTTCTTTCACGGCGCGGTTTTTGGTGCCGAGTTCAGCTTCTAAGCCTCTTGGCGGGTTTCCCGCAAACGGGCGCTTGACCCTGTTTGCAAGAGACCCGCGAGCTATTGATGCCGCAACGCTTCGATCGGATTCATCGAAGCCGCTTTGTAGGCCGGGTAAACGCCAAAAATGATCCCGGTGACGACCGAGATCCCGAACGCGAGCAAAATCGAGCTGAGTGTGGTGGCGGTTTCCACGCCGAGGCTTGCCGTCACGATCACCGGGATGACGATGCCCAAGGCGATTCCCAATAAGCCACCCGTTGTGCTCAACACCGTGGTCTCAAAGAGAAACTGCCGGATGATGTCACGACGTTTGGCACCAATCGCACGGCGGATGCCGATTTCCCGCGTGCGTTCGGTCACTGTCGCGAGCATGATGTTCATGATGCCGATGCCACCGACAAGCAGTGAAATCCCGGCGATCGATCCCAGCACAATGTTCCAGATCCGCTTTTCATGTTCGGCTTGTGCCAACAGTTCCAGCGGCACATAGACCTCGTAGTCGTTCTGCGAAGTATGCTTCCGCGCCAAGATCTTGCGGACCATCGCAGCGGTGGGACGCACTAATTCTTCGTTCTGTTGGTTGACTGCCAGCGTGATCTCGCTCAGTTCGACATGCTCAAAACTGCGTCCACCTGATTCGGGGACGACTTGGGTTTCGCCGAACCGGCTTCTAGCGGCCGAAAGTGGAATGTAGATATCGCGATTCTGATTTGCCGCGCCGACGGCTCCCACATTGGCGGCCCCCGAATCGTGCGACTCCAGGACGCCAACTACCCGATACGCCCCCTGGCCCAACAACAGCGGTTGCCCAATCGGGTTTTCAAAACCAAACAGAGCCAGACTCGCACCTTGGCTCAGCACGGCCACGTTTGCCATCGTCTGCTCGTCATCCTCTAGTAGAAAGCGTCCGCCACGCCGCACCTGGATCGACTTGACTTGTTTGAACGCCGGGATCGTGCCCAGAACCCGCGCGTCCGATAGGCGTCGCCGTCCATGCTGCACATCTTTGCGTAGGGCCAGGATGGGAACGATTTGCTCGATCGTCGGCAGTTCCTCGAGGACCCGCAGGTCGGCGTGTGTCAATCCATAGCTGACGACTCGCGAACTGGACCGTGACACCATGCCGGGCTGTGTGGCGCTGCTGGAGTCCCCGCCACGACTGGCTTTGGGCTTGACGCTGCGTACGATCACGTTGGCCGCGCCGAGCTTGCGAATCTGGGCGAGTGCTTCTTTTTTGCTACCCTCTCCGACCGACAGCATGGCGATCACGCTGGCGACCCCGAGAATCGTGCCGAGCAAGGTCAGAAACGACCGCATCTTGTGCAGCAAAACATTGCGGATCGCTAGTTTGAGAGTGGCTAGATGCACTGTGGCGATCCTTTCGAAAGATCCGTTTAACGCGCTGCCGCGATCAGCTCGTCGGACGGTTCTGGTGTGCTCACGGGATCGGGCAGAACTTCCTGGGCGACGTCCGTCGGGTTTAAAGCCACACGATCGGCGGCCGAGATACCGCTGATGATTTCCACATAAGCATCATTGCTACGACCAAGTTTCACTTCACAGGGAATGATGCCGTTGGGCCCCTGCTTCATGCACCACGTCTTGCCATCCTGTTCCATCACCGATTGAACGGGCACTGCAATCACATTGGCCGCTTCATCGATATGGATTTCAACCACGGCGGTCATGCCAGGTTTGAGATTCTCCACCTCCGAATCAATGGTCACGACCGTTTCGTAAACCTTCGTACCACTGCCGCGCCAGCCACTTTGATCCGGCAGCACTGCAACCGATCGCACCGTACCGGAGTATTCACGATCGGGGAACGCATCCACGGTGATCGTCACGTCCAAGCCATGCGCCATTTGATCGAGGACCGATTCGTGGACTGCCGTGCGGACTTGCATTTTCGAGAGTAAGGGAATCGACAAGAGATTCTGCCGAAACCGAACGGGAACGCCTTCACGGATCTCGTCATTACGGGCGCTCACGTAAGCCACCATACCGGCTTGCGGTGCATAGATGCGGCATTTCTCTAGTTGCGACTGGTAGCGAACCAGTCGCTCTTCTTCCTTCTTTAGCTGTTCCGTCCGGGTTCGCAGCAGCGACTTCATCTGCCCCAGTTTGGCTTCGTTGTTGCGTTGCGTCTGCTCCAGACTCCGCTGGGCCGTCTTCAGTTTTCCTTCCAACGTCAAGATCTGCATGCGGCGTTCGTAGTCTTGCAGCTTGCCGAGGGAGGCGAGTTTCGTTTCCAGTTCGTTTAGTTTGGCGGCGTACTGACCCTCCGCTTGCAGGTACGACAGCTCGCTACGGCGCAGTTCGTTGCGGTTGGCATAGCCCAGCTTGAACAACGACTGCAACCCGCGACGATCTTCGTCCTTCAGTTCCATCGAAGCTTGCGCGGCCAAGATTTCGTTGTTGATGTTGTCGATCGCTCGCTTGACCTCCTCGATCGCCAGACGGTGCGTGCCGTTTTGCTTGTCGATGTACATTTCCAGATTCAGTCGAGCCAGTTCCACTCCCAGTTCTGCTTCGGCCTGCAGAGTGCTGTTCTGCGACAGCTGGTTTTCGTAATTGGCTTCGGCTTGGAATTGCTGGGTGCGAGCTTCCTCGGTCTCCAGTAACTGTTCATCGAGCGCCTCACGCATGGGCGTCGATTCCAGTTCGACCAACAGTTCCCCTTTCTCAACCGTGCTGCCGTTGGGAATGATCCAAACGATCGGGGTGCCATTGATTCCGTCCCGCTGCACATCTTCGACTTCGCAGAAGACGCCAACGTTGTCTTGGCTTTCCATGTTGCCGCGTTCGATGACGGAAATCGAAAGCCCCGTGCGCTCGACTTGATGCCAGAGCGCCTGCTGCGACAGCGCGTCTTGCCGCCGAGGCCAGCTTGCAGCCAACAGCACCGAAGCGAAGAGCACAACCACCAAGCCCACGTACAATGGCATCCGGCGTTTCCAGAGAGGCCGCCGCGGAGCGGACCGCGACGCGGCAGAGGAAGCCTCCGAGGAGGATTTCGCCGGTTCGATCACTGGGTTGGTCTTCAAAAAAGGAACTCCTTTGCAACAGCTCTTCGGCGGCTACGAAAACAACGCGGCCATCCAGCAAGAGCGTCTGGAAGCGGGGGGACTACACAGCCGAAGGCTAAGTAGAAAGTTAGGTGGGTAGGACCGGCAGGTTTGACAAACCGCTCCGGAATGGTATTCGGAGGGGAACTGCCTGTCGGTTTGCAGGTGGGATTCACTATTGTACTCAAAAAACAAGCAGATTGGCAAACGAAGTTATCAGGTTACCTGCGGCCGAGCCGCAGTGGGCTGGCCGTCGGTGGGGGCGATTGAGCCAGCTGCGGGCAATCATCGCGGCTTATGCCGGCTGTAGTGCCCAGCGGCCAATCGGTTAAAGTGTCTCGCTAAACGCTGACGATTCCGCCACGACCGCTAGGTGGGCGTTCAAGCCGTCGGTCAATAATTCGCTTTTTTAAGGAATGTTTGCAGTCGTGGACGCCAAAATCGTATTGCTGCCTGGGGATGGCATCGGCCCGGAAATTATTAAGGAAGCCGAAAAAATTCTTGTCCGCGTGGGGGAGAAATTTGGGCATGCCTTCCATTTTGAGAATCATTTGATTGGTGGTATCGCCATCGATCAGACGGGAGATCCCCTGCCAAGGGAGACAGTGCAGGCATGTAAAGCGGCCGCTGCGGTGCTGCTGGGGGCCGTCGGTGGTCCAAAATGGGATGATCCCTCGGCCAAGACGCGTCCGGAAAAAGGCTTGCTACAGATCCGTAAGGAATTGCAGTTGTTCGCCAACCTGCGCCCGATTCAAACGTTCCGTGAATTGGTCGATGCGTCGCCACTGAAACGAGAAATCGTCGATGGCACCGACATTCTGTTTTTCCGTGAGCTGACTGGTGGAATCTACTTTGGGGAGAGCGGTCGCAGTACCGATGACGGCGTGGAGTCGGCTTATGCGATCATGAAGTACAGCGTGCCCGAAGTGGAACGGATCGTCCGATTGGCCGCCACGGCCGCGCGAGGCAGGAGCAACCGTTTGACCAGCGTCGACAAGGCCAACGTGCTGGAACCAAGTCGTCTGTGGCGGCAGGTGGCGCAGCGCGTGATGACCGAAGAGTTTCCCGACGTGGAATATGATGTCGTGTTGGTCGATGCGATGGCGATGCACCTGATCAGCCGTCCGCGTGACTTTGACGTTGTGGTCACCAGCAACTTGTTCGGTGACATCTTAACGGATGAAGCCTCCATGTTGCCCGGATCTTTGGGGATGCTCCCGAGTGCTTCCATTGGTGCCAGCGGCCCCGGTCTGTACGAGCCGATCCACGGTTCGGCTCCCGATATTGCGGGGCAGGGCATCGCCAATCCGTTGGCAACGATTCTTGCCGCGGCGATGATGCTACGACATTCCTTGTCGTTGGAAACCGAAGCGGCAGCGATCGAGGCGGCCGTGCGCGACGTGCTAGCCGACGGCTTGCGGACCAAAGATATCGCCCGTGGCGGTACGGCGACTGGAACACAAGCGATGGGCGACGCAGTGCTTCAAAAACTGGCTTCCTAAGCAGGCAGACTTGAGTCATCGGGTAAATGAGCCGCCTTGGCGATAGCCGCGGTTCCTGAATAGAACCGGGGCTATCGCCCAAACGGCTAAGCAGAGTTCTGCGGAATGATTCCTGCCAACCTGCTTAGCAGCCTCTGGCGGCCCGCTTGGTCAGCTCGCTGGATGTGCGAAATCTCCGTGCGATGCATTGCCGCCAATGCGTTGGCCGCTGGTCTGGCAAAACATGTGGATCGCCCCAGGAGCGACGAACCGTCGGAGCCGGGTCCCGGGTGTCGGCGGTTGGTCATCGGTGACTAGCACGGTAACGGCGACGTTTTGCCAGGAACCATGCACGTGAGTGACTGCGCCGAGCGGCTGTGCGACGTCGACGACGATGTCCATTGGCAAGGCATCGTCGGAGGTGGCAACGGTCGTGAAGGCTTCGGGTCGAACACCCACTTCCACCACCGGCTCCGATACGTCGGACGCGATCGGCCAGCGGTGCGAGCCGGTCCACCAGCCACCGTCGGGTTGCCGCTGAGCGGTGAAAAAGTTCATCGACGGCGAACCAAAAAAAGCGGCCACTGCTTTGTGATTGGGATGGTGATAAAGCTGGAGCGGTGTGTCGATTTGTCGGATCCTCCCGGCGTCCATGACCGCCACGCGCTGGCCGATCATCATGGCTTCGGTTTGATCGTGAGTGACATAAATCATCGTCGCTCCGAGCTGTCGATGGAGTCGCACCCACTCCACTCGCATTGCATCTCGCAGTTGGGCATCCAGATTCGAAAGGGGCTCGTCGAGCAGAAAGATGTCAGGTTGGCGGACGATTGCGCGGCCGATCGCAACCCGCTGACGTTGGCCACCAGAGAGGGTGTCGGGTTTTCGATCGAGCCATTCCGCCAGTCCGAGCGTGGCGGTGGCCGCCGCGACCCGCTGATCGATTTCCGCGGGCGGTAGCTGCCGCATCTTCAAACCAAACGCCAAGTTCTGGCGGACCGTCATGTGCGGGTACAGGGCGTAATCTTGAAACACCATCGAGACGTCGCGATGCCGTGGCGATGTGCCGACTAAGGACCGACCACCGACACGGACGTCACCGGAATCGGGCGACTCCAGGCCGGCAATCATCCGCAAAGTGGTCGTTTTTCCGCAGCCGCTAGGCCCGACGATGACCAACAATTCCCCGGCCGGGACGGTCAGGTTCATCCCGTCCACCACGCGCCGGGCAGCAAACGTTTTCGTTAGATCGACCAGTTCCAGAGCAGACAAGTGAGGCCTCGACGAGCAGAGAAGCATGCCATTCTTGTTGGTTTGGCGTTGGTTTAGCGCTACAATAGTAAGTTACCCTCAATGTGCGTTCAATCGACGCGTTCCCCCACAGGGAAGGAGAAACCCTTGATGAGTCATTCCCAAAAAAAACGCCGCATCGTATTGCTGGTCGGTTCCATCCTGGTTGGTGCCGCCATGGCTGTGACAATGCGCGGCTTTGCCGCCGATGAACCCGGGGCCTCTGGAGGTGATCCGGCGGCCTCGGCCGAGGCCGCCAATGGGCCGTTCGAAGTTCCGCCCTACCAGCCAAAAAACAAAGCTCAGTTGCGACGATCGCTGACCTCGATGCAGTACACCGTAACCCAGCAGGAAGGGACCGAACCGGCGTTTCGTAACGTGTACTGGAACAACAAGCAGGAGGGATTGTACCGCTGCGTGGTCTGTGAATTCCCGTTGTTTACTTCCAGCACGAAGTTTAAGTCGGGCACCGGTTGGCCCAGTTACTACGCTCCGGTGAATGAAAACGCGGTCGGCACCAAGCGAGATTGGAAGATGGTTTATCCACGAACCGAGGTGCATTGTGCTCGCTGTAAAGCGCATTTGGGGCATGTGTTTGATGACGGCCCCCAGCCCACCGGAAAACGCTACTGCATGAACAGCGCCTCACTGAAATTCGAACCGTTGAAGCTGCCCAAAAACACGGCTGTCAATTTTCCCGGCAATAAGTAGGGCATCCATCCATCAAGCAAGCCGTGCTTGGTTGCGATCGCGGTGACTTTGCGGGCGGTGTCGCTTGTGCGGCATTGCCCGGTTTTTGCGGCCGCTACGGTTGTTTTGGCGTTTCCCTTCCACTCCCGTCGATAACATAGGCGGAAGCTGTGCGGACTCCGCGCGGTTGGAACTCCTCGGTTAGACAGGGACGTCTGTCGTGAAAAAACATCTCCACTGGTTTGTCGTGATGCTGCTCCTGGGTGTGGGACACAACGTCTCAGGAGAGGAGCCAGCAGTGCTCGAGGCAACCCCGCCGACTCAAACGTCGCAACTTGGCGGTGAGTCGCTCTACGGCCGCGATCGAACGGTGGGCCGCGAAGAGGGGGTGTTTCAGCTGCCGGAACTGCGAGCACCCACGATTGATCTTTCGCAGATCGGCAATAGTCGCCTTCCTGACGCGTTGGCCAACCCCGAGCCGAAGCCGACCGAAGTGCTGTCCGAAGGGCCCGATCGCCCAGGCGACTGGTCGATGAGCTCCTATCTCTGGCACGCTCCGAACACCTTTTCGCATCCGCTCTATTTCGAGGATGTGATGTTGGAGCGGCATGGTCACGAGCGTTGCTGGCAATTGCAACCGCTGGTCAGTGGAGCGCGGTTTTTCGCCACCGTCCCGATGCTGCCCTATCTGGCGACCGTCCAGCCGCCCTGTGAGTGCAATTACACTCTCGGCTATTTCCGGCCGGGAACCTGTGCTCCCGCACTATGCCAGCGGCCACCGTACCAGCGAAATGCGGTCTTGGTCGAAGCCGCCGCCATTGCGGGCGGGATGATCGCCATACCGTAACTAAGCTGCCAGGCGTCGCCGCAGGGAAGCCCATCCGGTTGCTTTCGCGATCGGCTAGCGCTTTCGCGTTGGGCTGGCGGAGGGGCGTCCGTCGGCACGGAGTGGTTTGCCTGGATTACCCGTCCCGCTTGTTCACTATTGTTGCTAGGTTATGGAGATGGGTGGATCTCAAATTTCCATGACCGATCTGATGCTGTGGGCCGTCGTTGTGGCGGTCGCGGTCACCCTCTTTTCAGGCCTGATTGTCCGTCGGCGTTCGCTCTACACGGAAATCCTCCAGGATTTCGTGAAGAAAAAGCAAGTCCCCGAGGGTGACGAAGAGGCAAGCGACGACGAAGTGAAACCTTAGCGATCGAATCACTCGAACGGTTGATATGAGCAAACGTCTTTACATTGAAACAGTTGGCTGCCAGATGAACGTGCTGGACACCGAAATGGTGGTCGCCGATCTGAAGCAGCATGGCTATGAACTGGTGGCGACGCCCAAAGAAGCCGATACCGTTCTGTTCAATACGTGCAGTGTTCGCGAGCACGCCGAAGAGAAAATTTACAGCGCCCTGGGAAAACTCCGTCAGGCCAAGGAACGGAATCCCGAAAAGACCATCGGTGTGATGGGCTGTATGGCGCAAAAAGATCAGCAGATCATTTTTCAACGTGCGCCATTCGTTGACCTGATCGTTGGTCCAGGACAATTACAGCAGATCCCCTCATTGCTGGAAAATATTCACGCCGGTCAAGGTCGACAAATCGCCGTCTCGCTTGGGCGTAAATCGGGTTCTCAAGAAACGATTCGTCGGAGCCACGAAACCTTTGACCCGCTTCGCGATCCAGCGATGCGCCCCACACCATTCCAGGCTTACCTGCGGATTCAAATCGGCTGCGACAAGTTCTGTACCTACTGCGTGGTCCCGATGACCCGCGGTCCCGAACAGGGTCGCAGTCCGGAACAGATTATTGCTGAAGCGCAGATCTTGGCCGATCAAGGTTGTGTGGAAATCACCCTGCTCGGCCAGACCGTCAACAGCTATCGCTACACCGATGCACATGGCAACGTGACGCGGATGAGCGACCTGCTGCGACAACTGCACGAGATCGAAGGGCTGCGGCGATTAAAGTTCGTAACCAATTATCCGAAAGACATGACCGAAGAACTGTTGCTGACGATTCGCGAACTGCCGAAGTGCTCGACCTATTTGCATGTGCCGGCACAGAGTGGCAGCGATAGCCAGTTAAAAGCGATGCGTCGCGGATATACGGTGGCCGATTATATGGCGATGATGGAACGCATCGAACGGATCCTCCCGGAGGCTTCGGTCAGCAGCGATTTTATCGTCGGTTTCTGCGGGGAAACGGAAGAGGACTTTCAGCAATCGATCGAGCTCGTCAAACGCTGTCGCTTCAAAAACAGTTTTATCTTCAAGTACAGTGTGCGCGCTGGCACCAAAGCATCCGAGCGGATGGAAGACGACGTTCCCGAAGCAATCAAGACGCGGCGTAACAATGAACTGCTGGCCGTGCAGGACGAAATCTCGGCCGAGGATAATCAGCGGTTCATTGGCCAGACGGTCGAGATCCTTGTGGAAGGCCCCAGTAAACGGGCTCAGAAAAGCAAGGAAGATGGTCCGCTATGTCAGATGATGGGGCGTACCTTGTGTGATCGCATTGTGGTTTACGATGGCAATCGACGCCAAGCCGGACAGTTCTTGCCGATCGAAATTTCGGACGCCACGGCAACGACTTTAATCGGTCGCGTCAAAACGGTTCATACCGGCCCCGACGTGTTTCAATTGCAACTTGGTGCCGGACCTGCTTGACGCCACCAGCGTCTCGGTTCATTCGGAAATCGCCTCATACAGCAACGGTTTGACCGCCGTTTCCAACTGGGGCGAGTAAGGAAGCAGTTGACCGAGCACCACCACGGCGAGTTCGTCATTGGGTGAAGCGTAAAAGTGCGTGCTGGCCATGCCGTCCCAGCCGAATTCGCCTGAATGAGCGGCCGGGTCCATGATGGGCTCCCGCACGACGGACAGGCCTAGACCGAAATCCATCCCCAAGATCGGTAGGCCACCCATCTGGATTGGATACGCTTGCTCGGGAAGTTGGCTGGTCGTCATCGCGCGGACCGTTTCGGCTTGCAGAATCCGCTGGCCGTCCAACTGGCCACCGTTGAGCAGCATCTGTGCGAATCGGAGGTAGTCCCCCGCAGTCGAAATCAAGCCTCCACCACCCGACAGCATCCGCGGACTGCGAATGAAACGGCTGGTCAAAACCGCATCTGAAACAAGCAGCGGGCCGGCGGCCGAAGGCCCATACGCGGTCGCGAATCGCTGCTGTTTGTCCGCTGGTACATAAAATCGCGTGTTGTCCATTCGCAAAGGATCAAAGATGCGCTCGCGCAAGAACGTATCCAGCGGTTTTCCCGACGCCACTTCAATCACACGTCCCAACACATCGATCGAGACACCGTATTCAAAACGTTCGCCCGGCTGATGCAGCAGCGGCAGGCTGGCCACTTTTTCCGCCAGTTGCTCCGCGTTGTCGGTTTGGCCGAGCACGGCCGCTTGGCGATACATTTGATCGACCGCCGTGTTGCCGAAGAAGCCGTAAGGTAGTCCCGAGGTGTGCCGCATCAAGTCGCGGATCGTCACCGGGCGAGCCACCGGGTCGCACTGCAGGCTCTTCTCGTTTCCATCGCCCGAGCGATAGACCTGTACGTCTGCGAAGGCGGGAATCGTTTTTGCCACCGGATCGTCCAAGCCGATCGTGCCATCGTCGACCAGCGTGAGCGCCGCAGCAACGGTGATCGGCTTACTCATCGAGTAAATGCGGCACAACGTGTCGGTTCGCATCGGCGTCTTCGATTGCAAGTCGGCGTAACCAACCGCCTCCAACAGTGCCAGTTTCCCCTTCCTCGCGACCGCGATCACCGCGCCGGCGACCTTGCCTTCTTCTACAAGTTGTTCCAGTGCCGGCGGGATTTTTGCCAGCCGATCTGGGGCAATCCCCAGTTCGGTCGGAGTGGCTGGTGGGAGTGGGAGTGATGACGTATCGTTCGCATCGGCCGGTTTGCTGGACGCGCGAAAGGGAGCGGCCGGCAAACCGTTTTGGTTGAACAGGTTGCCAATGGGGTTGGTCGCCCAGTTGTAACGCACCTCGATCGGCTGAGCCACCTCGGGGGCGGAGAGAACGACGGTCTGGCCTTCGATAGCCGCGGTGGCCCAGAAAAACTTGCCGTCGCTGCCGGCAATGGCAAAACCTTTCAACGTGTCGCCTGCGACGCGCAGCCCGTCACCAATCGATCGGAAATGCACGACCGCTTGGTTGCCGGAAACGGACAGCGAGTCGAACTCGGGGCCCGTCGCTACCAGCTCTACACCGTAGGCAATCTGCATCGCTTGCAGTGCCAAACGCTTGCCCACATCTTGTTTGTTGCGAGGGTGAATATCATTGGCCTCGCCGATGTCGGTCGTGATTGCCAACCCGACCTGCTGATCGTTGCGTGCCGTCGTGGCTTGTGCCTCGCGTAGTTCCGCCCACCCCGCCTCGACCGGTTCGGTTTGCGGTTGTTGAAAGTTCGCCAATTGCACGATCAGAAAAGGAAACTCGCCCCCTGAGAATCGCGAACGCCAGTCGCGAATCATCGTCGGCAGCAACCTGCCATACTGTTCGGCTCGGCCGGCGTTCGATTCCCCTTGGTACCAAATCGCACCTCGAATCGCCATCGGCGTTAGGCACTCGACCATGCCGTTGTAGAGTACCGTCGGCACATTGGGATTGCCGTTAGCGGGCTTGGAGGCCGGTGGCAGTTTGCGGATCGCCCGCACGGGGGCGCGAAAATCATCCATCGTCTCCAAGGCTTCGCCACTCGTCCAAGCTTCGGCAACGGTACCGCCCCATGAGGTATGGACCAGCCCGATCGGCACGTCGAGTCGCTGGTGAAGATCCCGGCCAAAGAAGTAACCAACCGCGGAAAAGCTGGGGATCGACTGGGGTGTGCAGGGTTGCCACACGGCGTCCAGAGATTCCAGCGGCGTGGGTGACGTTCGCTTGGGCACCGTCAGCAAACGGACGTTGGGAAAATCGGCCGCCGCGATTTCTTCCGTCGCCTGATTCGATGCAGCGACGGGCCATTCCATATTGGATTGCCCCGAGCAAATCCACACGTCGCCGATCAGAATATCGCGCAGCACGACCTTTCGGTCGGCTTCGATCACCAATTCAAACGGGCCTCCCGCCGACAGGGCCGGCAAGTCGACGCGCCACTTGCCCTCCGCATTCGCAGTGGTCTGGGCCTGCTTCGTCGCCAGCGTGACTTGCACCTCGGTCCCTGCGGGAGCATATCCCCAGATCGGGATGTCGCGGTCCCGTTGCAGCACCATGTGATCGCTAAAGGCATCATGTACCAGCGGGAGCACCGCCTTTGCACCCGGCGGTTCTTGCCCTGCAATGAATCCAGCCCAACCGACACAAATCGACAGTATTAGCAATGCGCGATCAATAAGTGTCGGGTACCTTTTGTGCGAAGCACCCGAAGGGCGAGTTCCTCGCAAAAGGTACCCGACACTTTTTTGTCGCACGATCCTTAGCAAGCGAATCAGCATCTTCAGTCTCGTGATAGGGAGCAACAGGTAGGGTCGGAAATCGGTCCCCAGGAAATCGGTCTCAGGGACATCGAATATGAAAGGCAGCTAATGTTGTTCAGGAAAGTCTTTACGGAACCTAGCTAACAAGGCCGCTTCGTCTGCCGGCACAACATACAGTTTGCCGCGGATCGTCTTGGTTTCGCCGGCTCGTAAGCCGCCGATGCGAAAGTCATTGTGCATGCAGGTGATCACCCCTTGAAAGACCTCTTGATAAGGTTCCCAAGCCACCGCCAAGATCATCGATTCATCGGCGGAGAAACAGCCCGTTAAGCCGCTCGACGGCACGCGTTCGCTGAGTGGTCGCGGATTGACGTCGTTGCGGTTGACGTGCTTCGGTGCATAGACCTGTCCGGGTTCGTAGCGAGCGGTCAACGCCCACGGCTCTGTCGGCAATCGGGTCAGCTTGCCATCAAGCATCAGAAAGCATTTGCGAATGTAGGGCGGTTGGACCGCGCGAGAGTCTTTTGGGTCAGTGCCGGTAAAGCGATCGACTCGCATGCAAGGTTGAGCCCAATCGACCTCCGACGCGACTCCGGTGGGATTGTGGGCGGTCACGGTGAAAGTAACCTCATCGGTACCGGCGTCGACCTGGTGCCGCACCACCACCCCGTCGGTCAAGCGATCTTCGATCGTTAAATGTTTGCCATCGGGCGTCGCTTTGAGCAACTTGCTGTCATGGCGAATCACCGTCTCGTGCCAGTCGCGATCGGTCGAACCGGGGCGACAGTAAGCCTCCAGGTAATGCGTGCGGATCACTTCGCCGGGCAGGTCAGGGCCGCTGATAGCTAAGTACCGGTCTTGCCAATGGAGCGATAGGCCGGCAATGGGAACGGAATTTTCAGGCACCGTCTGGGCCGGCGATTGAGCCCGCCCGATGTTGCCAGTCAATAGCAACAGTACCCACGAGCAAGCGACAAGACGTAACATGATGGATTCCTAGGTGGAAGGGAAAAACCGTTTTCAGCCGACCGTTGCTGGCCAACTTTTGGCGAGATCGACTTTATTGATTTGGCAGCCCATTTTTGGCGACATGGCAGCGATCGGCCCACGCATTCCAGAGCGAGCTGAGTCGCTTGACCTCGGCCGGTTGCGTCTTTGCCAAGTCGTGTTGTTCGGTCCGATCCATCCGCATGTCATACAGTTCCCAAGCACCCTTGCCGCCGATCCGCACCAGTTTCCAGTGGCCTTGGCGAACCGCGGCATTCCCTTCGTGCTCCCAGTACAAAGCATCACGGTCAATGTTGCCACTGCCAAATAGCGGCACTAGGCTGACACCTCCAGGAGGCAAGATCGGATGCCCGTTCGCTTGCTGCGGGTAGTCGCTGCCCGTTAGCTCAATGATGGTGGCCATGATGTCGATCACATGCGCCGGTTCACGACGAAAGCCACCTTTGTCGGTGATCCCTGCCGGCCAATGCGCGATCAACGGCGTCGCAATGCCGCCCTCGTGATTGAAGTGCTTAAACTTGCGGAACGGCGTGTCTTGCATCCAAGCCCAAGATTGCCCGCAAAACCAAGTGGAGTCCGCCGTGGTAGGGTCTCCGATCGACCTGCCTTTGGGCCCACTTTCGGCACAGCCGCCATTGTCGCTCATCAACAGGATTAACGTGTCGTCAAACAGCCCACGCGATTGGAGGCCATTGATCAGCGTGCCAATGGAGCGATCCATCGCGTGAACACACGCCGCGTAGTCGCCATTCATGTGTTCGATACCCGCTTGATGCGAGTACAAACCAGTCAGCAAGGCCGCTCGTGTGGGACAGCAACGGCCCGTGTTGTAGAACTGCGTAAACCGCAGTCCACCGGCAGCCAACGCGTCTAGGTTTGGCGTGGCGATTTCGCTGCCATAACAACCGATGTCGGAGAACCCCATGTCGTCGACCAAGATCACAGCAATGTGGGGGCGTTTCTCGTTGGCATCGAGTCCCCTGGCCGTGCAAATGCAGAGCAAAAGCAGTAGCAGCTTGAGGGGACGAAAATCGGAAAGATGGTGAAGCATGGCAGTCGTGCAGGAGGGGTGCAGGAGGAGGAGAGCTAAGGTCGCCAGCGGTGCAAACCATCGCGATCGTCCTTTATTCTAGAAAGGAATGAATCGCCGCGTTTGGTTTTCCCGATTTTGCTGAGAAGACGGGGAACCTAACCGACAACCTCCCGAATGCCCGCGACTAGCGCCGTCGGTTCAGGTTTTTGGATGGGTTGCAAGTTGAACGGACGATTTGTTTTTTAGTATCACGATACGAAACCTCCTCACGCAGCGAAGGCCACGTGAGGAGGCATGTCATTGGAGTCAACTCGCACGTTGGCGGAAGAACCGTCGTGTGAGAGATCGCGCGTCGCGTTTATCGTGCTTCGGCCGAAACGGCTTTGGCGTTCGGTGCCGGCTCGAACAGCAGTTTGTGCAACTCCGCCAGTTCCGAGGCGGGAATCTTGATGACTTTGCGATCGTATGTCATCAGGCCATTGATCTCGCCTTCGACGTCGGTTGTTTGAGTGTAGACGCCCGCCGCAATGCCGCGGCTTCGCAACTGGTTCAGCAACTTGATCGATTGCACGTACCGCTGTTTGTACTCCGCTTTATTCTTCGGCAGTCCGCCGTATCCCCAGTTGTTGCGATTGGCATCCCACAGATGGCCTTGTACAGGCAGGCCGTGGCCACCGAACTCGCCCACCACGCGAACGAAATCTTGATAGTGCGCGGGATCAAAAGGAAAGCCAGGATCGGGGTACTGGTGATGGTCGACGATGTCCCCCACCGGCAAGAAATTGCCGCCGCTGGCGATGTTCACCGAACGCGATGGATCACGCTGCTGGACCCATTGGCCGACTTCGACCGTTTGATGTTGCCCCCAGGCTTCGTTGAATGGAGTCCACACGACGATTGAGGGATGGTTTTCCAAAGCATCGATCATTCGTTCGAGTTCCAGCATGAACTGTTGATGGGGTTCGCTCGGCCACTCCGCGTCGATCGGGTTGGGATCCAGGCGCGTCCAGGGTGGATTTTTACCACCACTGACTTGGTCTTGCCAAACGAGCATGCCCAAACGATCGCAGTGATAGTAATAACGTCGCGGTTCGACTTTGATGTGCTTGCGGATCATGTTGAAGCCCGCCGCTTGCAGGTATTCAATGTCAAACAACATCGCTTCATCCGACGGAGGTGTCAGCAAACCATCGGGCCACCAGCCTTGGTCGAGCGGCCCCCAATGGAAAACCGTTTCCCCATTGAGAGTCAGCCGTAGATGACCATCTGCATCGCGCGTTTTGCCGACGGTGCGAATGCCGGTGTAAGACTTGACACTGTCCAGCGTTTTGCCAGCGGTGTCCTGTAGTGAAACGTGGACGTCGTACAGGTGCGGCGACGCGGGCGACCAGAGTTTGGGTTGGTCGACAGTCAATTCCATCGTTGACGAATCGGAGGTCTGTTCGGCTACCGATTGGTCGCCATCCTTGATCACCACGACATAGCGCAATCCGGCGGCGGGTTGGCCATCGACATCGGTTTGGATGTTGACTTTTCCGCTCGCGGCGTCGGTGTGAATCGTGACATCGGTAATGTGGGTCGCGGCGACCTCTTCGATCCAGACCGTTTGCCAGATGCCGGATACTTGGGTGTACCAAATGCCGCGTGGGTAGAGCGTCTGTTTGCCGCGAAGTTGCCAGCCCTCGGTTTCATCGAGGACGTGAACGATCAGTTGGTTCTCACCGGAGTGCAGGGCATCGGTGACGTCGATCGAAAAAGGATCGTTGCCACCCTGATGCGTGCCGACCAACTGATTGTTGACATAGACGTTGGCTAGGTAGTCGACCGCTTCGAAGTGCAGTTTGGTCCGCCGATTTGGCTTCACCGAAGCGCTGAAAGTGCGGTGATACCAGAGGGCTTCGTCGGTATCGAGCATCCGTTGTACGCCGCTCAGCTTCGATTCCAGCGAGAAAGGAACCAAGATCTTTCCCGTCCACTGGGCGGGAATCGTCGTCTGGTCGGCTTTGGTAATTGCGTAATCCCAGTGACCGTTTAGGTTCGTCCAGTTCGGGCGCACGAGCTGGGGCCGTGGGTATTCAGTCCACGCATTTTCTGCCGTCACGTCGGCTCCCCAGGTCGTGATCAGCTCGGACTGGAAAGGAGTCAAATCGCGCGGTGGCCGGGGCAGCTTGGGTACCTGCTGGGCATCGATGACATGCACGTCGATAAACTGCCCACCGTCGGTTTGCCGACAATGAACGGCGAGGACATTCTTGCCCACTCGCAATGCTTGGCGTTGATTGCCATCGAGCGGCACGACTTTGTATTCCGAAATCCAGCCTTCCAACGCGGCGACTTGTTGTCCGTTCAGATAAATTTCCGCATCTTCGTCATGATGAAGAAGCAGTGCGGGCTGTTCGGGAAGCGACTGCAACTCAAACGACTTGCGCAGCCAAATATTCTTCGTTCTCCAGAGAGTGCTGACGCGAGCTCCCGGAGTATCTCGCGTCCCGAAACCGCCATTGCCTGTTTGCCAAGACTGGTCGTCAAACTTGGGCTCCGTCCAGCCTTCGGCCGGTTTGCGAAGCTTGAATTGCCAAGTGTCGGTGATCGGCAGTTGGGCGCTGGCGTGGCTGGCGAACAACCCCAGGGCAATGGTAAAAAACATCGAGAGAGGAACTATGCAATGGCGTATCTGCATTTTCGAAAAGCCTTTCGAGGGGAGGTAGGGAGCATTTGGT
>CAYZHQ010000036.1:0-23202 GCA_964477385.1 uncultured Pirellulaceae bacterium
TCATTCACGTGAATAATCCGGGCTCGGCGTGGTTTGCCGCGACATGCTCCGCGATCGGTCCGTGCTATGCGATCGGGCCGTGTCCCCCGGAAGATGAATTCGGATACAATCCCGGCTCTTGTGATTCGCTTGACCTTGCCGCAATTCCCCTTTCGATCGTCGGAGCCGTTTTGTGGAACGCTTAAATCAACTGAAGAACCTTGTGGTAATGGCGATGGCTGACGGTGCGTTGGCGGAAGACGAAGTCGGCTTTTTGTCGCAGCGTTGCATTGAATTAGGGATGGGCGAAGAGGATCTGCGCGACGCGATTACTTACGCCCTGAATGATTCGGCGGCGCTGCAACTGCCAACCGCTCCGGCCGATCAAGAGGCGTTGCTGCGAGACCTGATCCGGATGATGGCGGCCGACGGTTCCCTTGACGAGAGCGAAAAGCGGTTGTTTGCGTTAGCTGCCGCCATGATGAAAATTGACAATATTCAACTGCATCGATTGATCGACGAAGCGATCCATCGCGGCGGCGAGTGAGCTTCAACGATTAAGCGGGCGGACACGCAACGTGGCCAAGATACTCATTACCTCGGGACCGACGCGTCAGTACTTAGATCCGGTCCGTTACCTGACCAACGGCTCGAGCGGTCGTATGGGCAGCGCGCTTGCCCAGGCGGCCTGTGCCGCCAAGCACGAGGTGGTGGTGATCTCGGGCCCGGTGTCGGTGGAGTATCCAGCCGAAGCTCGCGTGATACCGGTTCTGACCACAGCGGAAATGCTGGCCGCCGCCTGCGAACATTTCGCCGATTGCGACGGGGCGATTGGAGCGGCCGCGCCGTGCGATTACCAACCACGTCGGATTGAACCGCAAAAGATCTCCAAGAACGGCGACTCGTTAAAACTGGAGCTGATCGAAACGCCGGACGTGATCGCGACATTGGGTCAGCGCAAACGGCCCGGGCAGTGGGTGGTCGGGTTTGCTTTGGAAACCGAAGACCGCCGCTTTCGCGCGATTGTCAAGCTGGAGCGAAAGCACTGCGATCTGATGGTCAGTAACGGCCCCGAAGCGATCGATGCCGATTGCAACCAAGTGGAGTTGCTCGACCCGCAAGGCGCGGTGTTGTCGACCATTGCCGGGACCAAAGCCGAAGTAGCGCGACAACTGATCGAAGCAATCGGAGAGCGATTGATCATCCCGTCGGCGAGCTGATCGGTCGAGCGTGCCCGTTATCTCGATCGCCTATTCGCTTTCGCGGTTTCGAGCGATGACGTCGGTTCGGACGGCGTGAAAGATGTCGGCACTGCTGAGCATGTTCAGCGGTAACCGGCGGACTTGACCTCCCGCATCGATCAGCACGACCGTTTTGCGATCTTCGATTCGGACGAACTGGGCGCGAATGGTTTTCGTGCCCGTGGTGTCCTGCCAAACCCGCAGCGGTTGATTAGAGACCTCTTGCGGGGCGTCGTCGAGAGTCGGTTCCGGTTCATCGCTAGGAGGCCCGGTGAGATGCGGTGTTTGGGCGATGGTCTCTCCCGCGGCCCGCGAGCCGAGGGCTCCCCAGATTCCATAGGGGCTTTTTTCGCCAGCCTGAGTGTAGCCCGCGGCCAATGCGACGCCCGGTCGATCGTTATCGCCGGTATCGATGCTGTTGGTTGCGAATCGAATGTGGCCGTCACAGAACAGCACCATCACTCCACCGGCGTGGTGGCTTGACGCGGAAACGACGCCATCGAGCAAGCCAAGTTCCGAGGTGCAAGAGGGCGAATTAGGTGGCAAGATGGCTTGGAATCCGGTGACCGGCAGTGCTCCATCGGCCCAGCGCGAGCCCCGACCTTCGGGCCACCACTGGGCATCGTCGGCGGTGGCGGCCGTCAAGCACAACGATGGTTTTTTGGAAAGCCCGGCGACGCCTTTGACAATGCCGCTGATTCCGGTCGCCCCTTTGCCCCCAACGCGGGTTTCGGACAAGAAGAGCGTGTTGGTGGTTCCATCAAGGACATCCCGAAACCGATAGACACCGCCACGGCGAAAGACGCCTCGTTTGCTGGCTCGATCAGCCGGGTACTTCTCAAACGCTTCGTCGGGAGCTCCCGCCACAAAGCTGCCGTCGCCATAGTTGGTGACATAACTGATGTAGGTCGAGCTCACACTATCAAAAACATTTTCGGTAGGGTCGTTGCTGCCACCGACCGCCACGCGGTCGAGTGGGCAGGCATAGACCGCCGGCCGTTTTGCCCACGGCGAATAAGCTGTTTCGTCGAACCACGGAACCGGCCCCATGGCGGGGAACGCCTGGCCGTTCGGCGATTCGTGCCGATTGGCAATTTGGTCCCACAAGGCCGTTTGCTCCAGGAACGGCAGCAAGCCCACGAAGGGGCTGAGCCGACTGGCGTTGCCCTTGGTTTCGTCTTCGGTACCCGCACTGCTACCACCGCTGCCAAAGGGAAACGCTTGATAAGTTGAAGCGTAGTTGTGCAGCGCCAGGCCGATCCGTTTGAGGTTATTTGCACAAACCATGGAGCGGGCATGTTCGCGTTGTCGCGCGACCGACATCAACATCAGCGCCGACACCATGGCGACACACAGCCCCATCACAACCGCACTGGCGGCACTGGACATCGACGATCGCATCACATTTCTCCGAGCAGGAAGCCAATCCAAGAGAGCCCTCAAGCGGCCCGGTGATTTGGTAACCCAAGGTTGTTATTGAAAGTACCACTGTCCGTCGATCTTTTGAAATCGACTCGGTCGTCGTCCATCGGTCTTGAAAGAGACTCGATCGCCAGACGACTCGATTTTGGGCTCACCGGCGAGTGCGTCATCGAACATTTGAATCAAATTACCGCGTTCGGATCGAATGCGTTCAGCCATTAAGCGAGTTTGCCCGGGCAGCAAGGCTTCGGGAGGAACGAAAGATTTTGCAAAGGCTTCGAACTGCCGGGTTTCCAGCAGCTTCAGCCCCTCTTCAATACGAGCGGTCAAATCCTTCAGTTGCTTGGCCACTTCGATCGCATCTTGCTCGACCGCGAAGTAGGCATCTTCACTGCGGAGATAGTTCAGCGGCAGCGTTTGCAGTTGGCCATTGGGCAATAGCAGTTCGACATGCGTTTGATTGACGACACGCGAAAACCTAGCCTTCATCTTTGCCTGTCCGGTGGCATCGGTCCAATCGCGCAGCGGACGCTTGGCGACTTCGGCGAGTTGCGTTTCGCTCAGTTCCGTCACCGGGTTGCCGAGATGCTGTTGAGGCATCGTGATGGTCTCACGCGAGGCACGCGAACCCATCGCTCCCCAGATCCCGTAGGGACTGCGGCTCCCGGCCCGTGCATAACCTTCCTGCATCGCCGCTCCTGGTTTGGTTGGATCGCCGGCATCGATTTTCTCGGAGACAAACTTCACTGCGCCATCACCAAAGGCAATGTGGACCCCGCCGGGGTGGTGGCTGGCGGCGGACAAGATACCGTCGAGCTCGCCGGTAGAAGTCGTCGCCGACATCGAGTTCGGCGGCAGCACCGTCTGGACCCCCGAAACACGCAGCGAACCATCGGCCCACCGCATCCCGCGACCTTCGGGCCACCACGTTGTCTTGGCGTTCATCGCTTTGACCAGCGAAGGGTTGAGCGTGATGCCGTCGACCTCTTGCATGACTCCCGAGAGTCCTTTCGCGTCGGGCCCGCCGACTCGCATTTCCACCAGCAGCAGCGTGTTGGAGAGTCCATCCAAGACATCGCGAAAACGATACGCTTGCTCGCGAGCAAAGAGGCCGCGTTTGCTGCCGATGTCTTGTTTGTAGGGTGGCATCTCGCGCATCACCGGCGCGCCGGCTTGGAAGGTGCCGTCACCGTAATTGCTGGCGTAGCTGTTGGAGGTGGTCAATTGGTTTGCCACCCGGTCACTCGGGCAAGCCAACGTTTCGGGCCGCATGTTCCACGGCTTGTATTGCTGTTCGTCGAACCAGGGGACCGGGCCCATTGCCGGAAAGCCATCCATCGGATTGGAGATCATTTCCCACAGCCGTTGCTGTTCCATGAACGGAGTCAACGCGACCATGGGTCCCAGGCGATTTGCGTTACCTTGGCGCGGCTGTGCCGCGCTTCCCAGGTCGGTGCCGCCACTGCCGACCGGAAGCATGTTGTAGGCCGAGTGATAGTTGTGCATCGCCAACCCCAACTGCTTGAGATTATTGCCGCACGATTCGGCACGGGCGAGTTCACGTTGCTCAGCCACCTCGCACAGCATCAAGGCGGCGACTCCCAACACGCCGAGCAGCGCGACGAGCGTGCCCAACAGCGATCCAAATAGGTCTTTCATGGCGATGCGAGCCTTGGCCAGCGAAGTGACGAACGCGAGAGGGCGTGAACCAGTGGATGCGAATCCCAGGGTGGAGATTTTAAAGCATCCCCTACCCCGTGTCTATCAAATCACTATCCGGGGGCAATTTCTTGCCAACGGGAAAGCGGTTCGCTCAAGTCGACCGGAGCGGTTGCCCGGCTTGTCTTTCTGGCCTGCTCCTGCTCAGCCGAACAGCAGCGGCCATAGCAGGGTTGCGGCAAAGGCGATCACCAAAGTCAACACGACGGCCCGCTGCCAGGGCTTCAGCGTGCTGCTGATCGCTTGGTCGGAGAATTCGTCTTCGATAAATTGGTCGTAGTCAAAATCCTCCTCGTAGGAATCGTCGTGGTCTTCTTCGCCGTCGTAGCCGCAGGCGCGGCAGGCCGCCGCGTGAGGCGACATGTCGGCACCGCAATGGGCGCACGGCACGGTCGGTTTCGCATCCGATCTTGCTGCACCTGCAGCGTGACCGAACCGACGACGGTGCTCTTGTTCCGATCCCATTATTGAATTCCTTGTTGGAGCGACCTCCAGAGTAACACGGCCCATTCGAACAGGGCAGGCAGCAGGCCCAAAATCGACAACCCAATCCCGCAGATCGCCGGCGCGCGTTGACGGGCGGCGAGGCCTCGGATTCCTGTTGCAATTCCGGCCACTGCCAGCGGCAGCCCGACGCAGGGGATACAGAGCGAGAACAGGCTGAGGAAGCCCAAGACCAGCGACGTCGTAGCCATGCTGTCTTGGCGGAAATCGCCGCCCACGGAATCGGGTTGGAGGGCGGGGTCCTCGGCAGTGGGCTCGGGCACGACGTAAGGATTCGCAGCCCGGTTCTCACGCGGATCGGATCGGTTTGGACCAGAGTCCGCCATGGCAGGGATTTCGCGAAAAGGGGAAAGCTTGGCTGTCACCGGGTGACCATTGTCTCGGTCCGTGACGAAGCACGATCAACCGTCTAGCTGCCACATGGTATCGAATCTCGGCGACCGATCGAGGCATTGCCAGCAGGGCCGATTCGCTACAATGCAGGATTAGAAGATGTCACCAACGGGTAAAGCACAATATGATTCGGGTTGGAGTTGTCGGAGCCACAGGGTACACCGCTTATGAAGCCATTCGTTTAATCCTCGGCCATCCCGAGGCGACCGTTACGGCGGTCACCAGCCGTCAAGATTCGGGCAAACCGATCGCCGACGTCCACCCCAGCTTGCATGGCCGGCTGGACCTACCGCTGTCGCAGGCCGATCCCACACAGTTGGCGGCCGATTGCGATGTCGCGTTTTGCTGTCTGCCGCACGCCGCTTCGGCCGAAACGGTGCGCGACTTGCAAGCGGTTGGGCTGAAGGCGGTCGACTTGAGTGCCGACTTTCGGTTACGCAGCGCGTCGCTGTACGAACAGTGGTACGCCACGCCACACCCGTGGCCGGAACAGCTCGGTCGTGTCGCCTATGGACTGCCGGAACTGTTTATGGACGAGATCCGCGGCGCGTCGTTGGTTGCCAATCCAGGTTGCTATCCGACGTCCGCGATTTTGCCACTCGCACCGCTGCTCAAAGCCCGCGTGATCGGCCCGCAGGTGATCATCGATTCGAAGAGCGGTGTCAGTGGTGCCGGCCGGACGCCCAAGCTGGCCAACTTGTACTGTGAAGCCAACGAATCGATCGCAGCCTACGCGGTCGGCAAGCATCGTCATCAACCGGAGATCGTCGACGTGCTCGATCGATATACCGAAGAAACTCCCGAAGTGCTGTTCACGCCGCACCTGACGCCGATGGATCGCGGCATCTTGTCGACGATCTACGTTGAAGGGCAAGGTGTGGATGCGGCGGCGGTGAAAGGGCATTGGCGAGAAGCTTACGCGGAGGCACCGTTTGTGCAAATTGTCGACAACCCACCGGCAACGAAACATGTCTCGGGTACCAACTACGTCCACATGGCGGCCTTCGATGCCGGCCACCGCGTGGTGCTGCTGTGCGTCATTGATAATGTCATCAAAGGGGCCAGCGGAGCCGCGGTCCAAAACATGAACTGCATGTTTGGGCTCGATCAAACCCTCGGTTTAAAAGCGTAACGTCGCATGTCCAATAATCCTTATTCCGCTTTTGACCCCGCGGCGCCGTCCGAAGTCGCCCCGCCGGCCGTCAATCAACCGCCGCCGCCACCGTCGCAACTGCCGCCGGCTCCACGTATCTGGCCCGTCTTCCTGGTCGTGCTGGCTTCAATCATTTCCTTCTTGATGGGCAGCGTGATCGCGGTCGTGCTTGGTCAGTGGATTGCCACCGGGACGGTCGCCACCACGCAAGAGGCGTCACTGAAGGCGATGGAGATGATTAAGGAATCGCGTTTAGCGTTTTCGATCACCGTCATCGTGCCGCAGATCGCGTTGGTGATTCCGGCGCTGCTTGCCGCGCTGCTGTCGCCACGCGGGTTCCGGCAGCGGATGAAGTTAGTCCGCGGGCACTGGCCGCTGTGGGGTTGGTTCGCCGCCGCCGCCGCAACGCCACTGGTCGGTCTGGTCGCTTCGGTGTTAGTCGGCTTGTTCCTCACGCAAAGCGAATCGCTGAAAGAAATGACGGAGATGTTTCGCAAGCTGGGGCAGTCGGGGTTCTTGCTGCCGTTGGCGCTGATGATCGGCGGCATGCCGGCGATCTGCGAAGAGTTGCTATTCCGTGGTTATGTTCAATCTCGGCTGACGCGGCGCTGGGGTGCGGGGTTGGGCATCGTGGTCGCTTCGGCGGTCTTCGCGGTGTTTCACCTCGATCCGATTCATGTGCTGGCGGTCTTTCCGATCGGATTATGGATGGGTTGGTTGTCGTTTCGAAGCGGCTCGATCATTCCCGCCATGGCGGCTCATCTGATCAACAACGTGTTGTCGGTGGTCAGCATTGTGCTGGACCCCAGCGAAACTCCCGATGCCCTGGCGGCGCCTGCGGCACTGGCGATGGTGGTGATCTTGGGTGCCGGTTTGTTGGGGATCGCCGGAGTGGCCGCCGCAGCGGTCTTCTTTCCTGCACCTCCGGCGAAAGAGACCGTCGCACCTTCCTCGCAAGACGGCGTTGTGTTGGCTCGGCTTTCGACCGGCGAAGGAGCCTCGTAGTCGTTTGACCAAGGTGACCAACGAACAGGCCCTGTCCGAGGGTGCGTCGAATCGACGCGATTCTTCAGGCGGTGGAGGCGAGGACGCGCCGACCGGCAGGCCTTGGGCATCACGTTCCGTGGCCGAGCGTTGCCGCATGGTCGCCGGCGCGCGGGACGGTTTGACCGCCGCGGTCGACGAATTGCTGGCGGACTCTCGCACCGAACAGCGAACCAGCGACGTTGACACAGTGGCAGCGGAAGTGCTGCCGCTAGCCGAAGCGCTGGCGTTTATCGGTTCTCGCGGACCGCGAGTGCTGCGACCTCGCCGCTGGGGCGCGCGAGGACGACCCCTATGGCTATGGGGTGTTCGCAGTCGCGTGGAACGAGTCCCGCACGGCACCGTATTGGTACTGGGAGCCTGGAATTACCCGTTGCTGCTGGGCGGAGTACAAGTCGCCCAGGCACTCGCTGCGGGCAACGTGGTGCAGTGGAAACCGGCCCCGGGTAGCGAAGCGGTCTGTCGGCGTTTCGCCGCATGTTTGCTCGCTGCCGGCGTGCCACGGCATGCCCTGACGGTGCTCGACAGCGACGTTTCGGCCGCCACTGCGGCGCTCGATCGAGGCGTCGATCTGGTCGTCTTGACCGGTAGTGCGGCAACGGGACGAGCGGTCCTGCGCCGCGCGGCCGAAACGTTGACGCCGGCGATCATGGAACTGAGCGGTTGCGATGCGGCGATCGTGCTGCGGTCGGCTTCGCTGGAACGTGCCGCCGCCGCCGTCCGATTCGCTTTGACGATCAATTCGGGTGCCACCTGTATCGGGCCGCGACGTCTGATTTTGGATCAGCCGATCGCCACCGATTTCTTGCAGCAACTGGAATCACAGATCGACCCTCGGTCCCACTACATCGTTCATCCCGCGGCACGCCAAGCGGTGATCGATCTGGTGCGAGACACGTTGCAACGAGGCGGCACCGACCGGTTGGGAACGGGCAACTTGGAACGACTGGAGAAGACCGGAGAAATGGCACCGTTGCTGCTGGACAACATTTCGGCCGATTGGCCTATCGCCTCGGCCGATCTGTTTGCACCGATCACCACGATTCAGCGGGTCAGCGGCCTTGAGCAGGCGGCGACGTGCTGCAACGCCAGCCGTTACGGTTTAGCGGCGTCGATTTTTGGGAGTCCCAGCGAGGCCGCGCGATTAGCCGCCGCATTGCGAGTGGGCAACGTCACAATAAACGATATCATCGTACCAACAGCCGATCCGCGATTACCGTTCGGAGGCCGCGGCGACAGCGGCTTCGGGGTGACTCGTGGCGTCGAGGGTCTGTACCAAATGACGGCCGTCAAAGTAACCTCCAGCAAACACGGATCGGCGGCACCGCATCTCGCGCCGCACGACCCGGGGACGCTGGACACCTTGCTGGGCGCGCTACAAATGAATCATGCTGGTCGCCTTGCTGACCGCTGGCGAGGACTGAAACGAATCATCCGCGGCGTCCAGGCATCGCGAAAACATCATCAGGCGAAGGATTAGGTCGGATCAAAATGAACGACGCAATGAATGTAGTGGTCATCGGTGGCGGTTTGGCCGGTTTGAGCAGTGCCTGCACGTTGGCCGCTCGAGGTCACACGGTCACCTTGCTGGAAAAAAATCAGTGGGTCGGCGGCAAGGCGGCCCAGTTGGCGTCGGACGGATTCCGCTTCGACATGGGGCCGACGATCTTGACGCTGCCCAGTGTGCTGAAACGCGTCTTCGCGGAAGCCAACGAGCCGATCGAGGAGTATCTCGAATTGGTGCGGCTCGATCCGCAGTGGCGTTGCTTCTTCGACGCACACGGCCAGCACGAACCGTCGGTGCTCGATCTGGTCGCCGATGTGCCGGCCATGCGGCAGAACCTCGACGCGTTCACCGGCGCGACTGCGTCGAGCGATGGCTACGAGCGTTTCATTAAGATGTCCAAAGGGCTGCATGGTGTCTCGGATCGCTTTTTCTTTTGGAAAAGTGTCGGTGGCTTGGCAGATACGATGGAAGTCGGCGGTGCGTTTTCGGCGGCTGTGCTGAAGGACGTGCTGAGTCTGCAAATGGGCCGCAGCGTTGCGTCGGTGGTGCGAAAGCATGTGCCCGACGAACGGGTGGCTCAGATGATGGATCACTTTACGCAGTACGTCGGTTCGGCCCCCGATCAATCGCCCGCAGTGCTGTGCAGCATCGCTCATATGCAAACCGAAGAAGGCATTTGGTATCCGATGCAGGGGACGCGGGCCGTCCCGGAAGCCTTGCATAAACTGGCTGAAAAGCTGGGCGTGACGATTCGCATGGCGACCGATGTGAAAAGCATCGAGACCGAGCAGGGTGCCGTCACCGCGGTGATCACCACCGATGGCCAGCGGTTCGGTTGCGATGCGGTGGTCAGCAACTGCGATGCGGTGCGGACCTACCGGGAATTACTGGGTGGCAAGCTGGGGCAAAAATTCCAGTCGACGGCTAAGTTCGAACCGGCTTGCAGTGGCGTGGTGCTGTACCTGGGACTGAATCGACGCTATGAGCAACTGCTGCACCATAATTTTGTCTTCAGTCACGACGCCGAAGAAGAGTTTGAGGCGATCTATCGCAAAGGCCAACCGGCACCCGACCCGACCGCTTATGTGTGTGCTCCCGCCGTCACCGAACCGGGCGTTGCACCGGAGGGAGGTGAGGCGTTGTACGTGTTGGTGCACACGCCTTACCTGCGACCGGGACACGACTGGAGCAAGATGTTCCCGGCGTACCGAGAAAAGATTCTGGACAAATTGGAGCAGACCGCCGGCATGACAGGCCTGCGCGATGCGATCGTTTACGAGTCCGCTTTGACGCCGCGCGATATCCACGAGCGCTACCGCGTGCTGAATGGCGCAATTTATGGCTTGGCCAGCCACGGCAAGTACATCGGCGCGTTCAAACCGGGCAATCGTCGCAAAGATGTCCGCGGTTTGTATTTGGCCGGCGGCGCAGCCCATCCCGGCCCGGGAATGCCAATGGTTTTGATGAGCGGTTGGATCGCTGCCGATTCGTTGGACCAGGATGCCCGGAGTGGAAAAGTACGCCCCGCTGTGGCGCCAGTGTCGTGAGCCCAACGGATCGCCCTGCCGCGCCGTCCGCGGACGTGCCCGCCGTTTCGGCATTCCTGCAAAACGGCTTCCACGCCTTTCTCGGCCGGATGCTGCGGCGTAGTTTTCATACGCTCGCCGGTGAGCGAGAGACGTTGGCGAATGCGAATGTTGCGGCGGACCAGCCGTTGATCGTGTTTGCCAATCATCCCTCGTGGTGGGATCCGTTGGTGGCGCATTACGTCAACCGCCAACTTTTTGCCGGTCGCCAATTTTACGCGCCGATCGATGCCGAAGCGCTGGATCAGTATCGAGTCTTCGCCAAGCTTGGTTTCTTCGGCGTACGGCTCGGTTCTCCCACCGGCAGTGCCGCATTTCTAAAAACGAGCCGCACCATTTTGGCGATGCCCGGCACGGCACTGTGGATGACTCCCGAAGGCCGCTTTGTCGATCCGCGTGACACCGAACAACCACTTGCACCGGGGCTCGCCCATCTGTGCAGCCGCGCCGAAACGGGCGTGGCTTTGCCGTTGGCGATGGAGTTCGCTTTTTGGGAAGAACGCCTGCCTGAATGCCTGCTGCGATTTGGCGAACCGATTTTGATTGCCGAACACGCGGGACTGGATAAACCGGCTTGGGCCGCGAGATTGACCGCCAGCTTGCGAGACAATCAACAGCAATTGGCAAAGCGGGTCATCGCCCGCGACGCGACGCCCTTCCAGGAACTACTGCGTGGTAGCCAAGGGGCCGGCGGGATGTACGAACGATTGCGCCGTCTCCGCGGTTGGCTTGGTGGCAGCAAGGTCGCTCCACAACATGGAAAGCAATTTCAGTGACCCTCATCCTGCTGGCCATCGTCGCGTTCCTGCTCGCCTTGTTGCCGATGCTGCTGTATGCAGCGAATCGTCGGCTGTTCGTGACGCCCGATTCGTCCGCCGAGGGAGACTCCGCCGTGCCCAGCGTGTCGGTCTTGATCCCGGCGCGCGACGAGGAGGCCGGGATTCGCGCGTGTGTGGAAGCGGCCTTGTCGAGCCAAAAGGTGACGCTCGAAGTGGTCGTGATGGATGACCAATCGCAAGACGCAACGGCGGAGATCGTGCAGGGAATCGCCGAGCAAGACCATCGGGTGCGGCTGGTTCCAGGAGTGCCGTTGCCGGCGGGCTGGAATGGCAAACAACACGCCTGCTGGCAGCTTGCCAAACGGGCCACGCATCCCTATCTGGTGTTCCTGGACGCCGACGTCCGCTTGCAACCCGACGCGCTGCGCCGCATGGTCGACTATGCATCGCAGCACAACGTCGCCTTGTTAAGTGCGTTTCCGCGGCAAGAAACAGGCACGCTGTTGGAGAAGTTGCTGATTCCGATGATGCATGTGGTGCTGCTGTGCTTTCTGCCGCTGCGGCGGATGCGAGCGAGCAGCAGCCCCGCTTATGCGGCGGGTTGCGGACAATTTTTTCTCACCACTCAAGCCGCCTACCAGCAAGCCGGCACGCATGCCAGTTTGCGTGGCTCGCGTCACGATGGCATCAAACTGCCGCGGGCTTTTCGCGCCGCCGGGCTGATGACCGACGTGGTCGATGGCACTCCGCTGGCAGCTTGCCGGATGTATCGCAGCGGCGGCGAAGTCATCCGTGGGCTGTTGAAAAATGCCGATGAAGGGATCGCCAACGCGAGGCTGATCATCCCCTTCAGCGTGCTGTTATTGGGCGGCACCGTGCTGCCGATCGTGGTCATGGGGCTGGCGGTTTACGAACCTTCACCGCTCGCGTTTGGGTTGGCAACGCTAGCGCTGGTGATCGGGTGGTTGCCGCGGTGGGCCAACGTCGGGTGGTTGCGGCAGTCGCCTTTGGGGGCGGCTTTGCATCCGCTGGCAGTGGTCTTCTTTTTGTTGCTGCAGTGGACCGCGCTAGCGATGAGCCTCAGCGGCCGCCGCGTGCGTTGGCGGGGCCGAACCTAGGCGCGGGGCCGAAGCTAGGCGCGGGGCCGAAGCTAGGCGAGGAGCCGAACAGAATCGCATCGCAGCGGCAAAGTCGCATGCCGCTCGGATTCCGCAGCTCATGCGTTGGCTGGAGCTCGAGTTGCCGCCAGCAGTTTCTCGATCCACGGTCCGACGTAGTGGCCGTTGTCGTGAAAGGTGCGGCCACTGACTAGGTTGTCATCGATCACGCAAGCTTGGTCGACGAAGATCCCACCGCAAACTTCCAGATCAAACTTGCACTTGGGGACCGTTGCCATCCGGCGGCCTTCGACACAGCCGGCATAAGCAGGAATTTCAACGCCGTGACAGACACTGGCGATTGGCTTGCCCGCGGCGAAGAAGTGCTTTGTGACGCGTACCAAATCTTCGTCGTAGCGAATGTACTCCGGCGCTCGTCCCCCGGAGAAGAGGATTCCCGCGTAGTCGTCGGGATCGATATCGGCAAAGGCGACATCGGCGTGCAAGGTATAGCCTTCCCATTCCTTGGTGATCGTCCAGCCCGGTTTCACTTCATGCATCACCATCTGGTACAGCCGTTTTTCAGGAGCCGCCACCACCGGCTGGAAACCGGCTTCTTGCAAGCGGTAATAGGGGTACATCGTGTCGAGCGTTTCCGACGCGTCACCGATGACAATTAAGACTTTAGGAGATGCGTGACTCAACGGTTGGGATCCTTAGCGGGGAGGCAAAGCGAGCGTGGTGAAATGAATGGTGTCGCCGAGCGACAGCAATGAATAGGTTAGACGATTTTGCTGCCGTGCGGGTGAAGGCAAGCGTCTTTGCAAGGATACCGGTTGGCGACGCGACAAAAAGGTGTCCGGTACCTTTTGCGAGGAACTCGCCCTTCGGGTGCTTCGCACAAAAGGTACCCGACACTTAATTTATCGCTCATTGACTTAGTCGACGGCCGTGGATTTCGACACATTCGGGCAAGCGTTGGAGATGGTAGCCCCCTTCCAGCAAACTGACGATGCGGCCGCCGGAGTGCGCCTGAGCGGCTTGCACGAGGATTTCGGTCAGCCATTCAAAGTGCTCGTTCTGCAGCCCCAGCGAACCGATGGGATCGTCGGCATGGGCGTCGAAGCCGGCACTGACTAGCAGCAGTTCCGGCCGCATCCTGGCGGAGAAATCGTCGACCGCACTGCGAAAGCGATCGATCATTTGGTCGGCAGAGGTGCCGAACGTAATCGGCAGGTTGCGAATCGCTCCCAAGCCATCGCCGGTACCCGTTTCGGTTTCGCTGCCGGTGCCGGGGTAGAATGGATATCGGTGCATCGACAAGAAACCGACGCGTGGATCTTGGTAAAAAATATCTTGGGTGCCGTTGCCGTGATGGACATCAAAGTCGACGATCAAAATCCGTTCGACTCCGCGGGCGAGCGCTTGCTGCGCCGCCAGGGCGACGTTGTTGACTAAACAGAATCCCATCGGCCCGTCGGGCACCGCGTGATGTCCGGGTGGCCGCGCAACAACCATGGCGACGTTGTCTTCGGCGTCCAGCACGCGATCGACCGCATCGATCGCCGCACCGGCGGCCAGCATGGCGACGTCCCATGAATGAGGGCTAACTACCGTATCGGCTTCGACCGATAGATGCGAACCGGCAAACATGCCGGCGATCCGTTCGTGCAACGCCTTCAAGTAACCGATGTCATGGGCCGTCGCGCATTGGCCGATCGATGCGGGCTTCCAATCGGCACAGCAGGTGACCTGTTCTGCCAAACCCCCGGCGGCTCGCAACCGAGCATTGGTGCGTTCGATGCGGTGCGCGTTTTCGGGGTGTTGACCGGTATCGTGCAAAGCAAATTCGTCGTGCAAATAGAGCAGCATCGCGGTGGCTTTTTGGCAGCGGTGGCAGAGAGAAAAACATCCAAGTCGAACGAGGCACTCCGTCGGCCGCGTCAGAAAACTTCGCAGGCTGCTTCCAGTTCGAGCATTCGGCCATGCACGGCGGCGGCAACCAACCGATCGGGTCCGAGCGGTTCACCGAGCACGAACCGGACGTGCGGAGACTGTTCCTGAGCCGTCGCAACCTGCCGCGCGATGGCGTTTTGCAATTGGCCGGCGAACAACAGGTGCGGATGGACGATGACTTGCGAGATCCCCGCGCGCCCCGCCACCTGCTGCAAGACATCGGGCAAGGCGGGCTGGGCCATGGCATAGAAAGCGGTGTCGACCGAGGCGAAGCGGCGCTCGCGTCCCTCGTTGAAGGCTCGATAAACGCATTCGGCCAGCAGCCGCATATCGGCCGCGGCACAGGGGTCGTAACTGCCACGCCCCACCATCACCAGGGCGGTTTCTTCAGCGGGCGACGTCGTCGTCGAGGCCAGCGCACCTTGCACGCACTGGCAGACCCGTTCCAGCAGGCATGGATGCCGCGACAGCGGCCGGCCAAAATCGAAGGTCAGCTCGGGACGTTCGGCGGCACATTCGGCTAAGGCCGTCGGAATGTCTTGCTTCGCATGCCCTGCCGAGAAGAGCAGCAGCGGCACCGCGTGGGCGTGCGTCGCTCCGTGATCGCAGAGACGCTGCCAAGCCTGGGCGATCGTCGGCGGTCGCAGTTCGAGAAAACAGCCTTCGACCAACCGCTCGGGTAGACGTGCCTTCAAATGGTCGACCAGCACCGCGAACTGATCGGCTCCGGCGGCGCTGCGCGTCCCATGACCGATCAGCAATAAAGGGGCTTTCATGATCGACTCGAGCTGAAAGGCTCGTTCGGCCGGCGGCTACTGAACCTTTGTGGACTTATCAAAACCCGCTTTGGCCAAAGCATCGATGGCAGCCTGACTGTTAAAGTCGGCCGACACTTGGATTTTGACTTCGGGGTTATCGATCGCCCCCTCCTGTTTCTGCTGGCCCAAATCAACCGCCAGCACACCGGGCTCTTGTTCGAGCGTCTTTTTGACTGCGGGGTAGCAGGCGAATGGGCAGTGCATGTCGGGAACTCGCAGCGTCACCAACGTTTCGCCAGCCTCTGACGAAGCCGTTTCGGTGGTCGCAACGTCGCTCGTCGCGGCAGCGGTTGGTTCAGGCCCTGCCGCCGCGTTGTCCGCTTCGGGCGATTGGCTGACAAAGTAAATCAAGCCGGCGGCAACAAGCACGGCGATCGTGTAGGAGGCAAAACGCATGATAAAGTTCCTTCGTTGACAGAATCTGGGCCGACACCGACCGTTGTAGACAGAATAGATGTTCGGGAAAGGGGTCCGCCGAAGCGAAGCCAGTCGTCTCTTACACCGCTTATCATACGCGGTAAAGATGGAGTTGTCCCGCGGGTGCCTGCCCGTGGCTTGCCAGCCGGCGAGACCGCAGGCGGCAGAAAAGCCCTTCGGGCAGGTTTTTCCTTCGAAATGACCGTCTCGACGAAATGTCTGGTGCGCTGTTAGACTCCTCCCCCAATGTTATGCTGGAACGTCTATGATGACTTGCCGAAGTGGCTTGGCAACAGGGCCTCTTTCCCAGTCGCCGTCCATTGTCCCCTCCGGGCTGCTTTCCCCCCCTTTATCTGCTCAATCGCCGTGATCCTGATTCTGAAAACCGGTGCCACTGATGAACAAGTCGACCACGTGATCGAGCGGGTCGAAGCGCTTGGATTGCAGGCACACCTCAGTCGCGGCACCTACCGCACGATTTTGGGGATTATTGGCGACGAAGATAAAATCCCCGAGGATTCGCTGCGTGCGATCCCCGGTGTCGCACAGGTGATTCCCGTTTTGCCACCCTATAAACTGGCTTCGTTGGAAGCGCATCCTCAGCGGTCGGTCGTGGACGTCAGCGGCATCAAGATCGGCGGAGGCTTTCTCGGCATGATCGCCGGTCCCTGTTCGGTCGAAGAACCGGAACGGATGGACCGGATCGCCCGTTTGACCCGCGCTGCCGGAGCCAACCTGTTTCGTGGCGGAGCTTACAAGCCGCGAACCAGCCCCTACGCATTTCAAGGTTTAGGCGTCGATGGCCTGAAGATTTTGCGAGATGTGGGTCAAAAGTACGGGATGCCGGTGGTGACCGAAGTCACCGATCCGCGGAACGTCGAAGTGGTCAGCGAGTACGCCGACATGCTGCAAGTCGGGGCACGGAATATGCAGAACTTTGTGCTGCTGACCGAAGTCGGGCGTTCGGCGCGTCCGGTGCTGCTCAAACGCGGGATGAGCGCTACGATTCAAGACCTGCTGATGAGCGCCGAGTACATCCTGTCGCAAGGCAATGCCAACGTGGTGCTGTGCGAACGGGGCGTGAAGAGTTTTGACCCTTCGACCCGCAACCTGTTCGACGTCGCCGCAGTGCCTTTGCTGGCCGGCTTGACCCACCTACCTGTGATTGTCGACCCTAGTCATGCAACGGGACGTCCCGATCTGATTCCGCCTTGTGCGCTGGCCGGTTTGGCTGCCGGTGCCGATGGGGTGCATATCGAAGTCCATGATCAACCCGAAGTCGCCAAGAGTGACGGCCCGCAAGCTTTGCTGCCCGAGCAGTACGCGGAACTGGCAGAGCGGATGCGTAAGATGGCAGAACTACTTGGCAAAACCATTTCTCCTCCCAACCCTGAGGCCGTAGCGTGACCCGACGCACCTTTATCGCTGGTAACTGGAAGATGAACATGCGCCGCGATTCGGCGACGGCGCTTGCCAATGCGGTTGTCGCTGGCGTGGGTGAGTCGCCGAAAGTGGACGTGGCGCTCTGCCCGCCGGCAGTTTACCTTGCCGCGGTTGCGGAATGCGTGGTGGGGACGTCGGTCGGTTTGGGTGGGCAAAACCTCTGCCCCGAAGACGACGGAGCTTTCACGGGCGAGATCAACGCCGCGATGTTGGCCGATGTTGGTTGCGGGTATGTGATTCTC
The DNA here is from genome assembly GCA_964477385.1 of uncultured Pirellulaceae bacterium. Lineage (GTDB taxonomy): Bacteria > Planctomycetota > Planctomycetia > Pirellulales > Pirellulaceae > Roseimaritima. The sequence continues at coordinate 17,301 of CAYZHQ010000036.1, forward strand.
GGACACAGCGAACGCCGGCAATTGATGGGCGAAACCGATGCCCAGGTCAGTAAGAAGCTGCACGCTGCGATGGCGGGGAACCTGATCCCTATCGTCTGCGTCGGTGAAACACTGGAACAGCGAGAAGCCAACGAAACCGAACAGATTGTCAGCGACCAACTGAAGGGTTCCCTGGCGGGGCTGGACGAAGCCCGTGCCGCCAGCATCGTGATCGCCTACGAACCGGTCTGGGCGATCGGCACCGGGCGGACCGCGTCGCCGGAACAAGCCGAAGCGGTGCATGCCTTCATTCGCAATCTATTGGTCGACGATTTTGGCGAAGACGTGGCGGGCCAAATCCGTATACAGTATGGCGGTAGTGTGAAACCAGGCAACGCAGCCGAATTGCTCAGCCAGCCCAACATCGATGGGGCATTGGTCGGCGGAGCAAGCCTGAAAGCCGAGGACTTCCTGGGGATTATCGCCGCCGGTTAAGGCGTTCCGCAGCGCAGCCTAAGCACGGGCCGTGCGGTGACAAGAACCCACCCAAGCCCTCGAAATGCTGCTTTGAAGACCGATCAAAGCAACGATCAAAATACCGTTTAAAGACACGATTAGAGACAAAAGAAATGGTTCCATTGTTTGGATTTGCCGGCATGTTCCTGGGATGGATGATGTCGCTGCTGTCAATCTTTTTGATTCTCCTGGTGCTGGTGCAACGGGGCCGCGGCGGTGGCTTGACCGGGGCCCTCGGTGGTCCCGGGGGGCAGAGCGCTTTCGGAAGCAAGGCGGGTGACATGTTCACCAAAATCACCAGCGTCGCCGCCTTGCTGTGGATCGCGTTGTGTGCCCTAGCAACCGCGTCGCTGGGAGAGAAACCGATCGTGGCGGATGATGTCTTGACGCCGGACGTTCCAGCAATGGAAAGCCGCTCGCCCGAAGACCGCGAGTTGCTGAGCTTCCCGCCGCCCGAAGATCCAAACGCCGTCCCAGAGAGCACTACCGACGCCGACATGGAAGCGCTCGGCGGGGGAACGCTTGGTGCCGCTCCAGCCGAAGAAACCGCGCCGCCTGCAGATGCTCCGGCCGAAACGGCTCCACCTGCAGATGCTCCGCCTGCAGATGCTCCGCCAGCAGACGCTCCGCCAGCAGACGCTCCGGCAGCAGACGCCCCGGCCGATGCCGACGCCCCGGCCGCCGAGACGACGGAATAGCATCGATGCCACGTAGCATGACCGGCCAAGGTCAAGCTCGACTGAACAGCAGCCTTGGGTTGCTCAAGGCTGAGCTCCGCACGGTCAATAACCGCGGCCTGAAACTGACCACTCGCCTGAACGATTCGCTGGCCTTTCTGGAGTCGCGGGTCGAGGCTTTCTTGCGTGCTCGCATTCACCGCGGGTCGGTGCAGGTGCGGGTCGGTTGGCAACGCAACGATGTGGTCAGTAACTTTCACATTCAACAAGACGTCTTGGCCAGTTACTACCGCCAGCTCAACCAGGTTCGCAGCGGCCTGGAAGCGGCCGCTGCGATCGATTTGACTCGTCTGGCGTTGTTGCCCGGCGTGATTGTCGAGAACGACGAAGAGGGCCCCGACGAGGAGACCATCTGGGCGTCGTTGGAATCGCTGTTATCGATGGCGTTGGAAAACCTTGACGAGATGCGAGACCAAGAAGGGACCGCGATGGCCGAGACCTTGGAAAAGGATCTGCAGCACATCCAGACGCACCTCCATTCGATCATGCAGCGTGCCCCGCATGTCTGCGAAGCTTACCGTGAACGCCTGCAGACCAAGGTCGACGGTTATTTGGCATCCAAGGGACTGGATTTGGCCAAAGTCGATATCTTGCGTGAAGTCCAACTGTTTGCTGATCGCAGTGACATCAGCGAAGAAGCAACGCGACTGGAAGCCCACTTTCAAGCCTTCGCAAAGCATTTGGCAGCCACAGGCGCTAACGGGCGAAAGCTCGATTTTGTCATCCAAGAGATGTTTCGTGAGACCAACACGATCGGCAGCAAAGCTTCTGATGCGGCGATTTCCGCCGATGTGGTCGAAATCAAATGTGCCCTCGAACGCATGCGTGAGCTGGTTCAAAATATTGAGTAAAGCGAGTGACTGATCCTCCAGCCGGCCGGCTGATCATCGTGTCAGGTCCCAGCGGGGCAGGAAAATCGACCGTTGTGCAACGATTGGTCGAACATTGCCCGCTGCCTTTGAAGTACAGTGTGTCTGCGACCACTCGGCCACCTCGTGCAGGAGAAGTCGACGGACGAGAGTACCTGTTCTTGTCCCCCGAACGGTTTGCCGAACTGCGCGAGCAAAACGCTTTTTTGGAATGTAAGGAAGTTTTCCGGCTGGGATACTGGTATGGAACGCTCCGCGGTCAAGTTGCCTCTGGTCTAAAAGCGGGTCAGTGGGTAATTTTGGAGATCGATGTCGAAGGAGCGCTCGAAGTCATGGAATCGGAGTTCGACCCGATTACGTTGTTCATCCACCCAGGCGGGATGCAGGAACTGGAACGTCGCCTGAGGGCTCGGAATACCGAAACCGATGCACAGATAGCCGCGCGACTGAAAACGGCAACCGCCGAATTCGCCGCCATGTCGCGTTACAAACACCCCATCGTTAACGATGATGTCGATCGGGCGGTCGACGAAATCTGTTCGCTCCTCCACCACTACCAAGAAAGCCAAAAGCATGCTTGAAGAACTGAAAGAAGAAGAAATCGTCAAAAAGGTCGGTGGCCGGTTCAAACTGAGCACGCTGATCCAAAAACGTTTGGTCCAGTTGAATCAGGGCAGTCGCGCTCTGGTCAATGTCGACACGCATGACAAGATGTCGATCGTGCTGCAAGAAATCATGCAGGACAAAATCATGCTGAACATGGAAAACCAAGTCATTTCGCTGGAAGAGATGGCCGCCGCGTCGGAAGGCCCCGATCTCGATTCGATGGACTTGTAGGCGACTCGCGTTTCGCCAAGGCGACATCGGATGGATGCTGAGAAGAAGATTGTCGTCGGTATCGGTGCCGGCATCGCGGCTTTCAAATCCGCGACGCTGGTCAGCCGTTTGGTCCAAGCCGGCCATGATGTGCAAGTCGTGATGACGCCGGCCGCCAAGCAGTTTATTGGAGCGTCGACTCTGGCGGCGCTCAGTGGCAAGGCGGTCGCTTGTGACGGCTTCGACCCTCAGCAGTATCCGCTGGGGGCTCATATCGAAGTCATCGAAGCGGCCGATCTGCTGATTGTCGCCCCCGCCACGGCCGACCTGCTGGGGAAGTTCGCTCACGGCATCGCCGACAGTCTGCTGACCACCGTTTGGCTGCAAGCCGCCTGCCCGCTGTTGGTCGCTCCGGCGATGAGCAACCGCATGTGGGACAAACCAGCCGTGCAACGCAACCTCACCCTGCTGCGGGAAGATGGGGTCGCCATGGTGGGACCCAACAGCGGCTGGCTGAGCTGTCGTCAGCAAGGTGCGGGGCGGATGTCAGAACCCGAAGCGATCCTCGCCGCTGCCGAAAAGATCTTGTCCGCCCGCTGAATCGCGGCTTCCATTGCGAGCGTGCTCTGGGCGCATCTTTTTCGCACCGTTATGCCGGCGGTGGTTGATAGGGATTGTCGCTCGCTTCCCGCTGCGGCCCCGGCGGTGGTTGGGTGATCGAATCGTCAAATTTTTCCTGCACCGGCTGGCGCCAACGGTATGCCAAGCGGCGGAAGAACCCATGCGTGAAACCGACTGCCCAACCGATCAGTAAGGCGAAACAGGTGAGTATCAAACTGGCATAAGGGCCAGCGAGTCCTCCCCACGCCTTCAGCACGCCTGCCGCAAAGACAAAGCCAGCGATCCAGTACGGAATGAATTGCCCGTGCAACCGATTCGGTTCGTCCGTCGCGTTCTGCTTGCGAATGATCAGCGCGATCGCCAGCACCGCGCCGGTGGTAACGAGCGTGTCGAGCAACGACAGAAACCGCATTTGTGGGGCCAGCATTCGGGCCTCTCCTGTGATCGCCGCCTTGTCCGGCAGGAAGCAAAAGTCTGATCTTGGCAGATTTTCTTTCCGGTTGGGTAAGCCAACCGGAGGAGGATGTCGCGACGCTCGTCAGCTAACTTTCAAACGTTTGCTCCTGCCAGGCAAGCTGGCAGGGGGCGTTCCGACGGAACGAATACTGCGTATACCAAGCTCCACACAACCTTACAGATTTAGCAGGTCAGCCTAAGCGACGTCTCCCAGATCAAGCACCGCCCCGTAACGGCGGAGAACCTGCTTCTTTAATGCATCGAACGCGGGGTCCGACAGATCGCAATCCGCATCGACGATCTCTTGTGCTAGTTCACGGGCAACCTGCAGAATCGCCTGATCCCGCTGGAGGTCGGCGATCCGCAATGGCGGCATCCCGCTTTGCCGCGTGCCCATTAGATCTCCCGGTCCCCGCAACCGAAAGTCGGCTTCGGCCAGCTCGAACCCGTCGCTCGTATCGGCAAACACCTGCAAGCGTTCGTTCTCTTCCGGTAACCCTTCTGCATCGGTGAAGGCACACACGTGCCCGGCGACGCTGCCTCGCGAAATTCGGCCCCGCAATTGATGCAGTTGTGCCAAGCCGAAATGCTCGGCTCCCAGGATGGTCATCACCGTGGCGTTGGGAATGTCAATTCCGACTTCAATCACCGTGGTGGTCACCAAGACTTGCGTGCGGCCCTGAGAGAACTTTTGCATCACGTCCTCCTTTTCGCTGGGGCTCATCCGGCCGTGCAGCAAGCCGACTCGATAATCGGCCAACGGTCCGCATCGCAGTTCCTCGAACACACTTGCGGCGGCTGAAACCGCTTCCGCTGGTTCGCTGGTTTCCGCCAACTCGCTTGGATCGGTCCGCTCCGGTGCATCGCCTGGGTCCAGTCCCATTTTCTCCGCGTCGACTTTGTCGGAGACCCGGGGCGTGACGATGAAGGCTTGGCGTCCCGCGTCCAATTGCTCGCGAACGAACTTCCACCAACGATCGCGCCAGCCATCGCGAGCGAGGTAGGTATTGACCGGTTTTCGACCCGGTGGTTTCTCACGCAACGTACTGACATCCAAGTCGCCAAACATGGTCATCGCCATCGTCCGTGGGATCGGCGTGGCGGACAGGACCAAGTAATGCGGATCGAGTCCTCCGCCGCGCAGCTGTGCTCGTTGCCCAACGCCGAACTTGTGCTGTTCGTCGATCACGACCAGCCCCAGCTTCGCGGGCGTGGCTTCTCCGTACAGCAGCGCCTGCGTGCCGACGATCACATCGACCGCTCCCGCCGCCGCATCGGCGATGACCGCTCGGCGTTCGGTGGGGCTGAGCGAGCCGGTCAATAAACCGACTCGCACGCGACTGTGCGCCAATGCTTTGGACAACGTCGCGAAATGCTGCCGGGCGAGGATTTCGGTCGGTGCCATCATGATGGCTTGATAGCCATGTGCGACGGCCAGCAACATCGCGTACTGCGCGATCACCGTCTTGCCACTTCCAACGTCGCCCTGCACCAACCGGTTCATGGGAAACTGGCGTGCCATGTCTTGGCCAACTTCCAAAATCGTTTGCTGTTGATCGCTGGTCAGCGTAAATGGAAACCGCTTGCGGATCCGAGCATCGATGTCCAGTGTGGGCGGCATCGGCGGAGCCGCCAAGTCGGTCGTCAGGCGTCGCCGTCGGAGCGCGAGCGCTAATTGCATCACCAACAGTTCCTGAAACACCAATCGCATTCGCGCCTGCTGGAGGCTCGTTTCATCCGTTGGCAGATGGATCTCACGTAGCGCCGTGGCGATCGGTGGCAGCGTCGTTTGCAATTTTTCCGCCGCCGCCGCTCGAAGCGGATCGGGCAAAACCTCGCGCACCCGGTCGGTAAGCGCTGCGGCGATCGGACCGATGATCCGCCGCATGTGTGGTTGCTTGATGCCTT
>CAYZHQ010000036.1:23302-48947 GCA_964477385.1 uncultured Pirellulaceae bacterium
AGCGCTGCGGCGATCGGACCGATGATCCGCCGCATGTGTGGTTGCTTGATGCCTTCGGTCAGCGAGTACAGAGGCAGAATATTTCCGGCCGGCGCGGCTTCGTCGGGAGCGAGCGGCGTAATCTGTGGGTGTGGAAACTCCATCCGCAAGCCCGCCAGCTTGGGCGTTCCCGAAACCAGCACCCGCAAGCCGCGAGAGAGATGTTCGCGGCGAAAAGGCTGGTTGTAGTAAACCACCCGAAACGCCCCCTCTTCGTTCTCCACCAAGATCCCCAGAATCGAGCGACCATTTGCTGACGACCGTAATTCGATTTCCGTGATCGTCCCAATGATGGCTGCCGGCACCCCATCGCGAAGTTCCGCAAAGGTGGTTTGCTCGCAAGGCAGTTCGTAGCTGCGAGGAAAAAAGAAGAGTGCGTCACCCGCCGCACGCAGTCCCAGCTTGGCTAGTCGTGCGGCGCGATCGGCCCCGACGTTGGGCAAAAACTGCAGATCGCTAGCCAGTTCGATCGAAAGCGGCTCGCTGGTCGTCATAACGGGGGGATCCAGTCGAACAAAGGAGCGGCGACAGCGAAAAAAACGACGCTATCGGGAAACTTTAGCAAAATTTACCCCTAAAACGCTATTTCACGAAATCGGGCAGATGGAGTAGTCTTCCCGCACGGAATGGCTATCGGCTTGCCGCAGCCCCACGCACGTTTTGATAGCGTTTGCGGGGACTGAGGAAGCGGACCGCGAACGACCTAGGACCGGCGTCATTTCGTCCCGCATACTGCCCATCAGAGGCATTAACGAACGTTGTCGGCCAAGGAGGAGCCAGACTCATGTTATTGGAACGGATTGATATCGATCAGCAAGGGCCGCTGCACCGCGTGCAGCTTGGGCCTTTTTCTCACAAGTTGAACGCGATTTACGGACCGAGTGGTTCTGGCAAGTCTACCGTGCTGCGATTTTTGCGTGACACTTTGTTAGGCGACAAGTCGCCGGCCGATCGCCACTCACCGGACTTTTATCATAACGTCTCGCTCGGTCGCGTCGTGTGGGCGGGACGCGATGGCTTGCTGCACTGCGTGCGCGAGTCCGACGGTCGCCTGTCGCTCGATTTTGAATCACGTGACGGTCGGCCGGTACGTGCCGGACAGGCTTACAATCATTCGCTGTCGCACCTGACTCCGACGGTCATCGATGGCATCATCACGTCAAGCCAAGACATTTCGGTTTCTCAAGCGATCGCCGCCGCCGTACGTGCGGGCTTGGACCATGGCACCTCGGCCTCTTCGCGAGCCGGGTACGACCCGCACCACGAACAGCGCGAGTCACTGCAGCGCCGCATCGTTGAACTCGATCGATTACTTGCCGACACACCGGTTGCCGACGAATCGCTCGAGCGTCTAACACACCACCACGCCACCTTGACGGCGGAACTGGCTCGGTTGGACCGCGACCATGCGTTGGCCGAACAGCGCCGCGTCAGCGAAGCCCAACGGCGGTCGATGCTGCAGCGCGAAGCCGACGTGGAGAGCAACCTGCATCGACTGCGTGATCAAGAAGGCGAGCTGCGCCGGATGTTAGCCGAAGTCGACGCGGAATTGCGTGCGACCAGCCTCTATACCACTGCCGATCAAACGCGTTACGCAATCGCCGAAACGCATCGTCGGCAACTACAAGATCTGGATAGCCAACTGATCCGCTGGCGGCGCACGCTGCGTGACATTCGTCAGTTGCGAAACCGCTTGGATGCGGGAGTTCCCGACATCACGCCGCTGTCGATGCCGACGGCCGACTACGATGGTTATCGCACGGACCGTTCGACCGACGATTGGTCAACACGTGACGATTCACTGTACTCGCTGGAATCGCGTCTGGAAGCCACGCAGCGCGAAATCGATTGGTTGGCCAGTCGTTACGATGCCGAGCAATCGAGCGACCCGCTGGAAGGCTATTCGATTTCCGAAGTCTCCGAATTGTCTAGCGGTCTGCAGCGTTTGAAGACTCAACTGCAGCAGATCAACGCCCGCCTGTTCGAGCCTTCCGCGGTCGACTATCCGACGACCGATCGTACTTATCTACATGGCGAAACCCGCACCGACCTGTTGCGCTGCGAAGCCGAGCTGCTGCAGTCGATCGAGCACCTGATTCGCCATCGCAACGACATGCTGAAGCGGATCGCGGTTCAGCACAATGTGCCGATCGATCAGATTCTGTCGGCGTTTGGCGATTGGCGACAGTGCCAGGACCATCCGCACCTGTACGATTGGTTGCTCAGCGAGGGCTGTCCCCCACAACTGACCGATCGAAGGGCGCATGCGGCACGTGTCTCGCGATTGGAAAGCGACCGTGCCGACTACTCGCACGAACTCGATCGCACGGTCAACCATTTAGAAAACGCGGTTACCGAATTGCGGCGGTTGCGAGCCGAACGTTTAGCCTTGCCTGTCTTTGACGCTCCGTTGCAAACGCGTCGTCGCGAAGAGGTCGTTCGCGAACGCAACTCGGTAAGCGATGCGATCGATCGTTTCCGACTGCACTCGCAGTACAGCCGCGAACGCGAAGACTGTGCCCGTCGTCTGGCCAGCCTTCAACGTCCCGTGGCGACCATTTCGACGCTCGCCAATCGTGCCAGCTATTGGCTGCAGCGTTTGTCGAGCGGTCGCTTGCGATCGATCACCTGGCAAACCTCGGCGGTGCAGGTCGACGGGCTGTCCGAAAACCAGCTCGTCACCGAAGATCGCTACATCGCGGCCCTCGCGGTGCGAATGGCAGCGGTTGATGAACTGACGCGGCGCGGCCACGGCGTACCCCTGCTGATTGAAACTCCCAGTGTGCTGGAAACCTATCGCGGTAACCACGTCCGGTCCGGCGGGTACCCGTACGATGGTTACCGATTCGATGGGGCACCCTATCCAACCAGGCAGGACGTGACCGATTACCGGTCTTCCGTCGATGGTTACTTGCCCAACCAAGCATTGCCGCGATGGCTCGATACGGTGTTGGCGTTCGCCGATGCCGGGCATCAAACCATTTTATTGACACGAGATCGCGAAGCGGTGGATCGCGTCGCTGCGGCGGGCGGAACCGTCCTCAGCTTGCCACACTCCGCGGCACCGACGCGTCAGGTTTACGCTTATCGCTCGCCCGCCGTCTCCCCGCCCGTTAACACCGCACCGATCGTCCATCGATCGACCTTGCCGGTGCGTGACGTCAATGCCGACCTCGACATGGCATGGCGCGAAGCGTATGGGTTCTATGACAACCCCGACTTCCGCTCGATCTTGCATCCCCCGGCGGTCCACCGTGGCCCGCTAAGAGACGACTATCGCGACACCCATGGCATCCACAGCTTCGACCCACCGGAGCCGCGTTATCGTGCTGTCGGCCAGTCCCTGCCTCACGTTCAGGCCGAGCAGCGGGAGGTGGCCTCCAGCCCTTTTTTCTTGACCGCCGACAGCCCGGTCGATCAAGCCCCTTCGGTTGATGCCGTCGCGGGAGCTCGCTTGCGTGGCGTTGGCGTTTCTCGAATCGGGCAATTGCTGGTCGCTGAGCCCGGTCGTTTGGCCGATGCTTTGGGGATTGCCAACGTGACCGAAGCATGTGTGCGGCGATGGCAAAACGAAGCTCGCTTGGTCTGCCGTGTGCCGCAGCTACGCGCCTTCGACGCACGGGTGTTGGTCGGTTGTGGGATCGCCGATCCCAAGCAACTCGCGTCGATGCATCCGGGCGAATTATTGGACAAAGTCGAATCCTTCTTGGCAACCGAACGGGGACGTCAGATCCTCCGCAGCGGCAGCAGCTATGAGTTGTCTCGGATCACCAGTTGGATCGCGGCGGCGAACCGCTCGGTGTCGCGAGAAGATCGCCATGGGGTGCGTATGAGTCGCCGTAGTGAACGGGACTCGTCGCCTCGCCGTTCGTCAACGGTCGCTTCGTCGTCCGCCACCGACCGGGCTGCACGACCTCGTACCGCTACCGAGCCTGCTTCCAGCGTCCGCAGTCGCTATGACGAGGATGGATTTGACCGCGATGGTTTCGATCGCTCAGGGTACGGCCGTGATGGCTACAACCGCAGCGGCTACAATCGTTCGGGTTATAACCGCAACGGTTTCGACCGCGGCGGCTACAACCGTGATGGCCACAACCAGGACGGTTACAACCGCGAAGGACGGAACCGCAGCGGCCAGCGACGTTCCCATTCGCATCGCACGCCTCGCGAGTCGGCTTACACCAACTCCAACATTGCGGAGCGCGCCGAACGAGAGCCACGCGCCGAACGAGAGCCACGCGCCGAACGTGAGTCACGCGCCGAACGTGAGTCACGGTCGCGTCGCAGTGAGCGTTCGTCAGCAGGCGATTACGGCTCCCCACGCCGCGATGTGGTGTCGATGGACGCCACCGAATCAAGTCGCCAAAGTGCGGCCAGTGGTTGGCGGTTTTACCTAGAACGCAAAAGCCCGATTGTCGACGCGCCGACCATCGGACCGCGGACGGCTCATAAGCTGGAAAAACTGGGGCTGTATACGGTCGATGACCTGCTGAACGCCGATCCGGAAGCAATCGCCGAGCAATTGGGCAATCGCCGCATCAACGGCGAGGATGTGCTGGCTTGGCAACAACAAGCGTCGCTGGTCTGTCGCATTCCGATGCTGCGTGGTCACGATGCTCAATTGCTGGTCGCCGCGGGAATCCATGAACCCGAGCAGGTCGCGCAGAGCGAAGCCAAGTCGTTGCTGACACAGATCGATGCGGTCGTCGAAAGCAGCGAAGGCAGACGCATCCTGCGTGGTTCGGAGCCGCCGGATTTGCAAGAGATCCAAGAGTGGATTGAGTATGCCGGTCACCATCGTGAACTGCGTGCCGCCTAGCAGTCCACTTGCTCATTTAGATCTTTGAGAACACCTTATTGCCCGGTCGTGGTTGACGACCGGGCATTTTTTGTGCGCGACAATGACTACCTCGAGAGGCACCTATGCCCGCTTCCTGTTTGTGGCCGCTCGAATTGCCTGCAGGGCTGCTGGAGCGTCCCCTTCCCGTGGACGTGCAACGGCGCATTGCGCAATCCGACGCGCTCACGCAAGCCTTTCACGATCGTCGCTGTTCCACATCGACGGAGCAGTTTGTCGCCAGCGATCACGCGTTGGTCTATCGCACGTTGGCGTGGATCGCCGACAGCCAAATCGCGATGGGGAATCGATTTATCGAGTGGGGTAGCGGATTGGCTGTCAACGCTTGCCTCGCCGCGACACTGGGCTGGGACGTGGTGGCGGTCGAAGCCGAAGCGACATTGATCAACGAGGCCCAAGGAATCGTCGCGCTGTGGCAACAACCGGTGGAACTACTACACGGCAACTTTCTGCCGCCACACAGCGAACGCTTGAGTGACGATCCCTATCTCCCTTCGTTGGGACACCCGGTGCCGTCGGTCTATGAAATGTTGGGGCTGGAGATCCAAGATTTTGATGTGGTCTTTGCGTATCCCTGGCCGGGCGAAGGCGACTTTATCGAGGAGGTGTTTCGAACGACGGCCGCCAACGGAGCGCTGTTGGTCTGTTTTCGTGGGCCGTATGAAATCACCGTCCAGCAGAAACGGACGCGCCGACGCAGGGTCTGATGGCGGAAGCCAACCGGCGGTTGAAGACGGGGCATGGCAGCAGGGACCGCTTCAGCCGGACCGCAGACTCCGGCCGCTACTGTAATGGGAAGCGAAGCAGGCAGGCGTGAGTCATCGGCTAAATGAGCCGCCTTGGCGATAGCCGCGGTTCCTGAATACAACCGGGGCTATCGCCCAAACGGCTAAGCAGAGTTCTGCCGAAGGATGCCTGCCAACCTGCTTATCGCGTTCGCTTCCGATCGGACCTTAATAGGGCGCGAACGCAGGATCGCACAGCACGTACAGCAGGTACAACTGACATCCGAACACGCCCAAGGCGACCGGCACCGCACAACGATGCCGTGCCATCCCCAGCCCTCCCAGGGCGGCCAAGACAACGACGTTGCCGGCGAACTTCAAGCCCAAGAATGTCGCCACCCGTGCTTGTTCGACGTTGTTGCCGTCCAGTCCCATGATCTTGCGTGCGACGGGATTCTGTTCCATCTCGGGCAAGCAACTGAGCGTGGCGATCGTCAAGTAAAAGTCGTACGCGGAAATCAATCCGATCCCCAACATCGCCACCACGACGACCATCGTGCGTTGTTCGTCCAGCCAGCGGCGCGGCGTCACAAGCCAACGTCCCCTTGGTCCCCATGCACGAGCGAGCCCGTTCGGCGGCACCGGAAAACCTGGAGCGGGCGCCGGAACCAAAATCTCCATTTCAATAGTCGACAATGCAGCACCTCCCCATTTTTGGGTGAACCGTCACGAGTGTTTCTGAAAATTTAACTCACAAGGTTTGGTGAAGTTTCGCGGAGGGGCTCGAATTGAGCGAAAATGCGGTTCAATGCGATCAAAGGGGAGGCAATTGCCGACCGGGGGGCGAAAGACCACAACATGCCGCATCAGCGTTGCAGTCGCTGCGACCGGTACCGTTATCGCAACAAGCTGACCGCCGAAAATGATCTCTTGTTCCGCAGTGACTAAACTAGGAACAGACTATGGGTATGAGAGCGCCTGTACGTCATGAGAGCGCCTGTACGGCTGGGCGGGCCTCCTTCTATCTAAACGCTGAATTTGAATTGTGGGACCGATCCGGATGACTTGCTGTTTCTCTTTGCCGACCGTGCGCCGCCTTGGTAATCGGTGGCTGTCTACGCCGTTGCTCGTCGGTGCCTTCTTGCTTGGCACCGCCTCACCCTTACTGGGCCAAGCCGATCCGCTCGACCCGTTTGCGCCGATGCCAGCGGGCGAGGACATTTTCGGGGGTGCGGCGATGGCCGACGATGGGTTCGGGGCTCCCGCAATCCCTTTCGATAGCCCGCTGGGCGCATCGCTCACGCCGCCCACCGAGCAACAAGATCCGTTAATCCTCGAGTTACGGCGGTACGCCGAAGGCAGCAATGACCGCTTGGCGATCGCGATTCGCGAAGCCACTCGGATCGGCGCGTGGTCGGAAGTCAACGACTTCCTCACGCAACTGGCCAGCCGCGAGCTCGCCGCTCCGGCACTCGCATCGATCGCCGAAACGATTGGCGGGCCGTTGCTCGTCAGGCTCAAGACCCAGCCCGAACTCAACGCCGCCGCGCGGCCACAAATCGACGCCTTGCGTGCGGCCCTGAAGGCAAAGCTTGAAAACGTTGCGACAGTTCGTGCGGCGATCCCGCGGGTCGCCTCCAGCAACGTCGATCAACGGCTGGCCGCCTACCGCGCGTTGCTGGCCGGTGGCAATGTTTCGATCGCCCAAGTCGCCAAGGCGGCCGCTTTACCAGAACCACCGGTCGCGCGTCGGCGCTTGGCGGAAGTGCTAGCCGAACTGGGCACCGGAGCGACCGATGCACTGCGGCAGTTCGCACTCTATGGGGCTCCCGAACTGCGTGCTGGAGCCTTGCAAACGTTGGCCCTGCTCGACCGCGAAGCCACTCTGGAAGATCTGGTCGGAGCCCTGCATGCCGCACAAGCGACCGAGGAAGAACGAGCCGTGGCGTCGTATCATCTGGCAAGATTGTTCCCCAGTTTGCCGTCGGCCAAAGAATCCGAAGCCTACCTGTTGGACAAACTGCATGCTGCCGACCGCGTCGCCTTGCGAACGCTGAACAATGATCAAACGGTCGTCGTGTGGACGATCGGTGAAGATCAAACGTCGGTCGCGCCGTACACCGTTTCGACACGCTTGGCGGCGAATCAAGCGGCTGCGAATGCGGCGACTCGTCTGCGCCGGATGGCCGAGCTCAGTCCCGCGGCGCGGCAGGCGGCGTTGATGACCGAATTGGATTTCCAGGTCCAAACCGATCCGTTATTCGGCGTCGGTGTGGCCGATGCCGACACGCTACGCGCGGCCTGGGGCGAAGAAGCCTTTTCCGCCACGGCACTGGAAGCTTTACTGGCCCGCGCGATTGAGGAAAAGCGTGACGCGGCAACGATCGGCGTGTTGCGACTGTTGCCCGAGGATCCTCGGTTGGTGATCGCTCACGCAGAGCAGCCGACGACGTTGGTCGCTGCCGCCTCGCATCCGCATCCACGCGTCCGCTTCGAAGCGGTCCTGGCGCTGTCTCGCATGCCGGTCGCCGAATCATATCCTGACAGTAGCGTCGTCCTGCACCGCTTGATCGAGATGGCCAAGCTGGGCAGCCAACCGACGGCGCTGGTCGTCGAACCGCGACTGCTGGCAGCCAATCGACTGCAAGCGATGGTCAATCGATTCGGCTATCGTGTCGAAGTCCTGCCGAGTGCGATGGCGACGGTCGAACGCATCGAGCAGGGAGGCGACATCGAAGTGATCGTCGCCACAACCGACTTACCCGACCTGCCGCCGATCGAATTTGTCGACCGGATTCGTCGCCGTTCGCTGGGCCATGATGTGCCGATCGTATTCTTTGGAGACGAACGTCCGGGGACGGAAAACCGCCGCTTCGAAGCCCCCGTGCGCCGAATCACGCCCCCTTTTCAGTCGATCGATCAAGATCGCTACGACGTGTTGCTGGAATCCTTGGGCATGATGACCGATCAACTGCGGTTCGCGCTGTTTCATCCCCCTGTCGAAATTCCGTTGACGCGTCCCGATCCGCAACTTGAAGAGCGTGAGCGCTATGCCGCGGCGTTGGACCTTGTGCGGGCCGAGATGCTTCAGGCCGAGAACGACCGCAACCTGCGTTACTTTGGGTCCGCGTTGGGACTGGAGGAGCATCCGATCGCCCTGGTCTGGCAATCGACCGAAGAAACCGAAGGCTCCGACATCCAGCAACTCCATCAGTTATTTGATGATTTGAGCTTTACCTACGAAAGCGTCTCCAACCTGACGGCCGTGGAACGACGACTGGAGCAGCACCGTCCGGTGCGGTTTCTGTTTATCCCTGCCAGCGAGGTGACCGATTCGGCGGAGCGTCTGGCCGATCGCATTCGGCAGCACCCGCGAGCCCGAGACTTGCCGATTTTCTTTTTTGGCAGCCCAACCTCGGGATTGGATGACCCAAAATTTGACGCACCTGTGCGACGGGCGCAACCGTCCCGTTCGCCCGTCACGTTCGGCGGTATCATGCAGCCGATCTTGGAAGCGGCATCGCTTCCGCCGTTAAGCACCGATGAACGCAAAATGTACAGCATTGAGGCGATTGAGTGGCTCGGTCGCATCGCCTCCGATCCGCGGTTCAGCTTCTATGATCTACGCAGCAGCGGCGTGGAAGCGGCACTGAGTTCACAAACCTCGGGTTCTAGCGAAAGCCAATTCGCAGTATTGTCTGGGCTCGGAACTCCGCAGTCTCAAGCCACGTTAACCGAATGGGCCTCCAATCCGCTGCTCCCCCAGGCGACCCGTCTTGCCGCCGCCGCAGCGTTTGCCGAATCGGTAAAAAGGTACGGGACGCGACTAAGCCGAACTGACGTAGCGATCCAGTATCGCCGATATAACCAAGCAAGCGACGACGACGTCCGCTTGGCAATCGGGCAGATCCTGGACACCATGGAACAACGTGTCGGTCTGCAACGGAAGTCGACGGTACCTCCAGAAACCGATTCAACGCTTGATGAAGCACCTTAATCCCCGCACCTAAATGCCACCTTTTGGGACTTCCCTTGAGGGCCAAACCGGCCCACCGATTCCTGGGATCATCGGCACGTCGCCGGCGATGCAGGGGGTGTACCGAATCACTCGACGGGTAGCGGCCAGCAATGCCTCGGTGCTGATCCTCGGCGAAACGGGAGTCGGCAAGGAACTGATCGCGGGTGCCGTGCATAGCCTCAGCCATCGCCGCAACGGGCCCTTCGTCCGGGTCAACTGTGGGGCACTGAGCGAGAGTTTGCTGGAAAGCGAACTGTTCGGCCACGTCCGTGGGGCTTACACCGGTGCGGTGGCGAATCGCGAAGGCCGGTTTGAAGCGGCTCACAACGGCACGATCTTTCTCGACGAAATCAACAGCACCAGTTTGACGCTGCAAGTCAAGTTGCTACGCGTCTTGCAGGAAGGTGAATTCCAACGCGTCGGCGACACGACGACCATCCGTTCCGATTCACGCGTGATCGCGGCCAGTAACCGCGACTTAATGGAAGAGGTCCGCAACGAGAAATTCCGCGAGGACCTTTACTGGCGTTTAAATGTGGTGCCGATCGATATCCCGCCCTTGCGTCGTCGCCGCGAAGACATCCCATCATTGGTCACGTTCTTTCTCGATTACTACAACGAACTGAATGACCGCTATGTTGTGCACATCGAGCCCGCGGCGTTGGAAGCGATGACCGACTACCATTGGCCGGGGAACGTTCGGGAACTGCAGAACTACATCGAACGCGCCGTGGTGATGGCGGAAGGGGACGAACTGGCATTGCAGCTGTTGCCCGAAGTCGTCACCGGCAGTCAGCCTGTCGAAACCGACCAGGTGGTCACCGGCGATGTCGCTTCGCTGACCGCGGCGGTTGTTCAACATGGCCTTCGCAAGGTTCCGCCCGACGCAACCGATGTACACAGTCAAATTGTGGATCGCGTCGAACGCGAAGTGATTTGGCAAGTCTTGCAAGAATGCGATGGGGTGCAAACCCGCGCCGCGACGCGACTGGGCATCAATCGCAATACACTGCATAAGAAAATCAAAGACTACGGCCTAGACCAAGCGGAAGAAGGCGGAGCGCATTGAGCGGCGGCACAGCGGAAGCGGAACAACGGGCGAGGCAACGCCTGATGCGGTTGGAACGGACCGATCTGGAACGCCTGCAGTTGGAAAAATTCAACCGTCTGGTGGCAGACGTTTTGCCGCACTCCGACTTCTATCAAGCCAAAACGGGGCGGTCCACTTGGCAATTCAACGCGATTTCGGAACTGACTGCGTGGCCATTGCTCGAAAAGCATGAACTGCTTGACGATCGACCGGGGCATCCCGCACGATTTCATTCGCTGGCACGTCATCAGTACGTGCGTTTTCATCAAACCAGCGGGACCAGTGGCCGCCCGTTGCCGGTGCTGGACACTCCGGCCGACTGGCGTTGGTGGATCGACACCTGGCAGTTCATCCTCGATGCCGCCGAAGTCACCGCCCAAGATACCGCGGCGATGGCCTTCTCGTTCGGTCCCTTCATCGGTTTTTGGACCGCTAACGACGCGCTGATTCAGCGTGGCGCATTGGTGATTCCCGGCGGTGGCATGACCAGCGCGGCGCGGCTGCAGTTGATTCGTCACGGCCAAGCGACGGTGCTCTGCTGCACCCCCACCTACGCACTGCATCTGGCGGAATTGGCGGCGCGCGAAGCGGTCGATATCGCGGCCTGCGACGTCTCGCGAATCATCGTTGCCGGCGAACCCGGAGGCTCGATCCCCGAAGTCCGCCGGCAGATCGAAGCGGCTTGGAATGCACGGGTGATCGACCACAGCGGTGCCAGCGAACTAGGCCCTTGGGGCGTTGGCTCCCCCGACGGGAAAGGCCTCTTCGTAATCGAATCGGAGTTCATCGCCGAAACGCTGTTGCCCGGCACCGATCAACCTGCCGCCGAAGGCGAACTGGCCGAACTGGTACTGACCGGTTTAGGCCGCGCCGGCGGGCCGGCAATCCGTTATCGGACGGGCGACTTGGTGCGCGCTTATCGAAACCATGACCACGCCTGTCGCTGGCTGTTTCTTGACGGCGGCGTGCAGGGAAGGGCCGATGATATGCTGGTCATTCGTGGTGTGAACGTCTTTCCCAGCGGCGTGGAGGCGGTCGTTCGCTCGATCGAAGGCCTGGGAGAGTTCCGCATGCTGGCCACCCGTGTCGAATCGATGGACCAGTTGGAAATCGAGATCGAAGGGGACCAACATGCGTCCCTGCGATTGGCCAAAGAGCTCCAGATTCGGCTAGGGCTGAGGATTCCGGTCCACAGCGTTCCGTTCGGCTTCCTGCCGCGCAGCGAAGCCAAATCGCGGCGACTGGACGACCGCCGCCGCGGTTAACCAAGCCGCGTTCGCGTTTCCCCCCTTGCTTGCTGTCCCCTTTCTCTACCTTTCTCCCGCGTATTCAACTCACCATGGAACTCGACGACGATTCGCCGCCCCCCTCCTCGGACACTTCCATCCCAACAGGCATTACCCGATTGGAACAAGGCCAGATCGCCATCGAATGGTCCGATGGCCAGCGACGGGTCTATTCGGCCAGTCAACTGCGGAGCGCCTGCCCCTGTGCCACCTGTCGCGAAAAACGCAAAGCCACCGCCGAACAAGCCAAGCCGCGCGGGATGCTGCCGGTGCTGAGTGCCGCCGAAGCGCGTCCCCTGGAGATCACCGGCATGGTTCCGGCAGGCCAATACGCCTACAACATCCAATTCAGCGACGGCCACAGCAGCGGCCTCTTCACCTTCGACCTCCTCCGCGCCACCAGCCAATAAGGGGACGGGGGTCTTTTTTATGTCGATGCCAGTATCCGAGCCGCCCGGAGTCCCCCCAGGCTAAGCAAGGGCGACCTACTTCGTGGGATCGTGCCCCCAATTCTTGAGCGAATAACACCAGTTGGTTTCCGAGATGTCCCCGCTTGGACGCTGGGCCGAATGGCGTTTGATGTAACCGGTTACCTTGTTCATGTGCGCGTAGTCCGCGTCACTCAAGTCGGCCTTTTTGGTCCGTTTGATCTTGACGATCTTGCGACCGGAACGGTGACCGGTCGATTCCCCGTCGTCGGAATCTCCAACCGACTTTGATTCTTCGGTCTGCAACCACTGCTCGAGCTCTTTGGGCTGCATGTTGACCAAGTCATTGAATTTCTGGTAGATCTGTTCGGCAGCGGCTTGGTTCATCAGGCTTCCTTTTTCTCCAGTTCACTATGTAGCTTGAGCACATTGTTGCCGTCATCTACCCGGACGTAGTAAGCTGGGTTCGATTGGCTGCCGTTTCGAGTGATCTCTTGACCCGCAATTTTGCGAGTCACCTTGTGGGTGAACGAAGACTGCACCTCACCATGCCCGTATCCGTTACCCCACTTCCACCGGACTGGAGTGCCTTCATTAAATGGAGTCGTCACACTGATTGCCTTGGTAGGAAACAATTACCTTTGGGAGGAGTCACATCGGCTCAGCTCCAACGAGAGCTTGAAGTCCTAACCGACCGGGACGCCGAGCAGCGATTCCCAGCGTGCTTGCAACGGCAGCGATTCCACTGCAAACAGCAGGCCAGAACACATCGATTGGGAGGAGCTGCCCTGTCGCTGACCGCCCTCCCCTCCGCCTGCACCCCCAGACGGCGTTTTTCGGGGTCGGCGTTGAGTTGGTCGGGCGATTTTGGTATCGACTCCCTGGAGGATTGTTCGCATGGATGCGACATCGACGACCGAGCCGTTCCGATTCAACGCACCGCACGCAGGTTCGCCGAGCCTCTCGACGGGCGAAGATTCGCTGGTGCGCGAAACGCGACGCGAGATTGCGAGCATCGTTCGCGAGACCGCCGAATGGGCACGACGCGATATTCCGACGCAGCAGTTTTTCAACGCATTGACCGATCGCGTGGCGCGTGCGATGGCAGCCGAGGGGGTGGTGATCTGGCACTGCCACCGGCAGGATTTGACGGCCATCGCAAGGGTTGGCAAACAGACCGACCGCTCGCTGAGCGAGGCGCAACGGGGCTGCCATCTCTGCATGCTGTCCGAGGTAGCACAGAGCGACCAGCCGGTTGTGGTCCCCGCAACGCCTGACGCCTGTGACGACACTTTGCCTTCCAATCCGACCGACACGCCCGTCGCCGTGGTGCCGATCCTGGCGTCCGATGGGGAACCTGCCGAGTATTTGTTGGAAGTCTTTCTCGAACGCGACGGTGGCCCCGCCACGCAGCGAGGTTACTTGCGATTCGCCGCTCAGATGGCCGACTTGGCAGGAGACTACCTGCGGTTGCACCGGATCCGAAGCGGCCAGCGAGCCCAAACCCGCTGGAATGCACTCTCAGCAATCCTCCCGAGCCTCCATCGGTCCCTCGACCGCCAGACGACGGCAACTCAGGTCGTGGACGCCGCGGCGGAGGTGTTTGACGTCGACCGCGTGAGCCTCTGCCGCGTGCAAGCATCCAAGACGCGACTCGTCGCCGTCAGCCATATCGATGCATTCGATCCACAAACCCCCGAGGCGGCCGAGATTCGGCGCTCAGCGGCGGAACATGCTTCCGCGGGCGCGGTTCCTGCCGGTTGGTTTTCAGCATCGGAAATCCTCCCGCCGACCGCGGATCCACCAGACGATGACGATGCATTGCACTGCGAGGTGGTCCTTCCGCTGCCGGACACGTCGGGTCACTGTTTCGTTTTCCAACACCGCACCCCGCGTTTCTGGGACGACCAACAACGCAGCGACTTGCAATATTTTGCCAAGCACGCTGCCGCGGCGCTCAATAATTCAGAATCCCATGCCCGCATCCCCTGGGCACGAGCAGCGGCGCTGCTGCCAGCTTGGGGCGATGCCTCGACCTATCGGTGGCGAACCATCGGCTGGCTGCTGCTCGCATGCGTGCTCACCGCGGTGGCGGCGATTCCAGTGCCGATGATCGTGACCGCGCGGGCTGAGTTGTCGGCCATCGGATCGCAGTTCTTGTATGCTCCGAGCGACGGTGTGGTAGCGGAAATCTTCGTGCGGCATGGCCAACCGGTATCGCCTGGCCAAGAACTGTTGACGATTACCGATCGAGTCTTGGAAGAAAAAGAGGAAGTGCTGATCGGGCAACGTGCCGTGCTGGTCGAGCGTTCGGCGGAATTAAGCAGCTCTTTAGCCGGTTCATCACAGCGTCGCCGCGAGGATCAGGCTCGTCTGCAATCCGAACAACGAGTGATCGACCAGCAATTGGCGTCGCTCGATCGTCAACTGGCGATTCTAATGGAGCAGCGTGAGCGACTGACGCTTCGCAGTGACCGGGCGGGCGTGGTGGATGGCTGGCAGATTGAGCGGTCGTTGCGTGGACGACCGGTAGCGGCCGGCCAGACCTTGCTGAGCATCATCGAACCCAGGCTTGGCTGGCACGTTGAAGCATTTGTGCCGCAGTCGCGTCTGGATCATGTGCTGCGAGCCGCACGGGCCGACTCTTCGCCGGACGACACAGACGCCACCTTGCACCTGAGTGCCAACATCGTGCTCCGCTCGCACCCAGAGCAATCTTTCGCCGGCAAACTGGTCGACATCGGTCCGTCGCTTACCGTCCAAGCCGATGAGGGGCCGGTCGCGCGCACGCTGTTCGCGCTCCCTTCCGCGGGGCTGCCTCCGATTCAAACCGGCACGCCGGCAACCGTCGCCATCGACTGTGGCAAACGGCCGTTGGCGATGGTTGCTTTTCAAGATTTTATTCGGACTGTCCGCGGCGCGGTCAGCATGTACTTTTAAGGGAGCCCCGCGATGCGTGAACATGGAACCCTCGTCTGCCTGCTGATCGCCGCATCGGCCTGGTGGTGGATCACCGGTGATGCGACGGCACAATCGGATTCCCGGGCGAGTGCAGGGAACCGCCCCACGCACAGCATCGAAGTCGACGACTGTGTGATTCGATTTGGGGAAGAGGTCGATGTGCCGGCGGTCGAAGCGGGCGTGTTGGCCGACGTGATGGTCCGCCAAAATCAATTGGTGGAAGCCGAACAAACGTTGGCTCGGCAAAGCGACGAGCGGTTGCTGATTCAAAAACGGATTGCGTTGCTTCAAAAGAAAGCGGCGGATGAAAAATTAGCCGACGACTTGGAATTGCAATACGCGCAGACAGCGTTTGCCGAAGCGACTGCCGAACTCGATGCCAGTCGTTCGATCTATGACAATGCCGCCGGAGCGGTCCCTTTGTCGACATTGCGTAAGCTGCGACTGGCGGTCAAACGGGCGGAACTGGAGGTGGAACGAGAACGCAAACAAAGACGTTTGGCACAGGTCGAAATCGACTTACGACTGGCCGATTTACAGATGCTGGAGCAGCAAGCCTCTCGGTTGATTATCCGCAGTCCGCTGCCGGGCGTGGTGCTGGAAGTGCATCGTCAAACGGGCGAATGGATCAACATGGGCGAGGCAGTGGCGCGCGTGGCGAGACTCGATCGGCTGCACGCCCATTGTTTGCTGTCGGTCGAGCGACTGCCACCGCGATGGTGTGCGGGTCAAGCCGTTACGGTTCGTTGGCAAGAAGCAGGTGTGGAGCGTTCACTCCGCGGCGTGGTAACCTCGGTCGATCCCGAATTGCTGGCCGGTGGGCGTTATCGCCTGCACGCTGAAATTCAAAATGTTCTTGATGGCGAGCAATGGCGGCTACTGCCGGGCACCGACGTCACGATGACGGTGCACCCAGATCGTCAAGCAGCCTCGCGAACGTCTCTCCTTCCGACCGGGCCAGGAGTCCGCTAACGATGCCTGCCGTCCCGCACCTCCGCCGAGACCTGCAGTGGTTGCCGGGCGCTGACGCAAGCGAGCGGCAGGCGTCGTCTCAGGTGCTGCTGCTTGATCCGCTGCGAAACAGCTTTGCAAGGATCGACCGCGAACCGTTGGAGCAACTGGCCGCTGCGCCGTCCGCCTGTGATCCTCAGCTATTGGCCAGTGCAAACGCGGCGGGTCTGTTACGTTCACGCACCGACACCCGCGGCGCACATTGGCACCCGGTGAAGCTGCTTTCGATCCGCTTGCCAGGACTAACCTCGGCTCCGGTGGCCGCTTGGCTGGCGCGCCGTTCCGATTGGTTGTTTGGACCGGTGGCGGTGCTCGGTTGGTGCACCATGATGGGGGTCGCATTGTTGGCGATTCCCGTTTACTGGGAACGGTTTCATGCCAATCTACCAGGCTTGCAACAGTTTTTCTCGGCCGCCAACGCGCCATTGCTGCTGGCGACCTTGGTGCTGACCAAGTTGATCCACGAGTTAGCCCACGCCACGGTCTGCCATCGCATGGGAGCTCGTCCGGGAGCGATCGGGGTGCTGTTGCTGTGCGGTGCGCCTTGCCCGTACTGCGACGTGAGTGATAGTTGGCGTCTGCCGTCCAAGTTTCGGCGAATCGCCATCATGCTGGCGGGAGTTTATGTTGAATGGATCATGGCGGCGGTGGCTTTGGCGATCTGGTGGTTTACCTCTCCCGGCACGGTGCATTTTGCCGCGATGAATGTAATGATCGTGTGTGGCGCCAGCACGTTTCTGTTTAATCTGAATCCATTGATGCGTTACGACGGCTACTACATCTTGGCCGATCTTTGCGGCAGCACCAACTTACGCCAGGAAGCCGCCGACGCGTTCTCGGCAGTGGTCATGCGACGGCTCGCCGGCAATCGGTACCGAACGGTGGCGCGGTGGTCGACTCGCAACGCGTGGCTGTCTGCGTACTTTGTGGCAGCCAAGGTTTACCGAGTATTCATCATGTTGGTGATTGCTGCGTGGCTGATTGGACTGGCCGACGCGTTGGCCTTGCGACCGTTGGGCATCGCCGTGGCTTCGCTGTTAGTGTTGGCGATTCCGTTACAGACCGCGCGTCGATTGTGGGCTACGGTGCGAGGGGCTGGACCTTGGCGAGATGTCGGTTGGCCACGCCGCACCGGCTTGGTCGTGGCGGTTATCGTGTTGGTCACCAGCCTGTTTTTCTATCCGTTTCCGAGCGGATTCCAGGCCGTAGGGATCGTCGAAGTGGCCGACGCGGTCCCGGTCTATCTACCCGCCCAAGGCCGGATCGCGGATGTGATGGCTGATTACGGAGACTTCGTTGTCGCTGGCCAGCCCCTGCTACAACTCGAAAACCTGGATTTGAAACTACAGGCGACGGAGTTGTCAGGAAAGCGGCAAGCGTTGCAAACTCAAACCGATGCGATGCGACGGCGGGCAATTGACCAGACCAACTTATTAGCACAGTGGGACAGCCAAGTCGCCGCGTTGGAAAGCATGAACGCGCGCGCGGAAACACTTAGCAAACGCCTAGCATCGCTGCGAGTCAATTCTCCGGTGCAAGGCCATGTCTTGCACCCCAGCGATCCGATGCCGCAGGAGCAGTCCGTGCCGCTGGCCGATCCGTTGGCGGCGGCGCGTTTCACCCGCTCGTTGCACTGGTCGGTGGGCGGCACCGGCCGAGTCGATGGCTGTTGGTGTCGGATCGGCGATCCAACCGAACGTGAGGTGATCCTTCAGGTCGACGCGGACAAACGTCCCTACGTGCAAGTTGGCGATGCGATCCGCGTTCGCTGCGACCAATCGCCGACGCAAGTGCTAACCTTGCAGGTCGCATCGATTTCGACCGACAACCGCACGTCACAAGCCTTGACCGGCACTCACACCAAGTTCCAAGTGGCTTGCCGCGTGCCTTCGGATCCCGATGTACGATGGCGGATCGGCGCATCGGCAACGGCGAGGCTGAAATCCCCCGAGCAATCGTTGGCCGGTCGCGCATGGCGGTGGCTGCGGGAGTTCTTCGATGTCGGCTAATGACGACCAGTCCGCCGCGCCGTTCGATTGGCTTCGTGAGGTCCCCGCTCCGCACCCGAGCCGCCTTCCGATCAAACGGCTTGATGCCGACTGTAAGCTGACCATGACGCGCCGGACCGGTCCCGGTGGCCAACATCGCAACAAGACTTCAACGGCGGTGGTGCTGCTACACCAACCGACCGAAGTGCTGGCGGAAGCCTCGGAAAGCCGCAGCCAAGCCAAGAATCGCGAGCAAGCGATGATGCGGCTGCGGATGACACTCGCGGTGGTGGTCCGTTGCCGAGAGGTAACCGGTGATGCTGAAACAGAACTGCGTCAGCGACACGCCGGCCGGCAGGTGTGGGTGGCTGAACGCAACGCCGACCGACCGGCGGTGTTTTCGCTGGTGCTGGACGATGCGTGGGCGGCCGAGGGCGACTTGCAGGCGGTTGCCAAAGCTTGGCGAACAACGGCCAGCCAGTTGCTTCGTCTGCTGCGCAGCTATCCCCCGGCGCTCGATTACCTCAACCGAATGCGAGCGTCGTTTGGGCAGCGACCGCTGCGTTAAAAATGGCTGGTGAAACGCAGGCTAGCTCAACCGGGTTTGCATGTCGGCTGCGGCGACTTCCAAGGCGGCGGGTAATTTCTCCGGTTCCTTGCCACCGGCCTGAGCGAGATCGGGGCGTCCACCTCCACCGCCGCCGACCATTTCCGCCGCCTTGCCGACCCAGTCACCCGCTTTGATTCCGCGCTGCACCAACGCCTTGCTCAAACCGCCGACCAGCAACACCTTATCGCCCTGCACAGTGGCCAGCAGAATGGCGACCGGCTGCTTACTCTGCTTGCGGACCTGATCGATCCAGCCTCGCATCTGATTGGGGTTTGCCCCCGAGGTTTCTCGTACGATCAGCAGCGCGTCGCCCACCGCCTGAGCTTGTTCGAGCAGTTCAGCGGCGGAAATCTTTTCGCCACTAGCGGCTTGTTTGATTTCTTTGACCAACCGCTGACGATCATCGATCAACGCAGCGAGACGGCTCGGGGCCTCTTGCGGTGCGACGTTCAGGCGACGAGCGATTTCGCGGACCGTGGCGCGCACCGCAGCGTAGTCTTGATCGCTCAAGTCGCTGGCGGCGGTCGGCGTGATCGGCATCAGCTCGAGCTTGCTTTCGCGGCCCGCATTCAGGTCCTTTTTCAACGTCCGAACTTCGTCCATCAACTTGCCGGCTCGTTCGGCCGCTTTATCGACCGAGCAGCCGAGCATTTCGACGATCTGCTGCAACACCTGCTGTGTCTCGAGCCGATGCTCAGCGGCGCGCTGTCCCGTCAGCGCCACCACGCGGCGAGTCCCAGCGGAGACACTTTCCTCGGCCACCACGGTGAACGCTTCGACCGCGCTGGTTTGGGTCAGGTGGGTGCCGCCGCACAATTCACGGCTGAAATCCCCCATCGAAACCATCCGCACCGGGTCGGGATACTTTTCACCGAACAGCATCATCGCTCCGGTCTTGCGAGCTTCGACCAGCGGCAAGGTTTCCCAGTGAATCGGCATCGCCGCGGCCACCCGCTCGTTCACATCGTGCTCGACACGCACCAAGGTTTCTTCGTCGAGAGCTTCTTGATTGGTGAAGTCGAATCGCAGCCAATCGGCGTCGACCTTGCTGCCCTGTTGCTGTGCATGGCCACCGATGTTTTTCTGCAAAGCGAAGTGCAAAATGTGGGTTGCCGAGTGCGCCCGCGCGATCGCGTTGCGGCGTTGCAGATCCACTTCCGCAGTCGCTACGGCGCTTTCTCGCATTTCGCCCCGCGTGAGGTGACCCAGGTGGACCAACAGGCCGGCGTGCTTTTGCGTGTCGCTGACAGTGAATTCAAAATCGTCGTTATAGATGCGTCCGGTGTCGCCAACTTGACCGCCCGATTCCCCATAAAAAGGCGAATGGTCCAGCACCACGCGGATCGCCTGATCGTTGCTACCGGTGACGTGGCTGAGCAATTGCCCGTCGTCCTCTTTGCCACTGCCATCGCCGGTGATGATCCCTTTGACCGTGACCTCGGCGGTGGTCTGTTCGTAGCCGACAAAGCGGGTTTCGCGGAGGGCTTCCTTGAGCGTTTCCAGCGGTCCGGTTTGGAACAGTTCGCGTTGCCCGGCACCGCTGACTCCAGCGTGCTCTTCCATCGCGTCTTGATATCCGGCCCAGTCAAATGTGTAGTTTTGTTCGGCCGCTAAGGTTTGCAGCAGTTCCGGCGGGACCCCATAGGTTTGGTACAGGTCGGCTGCTTGGCCACCATCGATCATCCCACGATTTTCCGATCGCATCGCGTCGAACATCCGGTGAATGCGATCGAGGCCCGCGTCGATCGTTCCAAAGAAAGCTTCTTCCTCACGGCGGATGACACCCTGCACCCGTTCGGCGGTCTCTTTCAATTCCGGATAGGGTTTGGCCATCGCATCGGTCACCGCGCCGACCAACTGGAACAGAAACGGATCACGCAGGCCCATCTGGTGACCATCGAGGACCGCACGACGAATCAGGCGCCGAATCACGTACTTTGCGCCGTTGGCACCGGGATAGACGTTCTCGTGCACGGCAAAGGTGCTGGCCCGCACATGGTCGGTGATGCGTCGCAGACGTCGTCCATTGTCGCCGGCGTAATCGTAGGGGACCCCGACCACTTCGGCCGCTGCCTTGACGATCGGCAGCAGGCTATCGATGTGGAAGTTCGTCGGGACTCCTTGCAGCACGCTGGCAGTTCGTTCCAGCCCCATTCCGGTATCGATGTTCTTGCTGGGCAGCGGGCGAAGATTGTCTGGTGGATCGCCGACGCGATTGAACTGGGTGAAAACGAGGTTCCAAATCTCGACGCTGTTGCCGTCTTCCAGTTCGTAGTAGATCTCGCTGCACGGCCCGCAGACGCCATCGGGGCCTTGGCTGGGAGCGCTGGCGGGCCAGAAATTTTCGTCTTCTTCCATCCGTGCGATACGCGAGGCCGGCAAGCCGATTTCATCGTTCCAAATCGCGAACGCTTCGTCGTCATCCTTATAAACCGTCACCGACAAGCGTTCTTTGGCGATGCCCAGCCACTTCTTATCGGTCAAGAACTCCCACGCCCAGTGAATGGCGTCCCGCTTGAAGTAATCTCCAAAGCTGAAATTACCGAGCATCTCGAAGAAGGTGTGGTGAAACGCCGTCCGCCCCACGTTGTCGATGTCGCCGGTTCGAAGACATTTTTGACAAGTTGTCGCCCGCGTGAAATCGAGCTTCACCTTGCCCAAAAAGTGGTCTTTGAAGGGGTTCATCCCAGCCGGTGTGAATAGCACCGATGGGTCCCATGTCGGCACCAACACATCGCTAGCTTGGCGCGTGCAGCCCTTGGATTCGAAGAATTCGAGGTATTTTTCACGCAGTTCGTCAGTCTTCATCGCTCGCCGTCGGATCAGAATTCAGTGGGTTCAGAATGTCGAATGATACCCCAGCCTACCCCGAGGCGAGTAGGGGAAGAAGATCGCTGCCGGCCGCTAATCTGGCTTTGCCGGTGACACGACGACTCGTTGCGGTCGTCCCGAGTTGGAAATGATCTCCAAGGAGACCTCCGCCGCGTCGTCCGCCACCGATTCATAGAACTGCTCGGGCCGCGAAATCGGTTGCTGGTTGACTCGCAGGACATATTGGCCTGGCCGCAAGCCAGCTTGCCAGGCGGGGGTGTCGGGATCGACCCGCAGGATCGCCACTTCGGCGTTGCCACTTCGGCGAGAGGACAGCAATTGCAGCGGCGGCAGGGCGGTGGCCCAGTCGACTTGCAAACCCCGCCAAGTCGGCTCGGGCACCGCACTGTAAGACGGCTTGGCCAGACTGAGCTGTTTTTTGCCTAGCTGCACGGTCATCTTTTCCCGCTGCGCGGCACCGAGGCGAAAGCGAGCGACCAAGATTTCCACCTCGGAGTTCGCCGGCTGGCGGCTCAGTTCTCGAAACAGTGCCTGGGCTCCGTTGGTCGGTACCCCGGCGACCGAATAAATCACGTCGCCGGCCAGCAAACCCGCCTGCTCGCCCGGCAGACCGGGAACGACCCTGGCGACTTGGGCGCCACGACCGGTCGGGCTATCGGTGGGCTCGACCCCCAGGAAGCCAAACGCAGGCTGACGGCCGGCGCGTAAACTTTCGATGATCTTCAGCGTGGGGCCGTCGATCGGAATCGCGTAGCCGGCCGCTTGATCGTAGCCGGCGACCGAAGCGAGCGAGGTGGTCAGCCCGACCATTTGGCCACGAAGATTGATCAACGCACCACCACTGCTGCCCAGGTTCAGCTTGGCATCGGTCTGAATCAGCGTCCCGAACTCGGCGAGCGACTGCCGATCTTGCAGCAACTGGTCAGGCTGAGGTTCATTGGGGACGGCGGCACGTTGCAGGTTCGAGACAATTCCCCAGCTTGCACTCGGCTCGCCATCGCGGGCCGTCGCATACGGGTTACCCAGCGAAATCACCGCACTGCCGCGCCGCAGTTCCCGTGCATCCCCCATCGGCATCTCGGGCAAACCGGTCGCTTCGATTTTCAAGACCGCCAGATCGGTCCAAGGATCGCCGGCCTGGACTTTCGCCAACGCGCGCCCGACCGTCGCTTTCGCATTCTTGCCCTTCCACCAGACGTAATAGTCGTTTTGACGAGGGTCATCGAGCGCGTGGTAACAGGTCAAAATCAGCCCATCGGAAGACAGAATCACCCCCGAAGCAAAATGCAGCGGCACGTAACTGGGATCGGTGGGATCGATGGCCGGTTCCGCCAGCGTGGGAACGTTGAACTGAAATTCCTGCGCCACGTCGACCGCTCCCGCTTTGGGAACCCGCGCGATGGCGACCACCGAGGGGGCCGCTTTTTCGATCGCCGCGATGATCGACTGCTCCATCGCCGCGGCAACCACCAAACCGTCGGGCACCGCCGGAGTCTCCTGGGCCGGCAGACGCCCCGTGCTCGCACACAGACAGAGCAGAACCAGCAGCGGCAACCGCCAATCGGTTCGGCAAGCCGCTGGGCCGGCTTGGCAGCGTAGAGGGCCACGGCGAAGCACGCATCGCAGCGAGTTCGCTGCAGTGGAAGCAAGTAAAGTCCTCATCACGGTCGGTCTCCAACGCGGTCGATTGATCAATGCGTTCATTATGAGCTACTTGAACACCAATAAAAAACGCCCCGCGACAAAGTGCGGAGCGTTTTGTTTGGAAAGCATTCCTGCCGAGCGACATTGTGAATGTTGCCGATCGGCTTGCGGAGAGGCGACTACATTTGGATTTCGTAGCCTTCGCGATAGGTACGGCCGACGAATCCGTTGGCCTGCTCGTCGCCGACGATCTGTTCGTTGGCATCGTCCCACTTGAGCGTGCGTCCGCCCAGTCGAGCCGAGATGCCCGCCAGATGGCAAATGTTCAGCATCCGCATGTGAGAATGCACATCCGAGATCGGCTCCTGTCCCGACTTGTGGCAATTCAGGAAGCAGGCCCAGTGGGCACGCCGCTCGTTGCCTTCCATCGGCAAGCCTTTGTAGACCTTTTGAATGGCGTCTTCGGGCAGCGGGTTGTCTTTCAACGCATCCACAGGAGCGCCGACCAATTTGCCGCGATTGACAAAAATGCGTCCCTTGTCGCCTTCGATCAAAACGCCGTTGTCGGTGTCGTTGCGAATGACCATCTGCGTTCCGCCGGGGAACGCCACGTCGAACTTGAAAGCGGTTGCCGTGTTGTAGCGATCGTTTTGCTTTGGGTACCCATTTTCGTCAAACTCCACCGGGTGTTTGACTTCGCCACCGATCGTCAGCGGTCCGCCGGTCTGACCGTTCAGCTCCAGCGCCCACTTCGCGATATCGACATGATGCGCCCCCCAGTCGGTCAGTTTTCCGCCACTGTACTCATACCACCAGCGGAATTCGTAGTGACAGTTCGTCGCCCGACCTTCGCGTCGATAGTCGACCTTAGGGGCAGGCCCTAACCAGCGATCCCAATCCAGCCCGTCGGGGATCTCCGCGACGGGAATCGCGGGACTGGTCGGTGCGCCGCCGATCGCCGCCTGAACCCGTTGGATTTTGCCCAATCGCCCTTCGTTGACCAACGCCATGGCTTTGACAAACAGATTGAACGTGCTTCGCTGCTGCGTGCCGACTTGCACGATGCGGCCCGTTTCTTTTTGGACTTTGCGAATCTGTTTGCCTTCGTCGATCGTCAACGTCAGCGGTTTTTCGCAGTACACATCCTTGCCCGCCAGCATCGCTTCGATCAGCGGCTTGGTGTGCCAATGATCGGGCGTCGCGATGTGCAGCACCTTGATGTCGTCGCGGTCCAGAATTTCGCGATAGTCGGCATACAGATCGGCCTTGCCACCACTGAGTTGTTTATTCGCTGATTGCAGCCGGTTTTGATCGGCATCGGCAATCGCCACCACATCGACCCATTTCGAGGCGGAACGCATATTGCCCGAGCCCATCCCGCCGGCACCGATCAAGCCGATCGGAATGCGATCGTTCTTGGACTGGGTTTCATCAGCCAAAGTCTTGGGCTGGGAGAAGAAGTAGGGGACCGACGTGGCGGCAGTCACCGCGGCGGTCGTTTTCAGGAAGGACCGGCGATCGGCATGGGGTTTTGGCATCGTTTCCTCGTAAATAGAAAGCCTTTGACGGAGAGCATCTCCGGGCAAGATAATCGTTACGCTATTCTACACGCTTTTGAAACCCAAGGGCGGCGAATCACCGTCCCCAAACCAGGTTCACGGTTCGTTTCCCACGCCTTTTCAAAGCCCAGGCTAGCCGTGGGCCGTGAACCTCAGGCGCTAGCCGTGGGCCTGTGAACCTCAGACGCTAGCCGTGGGGCATTTTCCCAAACGCAACGCGACGATTCCTGCCGTCGCTTCGCGACTTACGCTTCCATCCTGCTTGGCACCACGGACTCACGTCCGTGGCTACGACCTGCCATGGCTTCGCCATTGAAGCAAGCCCATCCTGCGCACTTCCAATTCGCCAGCCCCCCCAATTTATAGCAGCCCAGGCTAGCCGTTGGCCCTGAACCTCAGGCGCTAGCCCGGATTATTCACGTGAATGACTAGGGACGCCGCAACGGTCTTCGCGGATTGGACTTGCTTCAATGCCTTGTTTAGCAGGCTGCTTTTGGTAGCCCGATGCGTGAGCGAGGGATTTATCGGGGATCCCTCGCTTACGCGTTTTGAAGTTGCGCTTTTTGGGCATCGTATCATGCGGCGACTCGGTATTC
>CAYZHQ010000037.1:0-11891 GCA_964477385.1 uncultured Pirellulaceae bacterium
TGCGAGGAACTCGCCCTTCGGGTGCTTCGCACAAAAGGTACCCGACACTTATTTCCCGACACTTATTTATCGCTCATTGCTAAGTGCAACATGAAAGAGGTGTTGTGAAACGTTTCAAACTTCCCTTCTCGATTCGTTGGGGGAGCATTGTGGCTCTGGGGCTGTTGGGGCTGTCGCTCCTGTGGTGGTTAGCCGTCCGGCCGGGCGTGGAGCTGCATCCGAGCGAGCAAGAGGCGAGCGATGCCGTTCCGGCATCGCTTGGTCCCCCTCCACTTTCCGTCGCTTTAGTGGAAGCCCAGCGGCAACCGATTCAAGCTTGGGTGTTTGCCGAAGGCACCGCACGCAGCGTGCGACGCGAGTACCTGACATTCGAAGCGACGGGGCGAGTCACCTTCGTCGGTCCGGAAAAGCCGGGCGTCACGGTCGAGGCGGGCGAATTGTTGGCATCATTGGATCAACGAACGTTTCGCTCCGATGTCGATGCCGCGCTGGCATCGATCGAAGAGGCGCGCAAGCAGGTGGAAGCGGCCGCGGCAGATACCGCGCAAGCCAGCACCTCTGCGGAATTGGCAAGCCGTCAGTTTGAACGGATCCAGCAGCTATTTCAGCAAAACGCCGTATCACGAGTGGAACTGGAAGAGGCGCAGGCGGCGATGGATAACGCTGCCTCGGCCTTGGAAGCAGCCAAAGCACGGGCTCGTGCCACGACTGCGAGCATTGCGGTCACCGAAGCTCGTCTGAAACAATCTGAACTGGCGTTGGAAAACGCCGAAATCCGTTCGCCAATCGATGGCATCGTGGCTTACCTCAACATCGAAGAGGGCTACTACTTCACGCAAAGTTTTGTGAAAACCGCCAACGAATCTGAAGCTTTGGAAACCATTCCGATCGTGGTCATCGATCCCTCGCAGTACGAAATCATCGTAGACATTCCGTCGTTCGATGCGCGGCGTATCGAAGTGGGGCAGAACGTGATCGTGCTGCCTGGAGGAACCGCTCAAGCCGCCGTGATCCAAACACTTGAAGGACTGGCCGCTGACGCATCGCCAGAAAGAACATTGCCAAACGATGTCGACTGGAAAGCCAACGCAGTGGTGTTTGCGGTTAATCCTGCCATCAACCCAGGTGGACGTAGCGTTCAAGTAAAAATTCGCACCACCGGCGACGTCTCGATGTTGCGCGATGGGATGTTCGTGACCTGTTGGATTGCCACAGTTCAAGAGGAAGACGCCGTGGTCGCTCCACTTGATGCGTTTCTGTATGAAGAAAACCAGCCCTACGTGTTCGTTTACCAACCGGACAGCCGTACCGTCGAGCGCCGGCCCATTCGCTTTGGAATTGCCGGACTCGCACGACGTGAGATCGCCAGTGGTGTGAAAGCCGGCGAGCAACTGGTCACAACGGGACGTTACAAGTTAGTGGACGGAACCCCGGTGCGACCGATCGATCAATAGACCGTTGCCCAAAACTCCCTTGGCAATGGCTCGCTCCCTATCCAAGCAGACAAGATGACCGAGGAAAAACTAGCTCCGGAAACCATTGAAGCAACAGCTTGGGAACGGTTCTTCATCCTCCGCCCGGTGGTCGGCATGCTGCTGTTGACCTTGTTCATCGTCGGAGGCATCCTGGCCTATGGTTCGCTGGTTAAGGAGTCCTTGCCCGACCTAGAGATCCCCCAGGCGACCGTTTCGACTTATTGGCCGGGCGCGGATCCGCAAACGATCGAACAGGAAGTCACTGACAAAATCGAAAATGAACTGTCATCACTGAAAGGACTGAAGCAATACCGGAGTGCTTCTTTTGATTCGTATTCTTTGATCGCTGTGGAATTCGTTGCGACCGCAGACATTGCGGAATCAATGCAGCTGCTGCGATCGAAGATCGACGACGCAGAGGCGGAATTGCCACGCGAGGCAGAAAAACCGAGGGTAAATCAGGTCTCCGTCGATGATCGGCCCATGCTCACCTTGGTGCTGTACGGTGATGTTGACATGGCCATCCTCAGCCGTACGGCGGAAGACCTGGAAAACCGATTGGAGAAGGTCGCAGGCGTCAACGAAGTGAAAATCGGCGGCCAACGTGAGGAGGTCGTTCGCGTTCAATTGTTACCCGAGCGGCTGATTGCACTCGGGATCGCTCCGACCCAGGTGCGCGACCGGATCCAAGCCGCCAACCGTGACGTGCCGTGGGGCGACATTGAAAGCGAGCAACTTGGCGGTGCCTTTCGGTTATACGGTCGCTTTCGCGATATTGCTGATCTGCGAAACCTACCAATTGATCGCTTGGGCCGCGGCGGTCGAGTTGTCCGGTTGGCAGAGATTGCCGATGTGCGCCGCGACTTGGAACGGGAGGAGTCGCGGGCGTTTTTAAGCAACGAAGGGCAGCCTTTCAAACGTAGTATCGAAATGTCGTTGACGAAAGTTCCCGCCTCCGATGCGTTGATCGCTATCGAAAATGCGAAACAGGCCATCACCGCCGCTCAGACAACCCCCGAATGGCCATTCAATCTGCAGGTGCGCGTTACGACCGATCAGTCGGAGCAAATCGAAGAATCGCTGTTGCGCCTGTTCACCAATGGTTGGCAAGCCATGCTCGGCGTCTTTTTTGTGTTGCTGATCATGTTGTCCTGGCGGGAGGCACTCATCGCTGGGTTGTCGATCCCGGTCACTTTTTTGGGCGCTCTGACGCTGATCTGGATGTTCGGCTACACGCTGAACGAGATGGTGCTCATCGGCATGGTCTTGGCGTTGGGACTGTTGGTCGACGTTTTTATTCTGATGATGGAAGGGATGCATGAAGGCTTTTATGTCGCCCGCCTTTCCTACTCACGCTCGGCGATGTGGACTCTTCGACGGTTCGCATTACCAGCGTTCGCGGGTCAAATGACAACCATCTTGGCGCTTGCTCCATTGATCATGATCTCTGGAACATCAGGGAAATTCATACGGATTCTTCCGATCACCACCATTGCCTGTCTGATCTGCAGCTTCATCGTGGCGATCGCCATCGATGTTCCCCTTTCAAGGTTTCTGCTGCGTCGACACGCAGGTGCAAATAGCACGCACAGCTACGTCGATCGTCTGTCGATTCGAGCCACTCAATGGCTCGCGGCATGGAATCAGCGTTACACGCTGCGGAGTCGCGCTGTGTCGCTGTTCACGACCAGCTTGGCGATGGTGCTGTTTGGGGTTGCCGCCGCCGCCTTTGCAACCTTGCCGATCACGATGTATTCCGAGCGAGACGGCCGGAACTTGGGGGTCACGATCGAGTTGCCCGCCGGCACATCCCTAGAAACATCCCAGCGCTGTGCCGACCTTGCGGGAGAGATCTTACGATCGAGACCGTATTTGGAAACGGTGGTCAAATTGGTTGGAAGCAAAAGTCCCCTGGTGCAGGGATCGCTGGGAGAAGCGTTGGCCCCGACAACGGCCGACTACTTGGTTGGTTTCTCCTGCCGTTTTACTCCGCGTGACGAACGAGAACTAGCGGCCTACAAATATGTCGATGTCTTGCGGGCGGAACTGACGGCTGCCGTCAGTGCGCGGTTCGCCGGCGCAACGCTCGTCTTGCAAGCTGAAACGGGCAAGCCAGAGGCGGGCGATCCCATTCAATTGGAGATCGTCGGTGACTCGATGGGGACTCTTCGCGAGTTGTCACAACAGGTTCAAACCGCGCTGCGCGCCATACCAGGTGCGGTCGATGTTCGCGACAATTTGGGAAACGTGCAGGTTGACATCAAACTTCGGCCAAAACGCGAAGCTCTCGACTTCTACAATATCACTCACGATGAACTCGCTTCGCAAATCCGGTTTGCAATGAGTGATCAGGAGATCGGCAAGTTTGCAATTGGCGGTGTCGAGGAGGATCTGGACATCCGACTGGGGATTGCTTGGCCCAGTCGCCGCGGCGCGCTTGGCGGTCCCACGCGGCTCACCGAGTTGGTTTCGATGCGTGTGTTTCAGCAAGATGGCAGCACCGTACCAGCGATGGCCGTTCTGGAAACCGATATCGGCACCAGCCCGATTTCGATTACCCGGCAGGGCGGTCAACGCAGCATTATGGTTTCCGCGAAAAACCAGACCCGGCTTCCATCGGAAATCCTCGCCGACCTTACACCACGATTAGACGCTTTGCAGACCACTTGGCCGAGCGGCTACCGTTACCGCATCGCCGGTGAAGCCGAAGAGGCGGCTGAAGCGTTTGGTTCGGCAGGCTATGCGATGATCGTTGCCCTGTTTTTGGTCTTCGCCCTCTTGGTCATGTTATTTGGCTCCTTCGCCCAGCCATTCATTATCTTGCTAACGATTCCTCTCGCTTTAACCGGCACCTTCGTCGGCTTTTACGTACTGCACATGCCGTTTTCTTTTACGGCGATGATTGGTGGAATCTCGTTGACAGGCATCGTGGTCAACGACGCCATCGTGATGGTCGAAACGATGAACGGGTATGCTCGTCGAGGCTACGGCGTGGCGGAAGCCGCGGCACATGGCGGGGCCGACCGATTGCGTCCCATCTTGAGCACCAGCATTACCACGGTGATCGGTTTGATTCCGTTGGCACTGAGCGATCCGATGTGGGAACCACTCTGTTTCGCGATTATTTTTGGCTTGATCGCCAGCACCTTCCTCTCCCTAATGGTGATTCCCGCGATCTATCACCTGTTAACACGTCCCGTAAGCGACGACGAACTGCCTTAGGCCGCGCGGCTTAACGGTTCCGTTCATGCTGGTAACGGGCTGGTGGAGGTTTTCCTACCAGCCTAGCGACGGTTTTTTGAGGAAAGTCCGCAGCCGACCGATCGACTGGCGTCGCACGCGGGTTAAAAGAAGCAAAAGGTTTGCTTGCCAGCCTTTTCTGCACCGCTCCACCGCTGACAAAGTGTTACAGGCGGATGGTTCCGTCAAGTCTTGCCAGGCTGGTTGGTTTGCCCATCGGCGACCGAGGCCGAGGTGGCTGGGCAATGGGACCGGCAGCGAGAGCAGCGTCCCCGAGCGGGCGTGGAGACACATCAACCTAGCGACAACCCAACGGATTTGCCGATGATCGGACTGCCTACTTTTAAACAAACTTTGGGTCTGTTGACATGCTTCGCGGTGGCTGCCGCATTCAGCAAAGGGGCGTATGCGGATCCGCCTGCTCGACTCGACTTTCAAGGCCAGTCATGGATTGGTTTGCACGTCCAGAATCTGCAAAAAACCGAGCATCTCGGTCGCGATGCGATGCAGATCACCACGAACCATTCCGACTCCTTTGCCGCGATCAATGGCGTCGCATTCCAAACCGGGGTGATCGAGCTGGACCTAGCACCAATTGGACGATCAGCACCAGGGATCGGGCTTTACGGCGCCTCCGATGGCAGCGCCTTTGATCAGGTGCTTTTCAATTTGTGGCCCAGGTTTGCCGCCGATCCACCTGGGCGATTGCATCAAGCGATTTTGGCGAACAATGAAGAGGCATCGGTGGTGATCAACTTCCGCTTACTTCCCGGCGAGACGACTGCAACTTGGGAATCGGGCCGCTGGTTTCACGTCAAAATGGTCGTGAAAGAAGAACTGTGCGAAGTCTATTTCAACCACGACGCCGTCTCCACATTGACAATCCATAACCCGTTTCAAGCCGCCCGCGGCGCTCGGCTAGGCATTTGTGGCGGCAGTTGCTTCGTGTCCAACGTTCAAATCACTCCCAGCCAAGATCTGGACTGAGCAATTTAATTCTGAATCAAGCCGCCGAATCCTGAAGCAAGCAGAGTTGCACGGCCAGCGGCACAGAACAACAACCGCACATCACTCGCGCGGCCCCGCCGGCAGCCGCATGGCCGCTGCATCGGGCTGTGCCGCTGGGGAGCGGTCACGTTTGGAATTAGGCATCCATGGCGGTGAAGCGTCCGGTACTATCGCCGATCGATTCGGCTGGCGTGCCCATCGTATCGAGCATGGTGAGGAAGAGGTTGGCCATCGGTGTCTCCTCTTTCATCACGATATGTTCCCCGGTTCGGAAACGCCCATTGGCACTGCCAGCCATTACGATCGGTAGGTCTTCGTGCCGGTGACGGTTGCCGTCGCTGATGCCGCTACCGTATAGGATCATGCTGTGATCGAGCAACGTTCCCTCGCCTTCGGATGTGGAATCAAGCTTATCGAGGAAATAAGCGAATTGCTCGATCAGGTAATGATCGATCGTCGACAGGTTTTTGACCTTGTCGGCGTGATTGCGGTGATGGCTGAGTGAATGGTGAGCGTCATTGACGCCGACCTCTTTGTACACACGACCGCCCCCCGCGTTATCGAGCATCATCGTGGCGATGCGCGTGGAGTTGGTTTGAAAACCGAGTGCCATGATGTCATACATCAGCCGCGCATGCTCGCGGAACGACTCTGGTCGACCTTCGGGAACTTGCAGGTCGGGCATTGCAGCCCGCTCTTCGGCTTCGGTCCGTTCGATGCGTTGCTCGAGATCGCGCACCGAGCTGAAGTACTCCTCCAACTTTCGCTTGTCCGAACCGCCGGATCGCTTTAGCAACCGTTCCGCATCGCCGGACACCACATCGAGGATGCTCTTGCGATAGAAATCACGTTCACGTCGACTCGCCGCATCGCCCGACCCAAACAATCGCTCGAAAGCCATTTTGGGCGATGTCTCTTTGGACATCGGCTGTGTCGGACTTCGCCACGAGATATTGGAAGAATAGGCACAACTGTAGCCCGAATCGCAACTGCCCGCGTTGCGACTTCCGGTCAGCCCCAACTCGATCGAGCTGAGTTTGTTTTGTCCCTCAAGTTGCCGCGCGGCAACTTGATCGACCGACACGCCAACATAGATGTTGCTGGACGTCTTAACGGGATGGGCGGCCGTTAAAAAGGTCGCCGAACAGCGAGCGTGATCGCCTGCGCCGTCGCCATGGGCGCGACCTTTATCGAGCGCTAAACCTGACAGCACATTCAATTTGGACTTGTGTGCCTCGAGCGGCTTGTGGGTCTTCGATAACTGCCAGTCCTTACCTTCACCCGTCGGATTCCAATCGGGCATAATGGCACCGTTGGGAAAGAAGATGCACGCCATTCTTGTCGGCACCAACCCCTCGGCGGCAGTCGTTCCGGCCGATGCAGCGAGCGCCCGGCGATTTGGCGACATGGCATCAAGCAATGGCAACCCGACCAATGCTCCTGCGCCTCGCAACAGTGTGCGACGATTGAGATGGGTCATGGACATGTTATTTCTCTTCCAAAGTGTGAAATCGAAAAGGTTTACTGAGCACGACTGCGGTCGCCAAATCGACAAACCGGTAATCGTGCTCGGCGGAAGCAGCCACAATGTCGGCAACAAAGCACCGATCGGCAGGGACGAGCTCACGCCCGATGGCAAAAGTCAGCAAACGATTGGCCATCGTATTCACAAAAGCTTTACTCTCGGTTTTCCTTAACTGATCGATCAACGGCAAAGCTCCGTTAAAACTTCGCCCGCCGGGCAGAGTGCCCGAAGCATCGATCGGCTTTCCTTCATCGTCATCGCGATAGCCGCCCAGCGCGTTAAAGTTCTCCAAACCGAATCCCAAGTCGTCCATCACGCTGTGACAAGAAGCACATGTGGCATTGGAGCGATGCAGTTCCAGCTGTTCACGCAACGATGCGTTTGGATTCGAGGAGGTCGTTTCTTCTAATTCCGGAACACCGGCAGGCGGGTCGGGGGGGCGTGTACCAAGCAGGTTTTCCAGCACCCATTTGCCACGCTTGACGGGCGAGGTTCGGCCGGGATTGCTTGTTAAAGTCAGCACGCTGGCGTGGGTCAGAATGCCCGCACGACCGCGTTCGCGGACCGCCACCAGCCGGAACTCATCCCCCTGAACGTTGCCGATGCCGTAATGCTTGGCGAGCCGTTCATTGACGAAACTCTTTGGCGAATCGAGCAGCCGCAGGACGCTGTCGTTGTTCTTAACCACATCACCAAACAGCAGCAGGGTTTCCGAACGCATCGCCGTACGTAAATCCTCGTCGAACTGTGGAAACTTGGTGGGATCGGGCACGAAATCATCGAGGTTTCGCAAACCTAACCACTGCGCCGCAAAGTT
Source organism: uncultured Pirellulaceae bacterium (assembly GCA_964477385.1). Classification (GTDB taxonomy): domain Bacteria; phylum Planctomycetota; class Planctomycetia; order Pirellulales; family Pirellulaceae; genus Roseimaritima. The sequence continues at coordinate 8,066 of CAYZHQ010000037.1, forward strand.
CTCCGCCAACGCACCGGCACGTTCATCAGCCAGCATCCTGGCAACCTGCCGCCGCAATTCCTGTTCGTCGTCCAGTTTGCCCTCATCCGCCAGACGCAGCAATTCCGCATCGGGCATGCTGCTCCACAGAAAATACGATAAGCGGCTGGCCAACTGATGGTTTGTGAGCGGTCGGACCTCTCCGGCGGGAATCGATTCGTCGGCCGGAGGCAGCTCGACGCGAAACAAAAACCGAGGCGACACCAACGCTGCGCTGATCGTCACCCGCATCGCTCGCTCGAACGACTTCTCTTTTTTGAAAGCCATCTCGGCGAGGCGGGCGTATTGATCCACCGTGTGATCATCGACCGGGCTGCGGAAGGCACGTGGCAAGAACTCTTCTAAGCAGACTTTGGCCGCATCCTTCGCGGATCGCTGCTTTGACGGAAACTGACGCAGTAGCTTTTTATGGCTAACGGGAATCAATTCCGGTGGCGTGCCCTCGGGCCCTTTGACACTTAGCTTCCGCACCATAAAGGCGACCGGTTGTTCATCGATTTTTCCATCAATGCCGAGCTTCTTGCCGACCCTCTCACGACCGGCTTGGAGACGTTCTTCGTTCAGACGCTCCACGCTGGCCAGTTTTGTCTCGCCTGCTTTCGCTTCGGCGTCTGGTTTGAGCAGCGCAAACAGAATGCGGTTTCTGCCTCGCTTGAGATCCATCTTCAGCGACTCGTGGTCGCTTCCACCGCCACCGCCGAAGTAGTCAAACTCACAGACTTCGATCAAGATTCCCGAGGCATCAAAAACACCGACCTGAACGTGTTGGTCGGGTTGCGGTGCCCCGCCACGAACGTCCAACCGGTAACGGCCATCGTAAGGAACCTCGACCTCCGTCCAAGCGAAGGCGTCCTGATGAAGAAAGTGACCAAAGAAACTCCCGACCCATGATTCGCCTTCGGTGAGAATCTGATCGCCCGCCCGTTGGATCTCGTCACGCTGGACGCTGTCGGGATCAAAAATCACTTGACTGGCGACCTCTTCCGCGCCCGCCATGTACTTTTCAAAAAGCATCGGGGGAATCGATAGCACGTCGCCGTTGTTGTCAAAGCCCGCTCCCACCTCATCGGCGGGAAACGACGCCGCGATGCTAAGCGGCAATCCAAACAAATCGCTGACGGTGTTATCGTATTCGGCGCGATTCAAGCGCCTGACAGTCACCTTCCCTGGTTTGGGAGCAAGGTCGCAAGCGGCCGAGAACAGAACCGCTTCGAGAGAATCGGCCAAGGTGGCTCGCTGGTCATCCGAGAGAGACTCGGCGTCTGCGGGAGGCATGGCGCCGAACTTGATCATGTCGAGCGCTCGCTGCCACATCTCGGGATTGGCCGCGATGGCGTCAGGCTTGTCGAATCCAGCGAGATTCACCTCCGCCTCTTGATTGTCGTCGTTATGACAATCAAGACAGTGCGATCGTACTAAGGCAGCACCGGACGAGCCCCAGGAGTTTTCCGAAGCCGGTGTGGGAGTCGCGTCAGCTTTCCTGCTCTCTTCCGCTGCACGCAGATCGGAGAAAAAACACAGGAACGCCAGCGACACAGCGCAAAAGATTGCAAGTGTCCGCATGGGAAAGGTAGGATGGAGTAAAGGCGGGACCCCGGAAGTTGCTTGGGGCATTGATGCTTATTGTAGCGATGCATCCAGCCCCCGGGCAAGGGAAACCAAGGCAGCGGAGGCCAAAATCGGTTTAGTAACCCGTTTTTTTTTAACCTGTAGGCTGAAAGCCAAGCTAAACTCGCCCCCCCCCGCCCGTTTCCTCGTTTGGATCTCCTGCGCCTTGACCATAGAAGACGTGTCTGAGCCGTCTGCATCCAAAGCGGCGTCTGCATCCAAAGCGGCGTCTACTTCGAGAGCGGCTGCACTGACGGCTAGCCTGGGAAAACGCGGGCGTCGTTGTGGTTTCGCGATGGTAAACGGCACTCTTTGGGTCTGCGCGGGACTGGCGTTTCTCTGGTCGATCGGTGCTTGTCTCTATCTAACGCTACTGCCCGCGCCACTGTGCAGCCTGCTGATGATCGGTTACCTCGCAGCAATGGGCTATGGCGTTAGGCGCTTAAGCAACGGTTCACAGATTCGCGGGATGATCGCAGGTGCTGCCGTCCTTTTATTTTGCGTCTCGCTGTTACTCAGGCCTTCAAACGAACGCGACTGGGTCGACCTTCAGCAACGTTTGCCAATCGTTCGGATCGACGACGATACCGTTACGATTGAAAACTTCCGAGCCTGTCGCTACCGCAGCGAGACCGACTACGACGTTCATTTTGAAGACCGAACGTTTGACCTGCACAGCATCGAATCGGTCTGGTTCATCATCCAGCGTTTCTCGGTCATCGATGGGATGGCCCACACCTTCCTGAGCTTTGGTTATCGTGACCAACTCGATCGCCCACAGTATTTCAGTGTGTCGGTCGAGATCCGTCGTGAACAAGGGGAGGTGTTCAGCCCGATCAAGGGTTTGTATCGCCAATTTGAACTGATGCATGTGGTGGGCGACGAACGCGATTTGATCGGTTCGCGCACGGTCGTCCGCCCGCAAGATCGCGTCTACCTATATCGCTTGGAGATGGCTCCCGAGCAAGCTCAGGATCTGTTCTCGCAATTTGCAACGCAAATGCAGAAACTGGAAACCGAGCCGGAGTTCTACAACACGCTGACCAACAACTGCACCAACAGCATTGTCCGGGCAACCTATGCGTTAACCGTCGATCGGATCAACTGGATGAACCCGAGGATCGCGATGCCGGGGCATTCGGCGAGCTTTGCTTTTGATCACGGCTTTGTGGGCCAGAAAGCCAACGGACAAACGCTGGAGGAGCTATACCATCAAGCTCGTATCGATCCAATTGCCAGAGCAGTCGGCTTTGCGGACGATTTTTCCATTGCCATCCGTCGCGCCCACAAACCTTAGCGATAGGCTTGCGAGCGACCAACGGATGAAGGGAACGGGTGGCTACATGTTGATTTCGTAGCCTTTGCGGTTTTCGCGTGACAGGAACGCGTTGGCTTGGGCGTCACCGATGATTTCGCGTTTGGCGGGATCCCAAGCCAGTTCTCGGCCTAAACGCATGGCGATGTTGGACAGATGGCAGATCTCTAACATTCGGTTATGAGACCAGACATCGGAGATCGGCTGCTGGCGCGACTGCATGGCTTCGATGAAGTTTGCCGAGTGATTCTGGCTGACCTTTCCGCCGTAAACTTCCTCGATCGCGTCCGCTGGCAGCGGGTTACCCTGCAAGTCCTCGACAGGCTTCCCGGTGATCTTGCCACGGTTCACAAAGAACCGACCTTCTGTCCCTTCGAAGAGAATCCCATTGTCACCTTCGCTGGTAATGATCATCTCGACGTCACCGGGCATCTCGACGCGAATCTTGAATTTCGTTGCCGCGTTGTATTGATCGTCAACAAGTGGATGCCCGTCGCGATATTCCACTGGCAGAGTGAAATCGAGCGGCGTGACCTTGCTTGGCCCCGTGTCGCCGGCGCCCAGTGCCCAGCAGGCGATGTCGACATGATGAGCGCCCCAGTCGGTCAGCTTCCCGCCGGAATACTCATGCCAATTGCGAAATGCGTAGTGAGCATTGCTGTACAGCGGCACGCCGCCACCGTATCCCTTTCGCATTTCCGGCAGCGCCCGATAGGGAACTTTGGCCGCAGGACCGAGCCACAGATCCCAGTCGAGTTCCGCGGGGACGGGCGCGACGGGAATGACCGGCGAAGCCGACATGCCATTGATGCCGCACGTCACCTTCTTGACTGTGCCGATCCGCCCATGCTTGACCAACGCGAC
>CAYZHQ010000037.1:11991-13892 GCA_964477385.1 uncultured Pirellulaceae bacterium
TTGCGGTAGTCTTTGTAGGCGTCCGGTTTGTGGCTTTGCCGTTTGGCCACTTTCTCCACGTTGTCGCCCAGCACATTCGCATCGACGTCGGCCAGGGCCACGAAATCGGCCATGCCGAGAGTCTTGCTGGTGATGGCCCAGCCTTGGTTGCGCAGGCCAATGGTGGCGAAAACGGGTCGTTCGTTGGGCGATTGGGCCCCGAACACGCGGGAACCCGCAAGAGGCAGGGTGCTGGCAGCGCTAGCAGCGGCGACGCCTTGCAAAAAATGGCGGCGAGAGGTTTGACGAGTACGGGACATGGGGAGATCCGGGATTGGTAGTTCAGGAGGTTGATGAGCGAATCGTTAGATTACGGTAAATTGTACTCGGTCGCACGGCAACGGGATCGAGTGGTCGGGATGGAACCTGCATGAATCGCTAAGCGAAGGCAGGTGATCGCCACGGACGAAGTCCGTCGTAGACAGAGTAGGCAACGCGCTGCTCGATACCGGTTTGATCGATTGGCCTGCGGCGGCTAATCTTTGGCGGCGTGTCCTGTCCCTTAGCAGCCTAAGCTGGCCGAACGGCAGGCGGAATTCACATCGGTTGAGGAAATGAGATGTCGCTTGGTTTAAGAAGTCACGCTGGCAGCTTGCTGGTTGCGGCGATCATGTGGTCGGTCCTCGGTTGCCAATCGCCGGGAATGCGTAGCCTGATGGGACCAGAGGACGCCGACGCGTCGCCGAATTTCACAAGGACAGAGTCAGGGCTGAAGTATCGCGTGCTGCGGAAAGGAAACGGTAACTTTCCGACCGCATCCAGTTCGGTCAACGTCGACTACAAGGGCTGGTTGGAAGACGGCGAGGAATTCGACAGCTCCTATAAGCGAGGCAAGCCAGCTTCCTTTGGGTTAGGGAGTGTGGTTCCTGGATGGACCGAAGGGCTGCAGTTGGTCAGTGAAGGCGGCATGATCGAATTGGAGATCCCGCCCGAACTTGGCTATGGAGCCGCAGGGTCGCCAGGCAGTATTCCGCCGAATGCCACGCTCCATTTCAAAGTCGAACTACATCAAGTGCGTTAGTCGCGGGGGTGAAGTGCCTCGCGAGTGTGACATATACCCCTGCGACTCAGGCCGGGCTGCGACGCAAATCGACGAAATCTTTTACCTGTTTGGTGATCGCGATTTCCGTCGGCAAACGTTCCATCGAGCTCGCGCCGTAAAAGCCGTCCACGTCTGGCAGCTGATCCAGTACGTACTGAGCGTCCTCCGGCATGGCGATCGGACCTCCATGACAGAGCACCAGCACATCGCTGCGAACCGTGCGCGCGGCCTCGGCGATGCCCGCAATCCGTGGGATGCATGCCTCCAGCGTGAGGCTGGTCTTGGCTCCGATCGTTCCATGGGTCGTTAGTCCCATATGAGCCACGATGATGTCGGCACCCGCAGCGGTCAATTGCTCGGCTTGCAATGGATCAAACGCATAGGGAGTGGTCAGCAAATCGGCTCGATGCGCCGCCGCAATGCAGTCGACTTCCACCGCGAACCCCATGCCTGTTTCCTCCAGATTGGCTCGGAAATTGCCATCGATCAGACCGACGGTGGGGAAGTTCTGAATGCCCGCAAACCCCATCGACTTGAGATTCTGCAAGAATGGATCCCGCAGCATGAACGGGTCGGTCGCACAGACACCCGCCAGCACGGGCGTCTGCTTGACGGCGGTTAAAACCTCACGCCCCATTTCGACGACCACTTCGTTTGCGTTGCCATAGGGCATCAGGCCCGACAACGAGCCGCGACCGGCCATCCGATAGCGACCGGAGTTGTAGATCACGATTAAGTCGATGCCGCCGGCTTCCTCGCATTTGGCGCTGATGCCGGTTCCGGCACCTCCGCCGATGATCGGACGACCGCTTGCGGCTTT
>CAYZHQ010000037.1:13992-48759 GCA_964477385.1 uncultured Pirellulaceae bacterium
GGCTGATCCGGCGCGTCGAGTGCTGACACGCCCTGCTCGGGGATCACCAGCGATACCGGGGCTGTTGACCGATTGAGTTTGTCTGCGATCCAGCTGGCGATTTGTCGGTTCTCGTCGGGCGTGGTCCGCATGAGCGTGACCTGCGGATTATGGACATGCAAGCGGCGGTTTCGGAATCGCTGCGGCACCGAATCGAGGGCCCCGAAATTGACCATGTCGACAGCTCCGAGGCTCAGCACCAGCGGAATACCGCGGCGTAACATCGCATCAAAACGAGCCGGACCGGCGGGAAAAACGCCTCCGACAATTTCGTCAGCCACCTCGGTTGTGGTGATGTCGAGCACCCCTTCGATCAACTTGGATTCGACAAGGTTTTCCATGGCTCGGCCGCCACTTCCGGTCGCATGAAAAACCAAGCAGTCATAACCTTCGGATTCGAAATGTTTGCGCACCATGGTGACGCAAGGCGTGGTGACGCCAAACATGGTCATTCCGATCACCGGGCTTATCGGAAGTTGTGGCGGAGTGTGAGACACCATGCCTGCCATCGCATGTGCGGCGTTGGCGAGGATTTTCTGTGAAACCGCGTTCAAACCCGCGATGTCGACCACCGAATGCATCATCGTGATGTCGTGGCAGTCGACGTAAGGAACCGTGTTTCCGCTGGCAACGGTGGAAACCATCAGTTTTGGGAGACCGATGTTTAGTTGACGCATTGCCGCGGTGATCAACGAGGTCCCGCCACTGCCGCCAATGCCGATCACCCCTGCAACGCGGTCTTGTGCCGCCGCACGACATAGGAATTCCGTCAATGCATTGCCCATGATTTGGATCGCTGTGCCGCGATCACCTTCGCCTGCATTCCAAGCTTCGCCGAACAGCTCTTCACGCGTCACATCGGCGGCAGCGCTGCCTTGACCGCTGGTGCTCACATCCACCGTTAGAACCTGAACACCAACCACTCGCAAGCAGTTGGCCACGAACGCCAATTCGTCGCCTTTAGTATCCATGGTCGCGATGGCATAGACATGGCGTGGCATGGGTTCGATTTCCTGCGAGAACAAAACATTGTGAACACTGTCAGCGAGGACCGGCGATGAAAACCGTCATCCAGCCAGTGGACTTCAATTAGGCAACGTCACCAGGAGTCCTTCGATTTCAGCGATCGCGGTGTTGGCTTGGGCCAAGGCATCGAGGATGCTTAGCCGCGTGGTAAACAGCGTGCGCTGCGCAGTCAGCAGTTGCAAGAAATCGGTCTCGCCTGCCTCAAAGGCTTTACGAGACAGCTCGAACGTCTCTTCGGCATTCGGAATCACACTGTTTTGAAAACGTTCGTAGCGATTGCGTGCGGTTTCGTAACGAGCCACCGCAGCGGCCAGTCGTCCGTCGAGACTTAGTTGCGTGCGTTCGATCGCGGCGGACGCGGCGGCGATGTTGGCTCGCGCGGTGCGGATGTTGCCTTGATTGCGATTGCGAAGCGGCAGCGGAACGCTGATTCCGACAACGGCGAAGGTGTCATCGGTAGCGGCGTCGTACCCTACTCCCATCTGGCCTGTCACATTGGGTGTGATTTGGGCGCAGGCGAGCCGGAGCGCCCAACGGGCTCTTTCCAATTCCGAACCGGCGGCTGCCAGTTCGGGACTCGTCGCCGCAATCTCTTGGGCTAATGTTTCCCAAGGTGCATCGACAAGATGCTCAGCGGGCTCGCCAGCAAGGGGCCCCAACGGCTGATCGGGAATGCCCGCGGCGGCAGCTAAGGTTCGCAGGTTAGCCCGCAGTTCAATGGCAGCGTTTACCGCAGTGATCCGCGCCTGTTCGGCTTCGACGTCGGCTTGCAGCAACGCGATCTTGGAGACTTCGTCCGCATCGAGCAACGCTTGCACCGACTGCAGAGACTTCTCGGCTAACTCGACCAGTTGATCGGCAAGTTGTGCCCGACGCTGCGCTACGATCGCTTGCGCAAACGCCGCACGGATGCGAGTCAGCACTTGTAGTTCGGCGATTCGCAGTTCGGCTTGTTGTCGCTGGATAGCCTGAGCCTGGACTTGTTGGGCGAGCCCCAACTTATTTGCCGTCACGATCTGCTGCGAGACCGTGACCGAGTGCAAGCCGCTAGCCTGGTCGTTGCCGATCTCTTCCGATTGATACTGCATCACCGGGTTGAATGGCAAACCGGCTTGCAGGTATTGACCGCGTGTCGCTTGCACGCGGGCTCGTGCCTCGGAGATCGCGGGATGCGATCCCAACGCGATGGCCTCAATCGACTCCAGGGTCATCGTCGCAGGCGTGACGACCGGCTGAGGAATCGGCGTTAGCGGCATCGCAGGGGCAGACTGCACCGCTGGGCTGCTTGCGAGCGATTCGGTGGTCTGCGGAATGCCTGAGGAAGCGACCTCTACGATAGGTAACGCCAAGGCATCATTATACGATACCGCTGCCACTGCCTGCGTGGCGGGCTGGCCCGGCGCCGGCACCTGCTTTGCAGCAGTGACTTGATCGGGTGAGGCGATCTTTGTCGACGCGTTGGCAGGAATCACATGGGAAACGGGCGATGGGGAAGCGGGCGATGGGTCAAGCGACTGGCATCCTGTGGCGATTCCCAGCCCGACCAGTAATAGCAGTCGCCGCTGACGATACACATTTCGACCGGCCGGTCCCTGGGTTCTCATAACGCATCCTTGCACGGATAAAAAAAACATTCCGTTCTATCCATCGGTCCGCTTCGAACCTCACTGAACGCAACGCCCTCACAACCGCACCAGATAATCGCGTGGTGGGGTGGGGCGTTAACGATTATGACGGCTGTGAGTTTTCGCTGAGTACAGGCGCGTCGGCTGGTGAGTGGACGGCTGTCTCTGTGCGGAATCGGACGAGGCCGGTCGTGCGATGCAGCTTGCGTCTGAAATTACGGCGTCAGGATATGTTCCCCACCGGCGAACTGTTGGTGGCAAGCATTGCAGTGAGTGATCATGGTTGCGTACTGCTTACGCGCCGCCACGTAATCCTTTGCCTTGGCAGCACGGTACAGATGGCCACCGAAGTTTCGAACCTGCACGCTGTGCTTGACCCAATCCTCAGTCTGCTTGTTTGGCCGGCGGTCGAGCAACAAATTACCAGCTTCCGCCAAGATGAGGCTATCGGATTTGATGGTTTTCCAAGTTGCATTATCGTTCGGCTGAGTCGCCATGGCGGGCTTAAGGCGTTTGAAAGAAGGTTGGAAAACGTACTCCATGAATTCATGCATGTCGGTTTCCACCGCTTCAGCCGCGGGTGGCTCTTGTGCCTGAACCGACGGATAGAGCCCGACGGTAGCGATCAAGACGACACCAACGACATGAACATGCTGGAACAGGCAGCTAAGCAATGAGCGATCCAAGGCGCAGGCAACGCCGCTTTGCGGGATGCATCGTAGTTAAGCAGGCAGGCAGGAGTCATCCGGTTAAATGAGCCGCCTTGGCGATAGCCGCGGTTCCTGGATTTAACCGTGGCTATCGCCAAAACGGCTAAGCAGAGTTCCGCGGAATCATTCCTGCAAACCTGCTTAGTGCGTTGACAACCGAATAGTCGCTGCCTAACGTAGGACTATGTTTTCGACCTGCTGTTCCCTGGCTGCTAGCTGCAAAACGGACAACCGCGTTTCTCGTATGTGCCCACCGTTGCTTCCACCGATTTCGCGAACGCGGCTCCAGATATGGATGCTGGTGGTGATTTTGTGGCCGGGACCGATTCCGGTTGGGCATGTGCACACCAGTGCCGATTCGTCGACTGCGGGGTTGACTCAGTTATCACGGCATCTCGATACGCATCATTGCGACTGGACTGCCGCTTGCTCACCGCATGACTGGCATCTGCACTGGATTTTGCCTGCGGGTGATCGCTTCGGTATGCGTGCGGAAGATGCAACCGCACAGTTAGCCTGCGTGCCTATTTGCGAAAGCAATTCTTACACTCCCCAGATTCCCGTCGTCGACACAACGTCTATCGATTTGCTTGGTCACGCGGCCAGTGTGAGCAACTCGAAGCGTTTGGCGGGAACAACCAAGCTTGTCGGTCAGCACAGTGACCGAACTTCTGCACCAACTCTCTTGGTGGTCATGCGCTGTTAGCCACTCTTGGCTAGGCGTTTTGCCAGTGCCGGCACCTCGGTTTCTCAGACGCTCGCGATGAGCTGACTGGATGACTTGGTCCGAATGGGGCTGCCCAAAACGTCTCGTCCCTCGCGTTTGTGATGCGCCGTTTGGCGTGGCTTTCCGCCGCTCTTCATTCCTGCCAAGAGTCTTCCAATGATTCCCGCTGAAGTCCCTGTCTCCCGTTCGGTGCCTAGCACCACCCTTCACAGTTCCTGGTTTCATGGCCGATGGCCGTTGCTGTTGGTAAGCACCATCGCGGCCGTCGCTGGTGCATTCGCCATGCACTGGTATGTTCGCTGGTCTTCTCCCACTGTCGCGACCGTACAAACCGAGGACGATTCGGCCGCGATCGTTGAGGTTGCGAATGCAACGACGGAATCCGCTTCGAGCGATTTTGTCGAACTGCCGCAATCACAGTGGCCGAGTTCGGGAATCGAAATCGAACCTTTGCGGCCAGCAAAATTTTCCAAAACGATTCGACTGACCGGTAAGGTTTCGCTAAACCAAGATCGTATCGCACACATCTATCCGATGGTCGAAGGGGCCGTCGAAAGCGTTTCGGTCAGTTTGGGAAAAACCGTCAAGGCGGAAGAGCTATTGGCCGTGATCCATAGCCGGGAAATTGGCGAATCCAAACTGAAGCTTTATCAAGCACGCCTCCAGTTGGAAATGGCTCGAACGAAAAATCAGTTGCAAACGGAAGTCGCGGAAAACGCGCGAGAGCTTATCAAAGCGCTGCGTGAGGATACGCCAATTGAAAAGATTGAGGTCATGTTTCGCAATCGACCAATGGGGGTTTATCGCGAACAGGTGCTAGCGGCGTATTCCAAATTTCTGAAATCGGCCGCCGACGTCTCACGTTTAGAAGGAATCGCCGGAACGGGGGCGGTTTCAGGAAAACAATTGCTGACCGCCGAAGCTAATCGGAATGCCGATCAAGCGACTTATCAATCGCGGATCGAACAGATTGAGTATGAACTGAGAACCTCGACATTACTCTCTTCACAAGCCGTTCGGGAGGCCGAGACCCAGGTTGCGGTTGCCGAAACGAGCCTGCGAATTTTAGGCTGCCAGACCGACGAACTGATCGCGATCGATCCAGCGAATCAAGGAGAAACCATCTCGCACTACGCCATTCGAGCTCCGTTCGATGGAACGGTATTAACAAAAGACGTGGTGTTGAGCGAACAGGTGCGACCCGATGTGATGCTGTTGAGCATCGCCGATTTATCGACCGTATGGGTGAACGCGGACATTTACGAGGAGCACGTTTCGTTGCTCGGTTCGCTTGAGGATCGTAAGGTTACTTTTGAAAACGAAGCTTGGCCGGATCGCAAGTTTGAAGCCACCGTGTTTTATACCGGTGACATCATGGACGAGACGACTCGCACGATTTCTATGCGAGCGATCGCCGAAAACACCGAGCATCTGCTGAAGCCCGGCATGTTCGTTACGGTCGCCTTTTCAGGAGCGACCGAAGACGAAGTGCTCCAAGTCCCTCTGTCGGCGGTTCAGGAACATGAAGGGCAGAAATTTGTGTTCGTTCATGAACAGGGCGAGACGTTCAAGCGATATGACATTCAGATTGGAGCGGCAAATGAGTCGGCGGTCGTGATTCATGATGGTGTGCAAATCGACCAGGCTGTCGTCACCAAGGGCGGCTTCATGCTAAAGTCGCGGATGTTGGCCGACCTGATGGGAGAGGAATAGAGATGGTAAATCACATCATTGATTGGTCACTGAATAACCGCTTCATCGTGATGCTGTTGTGTCTTGTCATTCTTGGAACTGGAGCCTTTGCGGCGATCACCATTCCGCTTGACGCGGTGCCCGATCTGACCAACGTCCAAGTGCAAATCCTCACCAATTCTCCGGCACTCGGTCCGGTTGAAGTCGAGCAATTCATTACGTTTCCGATCGAAAATTCAATGAGCGGCATTCCTCGTGTCGCAGAGATCCGCTCGATCAGTCGATTTGGCCTGTCGGCCGTCACGGTCGCATTCGAAGAAGGGACTGACATTTACTGGGCTCGCAATCTGATCAATGAGCGTTTGTTGCAGGCGCGAGAAGCGATTCCGCCGGGCATGGGCACCCCTGAATTGGGCCCGATCGCGACGGGCATGAGCGAAATCTATCAGTTTGAAGTCCGCGTTGACCCGGATGCTGAATCGCGAACCGAATATTCGCTCGCTGAATTAAGAACGATTTTGGATTGGCAGATCGCGTTCCAGCTTCGTAGCGTTCCCGGTGTGATCGAGGTCAACACGTTTGGTGGAGAATTGAAAACGTACGAGGTGCAGGTCGATCCGAATAAGCTTCAGAATTACAGCATCTCGCTCAGCCAAGTATTCGAAGCATTGGAAGACAACAACGCCAATGCCGGAGGGGGCTATATCGCCCATGGTGCGGAACAGAGGCTTGTCCGCGGTGAGGGACTGGTCAGTTCCCTGGACGATATCCGGATGATCGTGCTGGACAGTCGCAATGGTACGCCCATTCGAATCGCCGACATTGCGGATGTCCGCTTTGCACCGATGCTACGTCAGGGGGCGGTGACGCGTGATGGGGATCGCGAAGCGGTGATCGGAATGGTGATGATGTTGATGGGAGGCAACTCTCGACAGGTGGTCGAAGATGTCAAAAACAAAATCGCCGAGATCCAAAAGACGTTGCCGGAAGGGGTCGTCATCGACACTTTTTACGATCGCACCGAATTGGTTAACAAGACCATTCACACCGTTGCGGAAAACATCGGCGTGGGAGTGCTGTTGGTCATCATCATGCTGTTTCTATTGCTAGGCGATGTCCGTGCCGGGTTGATCGTGGCGGCGGCCATCCCTTTGTCAGCCATGTGTGCTCTGATCGCCATGCGTTACGCCGGAGTTTCGGCGAATCTGATGAGCCTTGGAGCGGTGGACTTTGGAGTGATCGTCGATGGCGCGGTGGTGATGATCGAGAATTGCGTCCGGCGTGCGTCGCGTCATCGACAGAAGTTCGGTGGGGACCATGTACCGGAGGGGGTCTTTCGCGAGTCTGCAAAAGAAGTGGCCAAACCGATCTTGTTCGCGGGCATCATCGTGATCATCGTCTTTTTGCCAATCCTCAGCCTGCAGGGAATGGAAGGCAAGATGTTTCGCCCGATGGCTTTTACTTTTATGACGGCGTTGTCCGCAGCGTTGGTATTGTCGGTCACGGTGATGCCGGTCATGGCGTCCCTCTTTCTGGCACGACGGATCCAAGAACGCGAAACCTTTTTGGTTCGATGGGTCAAACAGGCTTATCAGCCAATGCTGCAGTTTTCGATGCGACGTCCGGTTTGGATGTTCAGCGGTTCGCTGGCTGCGTTCGCCGTAAGTGTGCTACTAGCAATCGGTTTTGGCGTGGAGTTTGTGCCCAAACTGGACGAAGGCGACATCGCCATTCAAGCGACCCGTTTGCCGAGCGTCTCATTGGAAACATCCATCGAGATGACGAAAGCGATGGAGCGTTGTTTGCTGGAGTTTTCGCAAGTGGAGACCGTTGTTTCCAAAACAGGACGACCGGAAATTGCAAACGATCCCATGGGTGTCTACCAAACGGACATTTTTGTGCGATTAATGCCGGTCTCGGATTGGCCTCCCACGCAGACGAAGGCGGCTTTGGTCGAGGCGATGCAGGCAGCCTTGGAACGAGACGTTCCAGGCAACGCGTTCAGTTTTACGCAGCCCATCGAACTGCGCGTGCAGGAATTGGTAGCCGGTGTGCGCTCCGACATTGGGTTAAGTCTGTACGGCGACGATCTGGAGACGTTGAAGATTAAGGGGGATGAAATCGTCAAGGCGCTCCATCAAGTTCCAGGAGCCGCTGACGTCCAGGCCCAACAAATCGCTGGGTTGTCCTATATGAGGATCAAGGTGCGTCGCGGCGATCTGGCGCGCTACGGTATCAACGCGAGTGAAGTCCTGGATGCGATCAGCACCGTCGGTGGCCTGTCGGTGGGGCAGGTTTTTGAGGGTCAGCGCCGGTTTCCGCTACAGGTGCGGCTGCATCCTGAGTGGCGAGAAACGGCGGAACGATTGTCGAGTCTGAAGATCGATGACCCCAACGGAAAACCAATCCCGCTCTCGCAGTTAGCCGACATCGTGATGGAGGATGGACCGGTTGAAATCAGTCGTGACGCGGTGCGGCGACGGTTATTGGTGCAGTGTAATGTCCGCGGTCGCGATTTGGCGGGTTTCGTCGCCGAAGCCCAGCGGGTGGTCGATCGCGAGGTGACCTTGCCGAGCGGTTATATGCTCCGCTGGGGTGGGCAATTCGAGAATCTGCAGCAAGCAAGCAAGCGTCTTGCCATTGCGGTGCCGGTGGCCCTGTTCCTGATTTTTGCGTTGCTGTACATGACCTTTCATTCCACCAAGCTGGCGATGTTAATCTATTTGAACGTGCCGATTGCAGCGACCGGCGGAGTACTGGCACTGTGGATTCGAGAGATGCCATTTTCGATTTCCGCCGGGGTCGGATTCATCGCCTTGTTTGGAATCGCGGTCATGAACGGCGTGGTGCTGATTGAACACATCCGGCACCTGCGGCAAGGAGGTGACAATCAGCGGGATGCGGTGGTCAATGGTGCCATGGATCGGCTGCGCCCCGTCTTGATGACCGCGTCTTGCGGCGCGTTGGGATTTGTCCCAATGGCAGTATCGAGCAGTTCGGGCGCTGAGGTACAGCGCCCCTTAGCGACGGTCGTGATTGGTGGTTTGATCACATCGACGGTGTTGACCTTGCTGGTGCTACCCACGATTTACCGCTGGTTCGAACCGAAGCAGGTCGATGACGAGCCCTTTGATGTGGAGCAATTCGAGCATTAACTTTTGGCGGGAGCTGGAAGATGCAATTCATCGGCTAGCGGCGAAGCAGCCGCAGGCCGTTGAAAATGACCAGCAGCGATGCGCCCATGTCGGCGGCGATCGCTGCCCACAGGGATGCATAGCCAACCAATGTCAGAAGCACGAACAGGGTTTTGACGCCAAGTGCGAAAGCGATGTTCTGACGGATCACCCGCAACGTCCGACGTGAGTGCTGAAGCAGCCAAGGTAACTTGGAAAGGTCGTCCGCCATCAACGCAATGTCCGCGGTTTCAATGGCGGCGTCGCTGCCAGCCGCGCCCATGGCAATGCCCAGCGAAGACCGAGCCATCGCAGGTGCGTCATTGACGCCGTCACCCAACATCGCCACATATTCGTACGCGGCTACCAGGGCTTCGACAGCTTGAACTTTGTCTTCCGGCAATAGGTCGGCTTTAATTTCGTCAACACCGGCTTCGGCGGCAATCGCCGCAGCCGTTTCGGCATGGTCGCCGGTCAGCATCACAATGTGCTCGAGCCCCGCTTGGTGCAATGCTCGGATAACGTCTCTTGCTTCGGCTCGAATCGTATCGGCCAGCATCACGAAACCGCAGACACGCTCCGCATCGCCAATGAACACAACTGTCTGCCCGGCTCCACGTTTGGCTTCCCATTGTTCGCGGATGTCGGGAGTCTCAAGTTGACGTTCGGCCAAGTACCGATACGAACCGAGCCAATAGAGTCGGCCGTTCCGTTTTCCAAAGGCACCTTTGCCCGGCACATTTTCAAGCGCTTCGGCGTGGGTCAGGGGTAAGTCGCGTTGCTGCAGCTCGTCGACGATAGCACGTGCAATCGGGTGGTTGCTGTTGGCTTCCAAGGCACCGGCGATCGTCAACAATTCGTCCGGATGGTAGCCCGCCAGTGGCACGACCTCCAAGACTGCCGGAGTCCCGACGGTTAGTGTGCCCGTCTTGTCCATCGCCAGCGCTCGGAGCCGCGCGGGCAGTTCGATGAAGACGCCTCCTTTGATCAACACACCGTTGCGTGCCGCGGCGGCCAGCCCAGCAACGACGCTGACGGGCGTGGAAATCACCAGAGCGCAAGGGCAGGCGATCACCAGCAAGACCAATGCGCGGTACAGCCACTCGATCCATTGGCCACCCAGCAATAGCGGCGGCAGCAGAAACACCACCAATGCGGCGATCATCACCGCGGGCGTATAGACGGCCGCGAACCGCTCCACCCAACGCTCCGAGGGAGCACGCTTCGACTGGGCTTCGCCCACCATTTTGATGATCCGCGCCAGCGTTGTGTCGTCGGCGGCCTTGGTGGTTTGGATATGTAATAATCCATCGCCATTGATCGTGCCGGCGAAGACTTCGTCGCCCACTTCCTTTTCCACCGGTACGCTTTCGCCGGTGATCGGTGATTCATCAAGGCTGCTGGCTCCCTGAACAATCGTTCCGTCGAGCGGTACCTTCTCACCAGGTCGCACCAGCAGCGTCGCCCCGATAGTGACGTCTTGCGGCGAGACATCTTGCGGCGCGCCGGACTCGGTTTGCAAATGGGCCATCGGAGGCGACCATTCCATCAGCGCGGCGATCGCCCGGCGAGCTCGGCCGATGCTCCAGGATTCCAGCAAGAGGGAAAAGGAAAACAAGCAAGCCACCGTGGCAGCTTCGAACCATTCCCCGATGAAAATCGCTCCTAAAACGGCGATCGACATCAAAAGGTTCATGTCGGGACGCAGTGCGAGGACTGCACGGAAAGCTTTGGGGATGACCAAATAAAAGCCGGCCGCGATGGCAAGCAGGTAGCAGCCGATCGCCACTAGGCGGAGCGTCGTTCCGGTTGACGAAGCCAGTTGAAGGCTCAAACCGACCACCGTCATTAGGCCGCTGAGGCCGGTCAACCACTCGCGATGATAACGCCGCCAGAAGGGAGTCTGCCGATCGTTGGATCGCTGTGTTTGCCAAAGTTCCGCCGATAGTCCCGCTCGTTTGATTGCCGCGAATAATTCTGTGTCGCTCGGGCGTGAATCATCGAGTTCGATGCTCAGCTTACCTCGCACCAAATCGAAACGGAGTCGTTGTTCATCGCCCACCAAGGGGATCAATTCACGCTTCAGTGCAGCAACTTCTTCGGCACAATCCATCCCGTGGATGCGGAGTTCCATGGCGTCGATCGAACGGTGGTTAGCGGGCATTGGGCGGCCGGAAAGCTGCGGCGAATGTTGGTCCCAACCAAGTTCTTGGTTAGGCGATCCAGTCGTGGATCACTTTGCCACCGACGTCGGTAAGGCGGAAGTCACGGCCTTGGAAACGATGGGTGAGCTTTAAATGGTCCAGCCCAAATTGATGGAGCATTGTGGCGTGCAAGTCGTTGATGTGTACCGGATTTTCGGTCACGTGCCAGCCAATTTCATCGGTCGCCCCATAGGTCATGCCCCCCTTCAATCCACCGCCGGCCATCAACATGCTGAAGGAATAGGGATGGTGATCACGCCCGGTGCCGACCTCGCGTTTACCGCTGCGATTCTCGCCTAGCGGCGTCCGCCCGAATTCGGTGCCCCACACCACCATCGTCGAGTCGAGCAGGCCGCGTTCCTTGAGGTCGCGGATCAGCGCCGCGATGGGCTGATCGACACATCCAGAGTTGTATGGTAACTCCTTGGGAATATTACTGTGGTGGTCCCACGATGCATAAACGATGTTGATGAACCGCACTCCGCGTTCGACCATGCGTCTGGCGAGCAAGCAGTTTTTGGCAAAGCTCTGGTAGGTGTCGCCTTGCTTGCCGCGTCCCGAAAAATCTTTGGGTTCCTCGCGATTCAAACCGTAGGCGTCCAGCGTGTGCTGGGATTCGCGGCCCAAATCGATCAGCTCCGGCGCGGCCGTTTGCATCCGGTAAGCCAATTCGTACGAAGCGATGCGTGCGGCAATCTCCGGATCGTTCACTTCCGCGTAGCGTTGCTCGTTGGCGGCTCGCAGAACATCCAGACTTTGCCGCTGCAACTCCGGCGGCAACCCCGGTGGATTGGCTAGGTTCAGTACCGGTTCGCCTTGATTGCGAAACGGGACGCCGGCATAGGTCGAGGGTAGGAATCCTGATTGCCAAAGCGTGGCCCCTCCCGACGATCCGCGGCCGCTGGTCAAGACCACATAACCGGGAAGGTTCTGCGATTCGCTGCCCAGGCCATAGGTCAGCCAGGAACCCATCGTGGGCAAGCCAAACGTGCCCCGTCCACACTGCATCATCAACTGGCCGGGGTGGTGATTGAACTGTTCGGTATGCAGTGACTTCACAAGCAATAGATCGTCGGCAACGCTCCCCAGGTGCGGCAACAATTCGCTCAGCTCCATCCCCGATTGACCGTGCTTCTGAAACGTGTAAGGCGAACCTTGCAACAGGGCTTTGTCTTTCTTGATAAATGCAAACCGTACTTTTTCGAGCATCGAATCGGGCAGCGGTTGTCCGTGTCGCTCTTTCAAAACCGGCTTGTCATCGAACAGGTCGATGTGGGATGGGGCACCCGCCATAAAGATAAAAATGCAAGCCTTGGCAGGGCCATCAAAATGGGCCGGCTTGGCGGCCAACGGATTCGTGCCAGCACTTGCGGAGGCTTGGTCTGCAGCGTGCAGTAGACCGTCTTGGGTCAGCATCGATCCGAGGGCTGCCATGCCCAAGCCACTCGCGGTGGTCGTGAGGAACTCGCGGCGAGTTCGCACGGCATGTTGCTGAAGGGCGTTGCGTTGAAGCGGTGTCATGGAAGCGAGTCCTGGTAAATCAAAGGCCGAAAATGTCGGTGTGGAGCGGTCTTCTAAAACGGGAATCGTGGGAACGGTTTTGCCGCGACTTGGTGTTCGCGTGGATCGGCGAACCTCTTCATTGATAAGCGATCGCGTTAATCCCGCACAATAAACTCGTCGAGATTCAGTACCATTCGCAGCGTCGCGATCCACGCCGCGTTCTCTGCCGGCGTGGCTTCTTCCCAACGATGACGGGAGGCAAGTTGCTGGGCATTTTCGGGATGTCCTTCGTAGTACTGCCGTGCGTCGCTCAGCAGTTGCTCGAAGCGTTCGAGTTCCAATTCATTGGGTGGTCGCGCGATACACAGCCGCAGCGCGTACCGCAAACGCTGGCGATCCTCGGTGCCGCCTTCGCTTAGGACGCGTCGCGCCATCGCTTGTGCCGCTTCGGTAAAGACGCCGTTGTTCAGCGTGACCAGCGCTTGCAGCGGCGTGTTGCTCGACTCCCGTTGCAATAGCGATGTATTGGAGTCCGGGCAATCAAAGCTGATCAGTGTCGGGTGGGGCGAAGTGCGTTTGAAGAACGTATACATCCCGCGACGATAGGCATCTTCGCCGTTGCTGGTGTTCCACTTGAAGTTGTTGGCATAGCTGAGTTCCGCAACGCCGGGCGGCAAAGGTGGGAACACGCTCGGCCCCCCGATCTTTTGGCTCAGCAATCCGCTGACGTCCAAATGAAGATCACGGATTACTTCCGCGGAAACCCGCAGTCGGTTCTGTCTGGCAAATAGCCGATTGGTCGGGTCGTGTTCGACTAACTCGTCGCGATGTGCCGAGGCTTGCTGATAGGTCGCGCTCATGACGATCGTCTTGATCAATGTCTTGCGGCTCCAGGCCATGTCGTGGGAGAACCGCCACGCCAGCCAATCGAGCAACTGCGGGTGCGTCGGTTGCTCTCCACGAACGCCAAAGTCATTGACCGTCGGAACAATGCCGCGGCCAAAGAGATGCGCCCAGGCGTGATTGACCGTCACGCGACTGGTCAATGGATGCTGCGGGTCGACCAGCCAGCGTGCCAAGTCAAGCCGATCGGCTGGTTGGTCGGCGTCGCGTGAATGCAGCGGATGGGTCCGAGAAATCACTTCCAACGCTTCGCTTTGGACCTCGTCGGCAGGTTGGAGGAAATCGCCGCGATGCAGTATTTTGGTCGCGCGATTGGCCGCACCCATCACGCGCACCGACATGACGGGACGGCTCGGTGCCTGCGCCTTTTGTTTGGCGAGTCGCTCGATCAGCCCAGAGGTTTCCGGATCGAAGCTCGCAACGTGTTTGGCAATTGC
Source organism: uncultured Pirellulaceae bacterium (assembly GCA_964477385.1). GTDB lineage: Bacteria > Planctomycetota > Planctomycetia > Pirellulales > Pirellulaceae > Roseimaritima. The sequence goes on from CAYZHQ010000037.1 coordinate 28,032, forward strand.
CGCTTGTTGTTCCGCAGAGCGTTTCTCCGGGTCGACCCGCAGGGCCTTGGCGACCTGTTTCGGTAATGCAGCCAGCGGGTCAAACCCAGTCATCGTGGCCAAGCGAAAGCGGCCCAGCGTGTGATCTCCCCCATAGGTTTGTTCGATCACGACGCGCAGGAAATGATGTTCTTTTGCTTCGAGGGGCAGCGTTGTGAAGCCGGTCCAGTGGTGTGGCTTGCTCATCTGTGGCGAGATCGCCCAACCCGTTTTGGCGTCATCCGAGAGGGCGCCTTCGGGCGGAAAACTCTGCTGGGAAAAATCGGCCTCGGCGGCTGCTAAAGTCACTTCCACCGGTTCTCGGAACTCCCGGTCGGGGCTGGCAAGTAAACGGATGCGGCTGATCACAAAATTACCGTGAGGCGTTCGCCCCGGACCTTTGTTGGGCAACGAGTCATCGACGAGTGTTTCCAAGCGGATGCCGGTCAGGGGTTGCGATGGTAATTCGAAGTCAAGCGTATATTCGTCTTGGTCGGTGACCGGACCGGTCACCAGCACCGAGCCGTCATCCTGGGCGGTCAGTTTGGCTTTGCTGTTTGCTTTCGCGACGAGCGGGGTTGCGGTTTCAAACGCGATTGGGTTCTCATCCGTCGTGGCCAGCGCTGTAGACATCTCGCGGGTCCAACGCTCGATCTGCGGTTGGAGTTTTGCGGTGGCTTCGGCGAGCTGTTTTTCTAGCTGCGCGACTTGATGCTCGTGTTTTGCTTTCTCGTCCTGGTATCGCTGCATCGCTTCGGCACTACGCGCGATGTCTATGTTGGTTTCATTGGCGTTGTTGAAAAATGCGAACATTTGGTAGTACTCGCGCTGCGTGATCTGGTCGTACTTGTGCGTATGGCAGCGGGCGCACGTCATCGTCAGCCCCATCCAAATCGCACCGGTCGCTTCGGTACGATCGAAGGTCGCTTCGACACGGAACTCCTCCTTGTCGACACCCCCTTCGGTATTCGTCAAAGTTTGGCGGTGAAACGCAGTGGCTAGTTTTTGTTCGGCGGAGGGTTCCGGCAGCAGGTCCCCGGCGAGTTGTTCGATCGTAAACTGGTCGTAAGGCAGATCGTCGTTGATCGCATTGATCACCCAGTCGCGATAACGCCACGCATTGGGACGCGGTCTGTCCTTTTCATACCCATCCGAATCGGCGTAGCGCGCCTTGTCCAGCCAATGCCGACCCCAGCGTTCTCCAAAAGCCTCGGAGGCGAGCAAGCGATCGACGAGGTTTTCGTAAGCGTCACTCGCTCGGTCGGCAACAAACGCATCGACTTGCTGTGGCGAGGGAGGCAAGCCGATCAAGTCGTACGACAACCGCTTGATCAGAGTCGCACGATCAGCGGGCGGCGATGGTTGGATTCCAGCCTGTTGCAGTTTAGCGAGGACGAAGAGGTCGATTGGATGATGACCCCACGCGTTCTGCTCCAGCGAAGGCAGCTTCGGCTCGGTTACGGCTTGATACGCCCAGTGCGTTTCGAAAGCGGCACCATCCTCGATCCAAGCCCGGAGGTGTGCAATCTCTTGTGCCGAAAGTCGTTCGCCTTCGGGCGGCATCCGCAGTGAGTCATCCGTCGTCGTGACTCGCCGCAGCAATTCGCTGGCGTCGGGCTGGTGGGGAACAATCGCTCGCTCGCCCGAATTGAGTTCGACGGTTGCACGTTTCGCATCGACCAACAACAAACCAGCTTCCGCCTCATCCGGTCCGTGGCACACGATGCAGTGTTTCGCCAGTAGCGGTTGGATGTCGCGACTGTATCGCGTGGCCTGGTCGGATTGCCCTGGTGCGGACTGCGTAGTCAGCAGGCAAGCTAACGAGAACGGCAAGACGAACATCGAAAAACGAGAAAACATCGGAAGCATCCCACTTCGCGTTTCGGAAAAACTACCAGCATAACAGCAGTCGGTGGACTTCGAAACGATTCCAGCGGCGATGGCTATAATCCGTCGACCTTTCAGCGATCGGATTTCGGCACCGATAGACCCACTACGGACGAACGACCGAGGGCTGCTCATTTGGGTTATGCTGATACGTTTGTTGATCGGCATCTGGCTTCCTTCAGCAAGCCGGTGAGAAACAAATTACCATCATTGGCCAATTCCCCGCCTTCCGCTCGCCTGCTTCCTCCCTTCCCCTCCTTGCAGAGGCCCGTCATGAAGCGTTCACTTCTTCCGTTAGTAATGGCCGTCTTCGTGAGCGGTCCGAACTTATTTGCTGAAGATAACAAGCCGTTAACCTATCGACATTTTGTGGTTACCGAGTCCGAGGGACGGGTAACTGAAATGATTCCGGTCCCCGCGCAACAGGCTCCCCGTTGGGCACGCGACGTTTCGCAGGAGCCGCAGCGTTGGGCGGAGCCCGATAGCAACAAGCCGTACTTCGCCAAGCCAGCCCCTTTCGTGTTGTCGCCGTCGGACCAGGACGAGCCGTTTTACAATCACAATCATCAGCCTTCGATCACTTGGTGTCCCAACGGAGACCTGCTGGCGATTTGGTATTCGACCAAAGGGGAAACCGGTACCGAGCTGACCGTGCTGGCAAGTCGACGGGTTGCGGGACAGAAAAACTGGCAGCCTTCCAGCGAGTTTTTCAAAGCGCCTAATCGCAACATGCACGGCTCGAGTATCTTTCACGACGGAGCAGGCACAATCTGGCATTTCAACGGCATGGCACCCGATGGCGGAAAGGGTTGGGCCAAGCTGGCTTTGCTGATGCGCAGCAGTCAAGACAACGGCGTTACCTGGACGCCACCGCAGGCGATCGATCCGCGTTTCATCGGCCGCCATCAAGTGATCTCCGGCACGTTGCTTACCCGCGACGGCACTCTGATCCAAAACTGTGATGCGGTGCCCGGTGGCAACGGTGGCACCGCGCTTCATATCAGTCATGACAAAGGCAAAACCTGGAGCGATCCAGGGGCGGGGCAACCGCAGCCTCGATTCACCGAGGGTGGCACGGGCTACGGCACGATCGCGGGCATTCACGCGAAGGTGATTGAACTGTCCGATGGACGCCTGATGGCACTCGGTCGCGGCGACTCGATCGATGGCAAAATGCCGATGAGTCTCTCCAGCGACCAGGGCAAAACCTGGACCTACCGCGCCAGCCCGTTTCCGCCCATCGGCGGTGGGCAGCGACTGGTGTTGAAGCGACTGCACAGCAACAAGGTTAATGCCGTCGATCCCCTGCTGCTGGTTTCGTTCACTTCCGGCAAAAACAAACAGCCCGAAGCGAATGGGATGACGTTTGTCGATCAGGAAGGCCACACGATCACTGGACACGGCATGTATGCGGCCGTCTCATTTGACGAAGGAGAAACCTGGCCGGTGAGGAAACTGCTGACGCCGGGATCGGGCACGTTGGATGGCGGGGCTTGGACAGGGAGCTTTACCGCTTCGGCAACGCGCGCCGAACACGCTGGATATCTCGCAGCCACGCAGACTCCCGATGGCATCATTCACTTGATCAGCAGTCGCCTGCACTACCAATTCAATCTAGCTTGGTTGACCGCCGGAACCGCAAACGTACTGAGTTCGAAACGTGATTGGGAAGGACCTGTCGCGCCGTTTTTGGGCGAGCCGCAGATCGATCTGCAAAGACTTTTCAGCGACGAGCGATTTCCAAACATTACCGTGGCGACCGATGGAACGGTGCTGGCGACTTGGGGCAACAAGCGCATTCGCGCTCGACGCAGTGAGGATGGTGGCCAGACATGGGGCGACGAGATTGTGATTGCTCCGTCTGGGTTTCAAGGTGGTGGCACGACGGTGGATGAAACGACGGGCGACGTACTGGCGTTTGTGGAAGCGAACCATCCACCCGCGGAGCTGACACTTTTTCGCAGTTCCGATCATGGGAAAACGTGGCATGCCGATGAGGGAACCGTCATTAAACCCGATAGTCGTGGCAACCATCCTTCGATGCATATGAATGAACATGGCATCACGCTGCGACATGGCCAGTATGCTGGGCGGCTGCTTCGACCGACGCGGTATTACGCAGGCAAAAACGATCGCAGCAAATGGCCGGAGCATTACACCAATGCGATGTACAGCGACGATGGCGGAAATACTTGGCAGACCAGCGAGCCCTTTCCTGAAAACGGCACCGGCGAAGCGACTCTGGCGGAGTTGTCCGACGGTACCATTTACTACAATTCACGGGTGCATTGGCAAGAGCGACCGCAAAACACCCGTCGACGATCGGCGATCAGTCAAGATGGAGGCCAAACGTGGCAAGACTGGCGGATTGCCGAGGTCCTGCCGGACGGACACCAGCACCGTTCGTATGGATGCATGGGCGGTTTGGTACGACTGCCCGTCGCGGGGCAAGACATTTTGATCTTCAGTAATATCGACACTCCAAATCCGCGCCGCGAACGTGCCACCGTGTGGGCTAGCTTCGATGGTGGTGTGACGTGGCCCGTCAAACGATTAGTGTTTGAAGGTGCCAGCGGTTACTCGTCGTTGACCGCCGGACGGCCCGGTACGCCCAGCGAAGGCTGGATCTATTTGCATTTCGAAAGCGGTGGCTCGCAGGTCGCGCGATTCAACTTGGCGTGGCTGATGGCTGGGGAGTTGACCGGAGATGGCGAGCTGCCGGATGCAGGAGCTCTACAGCAATGACTCGTTTGATCAGCGATGCCCAGCGAGCCCAGTATCGCGAACAAGGATACTTCATCTTGGAATCGGTAATCCCGACGCCCCTGCTAGAGCTGCTGCGCAACACTTGCTCCGATGCAATCCGTAGCATGGATGCAAAGATGGACCTTGAGGGCACCGATACCATGGGAATCAATCACCGCGGTAAACGCTACTTTGTCGGCCAGAGTTACGGTGACTATCCGGCGTTGGGTCAGTTCCTGTTCGATTCAATGATGGCCGACATTTGTCGAGCGACGCTGGGGGAGACGGCGTTTTTTCACAGTGATCAATTTGTTGTCAAGTGCGAACAGACGGGGATGAGTTTTGCGTGGCATCAAGACGGCGCGTACGTGCAGGCACGCGTTGGCGATCACCCCGAATGCATTACCTGTTGGTGTGCACTGGACGATGTGAATGAAGACAACGGCACGATCTCCCTTTTACCGGTTGGGCGGTTCGGGTGCCGGGAATTGGTGCCTCATCAGCGGGACCCTGAAACGAATGACCGTATTGGTTATTTTGGAGACGATCCCGGTGATGCGGTGATCGCGCCGGCGGGCAGCATCGTGGTTTTCTCGAGCTTGGTTTTTCATCGCAGCGGAGCCAATCCGTCGGGTCGATCGCGTCGCGCTTATTTGGCGCAGTACGCACCGGCTGCGATTCAAAATCAGCCCGGCCAATGGCCTCAATATTTTGCCAAACCCTTCTTGGCGGCCGGCTTGCGAGTCGCCTCAACGAATACAACCGATCCGGCGGATGCGTTGCATGATGGCGCAAGCGATGCCGCATCTCTTTGAACTGATCCTTCCGAAGTTACGGAACCCTGACATGAAATCGTTTTATTGGCTCCTGTTGCTTTCCGTGTGGACGTATTCTGCGGGTCTGCCCTCGGCAGGGTTATCCCAAGAGGGAACCACTTCCGACGCGTCCGCTCCGCTCGAACCGCTCTCCTATAACCATCCCGGTTTGACCGTCGATCTTGGGGTTGGGTTGTGGGCTTGGCCTTTACCGATCGATTTTGATGGCGATGGTGACCTCGACCTGGTCGTCAACTGTCCCGACAAACCCTCCAACGGCGTGTACTTCTTCGAGAACACCAGCGGAGTGACGTCTCCGAAAAAAATGCCCGTGTTTGAAGCCGGGCGGAGGATCAGCAAGGGGCTGCAAAATGTTCAGGTCAGTTATGTCGACGATCAGCCACGGGTCACGACGCCGGGTAAGGTCTATCCCGATTTCTTGAATAGCGGATTGACGACACCGCAGACGCTAGGCCTGAAGCCTGGTTTTCACAAGGGGAAAACCCGCGCAGACATGTGGCGTTTGGTCGACTACGACGGAGACGGCCGGACCGACATCATCGCCGGCATTGGCTATTGGGGCGACTATGGCTGGGACAACGCCTACAACGCCGACGGCGAATGGACCAACGGTCCACTGCGCGGCTTTGTCTACGTGGCATTGAACAAGGGAACCAACGCAGCGCCGCAATACGCATCGCCGACAAAAGTGATGGCGGAAGATCAAGCGGTTGAAGTCTACGGTTGGCCGTCGCCGAATTTTGCCGACTTCGATGGTGACGGCGACCTTGATTTGTTGTGTGGTGAATTCCTAGACGGGTTTACCTACTTCGAGAATATTGGCTCACGCAGCCAACCGAAGTACCGCCACGGCCGCCGCCTGACGACTGCAAACGGCCAACCGTTGGCGATGGACTTGCAGATGATCACCCCCACGGCGATCGACTGGGATCTGGATGGCGATGTCGATCTAATCGTCGGTGACGAAGACGGACGAGTGGCGTTGATCGAACACAGCGGCGAGCTGACCGCGGATCGCCTGCCGTTGTTCCTGCCACCAAAGTATTTTCAACAGCAAGCCGACAAGCTAAAGTTTGGCGCGCTCTCGACCCCCTACGGCGTCGACTGGGATGGCGACGGCGATCAAGACATCATCAGCGGCAATACGGCGGGCTACATCGCGTTCTTTGAGAATCTTAGTGGACCGGGTGTCGAGCAACCGCGGTGGAACGCGCCTCAGTACCTCTCCGCCGCAGGCGAAACGATTCGGATTTTGGCTGGCAGCAACGGCAGTATCCAAGGTCCAGCCGAAGCAAAATGGGGATATACCACCTTGACGGTCGCCGATTGGGATGGGGATGGGTTGCCCGACATTTTGGTGAATTCGATTTTGGGGGAGGTGATCTGGTATCGGAACGAGGGGCCACGTGGGCAGCCCAAACTGGCCGCTGCGCAGCCGATCAACGTCGAGTGGAAAGGGGAGCAACCGCGGTTGAACTACGGTTGGTTGCGGCCCGAAGGTAAGGCGTTGTTGACGCAATGGCGAACCACGCCGGTTGCGGTTGACTGGACCGGTGACGGTTTGATGGATCTGGTGATGCTGGACCATGAAGGGTTTGTGGCGTTGTTTGAGCGTGCACAGCAAGACGGGCAACTGGTCGTGCTGCCGCCGCGTCGCGTATTCTGTGACGAAGCGGGTCAGCCTTTGCAATTGAACACGCGCATCGCAGGTGGCAGCGGCCGGCGAAAGCTGTGCGTGGTTGACTGGGACGGCGACGGCCGCATGGACATTCTCGTTAACAGCGAGAACGCGACTTTGTTGCGTCAGGTGAAGAGCGAAAATGGCAAGTGGTTTTTCAAAGACCTTGGCTTGGTGGGTGACCGCAAGATATCAGGGCATACGACCAGCCCCACGGTGATCGATTTGAATAGCGACGACGTCCCGGACTTGCTGGTCGGCGCCGAAGATGGCCGGTTCTACTATCGGCGAAATCAACGCTGAGCTGTTGACTTCAGCACATCTCCGATGACTTGCTTCGCCGCCGCTACCGTTTCCATCCAACATGAAAGTGTTTTCCTATGCTGTGCCGTTTAATCGGATTCTTGTCAATCGTCTCGATCGTCTCGATCGTCTCGCTTGCCAGTGGCAGCGAACCGATGAAGGTTTGGCCTGGACTCGCACCGGGCGAGACAACGCGTTCGCCTGGGGAAGCATTGCCAGCGCGGCCGACGGAGGTTCCCACGGTGACGCGCGTCGTCAACATTACGCAACCGACGTTCACGGTTCATCCGGCCGCGGAACCGAACGGCACCGCGGTGGTGATTTTGCCGGGTGGCGGGTTCGGGAAAGTCGTCCCTGACAAAGAGGGCACCGAAGCGGCCACATGGTTGAACCGGCATGGCATCACCGCGTTTGTGCTCCGCTACCGCACCACCGATAAGGGGCAGCAGCCTGGGTGGGTGAAGCCGCTGCAAGACGCACAACGCACGATCTCGTTGATTCGCTCGCAAGCCGATCGCTGGGAGATCGCTCCAGACCAGATCGGCATCGTCGCGTTCTCAGCAGGAGGCCAAGTCGGCGCGCGGCTGCTGTGTGATGGCGGACAGCGAACCTATGAGCGGCTGGATGCGGTCGATGAAGTTTCTCATCGACCCAATTTTGCTTTGCTTATTTATCCGTGGAATCTGTACGATCCAAAGTCGCAGCGTTTGGTCGATGAGCTAACGGTTCCCTCGGACTGCCCGCCAACGTTCTTGGTTCACACGCACGACGATCGTTCTTCTTCGCTGGGAGCGACTTTATTCTACGTGGCACTGAAGCAACACAGTATTCCGGCGGAGCTGCATGTTTACGGCAATGGTGGGCACGGGTATGGACTGCGTCCTGTGGAGGGATCGGCCATCTCGACCTGGACCGAGCTTGCCACGGTCTGGCTGCAGAGCCTCAAGTTGGCGAATCATTAGTTCGCTGCTGACGCCGCTCTGCCAGCGCCTGATTTCGCGGGGCACTTCTAGCGAACCGGATGCGGATGCTAAAGTTGGACCAGGATCAATCCAACGAATCATTCACGCCACATTCCGAGACCATTCATGAAAGCGGTTTGCTACTTTTGGGGAAGCCTGCTGGTGATGAGCCTTCACCTGTCGGCTTCAGCGGCGACGCTGTATGTCGCAACCGACGGCAATGATGGGAATGCGGGGACGATCGAAGCCCCTTTCGCGACCTTGCAGAAGGCGGAGGAAGTCGTCGCTCCGGGCGATACGGTCTACATCCGCGGAGGAACTTATCGACCACAGCCCGATCAGATCGCGCGGCGCGAACGGATTTGGGCACATGTTTTCTTGCTGAACAAGAGCGGCACCGAAGACAAGCCCATCCGGTATTGGGCGTACAAGGACGAGCGGCCGGTATTTGATTTTTCCGATATCAAGCCGCCGAACATGCGGGTTCATGCCTTTAACGTGAATGGGTCGTGGTTGCACTTCCGAGGTTTGGAGGTGGTCGGCGTGCAAGTCACCATCCGAAGACATACTCAGTCGATTTGCTTTGCCAACAATGGCAGTCACAACATCTACGAACGATTGAGCATGCACGACGGTCAAGCGATTGGCATCTACAGCGTGCGCGGCTCGGACAATTTGTTTTTGAACTGTGATGCGTATCGGAACTACGACCATGTCTCCGAAGGCGGCCGCGGTGGCAATGTCGATGGGTTTGGCTGCCATCCGCCAAAAGGAGCCACGGGAAACGTTTTTCGTGGTTGCCGCGCATGGTTCAACAGCGACGATGGCTTCGATTGCATCTCCGCATCCGAGGCTGTGCGATTCGAGAACTGTTGGGCCTTCTACAACGGCTACACCTCCGAGTTTGCTCCCAAGGCGGACGGCAACGGCTTTAAGGTCGGTGGCTTTGGATCGACGCCTGTGTCACGATTGCCCCGGCCCATCCCGCGACATGTGGTGCAGTACTGCGTGGCAGTGAAAAACAAGAATTCAGGCTTCTATGGCAATCATCACATCGGCGGCAGCGACTGGTTCCACAACACGGCATTCGCCAACGGCACGAACTTCAACATGTTATCGCGACTGGCAGACAACCAGACCGACGTGCCGGGATATGATCACGTTCTGAGAAACAACCTCAGCTTTGGTAGTCGCAGGTTGATTGCCAACTTGAACGAACAAGAAAGCGATGCGGCGGACAACACATTTACGTCGGAAATCACCATCCGCAAAGACGATTTCGTCAATTTAGACCAATCGCAATTAATGTCACCTCGATCTCCCGCGGGGGACTTGCCTGAAATGACCTTTTTGCATCTTGCGGCGAGCAGTTCATTGATCGATGGCGGGCATCCGATGGGTTTACCATTCAATGGTGCGGCTCCCGATTATGGGGCCTTTGAAACGGCAGGCGTCCCCGGCGGCGAACGCGATCTTTCGCTCGACCAACCCCCAACCGAAAGAAGGGAGGCGTCTGCTTGGCATTTTCAGTTTGCTCCCGGCACAGCGACAGTGGGTTGGACGCAGGTACCGGGCAACTGTGTCTACCAAGACTCCCGAGGCTATGGTTTGGAACCTGGAAGTTCGGTAACGGTGGTGGAACCAGTTGATGAGAAAGCACCCCATCACGGCGGCTGGACCAGCGAGAGACCGTTCTTCTTTTCCGCGAATGTTCCCCCAGGAAACTATCGGGTTACCGTTAGTGTCGGTGATCCCCATCGTCGCTCCAGCACGACCGTCAAAGCCGAATTACGACGGTTGATGCTGGAAAACGTCACGACCGACCCAGGCCAGTTTGTCCATCGCAGTTTCATTGTTAACGTTCGAACTCCGCAGATCCCAGGCGGTGGCGAAGTACGGCGAAAACAACCTCGGGAAACGGTCGACGAAGCTTGGGCGTGGGATCGACGGCTGACCCTGGAGTTCAACGGCGACGCGACGTGTGTCCGTTCGCTGAAGATCGAACCGGTTGATGTTCCAACCCTGTTTCTGCTGGGCGACTCCACGGTTTGCGACCAACCACACGAACCGTATGCCAGTTGGGGCCAGATGCTGCCACGCTTTTTTGGCCCAACGCTTGCGGTGGCAAATCACGCTGAGTCGGGTGAGAGTCTCCGTTCCTCCGCCGGCGCTGGACGGCTAGATAAAGTCCTCGCCGAAATCCAGCCCGGTGATTTTGTCATGCTGCAATTTGGGCACAACGACATGAAATCGAAAGCACCCGACGCGTCGGCAGTGTATGCGCAAACGCTGGTCGATTGGGTGCGAAAACTGACTGCCAACAAAGCGATAGTGTTGTTGGTGACTCCGGTCAGACGCCATCGTTTTCGAGGCACCCAAGTTATCGACTCGCTGCTCGATTACCCTGCGCGCGTCCGCGAAGTGGCGGAGCAAGAAGCGGTTGCCGTGATTGATTTAAATAGGATCAGCAAAATCCTATATGAAACGCTGGGTCCAGAAAAAGCCGCCTTGTTGTTTAAGCACGATTTTGCCGGCGACCCGAAATTTGATGCAACTCACCACAGTCCGTACGGCGCCTATGAACTATCGCGTTGCGTGATTGGGGAACTGGGTACGCTAGATCATTCGCTTGCCGATCATGTCGCTGAGGACATACCGACGTACGCTCCAACAAGCCCTGGGCAGCCGGCTGATTTCGCAGTCCCGTCCAGTCCCGGCCGAACAGCGCTGCGGCCCTTGGGCGATTGACCTGCGTCGGTTGCGAGGGATCTTTCACCTTAGGATTGTACTTGCGCTTGCCGTTGCGATGGAGCAGAACATTGCGGGGGGAGAATCGTTGCGCATTGCGTCTGGTGATAGCGCATCGAACGCAGAACTGGCACTGCACAGCCGTTTAGGCCTGGGAGCTCGCAAACCTGCCGAGACGATGCAAGCAATTGGGGTGGTAAGTTTACCGGGCTGCGGATCTCATTTTTTTGAAATGTCCCGTTGCGCCGTAACAACGATTCGGCACTAGTTTTACTGCGGTCATGTAGGCCGATGTAAAATTTCATCAGCCAGCGTTTCATTGACCGGCAAATTCTTCCAGCCGCACCAACGGATTAGCGATGCCCGATCCTAAACCGACCGATCCCAACGACGTTGCATCCGTGGCTGAAGAGCTTTCACTCGAAGCCGACGAAACGCTCTCGCAATGCTCCGCAGACGAGCTGGTGAGCATTTTGGATGAATACCTTGCGGCGTTGAAAAATGGCACCGCGCCGACTCGCGAAGTCCTGTTCGCCATCTATCCACATGCGGCGCGTCAATTGGCGGCTTGTCTGGCCGGTCTGGAATTCATCCACGGTGTGCAATCTGCCGCGTTACAGGAGCAATCCCTAACACAGCACCAATTGGGAGACTTTCGCATCATCCGCGAAGTCGGACGCGGCGGGATGGGAGCGGTGTACGAAGCCAAACAGGTTTCGCTTGCACGGCGCGTGGCCGTGAAGGTCCTGCGTTTTGGCTCGGCCTCGGACAAAGAATCGATTGAACGTTTTCAACGCGAAGCCGAAACCGTCGCAACGCTCCACCATACCAACATCGTTCCGATTTTTTTTGTCGGCAGTGAGGATGGCGTCAACTTCTACGCAATGCAGTTTATCGATGGCCGCGACTTGGCAGCGGTCATCACCGATCCTGATTTCAACATTTCATCGGATCAAGTGTCGGATTGGGCTTTGCAGGCCGCCGAAGCACTCATGCATGCGCATCAGCGCGGTGTCGTGCATCGAGATGTCAAACCATCGAACTTGATTTTAGATCAAGAAGGGCGGTTGTGGCTGACCGACTTTGGTTTGGCTCGCCGGCTGGATGATGTCACGATCAGCATGACGGGAATGTTGATGGGGACGCCACGATACATGAGTCCGGAGCAAGCCGCGGCGTCATCCAAACGCGTTGATCATCGCAGCGACTTGTTCAGTTTAGGGGCCACGCTTTACGAATTATTGACCGCTACGCCGGCCTTTGCAGGCGAGTCACCGCATGATGTGATTCAGCATATTTTGAATCATGAGCCGGTGCCGATTCGGAGGCTAAATCAGGCCGTTCCGAAGGATCTGGAAACCATTGTCATGAAGTGTCTGGCCAAGGAACCGCAGGCGCGCTATCGGTCCGCGCTCGAACTTGCTCAGGACCTGAGGGCGCAGATGGAGGGTCGCCCGATCCGAGCTCGCCGGGCTCATCCGATCGAGTTGGCTCAGCGTTGGCTGAAACAACATCAAAGCAGCGTGCGGCAGATGTTGGCTGCCGCTGCCGGAACCATGTTGTTGATCGTGTTGTGTTCGCTCGCTTGGCAGGCTTACGCGTCGTGGAATCGATCCAGCCTCTTGCTTGATGCGCTCGACCCACTTCTGGTTACCGAACTGCGGGATGCGAGTGGGAGGTTGCTGGAGCCAGAGACCCTACCGATGCAAGCTCCCAAAATACTGCCGGCTGGAGATTACCAGGTTCGCGTATCGGACCCTGGGCAGCTGAGTGAAACCTATGAGGTGGAACTCGAGCCGGGACGCAGCGATCATCGCTTCACCGTAGGATTATCCGACACGTGGTTGCTTCCTCCGCAGCCGCTGGAAGCAACATGGGATGTAGTGGATCTTGGCGCAGAGCACGGAGTTGTCTTGTGGAGTCCCGAGGGAGTTGCACTGCGTCGGTCGCAGCGACCGGAAGCGAACTGGTCTTTGGCACTCTTTTCCGGGGACAGCTCTGTGGTGGAGCGATTTCCTGGCGTGCTGCCGCCTGGGGATCAGCCGTCAACCTTTCCTTTTGCGGGGCGGCCAGCCAGCGATTTGCAGCCTTATGTGCTCCCAACGTACATTGACGTTAATGGTGATGGGGTTGGTGATATTCTCTGCGCGGCGAGGCATCAAGCGTGGTTGATGGCGGTTTCGGGTACCGGACAGGAGGTGCTTTGGTTTGCAGGTCGCGGCGAAGAACTGTCGCAACAGAGAAGGACAAAAAAAATATCGGTTTACTTCAGTTGTGCAGTTCCATCGTACATCGCCCGCTGGTCGTGGGGGATCTGGATAGCGATAACGTGCAAGATCTCGTTGTCACGATGGTTGACCTCGGTAAACAACCCAAGATCCGCCAGGGCCAATATGACTGCACGCGGTCGTTGGAAGCGATTTCGGGAAAATCAGGGAAAGCGATTTGGCGTTACGAACTGCCAAACTCGCTCTTTCAACTCGCCAACAATCAAGACGTTCCGTATGCCTTCCGGTGGTTTGCGTCGCCCGATAGCGGACGAGGGCGAAGTGGTGGAAACTCTATTCCAATGGGTCAACACTTGGTCCGAGAACCAGCCGCGCATCAGCTAGGTGGACCTTTTGCGTTCGTTCCCGATGCAGCACAATTGATAACTACTGGGGGGCAGCAGCGGCTTGCTGTTGTTGCTGGGAATAGTCTGTTGTTTCTCGACCCCCTCACCGGCCAGCTTTCGGAAGCCGTCCCCCTTGATATTCTGCCCGCGCAAGCGGTGCAGTGGATCGATGTCGAAGGGGATGGTGATGATGACTTAGTGACGCTGGCAGAAATTAAATCAACAGCTCTGTCCGGCTTGCCTCAACCGCGACTGTGCGTGTGGTCTTCTAAGCACCGACAAACATTGTGGTCGCAGCCGCTCGATGCCTATTGGCCGACTAAGCGAGGCTGGACGATCGATTGTCCGCAGTGGCCGTTGGTGGCCGACCTGGAAGGTGACGGGAAGGCCGAGATATTGGTGCCTAATGGTCGTACGCACAGTGCAGACTCTTTTTCCGGCGGTTTTTTTTCTCGCGTAACGCCCAGTGGCCGTTTAGCCTGCCTGGAAGCCGAAACAGGCAATGCGATTTGGTCGACGCCGTGGGTTTCGATCGATTCCCAAGTCGATCGGTTTGCACCAGGCCCCGACATCGATGGTGATGGTACGGATGACATCTTCGTCGCGTCATTGGCTGGGACTGAAACTCATCTTCATGTTGACGCTGTCTCCGGGCACACCGGAGAAATTTTGTGGGGTGCGAAGCAGCCGTTAAGTTCGACAATTCAGCCCTACGTCGACTGGCAATTAGGTGCTCTGCAGTGGTGGCACGCGGGAACCGATGGTTGGTCACAGTTGGTCGTCAACGTGAAGAACGAACATGCGGGCCGGATTGATTCGTCATGCTTTCTGTTTTCGGCTGGCACCGGCGAACGAATGCATCAAGGCGACCATATTAAGGCGGTGCGTCCCGTTGATTTAGATCACGATCGCATCGAAGACCTTTGCGTTGTCGCAACCGGTTCCACTCGCGAGATTCATCAGCCGGGTACCTTGCATTGCGTCCGAGGGATTTGCGGCCAGCCGTGGAAGCGACTTGGTTCGTATGGCCAGCCGATCGCCGATGTCGATGCTGACGGAGTCCAAGACTTGGTCCAGTCCTGGGCAGACGGTACGTTGCGAGCCACCAATGGGGCAACCGGCAAGGAACTTTGGCGCTGTAGCGAATTGCGGGCGACCAGTGAATGGGGAATCCAGCACGCTGGTTTTAGTGGCTACACGAACACTTTTACGGTGCCATCGTCGGATGCGGAGCGAAGGGTAGAGGGCGATTTAAATGACGATGGGTATGTCGATCTATTAGTCTACGAGACGCACATCTCGAATCGTGTCGTCTCGCCCTTACATGCGGTTTCAGGAAAGTCAGGGCGACGACTGTGGACCCTTCAAGACGTACTTGTTCGCGCCATTGACGGAAGCGTGGCATTGCAGAGCGTCGATTTGGATCACGATGGATTGCTGGAGATTGTTTGGCTGGTTGCCTTTGATCCGCAAACGGAATCAGCAGCAACCCCGAAGGTGCAATGGATGGCGTTGGTAATTTCCGGGCAGACCGGAAAACTGCAGTGGATGCAACCCCTCAGTCCTCTATATGACGGTCTCAAAGGCATTTCATCGCCGATCCATTTTGACATCGCATCGCTGGAAGTGACGATCACCGATCTCAATGGAGACGACACGCTTGACTTAATTGTTCCAGCACTTAGCGAAGATCATTTGCTCGAGACTCGGGCGCTCGATGGGAAGCAAGGCCTGACGCTCTGGAGGCGGGATCGTCAACCAGATGGTCTAGGCAACCAATCACTCCAGAATTGGACACCCGCGACGGTCTGTGATTTTGAGTCCGATGGATCTTTGGAAGTCGTGTTGATCGAGCCTCGAGGACGCGCGAACTCCGGCAGCATTCCCTTGGTAGACGTGGCCGTAACGGCAGTTCGAGCCGACAATGGTCGATTGCTGTGGTCGGTCACCACCGACTGCAATTTCACGCACTTCCACACCTATTCGCCGCTCAAGGGAAGTCTCTTGCGACCGTTGGTCGTACGCGTCGGTGACGGCCGACAGCGAATTGTAGTCACACTTCCAGGAACAGAGCCCCAGGTGATGACGTTCGATCAACAGGGGGCCGTGGACTCAAGAAGGCTCAAACATGAACGCTCGCTAAATCGTCTCTTGGTATGCGATGGAGATGGGGATCAGCAGGATGAACTCTATTTTGTCGATCAAACGTCAATCTATGCCGTCCGTCACGATTCGCTAGATGTTCCGCTTTGGATGCGAGAATTTACCAATCATCGTCAGTTGCAATTCATAGGAATGACTAGCGAATCGGAGACTCAGTTCTCTCAGATCGTTGTCGCTACCGATGCGATTCATAATGTCGTGCTGGGACTGAACGCCACCAATGGGCAGACGGATTGGACTTGCCCGGGGCCGATCACCAGACAGGGTGCCGGCGGCGCTTATGTGACGCCGCAAGCGATCCGCTATCTCGGCATCAAACCAGGTCTTGGACCGCTGACGTTATTCCAATATGCGGACTGGTCCGTTTGTCGAAGTGCCACCACACAGGACCGCCTCTCAGGTGTTGCGGTAACGCCAGCGAATACATCGGGAATCGATCGCGATTCGCGTTGGTTACGTCAGCTGCCATGGGTTTCGGGTTTAAATGAAGGTCGTACCGAGTTGCCACGCATGATCGGTTGGGGCTTACTGTTCACAGCCACAATGCTGCTGCTGCCGTTGGCCTATTTTGGTTGGCTGTTCAAAAAACGACGTATCGGCCTTGCATATTTGTTGCTGTTTCCTCTCGTGTCGGCGTTGTTCGTGCACTCGTTGTGGATGCCTGCTCCTGCGGAGTATGGGCTTCACTCTTTGAGTAGTCGATTTTACTGGGCGGCGCGTTCGCACCTCCCTTCTGCTGCGTGCTGTTGTTGCCTTACTGGTTCGCTAGGCGACGTTATCGGCGTTTGCTGTTTTGGCTCGGATTCGTGACCTTCTTTTCGCTGGTCGCAACCTTGCTAGGCATTCAAGTCGACCAGAAGGCTGCGCCTCTGCTGGCACAAGAAAGCTACGACTGGACCGGTTGGTACCTGATTCTTTTTCCGGTCAGCTACGCAACGTCTTGGTTGATGCTTGCGACCCTGTTGGCCGAGGCACTGCGAAGCGAGATGTTGCGACGAAGCGACGCCGGCGGTGAGCAAGATAAAAAGTCAGGATCGTTTGCGGGTGGCGTACCGCTCGAAGGTTAGGTGTCCCGGCAGACCAGACTCGCGCCGGGAAAGCTCGCACCACCGCCCGCTCTGACGGATCCTTTGATTTCAGCATTGCCTGGTTCGCTAGTGTTGACGCAATGTTAAACTCAGGCACACGGTGATGGTCGTCGCCCAGTTTTGACGGGGCGTTTCCGTTTCAGCCCGGCTGGAACGTCAAACCGATGCGGCTGATCTCACCCGTTATTTACTTCGAAGCTTAAATGAATTGATGTCTTCCTCCGATCTTTCTCCCGTGGGTCCTCCGCTGTTGAACCAGTCCGGCTTACCCGATGACGACCGCACTCGTTGGCTGATGAAGCACGAACCGTGGCTGCGTCTGTTGGTGCGGCATGAAATTAACCAAAGATTTGCCGGAAAGTTCAATCCTTCCGATGTTGTACAGCAGACCCTGATGGAAGCTTGGCAGGGATGGGACGGGATGCAAGCTCAAGAAGAGGCCCAGCGGCAGGCGTGGTTACGAAAAGTCCTGGCAAATCAGTTAGCCCATTTTGTTCGCCACTATCAGGGCGTTAAAAAACGAGATCTCACCCGCGAGCTTTCGATTGAGCAGAGTCTGCATCGATCAGCCGAGCGCATCGAGGGCTTGTTAGTGGCACAAGGTCCGTCGCCAAGCCAGTTCGCGGTAGTCAATGAGCAACGCGCGATGCTTGCCGATGCGATGGAACAACTGCCCGATGCGTACCGGCAAGTGATTCTTTTGCGAAGCGTAGAAGAGCTGTCTCACCAGGAAGTTGCAAAGCGGATGGGCAGGACCGAGCCTGCGGTGCGCATGCTGTGGCTGAGGGCGTTGGCGGCCCTGGCCGAGGAGGTAAAAACGCGAGCGAGCAGACAACTTGGAGAGTCACTGCCGCCTTATCAATCTTGATGCCGCGGTTATCTTGTACCGTCGGCCTCTGCCAGTCTGTTATCAATCATCGCTAATTTGATTCCCCTTTTTTTTGGTGTCGTTATGCCCGCTTCTCCTCGCGGAGATTTTCCCGCCACACGTCTGCGCCGGACACGCCGACATGAGTGGTCGCGTCGCTTGGTTTGCGAAAACCACTTGAGCGTTCACGATTTGATTTGGCCGTTGTTTGTTGTCGAAGGCAGCCACTCCGAAGCGATCACGAGCATGCCCGGTGTGGAACGCTTGCCGCTCGACGGAATCCGCCGGTCCGTTGCCGAAGCGGCTGAATTGGGAATTCCCGCCGTGGCCCTATTTCCCGCCACCGAAGAGACCCTGAAGACCGATGATGCGGCTGAGGCGGTCAACCCGGAAAACCTTGTCTGCCGAACGGTGCGGGCAATCAAGCGAGAAGTCGGCGACGCGGTCGGAGTCATCTGCGACGTCGCGCTCGATCCTTACAGCCGTCATGGCCAAGATGGATTGGTGCAAGACGGTTATGTGGTGAATGATCCGACGCTTGGCGTCTTGCGGCAACAAGCGATTGTCCAGGCCGACGCCGGTTGCGACATCATCGCGCCGAGCGACATGATGGACGGTCGCATTGCCGCGGTTCGAGACGCATTGGATGAAAAAGGATTCATCGATGTGCAAATCATGTCCTATGCCGCGAAGTATGCCAGTGCCTTTTACGGACCATTCCGAGACGCCGTCGGATCGTCAGGCAACCTGGGCAGTGGGGACAAAAAAACCTACCAGCAGGATCCCGCCTCTAGTGACGAAGCGTTGCATGAAGTTGCACTCGATTTGCGAGAAGGAGCCGACAGCATCATGGTAAAACCTGGCATGCCGTATCTCGATATCGTGCGCCGTGTCAAAGACCAGTTCGCGGTACCGACCTTCGCTTATCAAGTGAGCGGGGAATATGCGATGTTGATGGCCGCCGCGCAGCACGGTTGGCTGAACCGCGAGAGTGTGATGCTGGAAAGCCTGCTCGCCTTCAAACGAGCAGGTGCGGATGGAGTGTTGACCTATTTCGCCCGAGACGCCGCGCTGCAACTCAAGGCGATGGGGCATCTCGGCCGTTAAAGAAACGGCACTCAGCGAGTTCTAACGCCACAGCCATTCGCTAAAGCCGGATGTGACCCGCGTCGGTTGAAGCACGACTAATCCCACAACAATCGACAGGAACAAAAGGCCAAATACCAGCATGCCGACGCCGCTGAATCGTTGCGGCGATGGCGTTTCCTTCAGCTCGTGTCGCAAACCGCTGAGCAATTGCTTCCAAAATGCCGGCGTCAGATCGGGTTCGAACGCGACCACTTGGGAGGTGTCGAACTGCCGGTGTCCGTCTACTCGAAGACGGATACCTAGATTGGGCATGCAAATTTGACGTTGGGCTGAATGGAGTTCCGCTTGATTGTCGAGCCGCTTCGCGGTTCGTAGCAACGGTTCGAGAATCTCCGGCGATGTCGCGCCATAAATGATCAATCTAGGTTGCGTTGAAAGAATAATCAGCGTCACCGACAAGATGTAGAACAGCAGCAGGCACAGCCAAACATAAGGCCCCAGCGTCACCGCTGCGGCACCTGGAAAAAACAATTCGAGCGGACCGATCGCGAATAGTCCCACCATCCCCATTGCCAATGCTGCCAGATCCCGCCCCCCCGTTGTTACAAGCGGACGCGCCAACAGGCGTACGCCGCCAAGCAACAGCAGATAGGCGGCAAGGGGCAGCATCGCCAGCACGATCGCGAACGGTTCAAACCACATTCGTTGGACTCAGTTTGCAGGAGAAGCGGGTGGAGAAGGAGCGATGGCCTCTGGAGATACGGCTTCAGCGGAGACTTCGCCGTCGGAAGGTAGGGTGGCCGGCTCATCTGACGTTGTTTCCGAAGTCGCCTGAGTGGCATTGGCTCGGTCACCACGATCGATGATTTGAGGAAAAGCCGGTGGCGGCGTTTGGCTCTGTTTGTAAGCCAGAATACCAGCCCCGAGGAGGATCAAGAAAAGCGAAAAACCAACCAGAAAATTCCCGTGATTCTCTCGCCAAGCATTCTGGGTGGAAGTAAACGGTTCTTCAGACATGCTGAACGTCCTTGACAGTAGAAAAGATCAAAGTTTTGCATTGTCAGCCATAATGACAATTCGATCAAGTAAGAGACCCGCTGTACCCTGTGTGGTGGGGGATGGGCCTCTGGACGGCGTCAAAAGCCCTGGGAGTCGGGCGTCGCTTGGTAGCGGATGCCAAGCGAAGTCGCGCGCCACCATCCCAGCGAAACAAATCGAAGCCCCGTTTGACAAGGAGAATATTGGCAGGTTGTAAAGTGCCAATGTCGTGAGGCCCTTCAACCCGTCTGGACCAGTCCCGCCCGGCTCGGTTCAGCACACACGCAAACCTGTTAGGGCATGCCCCTCTGCCGGAACGCGTTAGCGCTCGGTCCTCGCGGCAAGCGCCTAACGGTTGAGAGACCGGATCACTCATGCTTACCAGCATCATGATTGTGATGTTTAGCGCACGTGATGTTCAAGGTCCCGGGCTCGATTTGCAGCGGGGTGCCATTTCAGACGTCTCTCTCTGGGGATGTCCTTTGCCGAAACTGGATCCAAGGAAAAGGGAGATTCGGATCAACAGCGGCACAGACCCAAATGGCGGCACTCACGTTTTATGGTCGAACGCGAGCTGCGTCTTTATCGATGCCTAACCACAGTGGCTGGCACGCCCGCAAACGGCTTCGTATTGGTGCAACATCTACCAAAGGTTTGACGCAACGCCTGGAAGGTTCATTGGGATGAGAGC
>CAYZHQ010000038.1:0-4908 GCA_964477385.1 uncultured Pirellulaceae bacterium
CGTCCCGTGAAGGTTCTTGTCCCCGATTGTGTCCGGGAAACATGTCGCCCCGTTGGGGCTGGCGATCGCATGTGGGATGCGTTCCACGGGCTCACGCCCGTGGCTACAACCTATCGTCCCTGCGGGACTGGGACGGTGGCTGGCGATCGCATGTGGGGATGCGTTCCACGGGCTCACGCCCGTGGCGACAGCCTATCGTCCCTGCGGGACTGGGACGGTGGCTGGCGATCGTATGGGAGGATGCGTTCCACGGGCTCACGCCCGTGGCTACAACCTATCGTCCCTGCGGGACTGGGGCGGTGGCTGGCGATCGTATGTGGGGATGGGATTACGGAAGGTTCGTGTCCCCGATTGCGGATGATTGCGTTGGTTCCCGATGGCGGTCCGGTACTGGCCCAGGTCAACACGTCGTCACGCGTCGGGTTACGATAAGACGACCCAGCCGATTCATTCACTACTAACCGCTGCAGAGAAAAACCTATGATTCGAAGACACCTATTCATCGCAACGCTGCATTCGTTGGTCACTTTTATGTTGCTCTCGCAACTGTCTGCTCACGCGGCAGAGCATGGGCAACTTCCTGATCCCGACGCGAAACCGGCCGACATGAGCCAACCGGTTCAGGTCTATGTCTTGCTGGGGCAATCCAACATGCTCGGTTTTGGCAAGATCAATGGTGGCGACGGATCGCTCGAGCATGCCGTCAGCGAAAAAAAACTGTACCCTTATCTGGTCGATGACAGCGGCAATTGGACAGAGCGGAAGGATGTTCGCAATGTCCGCGTGATGGGAAGCGGCACCGGCGGCATGAAGCGGTTCAACAACGAATGGTTGACGATTAAAGGCAAGGCGATCGGACCAGAGATCGGCATCGGACATCATTTAGGCAGCGCCATCGATGCGCCGGTCTTGATCCTCAAGAGCTGCATTGGCAACCGCGCCCTCGGCTGGGATTTGCTGCCGCCGGGGAGCGAAGGGTTTGAGTTTACCGACGACAAGGGCGTCACTTGGGTTCATCCCGGTTACAAAGGCACTCCCGAACGCTGGGAAAAAGGCTCCGAGCCGAAGAAGATCAATTGGTATGCGGGCATGCAGTACGACGGCGATATCGCGCGAGCGAAAAGCGTGTTGGCCGAACTCGATGAGTATTATCCCGCCGCGAAGGGATACGAAGTCGCCGGATTTTTCTGGTGGCAGGGAGACCGCGACAGTCGCAGCGCCGCCCTTGCGAGCCGATACGAACAGAATTTGGTTCGTCTGATCGAACAGCTTCGCAAGGACTTCGACTCGCCGAATGCGAAGTTCGTTTGTGCCTCGCTCGGACAAACCGCACAAGGTTCAACGGACAATGGCGGGAAGATTCTCGACGCCATGACGGCCGTCGATGGTACGTCGGGAAAGTATCCGCAATTTAAAGGGAACGTCGCGACCGTCTACACCCATCCGCTTTCGCAAGGCGGCAGTTCGGGCAGCCATTACGGAGGAAACGCCGAGACGTACATGAACGTTGGCGAGGCGATGGGCAAAGCGATGGTGAAGTTGCTCTCAGGTGAGTGACGTTTATTCCGTGGCGTCGACTTTCAGTCGACGTTGCACCAAGGTGCAACGTCGGGACGGTCGCGCGCCGTTGTGACCACGGACCTTGTGTCATCGTGGGGCCCACGGCTAGCGTCTGAGGTTCACGGGGGCGCGGCTCAAGTTGTGTCGCAGCGAGGCCCACGGCTAGCGTCTGAGGTTCACGGGGGCGCGGGGAAGGGCCGGCTGACCCGTGCCGTTGGAATGGCCGTATAGAAACAGCGGCGTGTGTTCCAGTGAAAGTGGGATCTCAAAACCAACGGCTAAGCCCAAGCGAGACTTGGTTCTGCTAGACATCCCTTTGCTCAATTCAAGATGTTTCGGATCGATGCAGACGGATTTATTTCAAAGCCATGGTAACACTTAATATTGCGACAGAGAAAATTGACGATGCGAATACTTGCTTTGCTGGTCCTTACCCTTTTGCCAGCCTTCGTCGCCGCGTCGGAGCCAACATTCGAAACCAGCGAAGTCTTTCCACCAGGGGTGAACGGCATCGCGCACTATCGCATTCCTGGCATCGTGGTGACTCCCAAGGGGACCGTGCTGGCCTATTGTGAAGCACGCAAGAACAACAGTTCCGATTGGGGCGAGATCGAGGTCCACCTACGAAGATCAACGGACGGTGGCAAAACATGGTTGCCATCGCAACATATCGCCCATCACGGTGAGCGGATGGAAGGGAATCCGCGAAAAGCAAAAGGTGGCGAGCGCGAGCAAACGGTCAATAACCCCGTCGCTATCGTCGACCATCAGACTGGAGCCATCGAGTTCCTGTACTGCGTCCATTACGCTCGCTGCTCTTCGATGCGCAGCCAGGACGATGGCGTCAAGTGGAGCGAGCCTGTGGAGATCACTGCTTCATTTGAGCCCTTCCGCGAGAGGTATGACTGGAAAGTCATCGCCACGGGGCCCGGCCATGGGCTACGAATCAAAAGCGGACGTTTAGTCGTTCCGGTTTGGTTGGCGTATGGAAATGTGGGTGATCAGAAGCCCTCTGCCTCAGGCACGATTTGCAGGGCCAGCATCGTGACACATGCCTCCAAGCCGGGCACCTTGATCTTCTCCAATCCGCACAGTCTCGATCGCGACGAGAGCGGAAAGGAAAGGCCGGCCGGTAGAGGAAAGCGAAAGAATCTGTCCATCAAGCTGAGTTACGACGACGGCACCCCTTGGCCCATCAACAAGATACTCGACGCCGGCCCGAGCGCCGACTCCGACCTGGCCGTTCTTGAGAAACTGTTCATGCAGTTCAGGATCGATCGGTGGGTCTTCGTTCATCTGAAGGACCAGTCATTCCGTGCAGCAGGCTGTTGGCATGCCAATCTTCGATAAGCTATTGCGCGCCGGGCTCTCAATTGATACCTGAAAAATCCTTTTTGGGGCCATGTTGGTGTACATTGGATTTCCGAAATGAACTTTTTTGGCGCAAGTCTCGCTAATCGCGATCGCTGGTTCCCCGGCTCCTGCCTGGGGACCCGATGAATCGCAGACTTCTGCCTGGCGAGCGCATGCAGATCGTGAGATCGTAGTTTTGGGAGGCGGGAGCCTCCAAGACAGTGCGTTTCCAGGCGGGAGCCCGGGAACGAGTGGAGAAAGTCCTTTTTTGGGGGACCAAATCGAGTGGTGGGTGGTGACGGGAAACAGCTCTGTAGCTGGACAGCGCCAGGTTCGACAGCCACAACGTTGATAAGGCGTTTACTGCCGATGAGATGCGGCTCAACGCATGGTAACCCGCAGCGCAACTTCAAAACTTGCGTTGGGGGTTAACATTGGGCCGGAACTGGCGCGGTTAAGGTAGGAAAGTCTGCCAAAAGGATTGCGCATTAGCCGACACTTACATTGAGAGAACTTTGTGATTCACAAAATCGTGATTGTCGTGGTTCTGATTGCATCCGCCACGGGCATCGGAACCGGCCTGGGCATCGGGGCCACGAGAGCTTGGGCCGACGACTTATTTCAAGATCGCGTGGCTCCCCTCCTGGAACGTCGCTGCGTGAGTTGCCACAACGATCAGCAACACGAAGGCGACTACTCGCTGCAATCGGCACAAGCGGCGCTGGCCGATGGCTACATCGAACCGGGTGATCCCGAGGGAAGTCATCTGGTTGACCTGATCACTCCGGAAAACGGCAAGGCGTCAATGCCCAAAGACGCCGATCCGCTTTCCGCCGCGGAAGTAGAATCCATCCGCGAGTGGATCCGTCGTGGCGCGAATTGGCCGGCTGAAACGCGACTGGAAGAATCGCGGATAAGCGACTTCGACTGGTGGTCGTTCCAACCGATTAAACGGCCCGCTGTCCCGCAATCCAGCGATCCCTGGGTGCGAACCCCGATTGACGCGTTCGTCCTCGAGCGGCTGCAGCAAAAGGGACTCGAGCACGTCGACGAAGCCGATCGTCGCACATTGATTCGTCGACTTTACTTCGACCTGATCGGTTTGCCGCCCACTCCGGAAAAGACTCAGGCATTCGTCGATGATCCCGATCCGCAGGCCTATGAAAAACTCGTCGATCGACTGTTGGACTCGAAGCACTATGGCGAGCGATGGGCGCGGCATTGGCTCGACGTGGTCAAGTACGCCGACACGTGCGGCTACGACAAAGACAAGCTACGCCCGAACGCTTGGCCTTACCGCGATTACGTGATCCGTTCGTTCAATGAGGACAAACCGTACGCGCGTTTCGTTCGGGAACAAATCGCCGGAGACGTTCTCTTCCCCGGCGAACCGGACGGAATCTTGGGTCTGGGTTTCATCGCCGCCGGACCATGGGATTTCATTGGACACGTCGAAGTTTCGGAGGCAAAGATTGACGGCAAGGTGGCTCGGAACCTCGACCGCGATGACATGGTCAGCAACGCTTTGAACACGTTCTGCAGCGTGACCATTCAATGTGCGAGATGTCATCACCACAAGTTCGACCCGTTCACGCAACAACACTACTACGGATTGCAATCCATCTTTGCCGCCGTGGATCGAGCGGAACGGCCCTATGACTTGGATCCGGAAGTGGAGTCGGAACGGCGGCGTTTGGATTCTCAAGTACGGGACCTGAAGGCAGACCTAACCACGCTACAAAAAGAGATCACCGACTCCGGCGGCGCACGACTGGCCGAACTGCGGTCTCAAGTGAGCGAGCTAAAGAAACAACAGAAGGTTCAGAAAGACGCGGCCTTCGGTTACCACAGTGCGATCGCAAAAACGAGCGATTCGGCCAAGTGGGTCGGTATCACATTGGGGCAGCCCACCGACTTGTCGCGAGTGGTCCTGCGCGCGTGTCATGACGAATTCGGCGGGATCGGGGCCGGGTTTGGATTCCCCGTGCGGTTCAA
>CAYZHQ010000038.1:5008-15980 GCA_964477385.1 uncultured Pirellulaceae bacterium
GTCATGACGAATTCGGCGGGATCGGGGCCGGGTTTGGATTCCCCGTGCGGTTCAAGGTGGAAGTCACCGAAAATTCGCCAAACGACGAAGACGCTAAATGGACCACGATTGCCGATCACACCCAACACGACTTTTCGAATCCGGGTCTGACCCCGGTGGAAATCCAGTGCCGTGTTGAAAACGTTCGCCAAGTTCGCGTAACAGCCACTCAGCTTGCCGAACGTAAGAATGATTTCATTCTGGCATTGGCCGAATTGCAGGTTCATGGATCGAACGATCAGCGAATCGATCTGGCGAAAGAGGCAACTGTAACCGCGATTGATTCGATCGAAGCGCCCGTGCGTTGGCGAAAGTCGAACCTTGTCGACGGCAAATGGGCGGAAGGTGGCGACCCCGCAGTCGAACAGAAATTGAAAGCGTTGACCGAAGAGCTCCAAACGCTGCTCGCAACGATCGAGACCCCCGAGCGAATCGAGCGTCGCGAGAAGCTGACGACGTCGATTGCCGAAGCGGAAAAGACGCTTGCATCGCTCCCTTCGGGCAAGATGGTTTACGCGGCGGCGACGCACTTCAAATCACAAGGCAACTTCAAGCCGACCGAAGGCAAGCCGCGTCCGATTCACCTGCTGCATCGCGGCGAAGTTCAGCATCCGGGTGATGAAGTGGTGCCTACGGTTCTTCCCCTTCAGTCGGACGCGGATTGCCAACTCGATGGCGATCTTTCCGAGTCGCAACGTCGGGCGGAGCTAGCGAAATGGCTGACCCAGCCGGAGCACCCGCTGGTCTGGCGCTCGATCGTCAATCGCGTCTGGCAGTATCACTTTGGCGACGGCATCGTCGCGACGCCGAATGATTTCGGACGGATGGGCGCCGAACCGACGCATCCCGAGTTGCTCGAATGGCTGGCTTGCGAATTTCGCGACGGAGGCCAGTCGTTCAAAGCACTGCATCGGTTGATCGTCACCAGCAGCGTCTACCGACAATCATCGAACAGCCACGAAGCCAACGCGGCGATCGATGGCGGCAATCAATTCCTCTGGCGAATGAATCGCCGGCGACTGGAAGCCGAAGAGATACGCGATTCCATTCTGTCCGTCAGCGGTGCCTTGGATCCATCGGCCGGTGGCCCAGGCTTCTACCTGTTTGAATTGGAGAACCCGCAACATTCGCCGCATTATGAATACCACAAATTCGATCCGGCCGACCCGGCTTCGCATCGACGCAGCATTTATCGGTTCATCGTCCGTTCACAGCCCAACCCGTGGATGACCACGCTCGACTGCGCCGATTCCTCGCAGAGCACGCCTCGTCGCAATGAGACGCTGACATCGCTGCAAGCCTTGTCGCTACTGAATAACCAATTCAATCTGGTCATGGCGGAACACTTTGCAAAACGACTTCAGCAACAAGCTCCCACGCTTACGGAACAGGTCGATCTCGCGATGCAATTGACAACCCAGCGAAGCCCCGAACCAGAGGAACGTCAAGAGTTCATCGAATTTGCTCAAGGATACGGATTGGTCAATCTGTGCCGATTCATGTTTAACCTGAGCGAGTTTGTGTATTTGGATTGACCATCATTCCCAAAATACATTCCCACACCAGCACGCCTCAGCGCCTGGAAACAAAACATCATGTTTAACCGACGTCAATTTCTTTCTCAGACCGGAAACGGTTTCGGCTCTCTTGCGCTCGCTGCGATATTGCATCACGATTCCCAAGCCGCAGATTCGGCAGCATTGCAAACACCGCATCATCGCCCTCGGATCAAACGGGTTGTTCAACTGTTCATGGCCGGAGCCGCCAGCCATATCGACCTGTGGGATCACAAGCCGCTGCTGGAGAAGAAGCATGGAGAAGCCTCCGACTTCGGTGAGCACGTCGAAACGTTTCAGAACGGGCTCGGTCCTTGGATGAAGTCGCCTTTCCGGTTTGCTCCCTATGGAGCGTCCGGCAAGATGCTCAGCGATGTGGTGGCGCCGTTGGGTGAGTGTGTCGATGACATCGCGTTCATTCACAACATGGTCGGCAAGACCGGCGTCCATTCACAAGCGACCTATTTGCAGGCGACGGGATTCCAGCGTCCCGGCTTTCCCGGGATGGGAGCGTGGGTCAGCTACGCGCTCGGATCGATCAACGAAAACTTGCCGGCGTTTGTGGTGCTTCCCGACCACCGAGGTTTCGCGAGCAACGGCCCGAAGAACTGGGGCTCGGCGTTCCTGCCCGCCAGTGCCCAGGGAACCGCGGTCTTTCCTCAGCGGGAGAATCCGATCGAAGATCTGATGCCGCAAGCCGAGTTCGCGACGCAATCGAGCGACGCCGCTGGACTGGCCATGTTGAACCGAATCAATCGGCGTTATCAATCGCAGCGCCCCGGAGATTCACGGCTCGATGCTCGCGTGCGATCCTACGAACTGGCCGCCGCGATGCAGCTTAGCGCCCCGGAAGCTTTGGACATCACCGACGAACCTCAGCACATCCTGAAGATGTACGGACTCGATCGAGCCGGCGCAACGTACCCGTCCGAAATCAATGCACCCGAAGAAGCAGAATACTTTGGTCGCAAGTGCCTGACGGCGCGTCGTCTGCTCGAACGCGGTGTTCGATTCGTGCAAATCTGGTCGGGCAACGACAACGGTTTTCCACGTCGCAACTGGGACAGTCATGAAAACATCGCCCGCGACCATGGTCCGCTGGCTCGGGGCATGGCGGTCGGCACCGCGGCGCTGATCAAAGATCTGAAGCAACGCGGTTTGCTGGAAGACACGCTGATCTTATGGACCACCGAATTCGGCCGCATGCCCAGTTCTCAGGGCGGCAAAGGTCGCGACCACAATCCGTATGTTTTTACGAACTGGCTGTGCGGCGGCGGGATTCAGGGCGGAATTTCGTATGGCGAATCGGACCAGTGGGGCTATAAACCGCTGGATCGCAACCATCCCACACAGGTCTACGACATCCACGCCACGATCCTGCACCTGCTGGGGATCGACCACACACGATTGACCGTCCGCCACGATGGCGTCGACCGCCGTCTGACCGACGTTCACGGCCACGTGCTGACGGACATCTTGGCATGAACCCCGTGCCACCGAGTTGCCGGTTTGACGCGTAAACGAGGAACACCCCTCGAGGCGAGCGAATGGGAGCCTAATCGTAAACTTTCTCAGGCCTGCATTGTCCTTGGATGCGAGGGTCAAGCGAGGACACAAGCCTTCACGCCGTTTACCAGCCACAAGTTGCGAGGTAGTCCTCGTGCGGGCTTGCCCCGCGGGAGGGCTAATTTGCCAGCTCGCGCCAATGCTAAGCGAGGCGCGCCGCGACCGAGCGTAATTTTGGACACCGAACGAACCGTCAACCTTTCGCTCCCACGGGCCAGACTGTGGGAAGCGAAACGAAAACTGCCCGAGTCGCCGCAGCGAATCTCGGGCAGTGGTGGATCGGTAGCGGACTGGGTGGCAACGCCGCCTAGGGGTTTACTCGGGAGGAGGGGTAAACTTAGGAGCGGTGGTGACCGGTGCCGGCCCGAAGTCATCTTCCTCGTCGGGCTTGGCAACCGGCTTGGGCCGCGTGGCTTCCAGTTCGGCGAGGCGAAATTGATTTTGCATGTCATGCATGCCGCGTTTCAAGTCGCGGTAGCTGCCACCGAGCGACCTTGCTACTTGGGGCAACTTCGCACCAAACAGCAGCACCGCCACGATGCCGACGACCATCAACTCAAAGGGACTTAGTCCAAACACAAACAGGTTACCTCTTACGCTGCCGACTTCGCGAACGGTGGAGACCGGGGGGCCTGTTAGGCGACCGGTTTGGAGTCACGATCATGTGCCGCGACATCGTCGGTGTCGTCGGTATCATTCATGCCGCCTTTGAATTCGTTGATGCTGCGACCCATGTTGCGCATCAGCGATGGCAGCCGGGAGCCCCCAAAGAGCAGCAAGGCAATAAACAGAACGATCATCATTTCGGGCAAGCCCGGCATGCCGATACCAAGAAGCAGGTGGCTCATTAAACGCTCTCGCGAATGGAAGGTGGGTGGGTCGCGGACGGAGTCCGGATGGCAAGTCGGCTGTCGCACACAGCAGAAAGAGGCTGTGGACACCAGATCTAGCTACTCCCCATTTTATTGGCAAGCGGTCGGCTGTCAAAGGAAGAACTCCACGGATCGGCAAATCAGTGGTGAAGATTTGCCGGTTGTAGAGCGTTTTCAGCAGCAAAACAGGCCGCTACAGCCATTCTTCCAAGCGATCGAGGGCTGTCATTAATTGATTCCACTGCGTGACCACCTCGAATGTTGGCAAAGTGTCACAGTCGTCTCGGTCGAACCCTTGTTCGCTGATTTGAATCGTGCCATCGAGCACAAACATGCCTCCTGTCTCGACTTGCGAGGCTTTTTCTTGCGGCGTTTCCACCGCATCGTCGTAAGTCGGCACGATTTGCTGCATCACCTTGTGGACCGCCCACAGCGAGGCCCGCCGAGCATCGGCAGCGGAAACAACGGTGCGAACGGTGCCTGATTGGACATAAAACTTGGGCATTTTCCGGTCCTGGGTGTGGGTTGCGAGCGAATGGTTGTGTGTTGCCAACTGGTGGGCTGGCAAAAGAACTTATCGCCGCGGCTTGGACACCTTAGGTCGGGGAGGCCACCGCTGGGCTGGCGAGCAGGAGCGGGCGGAGTTCCGCGGCGAGGAAAAAAGAGCCGCAAACGACGACCAAACCGTCGGGGCCCACCGCCTGCTGGGCCCGCTGGAGGGCTTCGGTCGGCAGCGTTTTTTGCTCGACGGTGACACGTTGATTGGCCGGATGGTTGGCGACGTAGCCCTCGACAATCGCTGCCATTTCTGCCGGGTCCCGCCAACGCGGGTTTTCATGAAAACGGGTCAGAATTAAGTGCTCGGTCGCCTCGATTAGTTGAAACAACTGAGCTGCGGCGTCTTTGTCGTGGCTGGTTCCGAACACGATCGCCACCGGTTGGCTGCCCCTCCGCCGGCGAATCACGTCGCACAAGGCGGCGATCGAGTCGGTGTTATGAGCTGCATCGAGAAGGACCGTCGGCCGGAGGTCAAAGCGTTCGGTGCGGGCATCGCAGACGACTTCGGACAAGCCACGTCGCTGGTCAGCAAGCGAAACGACCGGCCCGCCACTGGCGGCAAGTGCATCGATGATTGCCAAGGCGACGCCCGCGTTGCGTCCTTGGTGTTCGCCCTCTAAGGGAATTCTCCATCCCAGCCGGTCCGGCGATTCACTAACGTGCGAACGATAGTCGAACGTCGTGCCCCACGGTTCGCTCGAAAAAGGTTCATTGGGAGACGGCTTGTCCAAGGCGTGGCATTGGACGGCGTGGCATTGGACTTCGAAATCTCGGCCGATGCGCCACACGGGCGCCCCGACGTGGTGGGCTTGGGCTTCGATGACCTCGCGTGCCGGGCCGTCGGCCACGCCGCTGATCGCGGGCACGCCCGGCTTGAGGATACCCGCTTTCTCGGCGGCAATTTCCGCCACCGTATCGCCCAGGATATGTTGGTGATCCAGTCCCACCGAGGTGATCGCCGAAACGCGCGGGTGGCAGACGTTGGTGCTGTCCAGTCGACCCCCCAAGCCGACTTCGAGGACCGCCGTTTGGCAGCCGCTGCGTTGGAAATGAAGCAGTGCGACCGCCGTGGTTAGCTCAAAAAAAGTTGCCGAACCTTTACCGTCCTGTTCCATTCGTTCGGTAGCTTCCCGGACCGCTGCGACCCGATCGACCAGCTCCTCGTCGCCGCAAGCCACCCCGTCGACTCGGAATCGCTCGCCCAGGTGATTCAGATGCGGCGAGGTATACAGCCCCGTGCGGAGGCCTCCGGCGGTCAGCATCGCGGCGACCATCGTCGAAGTGCTCCCCTTCCCTTTGGTGCCGCCGATATGGACGACCACATAGTGCGTGTCGGGATCACCCAGTTCGCGGAGCAGCCGTCGCATCCGCGCTAACCGGAACGGATACAGCCCGCGGCCGGTCGGCTGGCGTTCGTAATTAATTCGTCCGTAGAGGAACTGCAGCGCCCGGTCGATCGGTCGCTCGGGTGGTTTCTCAGTCTGTTCGTTGTCCAACCGTATGGCCTTTATGCGGCAATCTTGAGGGGGCCCGTGGGAGGCTGATTCGCTTCGCAGCAGTTCGGATCGAACCGTACCCGCTGTTCCGCCGTAACATCGCATGAGTCTATTCGTTTTTCTCTCGCTGAAATCCCGACATCCGCTTGGCATGGTCAAGATTTCTGCCTGTTTTTCATTGTCTCTCAATCGCCAATTGCGGAAAGATTCGCCGTGGAGACTGAACAAATCACTGCCACCCAAGAACCTGCCACCCCGGTCGCAACCGATCGACAAGTGGTGATTGAAACCCGCAATCTAAGCAAGATTTATCGTGACTTTTGGGGTCGTGAGAAGGTCAAGGCGCTGAAGAGTCTGGATATCGAAGTCCAGCAGGGTGAGATTTTCGGTCTGCTGGGCCCCAACGGAAGTGGCAAGTCGACGACCATTAAGTTGATCCTGGGGTTGTTGTTCCCCACCAGTGGTCGCGTGTTGGTGTTTGACAAAGACGCCTCGGAGACGCGGAAAAACGAGCGGATCGGCTATCTGCCCGAAGAATCTTATCTGTACAAGTTCCTGACGGCCGAAGAGACGCTCGATTTTTATGGTCGACTGTTCGACATGTCGGGCGAACATCGTAAGCGGCGTGTCAACGAGTTGATCAAGCTGGTCGGTTTGGAGCACGCTCGCCACCGCCAGTTACGTGAATACTCCAAGGGGATGATGCGGCGCGTCGGGTTGGCCCAGGCGCTGATCAACGACCCCGATCTGATCATCTTGGATGAGCCAACCACCGGTTTGGATCCGATCGCCACTCGCGAGATGAAGGATACGATTCTGAATCTTCGCGAGCAGGGCAAGACGGTGCTGCTGTGCAGTCACCAATTGGCTGACGTTCAAGACGTGTGCGACCGGGTGGCGATTCTGCATCAAGGCGAGCTGAAGGAACTTGGGCGAGTGAGCGATTTGCTGAAGGTGCAGGATGTGACCGAAGTCCACGCTCGTGGTTTGAGCGATGACGCGAAGCAAGAGATTGCGGAGCTGATCAAGCGCCACGGGGGCGAACTGAAGTCGATCGATAACCCGACCGCCACGATGGAAGAGCTGTTTCTGAATATCGTCCGTGAATCGGAAGCTCGACCGGGTGCGCGTCGCTTGTCGACCGCGGCAGGAAGCGAAACCGCTGCGGCAAGTGATGGCGCGGCGAAGGATGGGGATGCCTCATAATGACTTTACAGCCCGAAGATTTTTGGTCATACAGCGAATGGCTGTTGCGTCCGGACGCCTTTCTGCAGAGTGCTATTCTGCAAGGCATCGTGTTGGCGATTCTCGCGGTTCTGATCGGTTTGATTATCGGTTACCTGTTGGCGGCGGCTAGGAAGGGACCCAGCGAAGGGTTTTACTCGGTCGCTCGGGTTGTCCGCGATCTGTTCGTGTTCGATTTGCCGGGGACTTCGCCTGCTCGCGTGTATGCGCTCGGTCGCTTGGCGTTCAAAGAAGCGATCCGCCGCCGCGTCCTGATTGTGGCGGGGATTTTTGTGGTTGGGTTGCTGTTTGCCGGATGGTACTTGAATCCCAACAGCGACGACCCCGCGCGGCTCTATATCAGCTTTGTGCTAACGGCCACGAACTATTTGATTTTGATGCTCGCGCTGTTCATCAGTGCCTTCAGTCTGCCGGCTGATATTCAAAACCGGACGCTCTATACAATCGTTACCAAACCGGTTCGAGCGACCGAGATTGTCCTCGGACGCGTGCTTGGTTTCGTTGCCGTGGGGACCTGTTTGTTGTTCCCGATGGGCGTGGCCAGCTACTTCTTTGTCACACGCGGTTTACAGCACGACCACGCGGGGATTGAAGAGATCGAAAAGGTTCCCGACAGTTCGGGGCAAGGCTTCGTGTACGTCGGGAAAACGACTTACGATCGGAATCACTTCCATACCTTTACGCTGTTCGAAGACGAAGAAGGGAACCTGGAAGGGGTGACGAACATCGCCCGCGGTCACCAGCACATCATCACTCGCAAACAGGGTTCGGATGACTACGTGATCGAGCGTCCGCTGCCTTTGACCGCTCGGGTCCCAGCCTACGGCGATCTGTACTTTCTTGACCGGACCGGACAACGCACCGAATCGGGGATCGATGCCGGTTACGAGCAACGCAAGGGCGGCTATGGAAGTGCTGGACTGGAGCGTTTGATCGGTAGAACCAGCGAAGCCAAACGGATCGAATTTGGCTACGTCGAAGGGGGCAGTTTGGGAGCCGGTATTTTTACGTTTCCCAATGTCACCGAAGCGAAGTATGTCGAGGACATTCCGCTGCAATTAAACCTGCGAGCTTATCGAGCTCATAAGGGAAAGATCGATCGCAAACTGCGAGGCACGATCACTTTGCGGAATCCGGACTCTGGGGCGGTTACCAATGCACGCACCTTTGAGGTGAATGAGTACCAGGTCGATGACTATCGCATTCCGCTGGTTTTGCCCGGTAACGACGGCGAGAACAATCGCGATTTGAATGTGTTCGAGGACTTGGTGACCGATGAGGGTACCCTGCAGATCGAGCTTCGCTGCCTCGACCGTGGTCAGTACCTGGGGATGACCAAAGGCGACGTCTTTCTGAAGCCCCAGGAAACATCGTTTGCCTGGAACCTCACCAAGGCATACATCTCGATCTGGTTACAGATGGTCATGGTGATCTCCTTTGGCGTGATGTTCAGTACGTTCTTAAACGGTTCGGTCGCCATGCTGATGACGTTTGTCTGCGTGCTGCTGGGATTTGCCGCCGAAGGGATTTATGACGTGCGTCACTTTATCGACAGCAACCAGTCGATGGGGGGCGGGCCGATTGAGTCGTTGATTCGGATCGCCAAGCAAGACGCGATGACGACGGAATTGGACGTCGATGCACTGACCAGCAAAGTGGTCAAAGGTGCTGACACGGCAATTATTTACAGTATGGATGCCATCGCCACCTCCCTGCCCAACCTGCCGAAAATGCTTGGCACGGCCGAATATGCGGCCAGTGGTTTTGACATTTTTGGAAGTCTGCTGGGGCGTCACATTACGACGACATTGGCCTATTTCTTGGTCGCATTCTTTGTCAGTTATTTCTGTCTTAAGACACGGGAGATCGCAGCGTGAACCTGTCGCACGGTCTGGTTAATAAGCTGGTTTATCTAGCGATCTTGATCTTGATGCTGATTCCTCTGTTCCTGTTGGGGCAGCCGGAAAGTGGCACCAGTGAACGATCGGGTGGCCAGTTGACGCAAATGCGCGATGACTTCGAAATTTCCGAGGCCGACTTGGGAGAGATCAATCCGGCCAGCGAAACGATGAAGCTCTCCTCGCTGGGGATGCGAGGTGTGGCGGCGAGTATCCTGTGGAACAAGGCTCATGATCACAAGGTGCATCACGAGTGGGACCGCCTCCGCGCGACGCTGAACAACATCACGTTGCTACAGCCGCACTTTGAAAAAGTTTGGGAATTCCAAGCACACAACATGTCGTACAACGTGTCGACGGAGTTCGATGATTATCGACAACGTTATGCGTGGGTCACCGGCGGTACGGAATACTTGACCGAGGGCGTGCGTCAGAACCGCAAAGCCCCGACGTTGATCTGGACGACCGGCTGGTATTACGGGCAAAAACTGGGCATGTCGGACGAGAAACGTCAGTTCCGTCGCTTGTTCGCCGAAGACCAACCATTGCACGAGCGGATTCGCGCCGAAGGGATCGACGTGGATGGCAACGAGTCGCTCGGGCCTGACCGGAAGCCCGACAATTGGTTAGTCGGTCGGCAATGGCTGAAACGAGGCTATCAGTTGACACGCGAAGGGGGCGTGCCGATTCGGCGAAAAACGCCGCTGCACTTCTACGAAACGGGACCCAAGTGGTTGATCAACCACGCCGTCGCAATCGAGGAAGAAGGAGAGCTGTCCAGCGCCGCACAGCGGGCTTGGCAAACCGCCTCCAACGGCTGGATCAACTACGGTGAAGAGACCATTCCGACGACCGCCGAATTCACGATTCGGCTAGGCGAAATCGATGAGCTGGCGCGGCGGATCACCGAGCAGCAGGCCGAATTTGATGAGCTGACCGGAGCGGTCCGCGATGAAATGCGTAAAGAGAGGATTCAGCAACTGACCGATTCCCAGCGTGCCCTGTTGGACATTCCCGATGAGGAACGAACCGACGAGCAACGTGGGGAAGTGACGAAACTGGAACTGCTGATCACCCCCAAGCCAATGGAGATCGCCAAGCGGGTGCCCGCCAAGGACAAGCTGAAAGCGATCGAGTTGGCAGCCGCGATGAACTACACCGCACGTCGCATCAATAAGGTCGATGGCTATCGGCAGCAGGTCAATTATGAGTACTGGGGGACGCGCGCCCTCGCCGAGCAGACTTCGTTGATGGTCGAGGCTCGCAGACTGGTCTATGAAGCGGATCGGCTGAATGAAAATGCCGAGCTCGACAAAGCGATCGAGAAGTACGAGGAAGCGTGGGGGAAATGGGCTCAGATTTTCGAGAACTACCCGCTGCTGGTCTTCGATGCCTCGAGCGATGATTTGATGGATTCGCTGAAGCGTTACCGAACGGCGATCGATAGTGAAGAGTTTCCCGACGATTTTCCTCTGGATGAATTCGTCGAAAAGCGAATGTCAGGGGCTTACAGCCCTGATGAATACGAAGCCTTGCGTGAGAAACAACGCAAGCTGAATGCGGATCAACAACGGCAGCAAGATCTGCTGAACCTCGACTTCCGCAAAATGATGTCCGACGCCCAGGGCTCCGTAAAGGCTCCCGAGCCGACGGAAGCCGAGGAGCAGGCAGCCGAACCCGATGGGGCGGAGACACCCTCCGAATCGAAGCCAGATGGGGAGATGAAGCAGGAAGAGAGTCCT
>CAYZHQ010000038.1:16080-45705 GCA_964477385.1 uncultured Pirellulaceae bacterium
GCGGAAGAGAGTCCTGCGGAAGAGAGTCCTGCGGAAGAGAGTCCTGCGGAAGAGAGTCCTGCGGAAGAGAAGCCTGCGGAAGAGAAGCCTGCGGAAGAGAAGCCTGCGGAAGATTCGGAAGCGGAGTAGCGGTTCACTCCCGACGGTTTGGCGAGTCGCTATTGAGGGGCTCGCCATTTCTTGCCTCGATCGATTGCGATGCAATAATCACGACAGCGATGCGATGCTGTCCGATGTGTCGCAGGTTTGCCCCTCGTACCCGCTCAAGGGTGCGCATTGACCGCCAACGGTGCTGTGGCTGGACATGATTTGGGGCCTTCTGGCAAATGTTGTGCCCCAGCCGGTAGGATGGTGCGAACTGGCCTGTTGTCTATTTCCACTTCAGAAGGATCGATCCGGATGATTCGCAATGCTGTTTCTTGTGCCGCACTCTACAGCGCGCTCGCGCTGTTTGGCGGGCCGCTGTTTCTGTCTCTGGCGATGGGGGAGGAGCCCGGTCCAGATTTGGTTTCCGGTATTGATAAAACTTTGTTTAGCGAGCAGGTTGCCCCGGGTGAAGATTTCTATCGGTACGCCAACGCCGGTTGGTTGGAGGAGACTAAGATTCCCGGCGACCGCTCGGAGTATGGCATTTTCTCCGTGCTGGATGACGCCACCAAGGATCAGGTTCGCGAACTGATCCAGGCCGCCGCCGACCAGACCGACGCGGTGCAGGGTTCGACGACGCAAAAAGTGGGTGACCTGCACCGATCCTATCTGGATGTGGAACGCCGTAACGCTCGCGGTAATGCACCGATTAAAGGAATGTTGGAGGCGGTCGAAGCGGTCGATTCGCTGGACGCTTTAGCCACGGCGATAGGCAATTTGGAACGTGCCGGTGTGGGGCATCTATTTGGTGGTTATGTGTCGGTCGACGCCCGCGCCAGCGATTCCTACACCGTCTATGTGACGCAATCGGGGCTGACGCTACCAGACCGAGACTACTACTTAAAAGACGACCAGCGTTATCAGCAGATGCGTGAACAGTATGTGCAGTACGTCGCCGATATGCTCCGACGCATCGGTCATGCTGACCCGCAGCCCGCCGCCAAGCGACTTTTAGAGCTTGAAACGGCCATTGCCGAGGCGCAGTGGACGAAGGTTGAGAATCGCGATCCGGTCAAAACCTACAACAAGAAAACGACCGATCAAATCGCTTCGTTGTTATCCATTTGGCAACCTTACGCGGCGGCGACCGGATTCGATCAATCGTCCGAGTTTGTCGTCCGGCAGCCGAGTTTCTTCAGTACTATCGATTCCTTGCTGAAGGAGTTTCCGCTTTCGGTTTGGCAAGATTATTTGCTCTTCAAAACGATCGATGCCTATGCGGCTTACCTGTCCGAATCGCTGGAGAAACGGCACTTCGATTTTCATGCCACGGCTATCACCGGCGTCACGGAACAGAAACCGATGTGGCGACGCGGTGTGGAGCTGACCGGCAGCGTGCTGGGGGAGTTGGTTGGCCAACTGTACGTGGAAAAGCACTTTCAGGCGGCGGCGAAAAATCGGATGGGAGAGCTGGTCGGGAACCTCAAAACAGCCTTTGCGCAGCGCATCGAAACGCTCGATTGGATGGGAGCGGGAACGAAGAAGCAAGCCTTGGAAAAACTCTCTCAGTTCAGCACCAAAATCGGCTATCCCGATAAGTGGAAGGATTATGACGCGCTGACGATTGGGGATTCATTGGCGGAAAATCTGATTGCCGCTTCGGCGTTCGAGCACCAGCGGATGCTCAACAAGTTGGGGCAACCCATTGATCGTACGGAGTGGCACATGACTCCTCAGACAATCAACGCCTACTACAATCCGACGATGAACGAGATTGTGTTTCCGGCAGCGATTCTGCAGCCACCGTTCTTCAACATGGCTGCCGACGATGCGGTGAACTATGGCGGAATCGGGGCGGTCATTGGGCATGAACTGAGTCATGGGTTTGACGACAAAGGCAGCCAGTACGATGGCAGCGGTAACCTGCGCGATTGGTGGACCACCGAGGATCGCACCGAATTCGAACAACGAGCCGCCGGGCTGGTCGATCAATACAACGGTTTCAAGCCGTTGGACGATATGCAGGTCAACGGTGAGTTGACTCTCGGCGAAAACATCGGCGACCTCGGAGGACTGAGCGTGGCTTACCATGCCTATCGGCTGTCGCTCGATGGCAAACCGGCACCGGTGATCGATGGCTTAACCGGTGATCAGCGGTTCTTTCTCGGTTGGGCACAGATTTGGCGACGCTTATATCGAGAGCCCGAGTTGCGTCGACGCTTGATGGTCGATCCCCATTCGCCCAGCCAATATCGCGTCAATGGGATCGTCAGCAACATGGATGCTTTCTATGAAGCCTTTGGCATTAAAGCAGGCAGTCCGATGTTCATCCCGCCAGCGCAGCGCGTCCGGATTTGGTAGGTGCGGACGGCGCTTTAACGGCGCGCCGTGAAGTTTCCGTCGGCGGTTTGGATCGAGGGCGGCAGCGTTGTCACGCTGCCGGCAGGTAGTTCCAGCCAGTCGACGATCACCACTCGCTGCACCACCGGTTCGGCGAGTTGGCCGAGAATGACTTCCATCAAACGGTCCCGGAGGATCGTTTGAGCTGGATCCTGCAGCAGTTCGAGAGGCGCTTGTCGCAGCAATTGCTCAATCGCTTCGTGGATTTCGAGTTCTTTTTGCCCCAGTCGCTCTTCCGCAAAATGCCGACGATCGGGATCGATGACCGCGTGCAACTGGAAGGAATAAACCTTCGAGATGTCGTCGACCGATTGAAAGCGAAAGGTGCCCACCGCAACGGTGGAGGATTTGATATTCTTTAGCCGTGCAACTTGGCTGCGGACGTAACTAATGATGGCGGCGTGAATCACCACCATCGCTAGTACAAGTCCAACGACCCAGTAACGGCGCAAGATGTTCACAGCAACAGGCTCTACATTTCGTGGGGGTTCAATGGGGTTGGCAGGCTCGCCGCCGACCAACCTGGTGTGCTCTTAATCTTGCCGAAATTTTTTCATCCCGGCGAATTAGAACACGCAGAAATATAGGTCGCAAAATTGAACTCGCCGCCGAATGATTCTGAAAACTCGGTATCGGACCGATTGCCTAGTCCGCGCGAGGCTGGCACGGTGGTGGTCTGCACCAGTCCCAAGGCGGGGAGCGGTCGAACCCCGCACAAGATCCCCCAGTTGATCGAGCGGTTGCGGGGCCGTGGCTGTAACGTCATTCACTCGAATGACTTAGGGGAAATTGCTCGGTGTGTGGAGCAGTCCGGTCCGGCGGAGCTGCGGGCGGTCGTTCCCGCCGGTGGAGACGGTACGATCAGTCTGATTGCCGATCGGTTGCCTGTCGGAACGCCGCTGGTTCCCTTTCCAATGGGGACCGAAAACCTCTTGGCGCGGCATTTTGGCTATACCAGCGATCCGGTCGCGGCGGCCGAGACGATCCTTCATGGCACTATTCGACGATTCGATGCTGGCCGGGCAAATGGCAAGCTGTTCTTGGTCATGGCCACCTGTGGATTTGACGCCGAAGTCGTCCGCGGGATGCATCTGACGCGTCGCGGACACATTGCCCGTTGGAGCTACTTCAAACCGATTGCCCGTGCGGTACGTAAGTATAAATACCCAGCCGTTTATCTTTCTTCCCAACCACCCCCGGAGTCACCGATGACAATGGCACTCGCGGATCGCTCCGAGAGCGGATCGTCGCTTGGTGTTGCGGGGGAGGAGTATCGTTGGGTGATGTTTTTCAATCTTCCTTGCTACGGAGGGGGGCTGAGTATTCAGCCAACGGCATGCGGAGATGATGCACGTTTGGATCTGGTCGGTTTGCGGTATGGGTCGTCTCTCTCCACCGTTCGCTACGTCGTGGGAGCATGGTTGAAGCAACACCTGCGATGGAAGGATATCGTTCAACGGACCGGTCGCGAGTGGTACGTGTGGTCCGACGCGCGCGTTTCTTACCAACTGGACGGTGACTATGCGGGGCGGTTACCGTTGCAGGTCGAATGTTTGCCCGAGCGATTGACGTTGCGCATGCCGACCACGCAACCTTAATTCCTCTTCTTTCCACTCAACGTCACGAACTCAACGTC
Source organism: uncultured Pirellulaceae bacterium (assembly GCA_964477385.1). Lineage (GTDB taxonomy): Bacteria > Planctomycetota > Planctomycetia > Pirellulales > Pirellulaceae > Roseimaritima. The sequence continues at coordinate 20,204 of CAYZHQ010000038.1, forward strand.
ACGACTCGAACCGCCGCTGGAGTTAGCTTGTCCGATTCAGGTTCCACGCCCTGCCCTACCCCGACGATGCCGTCTGTTGCCGTGGGTGATTATCAATGTGGACGGGGTCAACCGCTGCTGCTGATCGCAGGTCCCTGTGTTCTGGAGACTCGCGATCAAACGCTCGCGATCGCCCAGCACCTGCGCGCCCTGGGTGAGCAAGCCGAGGTAAACGTGGTGTTTAAGGCCTCGTTCGATAAAGCCAACCGGACCAGTTTGGCGGCTCGCCGAGGTCCGGGGATCGAGGAAGGTTTGCGGATGTTGGCCGACGTGACGGCAGAGACGGGGTTGCCGACAACGACCGACATCCATCTGCCCGAACAGGCCGCGCAGGTGGCCGAGGTCTGCAGTCTATTGCAAGTCCCCGCATTCTTGGCTCGTCAAACCGATCTGCTGGTCGCGGCTGCTTCTACGGGCAAGCCGGTGAACGTGAAGAAAGGCCAGTTCATGGCACCGGAAGACATGCAGTACGTCGTCCAGAAACTGCAAGGTAGCGGCGCCGGTGGCGTGTTGTTGTGCGAACGAGGTACCTTCTTTGGTTATGGACGCTTGGTGAACGACATGCAGTCCTTGCCGTTGATGCGCAGCCTAGGCGTGCCGGTCGTTTTTGATGCCACGCACAGTGTCCAGCGCCCCGGCGGTTTGGGAGGGGCGACGGGCGGTAACCGCGAGATGGTGGAGCCGCTGGCGCGGGCTGCGATTGCGATTGGTGTGGACGCCCTCTTTTTTGAAACCCACCCCGAACCGGCGAAATCACCCAGTGATGGACCCAACATGATTCCGCTGGCCGATTTTTCCGCTTTGATTCACCGCTTGCTTCGGCTGCGAAAAACTGTCGAGGAACTCGACCTATGACCATCAGGGACAACTCTTTGGCTTTCTCTAAATCGTCTGTCGCCGTGCGTGGGCTGCTCTTCGCGTGTGGCTTGTCGACCTTTGCGATCGTACTCGGTTGCGAGAGTCGTTCCGATGCGCTGCGGGCAATTAAAACCCGGCAGCAGCAACGGGTTGAAACCGCGACCACCGTCGACCACCTGCGCGAGGCACACACGCTGTTCACGCGGATCGGCGAATCGGATTTGGAGGCGGCTGCGAATCAGATTAACTATCACCTGAACGCTTGGCGCGAAAATCAAACGGCAGACGATCGCCCGTTGCCGACAGAATTGTTGGCGTCATGGAAGCGGATCCTGCCGCCGGACCAGGCTGCGCAGGCGATCTCCAATCGAGAGTTTTTAACCGAAGATGTGAGGCACTTTCGTTTGCAGTATTTGCTGCATCGTATCAAGGACAGTGTGCTCGATCGGACGGACTTGGACCCTTGGTTGGAAAGCCGCGTCGCTGCGGAGGCTTTGCCAGCCGAGCAGCAATACCAACTTCAAGCTGCCACGCGATTATTCGACTGGGTTATCCGAAACACTCAGCTCGAACCACTGAACCTGAATGCTCCGGCTCCACCCGCTCCCAAGATGCCCGCCGGTTTGGAGTTCCGCGGACCTGGATATCGGCAGACCTCCTGGGAAACCCTGTGGCGCGGTGTTGGTGATCCCTGGCAACGCGCCGATCTATTCTTGCAGTTGTGTCGCCATGCCGGGTTGGACGCTTGCATGCTGGCGATCCCCAGTCAGGAAGCGAGCGAGCCGCAGCCATGGATGTGTGGCGTGTTGATCGGGGAGCAAATTTTTCTGTTTGATACCGCGTTGGGATTACCGGTGCCCGGCCCAGACGAAGCGGGGATCGCCACATTGCAAGAGGCGCGCCAAGACGCCAGCGTTCTGCGACGGTTGAAGGTGCCCGGCGTCTTTGATTATCCCTACACCAATCGTGATGTGCAGCAGTGTATCGTCCTGCTCGATGCCACGCCGGAGTTGCTCAGCGAACGCATGCATTTGCTCACGCAGTCGCTGACGGGCGATTACCGGATGAACCTTTTTCTCGATGCGGTCCCTCTAGCGGAGCGACTTGACGCGGTTAGCGGGGTCGCCGGTGTCCGCTTGTGGCAGATGCCGCTGCAGGCTCGGGCGTATCAACAGGCGATCGCCGGTGCGATGCGCGACGACATCAGGCTGTACCAGTGGTACTACATTCAATGGGGATTGTTTGACGAACGCTCGAATTTGGGCCGCGCACGCTGGCGGCATCTCGAGGGAGTCTTCGATAGTGATGAAGAGGAAGGCATCACCGGGGCTCGAGTGCTGTATATGAATCTGCGTCGTCCCGAGTTTGAGTTGGCCGATCTGGGGCTGGATGTGGAACTTCAGAAGCAGTACGACCTGCGGCGACAGCCTGGCGAGGAACAGCAGATGTACGAGCGACGGATCATGCTGATGCAGGAGCTGCTGCGGGCGACGAAACGAACGGCCACATTTTGGATCGGGTTAATGCACGTCGAAGAAGGACGCTGGGAAACGGCCGAGAAGTGGCTGGATGACCGCGTCTTGCAGGATCCCGACGCAGGCCGTTGGTATCCTTTGGCGCGGTATAATTTGGCTCGGACGATGGAGCGTCTGGACAATCTAGAACGTGCTGAGGAATTGTATAAAACGAACGGAGACTTTCAGGAACAAGGCAATCGCATTCGTGCTCGTTTGCTTGAACCTGTGGAGGCTCCTGACCCTTCATGAGGTAACTTTGTGCGGCTTTATCATGTCCAGCAGCGACTGCACACGCGCCCGCTCGCGGATGTGGCGGCCGCGGTAGTCGACGAATTAGAGCGACTACAGCTTGTCGTTCCGCAGGGTGAGGTGGCAATCACCGTTGGTAGTCGAGGGATTCGCAACCTGCCAACGATCATCCGGACGTGCGGCGATTGGCTGAAAAGTCGCGGCGCACGACCCTTTATTGTGCCCGCCATGGGGTCGCACAACGGAGCCACCGCGGCGGGCCAACAGCAGATGGTCGAATCGCTGGGACTGACCGAAGCGGCCATGGGAATGCCCATTCGCTCCAGTATGGAAGTTGTCAAATTAGGCGACGTCGCGACCGGTTCGGTCTACATGGATCGACACTGTTATCAATCCGATGGCGTGTTGGTGGTCAACCGCATCAAGCTTCACACCTGCTTCTCAGGGCCGGTGCAAAGCGGTCTGACCAAAATGATGGTCGTCGGAATGGGGAAAATTCGCTCCGCCGAAACCTTTCATTCGGCACCAACGCCGGTGATGAAGGACATGCTGCTCGAAATGGGGGAATGCGTGCTTGCTAGTGGCAAGGTCCTGGCCGGGGTGGCCATTTTAGAAGACGGAAACGACGACACTGCCGAAATGCATGCTATTGCACCGGAGGACATCCTGCGGCGCGAGCCCGATTTGTTGAACCGGCATCGCGAGTACTTTCCGACCCTGCCGGTCAGCAAGCTAAATGTTTTGGTGGTGGACTCGATTGGCAAGACCTTCAGCGGGACCGGCATGGACACCAACGTGATCGGCCGTCGTGGGGTGCGCGGTTTTGAAGATGTAGAACGCCCGGAAGTAGGCATCATCGCCGCCTTGGAGTTGGCCGCCGCTTCGAAAGGTAACGCGATCGGTGTCGGACTGGCGGACTTTATTAGTCAATCCCTGCGCGACGCGATCGATGAATCCAAGACACTGATTAATGTGTTGACGACCGGCGAGATGTCTCGCGCCAAGATTCCGGCAACCCTGGCCGATCACCAAGCCGTGGTGCGGACGATTGGGGAACGGTTTGGGTGGGAGCGGTGGATGTTCATACCGAACACCTTGTGTTTAGATAGTCTGTATGTGACGCCCGACTTGGCGGATGAATTAAAAGACCATCCACGTTGTGAGGTCGCAGCGGATCCGATCGAGCTGACTTTCGCCGATGGCCGACATCAATTACCGTTTTAGAACCGCTTGCCCGACATTGCCGATCCTGATGACCGCTACTGATGACTCGCTAACCAACGCTGCTCACGAATCGGTTGCCATCGATGGTGGACCGGTGCAGTTGATCGACGGCTTTGGCCGGACACACCGCAGCCTCCGCATCAGCGTCACCGACCGTTGCAACATCCGCTGCTTTTACTGCATGCCGGCGGAGAACGTCTCGTTTTTGCCCAAACAGCAGATCCTCTCTTTCGAAGAGATTCATCGGTTGGTCGCCCTCCTCGCGACGGTCGGTATTCAAAATTTGCGGCTGACCGGTGGCGAACCTCTGGTGCGGAAAGACTTGCCGCAATTGGTGCAACAACTTGTGGCCATTCCCGGCATCGAAGATGTGGCGCTGACGACCAATGGGATTTTGCTGTCCGAGCAAGCTTCCGCGTTGCGAGCGGCCGGTCTGCAGCGTTTGAACATCAGCCTTGATACACTTCGCGAAGCGACTTTTGAAAAAATCAGCCGCCGACAGGGACTTGATCGAGTGTTGGCCGGCATCGATGCGGCGCTGGAGGCGGAGTTTCAAGAAGTTCGCCTGAATGCGTTGGCGATTCGCGGGATTGTCGAGGAAGAGGCGGTCGCGTTGGTCGAGTTCGCCGCGGCGCGGAATCTGACGCTGCGGTTTATTGAGTTCATGCCGCTCGATGCGGAACGGGGCTGGGACGCCGGGCAAGTGCTTGCCGGGGACGACCTGTTGCGGTTGCTGGAACCGACCTTTGGTAACGCAACGCCCGTTGGTCGACGCACCGCAGCACAGCCGGCAACCGACTATCTTTTCCCCGCCGGTCAGCGTGTCGGGCTGATCCGCCCGGTGACGAAGCCTTTTTGTGGTCAGTGCGATCGATTGCGGCTGACCGCGGAAGGGGCGCTACGGAACTGTCTGTTTTCACAGCAGGAGTGGTCATTGCGAGCAGGACTGCGAAGCGGCCAGTCGGATGTGCAGATTCTCCGCACCGTTCGAGAATGTCTAGCCGCCAAGCAGGCCGGGCATTTAATCCAGCAGCCAGGCTTTCAGCAACCGCAGCGAGCGATGTACCAGATCGGTGGCTGAGGTCACGTGTGGCTGCGCACGTCGGTAGGCAACCCATTAATCGGGTATGCGATGTCGCCGGAGGCATTCCTTGAAGGCTTCTACCAAGCGGCTTTGGAAGCGGTAAGGATTCCAGATGACGGCAACGGTTCGTTTCGGCCGGATTCCGCTTAGGGAGCGATACAGCCGACGATCGGTCTGGTCCAGACGTTCGGCCATTTTGGGAATCATCGAGACGCCGTGTGCAAGAGAGACCAGTTCCTGCACCATCGCCAGTTGGCTGGTGTGCTCGACCGTGACCGGATGCACCGAACGTTGTCGACAGAACGAGACAATGTTATCGGACAAGCAATGTGCTTCGTCCAATAAGACAAACGGATAGGGCTCGACATCGCTCAGCCGGATTTGCTTCTTGGCTGCCAGGGGATGAGCCGGCGGAAGCACCAGCAGCAACTCTTCGTCGAACAGTTCTTCGACCTCCAAGTACTTAACGGGGGCCGGCAGCGCCAGGATCGCCACGTCGAGCTCGCCATCGGTACAGCGTTTCAGAAGCTTCTCCGTTGTTTCCTCTTGCACGATAATCGAGGCGTCTGGATAGGCATGGGAGAATTTCCGCAACAGGTCGGGGAGAAAGTAAGGGGCGATGGTCGGGATGGCACCCACGCGAATGCGTCCGCTTTGGCCGTCATCACTGATCTCGGCCTTGACATCGTCGATCATCGTCAGGACTTGTTGTGCGCGCGCCTGCAAGAGCAAACCGGCGTCGGTCAGCCCCACCGAACGCGTCTTGCGTTCCAGTACCGGTTGGCCCAACTCTTCTTCGAGACGCTGGATGGAACGGCTGAGAGCCGACTGCGAGAGTCCGATTTCTTCTGCCGCACGCGTGAAACTGCCCAGCGCCGCGACGCGTAAAAAGTGGCTTAGCTGATCGAGTTCCACGTCCCATTCCGGTTGCCTGCGATGTTTTGAATCGCCTCATTCTAGCTGGCTTGACGATTTACCGCTTCGGCCCGTACCCCGGTTGGTCAGGTCTGCCGCGAAAATCAATTGGCCACTGTGGAGTCTGCTTTGGCTGCCAGGAATTGCACGGCATCGGCGATGACGTAGCCATCGGATCCGGCGTTTTCGATTTCGACTTTGGCTTGTTTGTCGAATGCGAACGTGCCGACGGACAGAAAGGGTTCTGCCGGGTCACCGGCTTGTTGGTTCAGCAGCACAAGTTCCGCAGGCTCGTCGGCCGTATAAATGCGCACGCGGGTGTTGGTGGCACGGTTCGCATGCTTGGGCCAGGCAATCCGGACAGTGTACCGACCTGCAGCGGGCAGTTCCGCTGAAAAGCGAACGCTGCAATGTCCTTTATCGGTGTCGTTGTCATGGAGGTAATTCGTGCCGACAAATGGCGTCGTGGTGTTGCCACTGACCCAATTACCGATCGTTTCGGCTTGCGTGTTATCGATGACGATTCCCTCAAGCGATTTGACGGCGATACCGACGGCGGGTTTGGCGCCTTGGTATTGCAGGACTTGTTGATCGGCCAGCAAACGCTCGCGTAGTTTCTCATAGTCCACTTGATGCAGTGATTGCTGATTGGCGATCGCTAGTGCCGCGGCGGTGGCGGCCGATTGTCCTAGCACCATGAAAACCGGCTCCATGCGGATCGACCCGAAGGCAATGTGCGAGGCGGACAAGCACACCGGGACAGACAGGTTCGAGACCTCTTCGCGTTGCGGAAGGATGGCTCGATAGCTGATGCCATACGGCGGAAAGCCCCCCACCTGCACGTCGCCTTCGTTGCGGACGTGCCCCTGTTCGTCGACATACCTTTGTTGGTTATGCGAATCCATGGTGTAAGCCGCCATGCCCACGGGATCTTCGACCGCCAAGCCCTGGCAGTTTTTCTGCGTCATCACATAGTCACCGACCATCCGTCGGGCTTCGCGAATGTAGAGCTGCGATTGCCAGCCATTGCCTGCGGTGAATTCGTCCTTGCACAGGCCCCATTTGGAAACCTGCTGGCGAACCGAATCGGGAACCCGCGGATGATTGGCCAGCGTCCACATCAAGCCCTGTTGATACAGCAGGTGCCGAGCGACGATCTGTTCTCGTGCTTCGTAGCTGGCGGTGGGGTATTCGTAATTTTGCCCGATAAAGTCGGTGGAGAACCCGAGTCGATTATTGGTGTCGGTTTTGCGATTGGGCATGGCCGAATTGATCCACGGCACGCTTCGTTCACCCGCTTCGAAATTCCGCAGCAGTAACTCGTACCACAGTGGATCGTAACCCTCGGGTTGATGAAACGGAATTTGGTTTTCGGGGTGATCGGTCAAGCACATGCGAAAGCAGTAGGCTTGAATGCGGTGATCGGCCGAGCCTTCTTCGCCTGGTCCGGCGGGATCGATATGCGGCAGCCATCCGCTTCCGGGATCGCCAGCGACGACATACGGATCGATGCCACGGCGCAATTGGTGACTTTTGGCTTGTTGGGTTTGGACGCCATTGAGCGTTTCGCCGTATTGTGCGTTGGCTTCGCGTCCGAGCGTCCAGGAGACGCCGGCAGTCGCCATCAAATCGCCTTCGTAAGTCGCATCGATGAACATTTTGCCGCGGTAGGTTTCGCCTGATTCCATACGCAGGGCCAGGATCCTGGCAGGTCTGGAACGCGTCATCGCCACACCGGACCGCCGATCGAGCCGCTGTGCGTAGACGACCGGAATCGATTCTCGATCGATCCAGTCTTGGTAGACCTTCAGGGCCGCGTGAGGTTCGAAGGTCCACATCGTCGCTTCGCCCGCGGCGGTCCGAGATTGGCCGCCGCTACGATATTGCTCGAGCGATTGCCACTTCCATGCTTCGGCCTGTTGATAGTGCTTGGCGATGTCACGGTAGAACTCACGTGCAATGCCGCCGATAACGGCCTTGTTCCCGATATCGGTCTGGCCCAGGCCTCCGGTGGTCAAGCCGCCGATTCGCGTGCTTGGTTCAATCACCAGCACCGACAGCCCCATCCGCTTGCCTTGAACCGCCGCCGCGATCCCGGCGGAAGTGCCGCCATAGATGACTAAGTCGTAGGACGTTTCCTCGCCGTGGGCAGGCGTCACCAAACCGCCAACGAGCGTTACCGACAGCACCAATCGAAGCAGCCAAGTCATGAAGTTATTGCCAAAGTCAGGAGAGGATTGCGTCGATCGGTTGAGCGTGTTCGACGCCCGTCAGTCGTTGGTCGAGGCCTTTGAAGGGAAACACGAAACGTTCGTGATCGATCCCCAATAGGTGCAAGATCGTGGCGTTCAAGTCACGGATGTGGACGCCGTCGCGGACGATGTTGTAACTGAATTCATCCGTTTCGCCATGCACGATCCCTTTTTTGATGCCCGCACCTGCCAGCCAAATCGTGAAGCATTTCGGGTGATGGTCGCGGCCGTAGTTGGTCTTGCTCAGGCCGCCTTGGCAATAGATGGTCCGTCCAAACTCACCGCCCCACACCACCAGAGTGTCATCGAGCAGGCCCCGTTGCTGAAGGTCGGTCAGCAGGCCTGCCGACGGTTGGTCGACGTCGCGGCACTGCTTCGGCAGGTCACCGGTCAAGTTGCCATGTTGATCCCAACCGCGATGGAAGATTTGAGTAAAGCGGACGCCTCGTTCCGCCATCCGGCGCGACATCAAACAGCAATGGGCAAAGCTCCCCGGCGTGGTCACATCGGGACCGTACAGGTCAAGCACATGCTGCGGCTCGTCAGAAATATTGGTCAGATCGGGGACACTGCTTTGCATCCGGAAGGCCATCTCGTACTGGGCAATACGAGCTGCCGTTTCGGGGTCGGCGGTTCGCGTCAGTTCCTCCTGATTCAACCGACCGAGCGAGTCGAGCATCCGCCGCCGCACGGCGCTGCTGACTCCGTCCGGATTGGACAGATACAGCACGGGGTCACCCGAACTGCGGAGCGCGACGCCTTGGTACTTGCTGGGCAAAAAGCCATTGCCCCACAGCCGGTTGTACAGTGCCTGAGCTTGTTTGCGTCCCGACCAACTGGCGGTCATGACGAGGAACGCCGGCAGGTTTTCATTCTCCGTTCCCAATCCGTAATTCAGCCACGCGCCCAGGCTGGCTTTGCCTGGTAACTGATCTCCGGTGCAAATGTAAGTAATCGCCGGGTCGTGATTGATTGCTTCGGTGTACATCGACCGCACCAGCGCGATGTCGTCGACCTTGCGAGCCATGTGAGGCAGCAGTTCGCTGACCATCGTGCCGTTCTTGCCATGAGGTGCGAACTTGTAGATGCTCGGCGCGATCGGGAATCGCGATTGTCCGCTGGTCATCGTGGTCAACCGCTGACCCTGACGAATCGACTCCGGCAAGTCTTTGTCGTACCAATCGGCCATCGCGGGCTTGTGATCCCACATATCCATTTGGCTGGGCGCACCCGACATGAACAAATAGATCGCACGTTTGGCTTTCGGCTGATGGTGCGGCAATTCGGGCAAGCCTCCCACGCGCGTTGGCGAAGCCGACGGACTGGCCTGGGCCGCGGTGCCTTCCAGCGAGGCGAGCGCAGCGGCCCCCAAACCTGCCGAGGTGCGTGAAAAGAAGTGGCGGCGTGTCAGGTCGTTCATGGTCCGAGCATTCCCAGGGGAGTCTTATTTGCTGACGACTTCGTCCAGATTTAGTAGCAGGTTGGCGACAATCGTCCAGGCCGCCAAGTCGGCGTTTTCGGCATCCACCAAAGCCTGGGCCGCCGCCAAGTCGGCTTGATAAATCGTCCGCGTGTCGGCCAGCACCGACAGCAGTTCTTTCTGTTCGTTATCGTTTGGTTGGCGGAAAGTCATCCGTTCGAAGAGAGCTCGCATCCGCTGTTCGGTCGGCAGGTCGTTGTCCAGCGTGGATGCCGCGAGTCGCTTGGCTGCTGCGACATACTGTTGCTCGTTCATCAGCAGCAGCGCTTGCAGCGGCGTGTTGGTGCGTTCCCGCCGAGCGGTACACGATTCACGACTTGGTGCGTCGAACGTCGACATTTGCGGCGGCGCGCTGGTCCGTTTCCAGAAGGTGTAGACGCTACGTCGAAGGACCTTCGATCCGGTGTCGGCTTTGAACCGCACCGTGTTACTGCCGGAATAGCCGACAGCGAACCACAGCCCGTCGGGCTGCGGCGGTTTGACACTCGGACCGCCGGTTTTTTCGACCAACAGACCGCTGAGCGACAACGCCTGGTCGCGAAGCATTTCCGCATCGAGTCGATAGCGGGGGCCGCGTGCGAGCAACCGATTCGTGGGATCGAGGGCTTGGATTTTCGGCGTCACCTGACCGCTGCGTCGATAAGCGTCCGAGAGCACGATCTGCTTCAGCATGCGCTTCATGTCCCAGCCACTGTCACGAAACTCGATCGCCAAATAATCCAGCAACTGCGGATGACTGGGCTGGTCGCCTTGCGAGCCAAAATCTTCGCTGGTTTTGACGATGCCGGTTCCGAACAGTTGTTGCCACAAGCGATTGACCGCCACGCGGGCCGTCAACGGATGTTCGGGCGAGAACAGCCACTGCGCCAGCCCCAGGCGATCGGCAGGCGCCTGCTCGGACAGCGGCGGCAAGAACTCCGGCACGCGACGGTGAACCGTGTCGCCAGGTTGGTCGTATTGGCCGCGCTGCATCACATGCGCCTCACGCGGCTCGCTGGTTTCTTTCCAGACCAAGGTCACGGGCATCTGTTTCTGGATTTTTTGGCGTTGCTTGATCAGGCCCGCTTGTTCGTCTTGGAGTGCCAGCCAGTCGGGGTGCAGGCAGACGACTTGGCGGAAGTAACTGCGTAGCGCGGCGGTTTGGTTCTCGGTGCGCTCGCCAGGTGGTTGTTTGGCGGCGGCCAGTAGGGCTTCGGGGATGACGGCAGCCGGGGATCGCAGCGCATAGGAAAAACCCGAGTCATCGGCATGGTTCACGATTTTCAAATACAGATGGTTGTCGCCGGCCTGTAGATCGAGCGTGTACTCGTTCTGCATCGGCACCAACGGCCGCGGCTGATCGACTTCGCCAACTTTTTTGCCGTTCAACCAGACTTGGACGCCGTCATCGGTTCCGAGCAGCAGCGCCACCTGCTGTGCCGTGGGGGCGACCAGCTTGCGATGCAGCAACACCACCGACGGTTGGTCGGTAATCACAGGCAGCGAATTGGCCACCGCATCGCCGAACTCCGCTTGGGGATGCCAAGCAAAATCTTGATCGCGATACCGGATGGGTTCGGACGGTTGCAGTGGCCCTTGCAGCGAACCGATCTCGCGGTCGTATCCAGGGCGAGCACTTTCCACGGGAAACGGACCGGCCAGATGCCACGGCGACTGCTGCAACTGTTTCTCGGGAGCCGCTTGAGGAATTTGGTTGCTGACCGACAAGCGAACGCGACCGAACTGATGGCCGGCCCACTGCGACTCGAATTTCAGTTTGACGCGAAGCCGCGCCTCGCCCCCTTCGGACAGCCGGCCGCTGGAGGCAAGCCAAGCGGTCCGCGGACCGGGTTGTAGGTGTCCGCCGATCGCCCAGCCCTCATCGGCGACCACTTTGCCATCGATCGCGAACGCCAGCGCGAACTTGCCGTCGGGCTGTTCATAGTCGGCTTCACCATACGCCCATTTGATCGGCAACCACTCGTTGCCGGTCGCCGCCGACTTCGTTTCGACTTCGATTTCTGACAGCACTGCGTTTCCATTGGTCGACAAACCGGCGAGTCCTTCAGGGCCATCGGTGAGGACTTCCAGTTGCAGCAACCGCAAGTCACTTTGGTCAGGCAGCGGGGCTTCGACGGTTAGGGTGTCGGTTGCCGCGGGCGTGCCGCTGGCTTGCAGTGTGCCATCTTCCAATTTTTCCAGCGTCAGCGGTGACTCTTTGGTCAACGAAAACTGATCGGGCTGTAACCCATGCCAGCGGACTTCGTTGCCTCCGGCCAATGTTTGTTCCCAGCGGCGTTGCTCGGCATCGACGCTTTCGATCGGTGCGTGAGCTTCCCGTTGCAGGTCGGCCAGTGCCGCGGCAATGCTGGCCAATTCCGCTTCGTCGGAGGGTTGCGGGACGCGAACGTTGGGCGGGTGGTCTTTTTTGTTGCCGTCCAGTGCGCGGCCGTCGAGGCTGTTAAAGAACGCATACAGCGAGTAGTAATCGCGCTGCGTGATCGGGTCGAACTTGTGATCGTGGCAGACCGCACACTGCGTGGTCAGTCCCAGAAAAACCGTTCCAAACGCGTCCACGCGATCGACGACATTTCGAAAGAAGACTTCGTCGTAAATTGAGCCTCCTTCGCTGGTCGTGACGTTCAAGCGATTGAAACCGCTGGCGATCTGTTGGTCGAGCGTGGCGTCGGGCAGCAAGTCGCCAGCCAACTGTTCGGTCACAAAAACATCGTAGGGTTTATTGTCGTTAAAGGCGTGGATCACCCAGTCGCGATACGGCCACATCTCGCGATAGTTGTCCAGATGCAGACCGTGCGTATCCCCGTAGCGGACAAGGTCCAGCCAGAACCTTGCCATGTGTTCGCCATGGCGGGGCGACGCGAGCAGGCGATCGACGGCGTCTTCCCAGGCCTGGTCGGATGGGTCGGCGGCAAACTGCTCGACCTGTTCGACCGTCGGTGGCAAACCGGTCAAGTCAAACGTCACGCGTCGCAGTAAGCGGCGAGGGTCCTCAGGGCCGTTGGCTGGCAATTTCTCTGCGGCAAGGCGTTGATCGATGAAGCCGTCAATCGTCGCCGTGGTCGCTGTCTGCTGATCAATCGCCGGGGGGGAGAACGACCAGTGCGCCTGGTAAGCCGCACCTTGCTCGATCCACTGCCGTAGTTTGTTCTGCTGTGCCTTGGTCAACGGTTTGTGGTGTCGTGGCGGCGGCATCACCACGTCGGGATCGGTCGCCAAGACGCGGTCCAGCAAATCGCTCGTCGCCGGATCACCAGCGGTGACGACGGTGAACAGCCCTTCTTCGGTGTCAAGCCGCAAGCCGGAGTCGCGATGTTCCTCGTCCGGCCCATGGCAGGCAAAGCAATGGTTCGACAGGATCGGGCGAATGTCGTTATTAAAGTCGACGCTCGGTTCGGCGGCGTCAATCGCCGGACCCAACCAGCCCAGGATGAGCACCGCGGTCAGCAAGCGTGGCAATGGAGTCATGGCTGGCAACCGAGAGGGAAGCATAAAGCAACATCTTCCGTGCGGGGGGGATTTCAGAGGAAAATTGCTGGGGCGGGAGCGGACAGCCACCCAGCCAGCAATCCAGCTAGCCAGCAATCAAGACTGCACAACCCTATGATACTGTCGGTGATCAGGGGAGACAAATTCACCCGAACGTTTGGACGGTTGATCGCAATTTGTCGATTGTACCGCCCTCGCGGGCCGGACAGCTTTTTCATGGCGTCCGCAGCGGTTACGCTGAAGAGTCGAATACGGAATGCCTGCGGTTGACTTTGGCTTTTAGACTCCCTCCCTTTCCCCGATGCCTGCCATGCAAATCCCCGCCTCCCTTGTCCATAGTGTTAAGCGGCTGAACGGTCGTGCTGTGTGGCTGACAATGCTTAGCCTGTTTTCTGCTTTCCTGTCAGCGCCCGCGGCCGAAACGAGTTGGCCACAATTTCGCGGTCCCGCCGGCGATGGGCATGCAGCGGTGGAAGCAAAGGTGCCGCTGGAGTTCGGCGAACAGCAGGGATTGGTTTGGAAGCAGCCGATCACCGGCACCGGTTGGTCGTCGCCGGTGATTGCCGATGGTCGGATCTGGGTGACGACGGCGGAAACGAGCGAGGCCACCGAAGAGCAGATCGCCGCGGCCCTGAAGGTCGACCCCAAGAATGACACCAAGACCATTGCTGGCAACATTGTTTTGTCCGTCGTTTGTTTGGATGCAGCCACCGGCGAGGTCTTGCTACAGCGGACGCTGGCTCATGTCGAATCGCCCGATCCGATTCACGCGACCAATTCCTTTGCATCGCCGACACCGACGCTGCACGATGGCCGGGTCTACTGTCACTTCGGGACTTACGGTACGTGGTGCCTCGATGCCCAGACCGGTGAAACGGTTTGGGAAAACCGAATTCCATTAATCCACAGTGTCGGTCCCGGAAGTTCTCCCGTGCTGGTTCGGAATCGTCTGTTGTTGGTTTGTGATGGTGTCGATGATCAGTTTATTGTCGCGCTCGATCCTGCCACGGGTAAGCAACTGTGGCGTACCGAGCGACCTCCGATGCGCGCTCCCGATGGCGATCAGCAGAAGGCTTACAGTACGCCTTTGCTGATCACTGTCGACGGCCGCGAGCAAGCGGTCATTCCTGGCGCACAGTGGACCTGTGCCTACGATCCGGTGGACGGCACCGAACTGTGGCGCGTGGATCATGGCAGAGGCTTTTCCACTGTGCCGATGGCCGTTTATGAGCAGGGCTTGGTGATCTTTGCCACTGGCTTCATGCAAGCCGAATTAGTTGCCGTCGATCCGACGGGCAGCGGTGATGTTACGGCGACGCACATCAAATGGCGGATGAAACGGCAAGCCCCCACCAAGCCATCACCGCTCGGCCACGGTGGGCGAGTCTATACCATTTCCGACAACGGCGTTTTTTGTTGCACCGATGTCGCCACGGGTGAGGTGCTGTATCAGAAACGTGTGCCTGGGAAATATTCCGCGTCGCCCCTGTTGGCTGGCGGACATTTGTTTTTGGGGAATCACGAGGGCGTCGTGACGATCATTCGACCCGGTGCCGAATTCGAACAAGTCTTTGAAACGCAGTTGGACGGTCAAATGATGGCCAGTCCGGCTGTGATCGAAGACGACTTGATTATCCGTACCGCCGACTATCTCTATCGATTCACCGCACGTGACTGATTCCACAATCGCACCGACCCCGACGTCTACTGAGCCTTCCATTGCCGTTAATTTGGCGGATCTAGAACGGGAGTTGAAACAAGCGGTCCGCGGGGACGTTTACTTCGACGATGTTTCGCGTGCCGTTTACGCCACCGATGCGTCGCTGTTTCAAATCGTGCCTCGCTGTGTCGTTGTGCCTGTTGATGAAGCGGACGTGCGGCGGACGATGGAAATCGCGTTGCGATTGCAGGTTCCGATCACAGCCCGCGGTGGTGCGACATCGTTGTCGGGCCAGACCTACGGACCGGGGATCGTGCTGGATGTTTCCAAGTACATGAACCGTGTGCTGGAAGTAAATGTTGCCCAGCAGTGGGCTCGGGTGCAACCCGGTGTCGTGCGCGATCAATTGAATGCGCAAGTGGCGGAGCACCGCTTGCACTTCGCCCCCGATCCCGCGACCGGATCGAGAGCCACGATCGGCGGCATGATCGGCAACAACACGTGCGGGACCCGCAGCGTGGTCTATGGCAAGACGATCGATCACGTGCTCAGTTGCCGCGTGCTATTGAGCGACGGCACGGTCTGTGACTGCGAAACGGTCGACGAAGCGACTTGGGAAAAACGTGCCACGGGAGAGGGCGTCTCGCCACGCGAAGCGGAGTTGTACCGTGGAGTGGCGGCCATCATTGGTGAGCACCGCGAAGAAATCTTAGCCCGCTACCCCAAGGTGTTACGTCGCGTGTCGGGCTATAACCTTGACGAGTTCGTCGACGGGGCGGGTTACGTCGGCGACATTGGACCTCGCCGTGAGCAGAATCAAGGACATCGTCCATGGAACTTGACCCGTTTGATCGTTGGCAGTGAAGGGACCTTGGGGTTGGTGCTCGACGCCAAGATCCGCTTAACTCCCTTGCCCGTTGCCAGCGCGGTCTGTGTCGTTCACTTTGACGATCTGATCGCCGCCCTGCGGCACGTCGATGAGATGCTGGTCCATCAGCCTTCGACGGTGGAGTTGCTGGACGATACTGTGATGCGTGAAGCCAAAATCAATCCGGCGACGCGCGACATGGCTTACTTTGTCCAAGGCGATCCGCAGGCAGTTCAGATCGTCGAGTTCTTTGGTGCCGATGCCGCCGAGGCCAAGCAGCGGTGCGAGGCCTTTGCGGCGGCGATGCAAAGCCAAGGCATCGGTTATTCCTGGCCGGTGTTTGCCGATGCCAAGGGCATTCGCGACGTCTGGGAAACGCGCAAGTTGGGGTTGGGATTGATTTCCAATGTAAAGGGGGCCAACAAAGGTCGCGATTTTATCGAAGATGCTTGTGTGCCAACGCAGTATCTGGCGGAGTACATCGCCAAGATTCGTGAGCTGTGTACCTCCCACGGCATCGACCGCCTGAGCCTGTACGCGCACGCTTCGGTCGGTGTGGTGCATGTGGTGCCGGCGCTTGACCTGCATCACTCCGGCGAGGCGCTGAAGATGCAGGCGATTGCCGATCAGGCGTTTGCTTGGGTGATGGAGTACGGAGGTTCTTGGTCGGGCGAGCATGGCGACGGGCAGTTGCGTGGGCAGTACCTGCCGTCGATGTTTGGCGACGAACTGTACGCGGCGTTTCGTGAAATCAAGTCGCTGTTCGATCCCGCCGGGTTAATGAACCCCGGCAAGGTGATCGACTCGCAAACGTTGACCGACAATCTGCGTTACCAGCAACCGAACTATCAACAGCACGCTGCCACCGCGGAAGCCGCTTCGCTGTATCGGTATGCCGATCAAGGTGGCTTGCAGTTGGCCGTCGAACAATGCAACGGTGTGGGGGCTTGTCGTAAGCTGGGCAGCGGCACGATGTGTCCGTCTTATATGGCCACTCGCGATGAACAGCATTCGACGCGTGGTCGCGCTAACGCGTTGCGAATGGCGATGACCGGTCAACTAGGCCAGGACCCCGTTGCCGCGTTGGGGTCCGACGGCATCCATGACGTGTTGGCGTTGTGCTTGTCGTGCAAAGCCTGCAAAAGCGAATGTCCAAACTCAGTCGACATGGCGAAGTTAAAGAGCGAAGCTTTGCAGATGCGACACGATCAGCGGGGCATTTCGTTGGCCGCGAAGTTGCTGGGCCGCATGCCCGATGCCGCACGCCGGTTGGCTGGCAGCGCGGCAAGATTGACGAACTTGGCTAGCTTGATCCCCGGTGGTCGACGTGTGCTGGAACGCTTGACGGGGATTGACCGACGGCGTCCCCTGCCCTCTTTCGCAACCGAAACGCTTGAGCAGTCGCTGCGTCGTACACCGGTCCGTACCGGTTCTCGCGCACGTGGCAAAGTGGTTCTGTTCGACGATACGTATGCCAATTTCTTCGAGCCTTCCATTGGGCGTGCCGCGCTGGAGCTGCTGGAGTCAGCCGGTTTTGAAGTCGTGTTGGCAAGGGCGGGTTGTTGCCAACGTCCGCGGCTGTCGAAAGGGCTGGTGCGCGAAGCCAAACAGCATGGCGAAGTGCTGTTCCAGAAATTGGATGTCTTCGCCCGCCAAGGGTTGCCGATCATCTGCCTGGAACCGTCATGTGCATCGTCGTTGATCGATGATTTGGCCGATCTGGTCGACGATCAGGCGGCCGCTCGGCGGGTAGCGGATCGGGTGGTGATGATCGATCAATTTCTGCATCGGGAACAGGTACCGCTGGAGTGCGATCAACAGACATTGTTGCTGCATGGGCATTGCCACCAGAAGGCGGTGTTTGGAACCGCCGCTACGCTCGCGTTGTTTAACGACATGGAAGCGACCGACTGCCACGAAGTCGACTCCGGGTGTTGCGGGATGGCCGGATCGTTCGGGTATGAACATTACGATCTGTCGTTGCAGGTTGGCGAAGATCGCTTGTTTCCCGCGGTGCGGAAAGCGGTCGCCGCCGGAGAAACGGTCGTCGCGAGTGGCATTTCGTGCCGCCACCAACTAAAAGATTGTCTGGACGTGGAGGCCAAGCACTTCGTCGAAGTGGTCCGCGTTCGTGATCCCCAGACCGATTAGCGGAGCGCTTCTTCAGATGATTCGATGGACCTTAACTTGTGCGGTTTGCCTGTGTGTTTGGAGTGTAGGCGTGTCCTCGGTAGGGGCTCAGGAAGAGCGTCCGACAATGCCGCTGTGGACCACCGCCGCACCGGGAGAAACCGGGGAGATCGGACCCGAGCGCACGTTGCCTAGCCGACCTGGGGAAAGCCAACCGGTGATTCGCTTGACCGATGTCTCCCGGCCCACGCTGACGCTTTACCGGCCAGCCAAGCCCGATCCCAAGCGGACGGCGGTGATTGTGGCTCCCGGTGGTGGATACCACATTTTGGCTTACAACCACGAAGGCACCGAAATTTGCGAATGGTTGAATTCGATCGGCATCACCGCGGTGCTTTTGAAGTACCGCGTCCCGCGTCGCAGTGAAGGGGTCATGCAGTCGGCACCGTTGGCCGACGCTCAACGAGCAATTCGCAGCGTCCGCGCCCACGCTGAAGATTGGGGAATCGATCCCAACCGCGTTGGCATGTTAGGTTTTTCCGCCGGCGGTCACTTGACGGTCATGGCGGGCCTGCATGGCGATCAAGTCCACAGCGATCCGGTCGACGAGATCGACCGCGGCAGTGCGGCATTGAACTTTATGATTCCGATCTATCCCGCTTATTTGCTCGACAAAAAGACGCAGCAGTTGGACGAGCATGTGGTGGTCGACGCGGGGACGCCGCCCGCCTTTATCGCCATCACCTTCGACGACGCCGAGCGTGCCGTGGGGTCGGCGTTGTTGATGGCTGCCATGAAGAGGGTCGATGTGCCCTGTGAGCTGCATGTGTTCCGCAATGGTGGGCACGGCTACGGAATGCGGCAAACGGGCGATCCGGTTTCCCAGTGGCCCGCCCTCTGCGAAGACTGGCTGGTTGCCTCGGAACTGTTAACGGCAAAGAACGAGCCTCGTCCCGACGCATAGCGGTGTCGAAGGCTTGCGCCGTGTGGTTAGGGACTTGCGCTTCGCGCTCGCAGGGGTTAGCATTCGAGTTTGTCTAATTCGCTTGCTTGGTGTCGCGATGAGCGTTTCTTTGAACCAGCCCTTGAAACTTCCTTTGAACCAGATCGTGCATGGCGATTGTGTGGAGCAAATGAATCGTTTGCCGGCGGGGCAAGTCGATCTGGCTTTTGCCGACCCGCCGTTCAACATCGGTTATCGGTACGATGTCTACGATGATTCGGTCGAGCACCAGCAGTATCTGGATTGGTCACGGCAGTGGATCGCCGCGGTGCATCGCGTGCTCAAACCCGACGGTACGTTTTGGTTGGCGATTGGGGACGAGTACGCTGCCGAGCTGAAAATCATCAGCCAGGAGGTTGGCTTTCACTGTCGTAGTTGGGTGATTTGGTATTATACGTTTGGCGTGAATTGTTCGCGGAAGTTCACTCGCTCGCATGCGCATCTGTTTCACTTTGTCAAAGACCCGCAGCAGTTTACTTTTTGCGAAGACGATTTGGATAACCGCGTCCCTTCGGCGCGCGAGTTGGTCTACAACGATCGCCGGGCAAACCCGGCTGGTCGGCTGCCCGATGACACGTGGTTGATTCGGCCGCCCGGCATGGCGGGGCAAATGGTGGTCGATGACAACAACACCTTTGTGCTGCGTCCACAGGAGCTGCAGCAGAGTTTTGCAGCTGGGGAAGATACTTGGTGCATCCCGCGGGTAGCGGGGACCTTTAAAGAGCGCGCCGGTTTTCATGGTTGTCAGATGCCCGAGCAGTTGCTGGGGCGTATCCTCCGAGTTTGCAGCGAGCCCGACGAGCTGGTGCTGGATCCTTTTTCGGGCAGTGCGACAACGTTGGCGGTGGCGAAGAAGCTGGGACGCTCGTACTGCGGCTTTGATTTGTCCGAGGAGTACGTGCAGCACGGGCGGCAGCGGCTGGAAGCGATCGCCGTGGGAGACCGCTTGGACGGCAGTCCGGAACCGCTGAAGACGACCCCCAGCGAGGCTTCGCAGCGACGCGGCAAGAAAAGTAAAGGCAGTGCGGCCGAGGCGGCGCGGCGGCAGCGGGTTGCGGCGACCGAACAGCGGTACGCGCAGACGCAGCTCGACCTGACTGCGCGCGGTGTCCGACAGGCGTTTCAGGAAACCCACAGCGGTTTCTCCATCGATCGAGTGGTCGCCGATCCCGATTTGAATCAGCGGTTTATTGCTGCCTGTCGTGAGCGATCCTTGGTGGGCCAGCCTTGGACGTGGAACAAGCGGTTGTTCGAGCTTCGTAAGGATGGTCATTTGGCCGACGTTGCCATCGAGAAATGGTCGACGATCGATTGGCAAGCTTGCGATCGGTATGCCTATGCCAGTGAGATCGCGATGCAGCAGATTTTTAACGAAGACCTTGCTGATAGTCTGGACGATCTGTTTTGCGACCCGCAGTTGGCGGCCGATTTCGATCAACGGGCCGCCCGGTTGGCACCCGGCTTTCAGCCCTTCGAGTACCGTTGGACGGCGCTGCAGTTGCGGGCCGCCGCTCAGGTCGCGCGAACCCGCGCTGCCGCCTTAGTGCCGCCGCAGCGGTTGGGGGCCAAGCTTCCGCTCGGCGAAGTACGGGGAGACGACTTCGCGCCCGAATCGGCCGTGTACGTTCTCTCCGATGAGCAGCAGGTGTGGTACGTCGGCGAAACGCTGGATCTGCAGGCCCGCGTCCATCTGCAATTTGGTGAGGCGCAAAAATCGGTTTGGCAAGCCTTGGCGTCCCCGCTGTTTATTCAAACCGTCGAGCTGGAGACTGCCGGCAAGAATCGGCTGGCTTGGCAGAGTTGTTTGGTCAAGCAGAACGGTGAGCGGCCGCCGTGGAACTATTTCGAGCTGGCGTAGTGCCTGTAGTGGGTGTCTCGGTGCTAAGCAGGTTTGCAGGAATCATTCCACAGAATGCTGCTTAGGCGTTTGGACGCTCGCCCCGGTTGAATGCAGGAACCGCGGCTATCGCCAAGGCGGCTCATTTACCCGAGGACTCCTGCCTGCCTGCTTACAGCAGGCTGCGGATCGCCGGGGCGAGCAAGCGGCCGAAATGCATCTTCCAGTGTCGAGCTCGGCTGGCATCGCATGCTCGTGGGTCGAGCAGACGCGGTGTTGAGAAGACACGGTGGGCGCCTGTCATTTGTGACTCGATGATGCGACGCAACTGCATCGCGGTCGCCGCATCGTAGGCGATCACGCTGACTTCCATGTTGAGGTGTGCCGAGCGTTCGTCGAAGTTGTAGCTGCCGACGACCGAAATCGCATCATCGATAATCACCGCCTTGTTGTGCAGGTGATGGGGGCCCGGCATTTCGTAAATCTCCACACCCGCTGCCAGCAAAATGTCTTTGGTATTTTCGAATGCCGAATAGGTCGACAGCCGGTCGGTGCTGGCGAGCGAATTGGTGCAGATCACCACGCGGACGTTGCGTTGTCTGGCATCAAAGATTGTTTGCAGGTCGAGTTGTGCGAAGACTGGATAGGGAGTTTGAATCAGGATCGAATGTTGGGCGTTGTGGATCAGGCTGAGCAGGCGTCGTTGGAGGTCGCGCTGCGACTTCGAGGTATCCGACTCATGGACAAACTCCAGGTCGACATGCGGGTCGCAGCCGTTTGACCAGCAGTGGCCGGTGTGCTGTTGCACGAAGCCTTGTTGCTCCAGGGCATTCAGTGAGGCTTGCAGCAGGTGGAGGTAATCGGCATCGCCATGGGCGTTTTGCCAAGCCACCTTCCAAACGCTGTCGGTTGCCGGCAAGAGTCGCGTGATGGTTTGGCCGACCACGTTCACCGAGGCCATGGATTGGACGTGACCGTGGTTCCACAGCCATTGATAATAGGCCGCCGCCCAAGCGGCCGTGGGGCCTTTGATGTAGGCATCGCAATCGATGAATTGCGGTGAGCGTTGGCCAAAGTGGGCGTCTTGTAGGTTTCGGCTGCCGACCACCAAATGGTGTCGATCGACGATCAGCAGTTTGTCGTGCATGCGCTGATTGAGCGATAAGGGGCAGAGGTTCTCGGGTGGCCGATAGACATGGATCTCCACGCCGTGAGCTTGCAGAGCGCGGTGCAGTCCGATGGGCAGTCGCGACATCAAGCCATCGACAAGCAGTCGCACACGCACGCCTCGCTGTGCCGCTTCGATCAGCAGCGCCAGGATTGCCGCGGGAACACGTCCGGTGTCGGCCGCGTAATAGGCGCAATCGATTTCGTGCTGGGCTTGTTGGATCAGGTCGACCCGCACCTGGATGGCATCACGGTCGCGGGGCAGCAAGCGAAAGACGTCGGCCTGCGAGACTTGAGGCGTGCTGATCAGGAAGCACATCGCCAGCGAGCACGCAAGGCTGAAACCGAAGCTTCGCTGTTCGCGGCTGGAGTGGTGCGGTCGTGATCGTAAAAGCCTCATGAAGTTTTGCAGCAGGGGGCTGGGCGATTGTCTGGGACAAAAGGCCTTCTTGGATCGCGACCTCGCATCTCGTCTAGCATCGGCTTGGGATCGAGGAGGGAATTAGCCTGAGGGGGGGATCGGTCGTGTCTGCTGGAAATCGCGGAGGGATGTTTGGCAAGACCGGTGCGGCTTGCCTTGCCAGCAGGTTCTTCACGACCGTTGGGTGCGGCTTTTCCCCTCAGCTTGCGGGGTCTTTTCGCGGTTGAGCAGGGCGGCAGAAGTCTGCGGCGGAAGTTTTTTGTTTTCATTAAAGGCGTTGGGGAAGGCGAACCCGAGCAGGCACGGTCGCCTGCGGCTTGGCGTCAAACGGGGCGTTGGGAACGATTCCTAGCGGCTTGCTGCGGCGCTTGCTGCGGCGCTTGGTGGGGGCGAGCTCAAACCGGCGTAACCGTTCCATTCCCGATGATTGCTGCGAGTCGGTTGACAGTCACCGAGCAAAACTCTAGATTCGCTTTGCCTATCGACGCTGACAATTCGCCTTTCATCCACTAATTTGCGAACTGGCCGGCCGGCGGACGGAATAGAAACCGTCTGGCACGCTGGCCAGGGCCACGCGCCTTTGCATTCGAGCTCCCTCCTGCATGTCCGTTGATTTTGAAGCCATCGCCCGTCACGAGCGGTGTGATGCAGCCAGCCTACGTATCGCCCTTCCATTGCTCGAGCAGGGATATCTGCCACCGTTTTTGGCGAGATACCGCCGAGACGAGTTGGGCGGACTTTCCGAGACCGCTCTGTGGTCGCTGCTCGATGCCGTTCGCCTCGAGCAAAGGCTCGGGCAGCGAAAAGAGGACTTGTTGGGGCGTTGGGAAAAGACGACCCTCCAAGACCCGGCGATTAAAGCGGCAATCGAAGAGGCCTCTAATCGCTGCGTGCTCGACCGAGTGGCGCGACGCCTGCGTGGCGAAGCGACCGAAGCGACTTCCCCCTCGCAAGCACTCGCCGCCCGTTTGTTGGCTCCCCGAGAGGGCGATTCTGGGGACGCCGGTGCGTTGGCTGCTGCGGAGTATTCCGATCAGGCCGAATCGGCCGTGCTGGGCCTGGAAGCTGCTTTGGCCGACCGTTTGGCGTCCGATCCGCGATTGATTCAATCGGGCGTTCGTTGGTTGGCCAAGAACGCGCGGATTCAGATCCTTGAAGTTGCCGACCCGCATGGCGGAGAAGACCCACCAGAGGATGAGCCGGCCGGGAAGAAAAAGACCAGTCATGTGGCACCCAAGGCGGCGGCCGAAGCAGCTCCCGTAGCGGAGCCGGCCCAGCCTGCACCGTCGTCCGAAGCGATCTCGCCGGAGACGACCGCAGCCGCTACCGAGACGACCGCAGCCGCTACCGAGACTCCCGCAGCCGCTACCGAGACTCCCGCAGCCGCTACCGAGACTCCCGCAGCCGCAGCCGAGACTCCCGCAGCTGCAGCCGAGACTCCCGCAGCTGCAGCCGAGACTCCTGCAGCTGCAGCCGAGACTCCTGCAGCTGCAGCCGAGACTCCCGCAGCTGCAGCCGAGACTCCCGCAGCTGCAGCCGAGACTCCTGCAGCTGCAGCCGAGACTCCTGCAGCTGCAGCCGAGACTCCCGCAGCCGCTGCCGAGACTCCCGCAGCCGCAGCCGAGACTCCCGCAGCCGCAGCCGAGACTCCCGCAGCCGCTACCGAGACTCCCGCAGCCGCTACCGAGACTCCTGCAGCCGCTACTGAGACTCCCGCAGCTGCAGCCGAGACTCCTGGACCCACTGCCGAGACTCCTGCAGTCGTTTCGTCGGACACTGCGAGTCCGACGACGGAGCCTGTTGTGGCAGCTCCGCTCGATGCGCCTGCCAAGGGACAAGGCGGCAAGGCCTCCAAAGCCAAGAAAGCGGCCAAGGAAAAAGCCAAGCCGAGTCGCAAGAAGAAGATTTCGCCTCGTCAACGCCGTCGGCGCTGGCTGGTGGGAGTCTTGCAGCCGCTCGCCGGGAAGACCCATTCGCCAGGCAAGCTGACCGCGTTTCAGAAGGTGATGCTCGGCCGCGCCCTGCGGTCCCAAGTCGCCAAGTGTGCTTTTCAGTACGACGCCGCCAAGTTGGTTGCTCATTTGCAGAAATTCGCCAGCCAGCTCAATCCGGCGGCCGGTGATCGACTGCAATCGGTCGTGACAGCTCATGAGGTTGCCATCCGGGAAACCTGTGAAGGGGCGTGGTGGGACGAACTGATGAATGCCGCGGCCAACCGTTTGGTTCATGTGGCGGCAGGTCACCTGCGGAAACAGATGCTCCGCGAACCGGTCGACGCCCGCGTGGTGTTGTCGATCGATGCCATTGGTCCGCAAACGGTCGCCGTCGCGGTGGTGACTGCCGATGGCCGCTTGCTGGCGACCGAGGATTTGCCTTGCCAGCTTTCCACTGCCGCACGTCAGCAGGCGGTGACGCGCTTGGGCGAATTATTGCATCAGCACCACGTCGACTTGATTGTCGTCAGCAATGGTCCGGCTCGCCGCGCGACGCTGGTGTTGCTGAACGAACTGCTTGAGCAGTCGCAGCGAGGGACGATCCGCTGGGCGCTGGCCGATCGCAGCGGAGCCGATTTGTATGCGAGTGGTCCCGTGGGTAACCGCGAAATGCGGAGCACGCCACGTCGCTTTCGTGCCGCCACATGGTTGGCTTTCCAGGTCCTCACGCCGGCACAGGCGCTGACCAAAGTCGATCCCACCAAGTTGCGGCTCGGTTCGTTTCAGCGTGAGCTGTCCGACGACGCGCTCGCCGAAGCGGTCAATGATGTTCTGGTCAGCGGTGTCAGTAGCGATGGCGTCGACGTCAATGGTGTCGCTCCTTCCTGGTTGGCTCGCCTGCCAGGCATGGATGATTCCATCGCCGCGGAAATTGACAAGCAGCGACGCGAAGCCTTGTTCTCGTCGCGCGACGCCCTCGATGCTTTGCCTTGGTCAGACGCGGTGGCTCGTAATCAAGCGATCGCTTTCCTGCGGGTCTTTGGTAGCCAGCAGACGCTCGATGGAACATTGATTCATCCGTCGGATTACGCACTCGCCGAAAAGCTGATGCAGGCGCTGTCGATTCCGGCTCCGCCCGAATTTCCACCCGGCTATGTAGCGCCCGATTATCGGGAACCGGAACCGGTCGCGGAAGAGGCTGCATCCGAAACGCAGGCCTCGACTGGTGAGCCGTCGGCAACGGATGGCGAATCGGCCACCGCAGCGACAGAGGCCGACGCAGCGATGGAGGCACCGGTTGCCGAGTCGCCTGAAGCGACACCGGAACCTGAAGCGACGTCCGAACCTGAAGCGACGTCCGAACCTGAAGCGACGTCCG
>CAYZHQ010000039.1:0-45633 GCA_964477385.1 uncultured Pirellulaceae bacterium
AGCGAATTCGCGGCGCCGTGTAAGTCAGAAACCAACTCGTCACGTAATTCGTGTTGTAGCCCTGCTCGATGAAATAACGACTAAGCAAAGCCGCACGCTCGGTCGTTAACGGATCGGTACTGGCGAAGCCTTCCGAAGCGTCTCCTGTGCCCAGCATGCCTTGCCAATCACAGTCGCCACAAATGCCAGCGGTCAGCCGAGCTCGCTGTCCGCCTGTCGGGGCATTCAAGTTATCGTTGGTGGGAAGGCCATAAGCGTCCAACAGTTTTTCATTAACCAGCATGGGATTGCTGGGGCACAAAAAATTCTCTTTGGCGAGAGTCCCCGCATTGACTTGATCGGAGACCCAACCATACGTGTCCATACAGCCCTCGCGACTGTGGTCAAACAGCCCGCTACAGAATTGGTCTCTAGACGATCGCTCGGCACGGATGAACATTCCGATTCCGGCTTGCCGAAGGTTACTTTGACAAGTGATGGAGCGAGATGACTCACGGGCCTTCACGACAGCCACCAAGACCAGCGACGCTAAAATGGCAATGACCGAAATGACCACCAAAAGCTCAATGATAGTAAAGCCGCGTCGTTTCGGTGCCTGGAGCTTCTGAATCAGGAGCGCTGGTTTAGAGGTCATCTCCGCTGCTCTGAATAAGAGTAGGTGGTCGGCCTGGGAACAACCGGAGGAGTGTATGGCAACCCCCAAGCTCCTGAAAGCGTTTTCACCCAATCTTCATCGAACGCAAATATTCATTTCGCTTGGAGAAACTTTGCCGGCGCCTATGTCGCAACCCCGATGCTCGGTCGGTCGCCAGTTCGCTAGATTCGACTCGAGCCTTGGAGAAGATGGATTCTCAAACGTTCACCGATCGGAATCGCCAGGCAGACTCGCTTGGTAGTTTGGCTTAATGCTATCCCCCCTGGGAACCGATGAAGACGGAGTCCTGCTAGGCTTCGAGTTTCACCGCCGTAGTGGGCTATCATATGATTTGAAAATCGACCGTCGGGGTTCCGGAGCTGGCGGTTACAACTACCCTTGCGCTCGATGGTCTAGTGGAATTTCAGCACACCGGTCCGCTTTCGAACAATGCTGCTCGCGAATCTGTTCGCGAAGCCGCTCATGAACCCATTGCCGTAGTGGGAATTGGCTGCCGGTTTCCCGGTGGCGCTGCCGGCCCTGATCGGTATTGGCAATTGTTGCACGATGGCGTCGATGCGATTACCGAGACGCCGCCGAGCCGTTGGAATTTAGAGCGATTCTATTTTCCCGACGCCGTGCGGCCAGGCAAAACCCAGAGCCGCTGGGGTGGCTACGTCGAGCAATTAGAGCGTTTCGACCCTCAATTGTTTGGAATTTCACCCAAAGAAGCCGCATGCATGGACCCGCAACAGCGGATGCTAATGGAGGTTGCTTGGCGAGCCTTAGAAGACGGCGGACAGCCGCTGGGGCAAATCGCCGGTCGCCCCGTAGCCGTGTTTGTCGGGATCTCGAGCTTTGATTATGCCGTTGGCTCGTTGAGCTTTCAGGATCGCGGCTGCATTGGCCCCTACACCAATACGGGGGGCTCGAGCAGCATTGCGGCCAACCGCATCTCTTACTGTTTTGACCTGCGAGGCCCAAGTGTCGCTGTCGACACGGCCTGTTCTTCGTCACTTGTGGCACTTCACTTGGCATGCGAAAGCTTGCGGCGTGGCGAATCGGAAATGGCACTTTGTGGAGGCGTCAACGCGCTCCTGTTGCCCGACTTCTATGTCGGCTTTAGCCAGTTAGGTGTGCTTTCACCCGACGGTCGCTGCAAGACTTTTGATGCACGGGCGAACGGCTATGTGCGCAGCGAGGGGGCGGGGATGGTGCTGCTCAAACCTTTGCAACAAGCGGTGCGTGACAACGATTTGATTTACTGTGTCATCCGTGGCACGGCGATCAACCAAGATGGCCATACCGTGGGTCTGACCGTTCCCAGCGGCGATGCGCAGCAGAAATTGGTGCGTGTGGCGTGCGAAGCGGCAGGTGTCGAGCCGGCGGAAATTCAATATGTAGAAACCCACGGCACGGGGACGCCTGTTGGCGATCCCATCGAAGCCCGCGCTCTCGGTGCGGCCCTCAGCACGAATCGCGATGCCGCCCAGCCATGCCTGATCGGGTCGGTCAAAACCAATATCGGGCATCTCGAAGCAGGAGCCGGCATCGCCAGCCTCATCAAGGTGGCGCTGTCGCTGCATCATGAAAAAATCGCGCCGCACCTACACCTTCAGACCCCACATCCGGACATCGATCTGGAGACCTGGAAACTGCGCATTCCGCTGACTGCGGAACCGTGGCCAGCCAGTGGTGCGAGACGACTAGCGGGCATCAATGGGTTTGGCTACGGCGGCGCCAATGCGCACGTGGTGGTGGAAGAAGCCCCGCGTCATTCCGCACTGATCGTACCGCCAGCACGCGACGGGGAGGTGGCCGCCGAATCGTTGTTGCTGCCGCTATCGGCGCGCTCTCCGGAAGCCCTTCAGGCTACTGCGGCTCAACTTGCGGACTGGCTGGAACAGTTGCCGGCGGATGTTTCGCTGCGCGACTTGGCGGCCTCGGCGGCACATCGCTACAGTCATCTCGAATACCGCACGGCGGTGTGGGGTGCTTCGGTCTCCGACTGGGTCAACCGTCTACAAGAGCCCGCGGCTCGGTTGCCTGGCTCCTCGTCGTCCCCGTCTTCCGCGACGAACGCGGCGCTTCCATCGGCTCCGCAATCCGAAGCGGCCAACTTGGATGCCGGCTTGCTGTTTATCTGCTGCGGCCAAGGTGCTCAGTGGTGGGGCATGGGACGCGAATGGCTGGCCTCCAATGCCTCGTTTCGCGACGCGATCCGTCGCTGCCAACAGGAATTCGACAAGTACGTCGACTGGTCTATCGAAGAGGAATTGCTGCGTGATGAATCGACATCGCGGATGCACGAAACCTCGATTGCACAACCCGCCTTGTTTGCCTTGCAAGTCGGTTTGGCGAGCAGTTGGGAAGCGGTTGGCATTCGCCCCACAGCCTACGTCGGCCACAGTGTGGGCGAAATCGCGGCGGCTTACCTCGCTGGGGGGCTGAGTTTCTCGGATGCCTGCTTGGTGGCGATCGAACGTGGTCGCACCATGGATCTTGCATCCTCCTCCGGTGCGATGCTCGCTGCGGGCATCTCCGAAGACGAAGCCCGACATCGGATCGGGGCACTGAACGTCAACGTTTCCATGGCAGCGGTCAACGGCCCGTCGTCGGTCACCCTCTCGGGTCCGTCGGAGGCAGTCGAAGCACTCGCTCGGAGCCTGGAAACGGACGGCGTGTTCTGCAAACGTCTGGCGGTCGAATACGCCTTCCACAGTCAGCAAATGGAACCGGTTCGTGATGCATTACTACAATCACTGGCTAAGATTCAGCCACGCCCCACGAAGATCGACTTGCTATCCACGGTGACGGGGGAATTGATCGCCGGCGAGCGATTGGATGCAAGTTACTGGTGGCGGAATGTTCGTAAAGGCGTTCGCTTTGCCGACGCGATGCGAGAGGCCGCGGAACGAGGCTTCGAGGTGGCTGTGGAAATCGGGCCTCATCCGGTGCTCACTTACGCGATTAATGAATGCTTCCATGCGGCGGGGAAACGAGTGCGGGTGGTGCCTTCGCTCCGCCGTGACCAACCCGACTCGGCACGGTTCCACGAATCACTCGCTTGGCTGTATCGGCTGGGCGCGGAGATCGATTGGCGGGGCTTGTACCAACCGCCCGCCCAATTTATCCGCTTGCCGCCTTATCCCTTTCAACAGCAAACACTGTGGGTGGAATCGCACGAGTCGAAGGCTTCGCGACTGTCGGTCAGTCACCCGCTGCTAGGCGAATCGGTCGATCGCCATTGCCCGACTTGGCACTCGAGACTGGACCTGAATCTGCAAACATCGCTTCGCGATCATCGCGTACGAGGAAACTGCGTCTTGCCCGCAGCGGCCATGATCGAGTCTGCACTGGCCGCGGCACGCCAGTTGGAAACGACGTCGACAGCCACCCTGGGGCGTTTTCGATTCCTGCGTCCCTGTGTCCTGAGCGACGGTAACGCGTTGCGACTGGAAACGGCTTACGATGCGGAGCGACGGCAATTGCGGATGGCTTGGCGCGAAACCGATGACGACGCCTGGCAGTCGCTTGCCGTGGTCGAAGTGATGCATGACGACATCGCGGGGACGCCAATGGCAGGCTCGCCAACGGAAGTCCGCTCCCGCTGTACCGAATGGTTTGATGCCGAGCGTTGCTATGCGTTTTGCGAACGCTTGGGCCTTGCTTACGGAGCGGAGTACCGCGGGCTTGTGGGCGGCTGGAGACGCGACGGCGAAGCGTTCGCGGAAGTTCACCTCGACACACTGACCGACGACGTCGGCTACCAGGCGGGGATCCACCCGGCGCTGCTCGACAGTTGCTTCCATGCCATGATTGTCGCCGACAAAAGTTTCGATCATTCACTCGACGGGCTCTATTTGCCCGCCGAAATTGAGCGTATCGACTTCCTGCAGTCGCCCGGCTCGAAACTGCAGGTCCACGCACGGTTGCGGCAAAAAAGTAAGCAACGGTTGATCGCCGACGTGGATATTTTGAACGCCCAGGGTGAGCTGTGCATGCGTCTGCGTGGTTTTGTCAGCCACCGCGCGGGCCGTGGCAGTGAAGAGGAATCGGTGCATGATTGGCTGTACAGCTATCGTTGGGTGCCGGCCGAAATCGCTCACGACGATTCCGTCACCGCGGCCAAACAGGTCGACCGCGTCTGCTTCTTGTTTGCCGATCGCGGAACACTCGCAGAGAGACTCGGCGAGTCACTTCGGCGACTCGGGGATCGCGTCATTCGCATCGACCACGGGCTGCTTTTTGAAGCCGTTGCGCCGGATCATTTTGTGCTGGACCCCGAATCCAAGGGCGACTTTGAGCGACTGTTCCGAGAAGCCATACCGGACGATCCCGACACCGAAATTCACAACATTTACTTGTGGGGCATCGACACTCCCAACGTGCCGCAACTCAACTGCGAATTGCTGCAGCACAGCACGCTATTGACGACCGTCGCGCCACTACATTTGGTGCAGGCTTGGGATGCGATTGCGGAAAACCGAACCGCTCAACTGACCGTGCTCACCACCGGGGCTCAGTCCCGCGATGAATCGCTGGAGCCCGTGGCGGTGGCACAAGGTCCGCTGATTGGCTTGACACGCGTCATCATCAGCGAGTTCGCTGCGTTTCAGACCAAACTGGTCGATCTGCCCGCAGATGCGGAACCACAACCGACAGACGCAGCGTTGCTAAAACCGCTGCTGGCCGAACTGCGCGATGCAGGGGACCACGAAGACGAACTGATGCTGCGTAAGGAACAACGTTTCGCACGTCGCTTTGCACCTCATTTTGACCAACCACTGCCTCTAGATCCGAAGACGGCCATCCAAAGCCGGCTCTGCATCGGCACGACTTACGGCATCGACGATTTGCAGTATCGTTCCCAAACCGCACCGTTACTGGGCCCCCACGAAGTCGAAATCGAAGTCGCCGCTGCAGGGCTGAATTTCAGCGACGTTATGAAGGTCCTGCACCTCTACCCAGGACTCGCCGATGGCCCGGTGCCTTTGGGCGCGGAATGCTCCGGCCGGATCACACGAGTTGGTAGCGAAGTGACAATGTGGCAAGTCGACCAGGAAGTCATCGCGGTCGCTCCAGGGTCGTTCGCCAGTCATGTGGTGGCGAACGCGGACTTAGTCGCCGCCAAACCAAGTTGCTTGACGCATGAACAAGCCGCGGCGATCCCGGTGGCTTTCCTCACCGCCGCACACGCGCTGGAAGACTGCGCAAGGCTTCGCACCGGAGAGTCGGTCTTGATCCACTCGGCCAGTGGCGGAGTCGGGTTAGCGGCAATGCAATTGGCCCACAGGTTGGGCGCTAAGATCTACGCCACCGCCGGCAGCGAAGAAAAACGAGCTTTTGTAAAAAGACTGGGCGCCGAGCGGGTAATGGATTCGAGGAGCCTCGCATTTGCCGACCAAGTCATGTCCGCGACCGCTGGCGCGGGCGTCGATGCGGTGCTCAATTCCTTGCCAGGTGAAGCGCTCGCGAGAGGTCTGGCAACGCTCAAATTAGGCGGTCGCTTTCTGGAGATCGGCAAACGCGACATCTATGACGACAATCCGTTGGGAATGTTTCCGTTCCGCAATAATCTGGCGTTCTTTGCGATCGACCTGGATCAACTGTTCAAAGCCCAAGCGGCGGCGATGGGCCAAAAACTGCGAGAGATTGCGGCAGACTTGGAACACGGTCGCCTGGAACCGCTACCGATCGAAACCTGGAATGTCGAAGAGACCGACGGGGCGTTTCGGTTTATGCAGCAAGCCAAACATATCGGCAAGGTCACCGTTCGCTACCAGCAACCTCCCTCTAGAGTTTATCCCGGCGACTTCGGCCAGATGCGATTTCGCGCCGATGGCACTTACTGGATTGTCGGTGGTTTGGGCGGCTTCGGATTACAGATCGCGCGATGGCTTGGGCAACGAGGCGCCGGTACGCTGGTCCTCAGCGGTCGCCAGGGAACCGTAACCGAAGCAGCGGCGGAGGTCCTGGCGGAACTGAAGCTACTGGGGACCGACGTTCACGTCGTGCCGGCGGATGTTACCCAACCTGCCGACGTAGAGCGTGTGCTGCAGTCGATCGACGAACGGCTGCCGAAACTGCGCGGCGTGATTCATTCCGCCATGGTACTGGAAGACCGTTTACTGGCCGATCTCGATCGCGATACCTTGGACCGCGTCCTCCGCCCAAAGGTGCTCGGTGGCTGGAATCTGCATGCTGCGACCGTCGACCGCGCACTCGATCATTTTATTCTTTTTTCTTCGTTATCCAGCGTCTTTGGACATGCTGGACAAGCCAACTATTCGGCGGCCAACGCGCTGCTCGATAGCTTGGCGGCTTATCGCCGCTCGCAAGGCCTACCAGGCTGCGTCGTGAACTGGGGCCACCTGGGAGAAGTCGGCTACTTGGCCGAGCGGGAAGAACTGGGGCAACGTCTGGAAAGACAAGGGGTGCTGAGTTTTTCGGTCCAGCAAGCGACCCAGAGTCTGGAACACATCTTGCAGTCTCACGCGGTGCAGACGAGCGTGCTGCGGATGGACTGGTCGCTGTGGCGTGGTTTAGGGGTGACCGGCGAAGTTTCGCCGCGATTTGCACATCTGCTGCGCAGCGGTGACAACGAAGCGATTGAGGTCGCGTCGGCTGACCAGATCCGTGAAGCTTCTAGCGGCCAACGGCAGCAACTGGTCGATGACCTCTTACGCCAAAAGGCCGCTTCGCTGCTCGGCTTTGCCCAAGGCCAGCTCGATGGCCGACGCTCGCTGCTGGAACTGGGGCTCGATTCGCTGATGGCGGTCGAACTGCGGAACTGGATCGAAAGCCAAATCCAGGTGGCCTTGCCCGTTTCGGAATTGATGCGAGATACGAATCTAGAGCAACTTACTGCGAAAGTCTGCACGAGCATCGCGGACGAAAACGCGCCCGGCAACGTGCCGCGGGAGGAAACGTTTACACCTGAGGAATCCTCTGCGCGGCTCGACTCCTCGACGGCCAAGGACTTGTTGCAAACACTACCCGACTTGCCGCCTGACGAGGTAACGGCGATTCTCGCGCAGCTACTTCGCGAACAGGGAACGACGGCGGATGATGCAACCTGACGAGCGGAACGGCCTGGATGGTCTGAACGACGAACAGCGTCGGCAATTACTGCAACAACTGCTTCAAAAACGAGCTGCCGAATCGACGCGGTTTCCGATGTCGATCCAGCAGCGGGGCCTGTGGTACGACTACCGACGAGACCCATTTTCGAACGCCTTTAACGTCTTTTTACCGACTCGGATTCGTTCGGAACTCGATGTCGATGCGTTGCGGCAAACGGTCCACTCCATTGTGCAGCGTCACGACTGCTTGCGGACCACGTTCAGCGACAAGGACGGGGCGCTGACGCAGCAGGTCCACGACGCGCTGCCGCCGGAGTTCCATGTCGTTGCAGCAACCGGTCAAAGCGACGAGGCACTGCGAGCATTAGTGCGGGAAGAAATTCGGCGGCCGATCGATTTAGAACAAGGCCCCCTGTTTCGCTTTACTCTGTTTCGTTTGGATGCCAACGACTGGATTTCTCTGGCGCTGACGCATCACATCGTCGTCGACTTTTGGTCGTTGGTATTGCTGCTCAGCGAAACGCGAGAAATCTATCAAGGCATCGCCTCGCAACATCCGGTGACGTTACCCCCTGCCGCAAACCATTATGCGGCGTTCGTCGCCGAACAGCAAAAAAACATCGATGGGCCCCAGGGTCAGCGACTGCGACGGTACTGGCGGCAGCAACTTGCCGATTCGTCCCACGTGACCGAACTGCCAACGGACTTTATTCGCCCAGAACGTTTCTCGCGCCGCGGCGATTCTGTCTCCCTTTGGCTCCGTCCTGAATTGGTCGAGCAAATGGCTGCGCTGGCCAATCGCTGCGGCGCGACGTTGCAGGCCTTAGTGTTGGCGGTGCTGCAAACGATGATCCACCGTTACACGGGCCAAACGAAATTCCATATCGGCAGCCCGTTCACCGGACGCTTGCACCGCAAGTATGAACAGACGGTAGGGTTCTTCGTTAACATGTTGCCGCTGCGTGCCGATCTGTCCGACGAGCCCACGTTTGTGCAGCTAATCGAACGCGTCTCACGCACGATGATGGATGCTCTCGATCACGAAGACCTGCCCTTGGCGGAGATCGTTCGCGAATCGGGTGTGGCCCGCGATGCGTCGCGAAGTCCGTTGTTTCAAGTTTCCTGCACGTTTGAGAAATCACATCGGCGACAAGAACAAGGACGCGCGGGCTACCTCCTGCCGGGCCAAACCCAACGCACCAAGTTTGCCGGCCTAGAACAGGAATCGTTTTCGGTTCCCGTAGAGACATGCCATTACGACATGGAATTTGTTTTTGAACGCAGCGAACAAGGTTTGCAAGGCATGCTTTGCTGTTGCCGCGACTTGTTCACTCACGACACCATTGCCACGTTTGCCAAACACTTTGAACAGTTAACGGAACAGTTGGTCCAGCTGGCCACCCGTCCCATCACTGACATTCCTTGGCAGGTCCAAGCGAACGACCGGTCGGCCCCGGCAAAGCCAGCCGCTGACAATCCGTTCCCTGGAATCAGCACCGCTTTAGCGAACATCGCCAGCGCCGCCCCCACTCAAATCGCCCTCTCCTCCGTCGCAGGGGAAGTGCGCTACGACAAACTCGATTCAGCAGCGAGCAAAATCGCGGCGGCCTTGGCGTTGCGCTGCATCGGCCCGGGTGTCTATGTGCCGGTCATTGGCTACCGCGGTCCTCACGTCGTCGCTGCACTGCTGGGCGTGATCCGCAGCGGAGCCACTGTGGTGCCGATCGATGCGGCACAGCCGGCTGTTCGGCTGGCAGACTTAGTCGAAGATACTCAAGCCCCGTTGGTGATCGTCGCTGTCGATCCGTCGACAGCCGTCCCGCAAGATATTCAGCAATGGGCGGACGGCATCGAGTCGACCACGATTGCGCAGTTGCTCCGAACAGGCGAAGCGAGCAACAATGAGCGCCAGGCGAACGCGGCATTCAATGCGACAGCCCATGATCGCCATGGTATCGGTTACTTGATCTACACTTCGGGTTCCTCGGGACGTCCCAAGGGAGTCATGGTTGCACACCGAGCGATTGAAAACACTTTGCAATGGCGTTGCGAAACGGTCCCAGTGGCGTCTGGCGATCGTATTTTGATGTTGCTGTCGCATCAGTTTGATGCTGGATTTGGGATCCTGATCAGCTCGCTCGTCCAAGGTGCGGAGCTGGTTTGGTCGGATCAGCCAGCTTCGGATATCGATGCGGTTATCGACTGCATCATTGAAAAATCGATTAACGTGTTACCCGGCATTCCGTCGCTGCTGGCGTTGGTGATCCACCACCCTCGCTTTGACCAATGCACCAGCCTGCGGCAACTGTGGTCGGGAGGCGAAGCGATGCCGCCCGGACTACCTGCCCAGCTCCGGGCTCGCCGGAGCATCCCACTGTGGAACTTTTATGGCCCGACCGAAGCGGCAATCGAAGCGACAGCGATCGATGTTCTGGAGCACGACACGCACCGGATCGTTCCGATTGGCTCGCCGGTGCGAGCGACCGAAATCTTGGTGCTCGATGAAAACGGCCAGCCCGTTCCACCAACCGTTCCGGGAGAATTAGCGATCTGTGGACCAGGCCTGGCGAACGGCTACCTCGGTCGCAGCGGCTTGACGGCACAGCGGTTCGTCAAGCTGGCTGATGGACGGCGTGTCTTTCTGACCGGAGACCGAGGACGGCAACGGATCGATGGTCTGTTTGAATTCCTCGGCCGTACCGACAACCAAGTCAAACTTGGCGGTTATCGGATCGAACTGGAAGAGATCGAGCTGGTTTTGCAGGGCTGCCCACTGGTCGCATCGGCGGCGATCCAACTGCGTCAGGCGGGCGATTCGGCGGCAACCTTGGTGGCCTATCTGACGCTGACCTCGTCTTCGTCGCACTGGACGCACGGTGCGGAACCGACCGACGAAGCCAACACGCTGCACGCCATTCAATCGTATGTGGCGGCGCGCCTACCGACCTACAAACGACCCCGGCGTTATCAAATACTCGACCACATGCCGAGAACCTCCAGTGGGAAAGTCGACCGCCAGCAACTCCCCGAACCGCGGGACCGCTGCGACATAGACCCTCAACTTGTGCCGCCACGGACTTCCTTGGAACAGTACGTCGCAGACGCCTGGAGCCAAATGCTGGACATCTCGCCGATTGGCATTCACCAAGATTTCTTTGAATGCGGCGGAACATCTTTGCAAGCTGCCTTATTGGCGGCGCAGATGAGCGATGACTTGAGCGTGCATGTACCGACCTCTCTGCTGTTCGACTTAGCCGATGTTTCGCGGATGACGCAGCGGCTGGCGGCGTTATACGGTGCCGACTTGGCCGAACGCTTTGGAAACGATTCGATCGCGATCTACGACAGTGCGATCCCGTTGGAAGATTCGCCGCCGAACGAATCCAGCCATCCTTTAATCGCCACCTTCCGGGCCTCCGAATTGGTCGATGAAGCCACTTCGGCAACTCCGATTTTCATGATCCATCCACCGGGTGGAATCGTCGCTTGTTATCGCGAGTTAGCCAGCGCATGCCCCGGCGACCAACCCTTCTATGCCATCCGCTCACGCGGCCTGTATGGCGAAGAAGGGCTGCCGGAAACGACTGAAAAAATGGCCGCCGATTATGTGGCGGCAATCCAATCGGTTTGCCCTCACGGGCCCTATCAGATCGGTGGCTGGTCGCTGGGCGGAATTGTCGCCTACGAGGTAGCGGCGCAGTTGCGCGACGCCGGTGAGATCGTCGAGCGTCTGATCCTGCTGGACACTTCGCTTCCAGAAAATGCCTACGATTCGGCAGACACCGCTCCCCATCGCGTCGGTCTGGAGTATGGGCTGGACATGACGTTGGAAGAATTGGTTCAACTGAATCCAAACGAACAGTTGCCACTGCTGTGGGAACACGCGAAAAAACTGGGGGTTCTGGCAGACGACACACCGCAAGAGATTGTCGACCGCATGCTGAATGATTTGAAGTCTCTGTTCCACCATCACATCGAGGTCATTGGACGTTATCGGCTGCGTCCGTTACAGATTCCCGTTCTCTTGGTACGTCCACGCGATATACCGATTGATGCGGGCACCAGCGCGGACCGCGGCTGGGCCGGCATGCTGGGCGAACTGCAAGTCGCGTTTGTCAGTGGACACCACCACAGTATGGTAAGATCGCCCCATGCCAACGAAATTGTGGCATTACTGACCACCTGAGAATCCTCGCATCTTTCGCCGACGCCATCTGCAGAGCTCCCACCATGCTGACTCGCTGTGTCACGGTCCTGGTCTTCCTTGCAGCAGTCCTGGCCACGGCGTCGACGGGCTTGGCCGAATCATTCCCGACACCCTTTTCCTACTGGCCGAGCGATCTCAAGATCAACGGTACGGTGATCGCTTGCGCAGACGCCGAAGTACCCTCTCAAGCCGCTGACATCTTCTTGTCGAAGGCGAGCGGTAACGAGCCAAAATTCGCCTTACTGGCGCTGGACCAGACGCCTTTGCCGGACAACCTCCAGCCCGCTGCAGATAGCGCGGCATCCTTTACCACGTTAGCTCTGTTCGGCGATTCCGCTTGCGACGCCACAACGGCCCGCGCGGCCATTGATGCCGCTGACGGCGTCGTGCTGCTCTCCTCCCGAACCCCCGGCGTGAAGGTCGCGGAGAGTTTGACAAAGAATCAAGAGGCCCTGGACCGCCTGCTTGATCGGGGCGGTAGATTGCTGGCAGTCGGGCCGGTCCTGAACCAACTGGGACGTTACCAAACAACCGACCAGGAAACGATCACCGCAGGGCTGAACACCATTCCGGATGCGATCCTGTTTCAGGAACCGGCATCGCTTGACGAGATTCAAGCCCCTTTGGCTCAAGCACCAACTGCCGTTGGAATCGGGGTCCCGGCAAGGACGGCAATTGTCCTCCGAGGTCGGAAAATCCGAACCTACGGCACAGGACAAGCGACCTTTGCGATTCGTGGCAATGATCGCCAGCCTCCTCGAGTGCAACGTGTCGGTGCGGCATCCAATGGACGTGCGAATCCGTACGAGACGATTATCGATCTGACGGCATGGCGGCGCGACGCAATCGAACGTCAACTGCCGGCGTTTCCTTCCGCCTCTCCACCAAAGCCGCACGTCGAAAAGGGAACCCTGATCATCGTCGGTGGCGGTGGCACTCCTCGCGGACTGCTCGAGCGAATGGTCGAACTAGCAGGTGGCAAATCAGCCAAGATGGTGTACGTACCTTGCCGTGAAGAAGAAACGGTTCCCGCTGATGACGGGCTGATTCGTCGTTGGAAAGCAACGGGCGTCGAATCCGCCGTCGTGTTTCACACCAAGGACCGACACCAAGCGAACAGCGACGAGGCTTTTCTTGAACCGCTAAAAGAGGCGACCGGCATCTGGTTCGGAGGCGGCAGGCAGTGGAATTTCGCCGACTCCTACTATGGAACCAAAGCCCACCGCTTGATGCAAGCGGTCGTCGAGCGGGGTGGTGTGATCGGTGGCTCGTCGGCCGGAGCTTCGATTCAGGGCGACTATTTGGCGCGCGCCAATCCGGTGGCTAACTTCGACATTATGGCTGCCGGCTACGAACGGGGTTTGGGTTTTTTAACCGGTGTGGCGATCGACCAGCACTTCTCACAACGCAATCGTCAACCCGACATGAGTAGTTTGGTCGACCGCTATCCGCAGTTGCTCGGGATCGGAATCGACGAATCGACCGCCTTGATTGTGAATGGATCTGCGGCCGAAATCGTCGGTCAGGGACAAGTCTTTTTCTATGATCGCCGACGACCAGTAGGGGCTGACCTGCCCGACTATCTTGCCCTCGGCGCGGGCCAAACCTTTGATTTGGCAGAGCGCGTGGAGGTAACGGTCCCCGACGTGGCGACGGCTGAATAGCCTTCGTGAACCTTCGTTCCTCCAACAGATTCCCTCGCGAGAACTTTTTGGATTGCCGCTGCGCCGTCTGATCGATGGCTTGGGCTCCAAGTAGATAGCGAGCCATTTCCGGCCGCGCTTTTCTCACTCGCATTCGAACAGGGGACCTTGTCATGTCGACATTCAGCCAGTTTTCTCGTAACCGTTGGGGCGGAGGCTTGGCGACAGCCGTCGCGGTTGGCCTGCTATACAGCCTTGGCGCGGCATCTTCGAGTTCGGCGGCAGGCCTGCTGGTTGCCGAAGGAGGCTTCGGCGGGGTCTTGGAAATCAAACAGCAAGACGTCCGCGTGACGATCAACAACTCGATCGCTGTCACCCAAATCGACCAGATATTTGTGAACACCGAAAATCGCCAGGTCGAGGCACTCTACACCTTCCCGGTCCCCCGAGAAGCGAGCGTTTCCAACTTCAGCATGTGGATCAACGGTAAAGAGATGATCGGCGAAGTTGTCGAAAAGCAACGCGCTCGCCAGATCTACGAAAGCTACAAAGAGAAACGTCGCGACCCAGGGTTGCTGGAGCAGGTGGATTTCAAGCAATTTGAGATGCGAATCTTTCCCATCGCCGCCGGTGCCGAACAACGGATCCGAATCGAGTACTACCAACAACTCGATGTCGATCATGACTGGGCCACTTATGTTTATCCGTTGGCGACGGATGTCCGTGGCAAACAACTTGACACCCGTGTCACAGGTCGTTTTTCGATGACGATGGATATCAAGAGTGAAGTCCCGATCAAAGAACTTCGCAGCGAATCCCACGCCGACGATTTTGTGGTGGTGAACCATCAACCCAACTACGCACAAGCCGCGATGGAACTGACCAGTGGCGAGCTGTCACGCGACATCGTGATGGCCGTCCAAATGAAGCGCCCCCGCACCGGCTTGGATGTCGTGACCAGCCATCCGACTGGTGAGGATGGTTACTTCATGATGACGTTAACTCCCGGCGACGACCTCAGCCAAACGGCCGAACCGATGGACTACGTCTTCTTGATGGACGTCTCGGGAAGCATGGCGCGGGATGACAAATTAGCAATCAGCCGTCAGAGCGTGGTCGCTTTTATCGATTCGCTCAGCCCCGACGATCGATTCGATTGCTTGGCGTTCAACCTCGCCCCAACACCTCTTTTCAAGAGCCTTCAACCGGCTGGCGAAACCGCGCTCTTCGAAGCGAAGGAATTTTTCGCTCAGCAACGCGCTCGAGGCGGCACTGTCCTGCAACCTGCCTTGACCGCAGCCTACTCCTACCGCGACAACGACCGACCATTGAACGTGATTCTGCTGAGCGACGGCATGACCGAAGTAGGCGAACAAGCCGAATTGCTGCGGCTGATCCAATCGCGTCCCTCGGGCGTGCGAGTTTTTTGCATCGGTGTTGGCAACGAAGTCAACCGACCGCTGCTGGAACAGATGGCACGCCAAGCGGGCGGCTTAGCAGCTTTCGTTTCCACCGAAGATAGCTTCGCTCGCCAAGCTCAACGGATGCGTCAAAAATTGGTGCGGCCGGCGATCGAAAAACTGAACGTGCGGTTCGCTGATGGCGCCGTGAAGGATGTGGAACCAACCGAACTGGGTGATCTGTTCTACGGCACGCCGCTGCGTCTATTCGGTCGCTATCCGAACAGCGGCCCGGTGGAAGTGACGTTGCAGGGTCAGATCCAAGGTGCACCTTGGGAACAAACGGTGCAGTTGGAGCTTCCGAGTGACGATGCCGGCAACAGTGAAATCGAACGGATGTGGGCCTCGCAGCGCGTTGCGAGATTGCTCGATCGCGAACGCGCAGGTCAAGGATCAAACCGTGACGAGATCGTGCGGTTGTGCGAAGGCTACTCCATCGTTTCGCCTTATGCATCGATGCTGGTCTTGGAGAATGACGGCGAGTACAAGCGTTGGAAGATCGAGCAACGCAACGTCCTTCGCATCGGACGCGATCGCAAAGCTCGCGAGGAACTTCAACACAAACTGGCGGAACTGCGTCGGCAATCTCAGGATGGCTTTGAAGTTCAGCGTGGCGAGAAACTGGTCAGCACTCAGCAACCCGGCATGCTCCCGCAGTCCGCCTCCACCCCGCAACCGACGACCAATCGCTCCAACCACACGCCGCCGAGAGAACCTTCTCCTTCCAGCCAAGGCGTGGATTTAAATACGCACCGAGGTGGTGGCGGCGGTGGCGGTGGAGCGATCGAGCCTTTCACCGCAATGTTGGCCGCTAGTGCCGCGGGAGCCGCTTGGTTGGGCCGCCGACGTAAACGACGTCCCGTGGCATGATCGCCTGCCTGCGTGATCGTGCGATGGCGGAATGCGCTACCACCTACTGCGTTGTCAAAAATCCCCGCGAGGAACTCCGATGTTTGCCTTACTCAAGTCCCTGCCGGTGACCACAGCGATGATCGCCTGTGCTTTACTGGCGCACCTGCTACCTAGTGGCAACGCTTGGCTGGAACTTGACTTTGCGGCCGTCGGCGAGGGGCAATGGTGGCGTCTGTGGACGGGCCACCTGACGCACTTTGGTGGCGAGCATCTCTTCTGGGACTTGCTCATGTTTGGGATCCTGGGGGCAGCCTGCGAAAACCAGCAGCCGCGTCGGTTCCTGCTCGCAATGCCACTGCTGATCGCAGGTATCTCGGCAACGATCTGGCTGACGTGCCCCGACATCCTCACCTATCGGGGGCTGAGCGGCATCGACACTGGATTATTTGTCTGGTTTGTCAGCGACCGCGGCTTGGCGGCGTGGCAAACACGAGACCGCGGGGCCACCCTGTGTTGGCTGGGACTAGGCGGCAGCTTGATCGGAAAACTGGTCTTCGAAGCGCTGACCGGAAACACGCTATTCGTCGACTCGACTGCGTTTCGTCCGTTGGTCGAAGCCCATCTGGGCGGCGCGGTACTGGGCCTGCTGTGCGGCCTGAGCGGGATCGCCAGTTGGTTTGGCCGGCTGGCGTTTACTTCTTCCCCTGAGCTCGTTTGGCGGCAAAGAACTCTGTCAGCAGTTGGGCACAGCGGTCGGCAAACATCCCCGAACTCACCTCGCATCGATGGTTCAGCCGCGAGTCATTAAGAAGCTGAAAGAGACTCGTCACGGCACCCGCCTTGGGATCGCTGGCACCAAAGACAACCTGCGGAATACGGCCTTGCAAGATGGCACCAGCGCACATCGGGCAAGGTTCCAGCGTCACATACAGCGTGCAGTTTTCCAGCCGCCAATCCCCCAGTGCTTCCGCTGCCTGAGTGATAGCAATCATTTCCGCATGAGCGGTGGGATCGTGCAGTTGCTCGCGTTGATTGTAGGCCGCGCCGATGGCCCGCTGGTTGTGGACGATCACCGCTCCGACGGGGACCTCATCTTCTTGTGCCGCCTGGATCGCCAAGTCGATCGCCATCCGCATCCAACGTTCGTGCGGCGAAGCCTGCTGCCAATCCAGGGACAGCAAATCGAAATTATCGTCGTTCACGAACCTTCGTCCGGCTTACCGGCGGCGGGCAGTTTGCGCCAGCGGATGTTTCGCAGTTCCGAGGTGACTTGAAAAGCCCCAATCCCTACTGGCAAAGAGGGATCCATTTCGTCACGAATCGTGAACTGGTGTTCGCCACGTTCCACTTCGG
Organism: uncultured Pirellulaceae bacterium; assembly: GCA_964477385.1. GTDB lineage: Bacteria > Planctomycetota > Planctomycetia > Pirellulales > Pirellulaceae > Roseimaritima. Next base: position 17,235 of record CAYZHQ010000039.1, read on the forward strand.
CGAACGATTTGCCGTCGATCCAACAATGAATCTTATCGTCCACCCGCACCCGCACCGTGTACCACTTATCGTTGTCGAAGGTTTGGAAGGTGGTGGTTTCGTTCTCCGAAGCATCGCGTCCATCGATGCTGCTGATCCCGACCACACCACCGGACCAGCCTCCCAAAACAAAGCTGACATGCCCTTCACCCACCGGAAAAGTGAGCGCACAGAAGAAATCGAAATTACTGGTACGTCTGGCCTGCAATTCGATTTCGAAATTCTCTTTGGGGAAGGCTTCTTGCTTCAAGCGGATTCCGGTCAGCGGATCGCCCATGCCCATCTTGACGACTTTCTCGGAAAATTCGATTTCGCCATCACCGCCAAAATTACACGCCTCCCAGACGCCATCTTTACCCGTCGGCAGCGGCGTCCACTTCACCGGTTTGGCAGTTGGCGGAGTCTTTTCCGTCGGCGCTGTAGCCGGCTCCTGAGCGATCAGCCGAGGCTGTGGAAAGGCAACCAGCACTGGTAAGGAGAAAAACAGAGTGGCGATGATCATCCGAGGGAGGCGAGGCATGGGCGTGGCTCGAGCGAGAGGGGCAGAATCAAAAAGCATAGGATCCTTATTATAAACCGAGGCACTCGCTAGTTGCTGGCCCGTTCGACGTACTCCCCCGTGCGGGTGTCAATCTTGATCACGTTGCCTTCTTTGATGAAGCCGGGCACCGTAAATTCGGCCCCTGTCTCGCACTTGGCAGGTTTCGTGACATTGGTGGCGGTATCGCCCTTGGCGCCCGGCACGCACTCGATGACTTCCAGCTCCACATGGTTGGGTGGTTCGATGACGATCGGATTGTTGTTATACAACGTCACTGAGCAGGCCATGCCGTCCTTCAGGTACTTCCAGATATCGCCCGCGACATCGCTGCCAACTTCGTATTGCTCGAAGGTGGTGTTGTCCATAAAGACGTAGTCCTCTCCTTGGCGATACAGGAACTGGACGTCGACCGTTTCGACGTCGGCACTTTCCAACGAATCGCCACCTTTATAGGTGCGTTCCAGAATGGTTCCGCGAACCAAGTTCTTCATTCGACATTTATAGAAAGCATTCCCTTTGCCCGGTTTGACAAAGTTCATTTCGACCATCAGGTACGGTTCGCCATCAATCTGGATTTTCAGGCCTTTGCGAAAGTCGCTGGTATTATAAGTTGCCACGTTCTCGAATCTCCGAATCGTTCGTCGCAGCGGAGACCGGGTTGGAACAGGTCACCGCAGGAAATAGGTTTGTGTTTTGTGGACGAGATTCTAACGACCAATCGCCAGTCTGTCCGCGCCCATCAAGAGGCAGCCTCGCGCGAGCTCCAGCCGGCCGATGCAGCCGCGGAAGTCTCTTGGCAACAAGCGATGCGACTGGCGGTCCGCGACTCGGCGGAGCTCTGTCGTCGCCTGAAACTGCCTGAATCCCTGGGAAATACGGCAGCGGCGGAGTCTTTTCCGGTTTTCGTGCCACTGGAATTCCTGTCACGCATGCAAGCAGGGGATCGCTCGGATCCGCTGCTCAAACAGGTCTTAGCCGCTAGCGAGGAAGTCTCGCCCGTGGAAGGATTTGTCGCCGACCCCCTGGCAGAAGCCTCCGCAAGCACGCTGCCGGGCTTGCTGCACAAGTACCCTGGCCGAGCGTTGCTGGTCACCACGGGGGCTTGTGCGATCCACTGCCGCTACTGTTTCCGCCGGCATTTCCCCTACGACGAAGTCCCCAAAGGTGCGGCCGCTTGGCAGCCCGCGGTCGACCGGATCGCGGCCGATGATTCGATCCAAGAGGTACTGCTCAGTGGGGGCGATCCGCTGACGTTGGTCGATCCACTACTCGCGCGGCTGGTCGCTAGCCTCGATGCCATCCCGCACGTTCGGCGGATTCGCGTCCACACCCGTCTACCGATCGTGATTCCGCAGCGAATCACACAGTCGTTAATCGAGATCTTTCGTAGTGCACGGGCGACCACTTGGTTCGTCGTGCATTGCAACCACGCTGCCGAACTCGATTCGGCAACTCTGGCATCACTTGGCAGATTGATCGACGCCGGCATTCCCGTACTGAATCAAGCGGTGCTGCTGCGTGGCGTGAACGATTCGCTAGAAGCACTGGAACGGCTGTCGCTGCGGTTGGTCGACCATCGTATCCAACCGTACTACCTGCACCAACTCGATCGCGTTGCCGGTGCGGCTCATTTCGAAGTCAGTGAGGCTACCGGGCTGCGTCTGGTCGAGCAACTTCGAGGGCGGATTCCCGGCTACGCAATGCCGCAATACGTCAGAGAAATCCCACACCAAGCCTCCAAGTTGCCGGTCGTCTACTAACCCGCATGGTCCACGTAGTGGGCGTCTTCTTTGAGCCCATCTCCCGAGACAAGTTTTCTCAAGGTTCCACCGGCCCGTCGTGATCAGGAAGCGAGGCACTCTCGGCTGGCTCGTGGATCACCAGCAAGCTGCCGTCGGGATCGACATTGTCAAGTTCCGTCGTCTCTCCGGTAGCGGGCCAAGTCACCTGAATGTGATCGATCTTCGAGGCCTTTCCGACACCAATGTGCGCCACCAGCGGATTGGCTCCGAAACTGCCACCGCTGTTGACCCAGCGATGCACGCAACGCGTTTCGCCTGCTTCAGTAAAACGGACTTGAATGTGTGCTCCGATCGCACTGCGGTTGGACCGGATGCCGATTAGCTTCAATCGGATCGAATGGTTGCCGAATCCCGGATTCTTAAAGTACGCATCGGTAAATGCATCCCCTGGATAGGCGCCTCCAAGCTCTATGAAAACATCGGTCTCTCCGACACCACGGAAATCCGCAAAGGCGACTCCATGTCCTTTTTGCAAGTGACCAAAACCGCCCGCCATCGTGACATCCGCAAAGCCTTTGCCACGTTGATTGTGATACATCACATTGGGCATCAGCGATTCGTATCCGGGATAACCGGTGCCCAGGTAAAAATCGAGGTAGCCGTCTAGATCCAAATCCCCAAAGTTTGCCCCCATGGGATCGGTTACGGTTGTAACCCCACTGGACAACGCGACTTCAGCGAATCGGCCCTCGCCAACACCCTGATACAGATGGTCTCGTTCGCCTTGGATCGGTTGGTCAAAGTATTGCGCCGCAACGTCTTCGAGCGACATGGGATAACTGCCAACAAACAAGTCCAACAAGCCATCGTTGTTGTAATCCCAAAACCAAGTACCAAAACTTTTCAGGGGCGATTCAACAGACAATTCCTCGGCCACATCGGTAAACGTGCCATCGCCATCGTTTCGGTAAAGACGGTTGGCTGCGTCATAGTTGGAAACATAGAGGTCAATCCGACCATCCTGATTGAAATCCCCCCACGAAACGGCTTTGGCGTATCGGTCATTGGTTACGCCAGCCCGTTCGGCAACATCGACAAATCCACCTTCGCCGTCGTTCATGAATAACTGTGACGGGTAGTCTTCGTTACCAACGAACAGATCCAAATGGCTGTCCCGGTTGACGTCGTACCAGGCAGCCGTTTGCGTCGGGTAGTGAACCAATCCCAACCCCGCATCGAAGGTTACATCGGTGAAATACTTGCCTCCGTGGTTCTTTAACAGCGAATTGGCTTGTTGCCCCAGGTTTGCCTTCCAAGCACCCCGCAACACCAAAACGTCCACCTGACCGTCGTTATTGAAGTCCCCCTGAACCAGATTTAAGCCACCCAAAATGCCGTTCAGACCATACGCCTCGGTTTGGTCTGTGAACTTCCCACGCCCGTCGTTGATGAACAGTCGCAACTGGCCAGAACTATGCCAATTGCTTACCATCAAATCAATCGCGTCGTCGCCATTAAAATCGTCAGCGACCACGCCACCACTTAACGAACGCGTGGCGACACCTAGCTCCAATGCGACATTTGAAAACCGTGGAAAGTCATCCGCCGCGAATCGCGAGGAATCGATGCGATAGGTTTCCGGAATGGAATCGGGATACCCTCCCAAAGTCATCTGGGCGATGTTTAATAACCAACGCGCCGACAGGTGATCAGGATTGACTTCCAAAAGTTGCTCGAGCACTTCGGTGGCCGCTCTGGAACCTGTCTGTAGTTGGTGGACACCATCACCTCGGATCGGCAACACACAGGACGCGCCAGTTTGGCAATGGACGCAATTTTCGCTCTCCGCCAACCGTAAATAGCCCACAGCCACCTGGAACATGACTTGCTCCCAACGTTCGACCGTGAACTTGTGACGGGCTTTCGGCAACGATTGACGAATCTCCGCAAAATGTTCGATCGCATCGTCAATCAAGCCGAGTCGAAGCTCCTCATTGGCAACCGACAACACCGCCTCGATTCTAAGACGATGAGCGATTCCTTGGGGCAATCCCAATTTAGCCAAGCGAGCCTGAGCAGCGGTCAACCCACGCGAGCCGAGAAATGGATCGAACTGCGGTGTTGCGGCCCGGTATTGATCTAGCAGAGCCAGCATCTGAGCGTGGCCAGGAGAGGCTTGCCGCTGGGCCGCACCGTCGACCGCATCGGATCTTGCGATGCCTTGCTGCGAGGAATCCGTGCCTCCGCATCCACCAACAACAAGCAACATCAAACCCGTGGAAACGGCTGCTACGCCAAAAGAACTCCGATTCCCCCAAAGCGTTCCACTCATCTTATGCCGTCTTCTTACTGCACCCTCTAAAACCAAGGCACAGGCAAGGGTGACAAACAGGTCACGCAACCGCGTGCTCCCGCGATCCTCATGGGACCGAACTAATGCTGGCAAGCGAATCGTGAGCATGGAATCGTCGCCCCTTTTTGGGTCGCGTTCTGTGTTAGACTGAGGTGCCGGAAAGTAACTTTGCTGGTTCCTTGTCATTTTACCGAAACCTCCTGTGAATGTCGTTTTTCCTCAGTCGATTTCGCCTCTATCTGTATTGCATCGCCAGAAGTTCGCACCATCCCATGCAGCAGTGATCAAGCCACATTACGGACGCCGATTCAACCCTCTGGAATACGATTACGGCAGCGCTGCACGCGGACTCTTCGTCGCATTGGCGATTGTTCTGGCAATGCCAGGCTGCCGTGAAAAGCCATCATCGCCCGCCAACGAACCAGTTTCAACGATTCGCTATTCACTCCGCAATGCTCCTCCCGCGCCGCGCCCTAAAAATTATGCGGGTAGCGAGTCGTGCCGCGAATGTCACGAGAAAATTTGCGACCTTTACGCAACCCATCCCATGGGCCGATCGATGGGGTCGATTTCAAGTGTTGAAACCATTGAGCAGTACCCGTCGGGACCGATCCACACCGCAGGCCAGCGCGGCTACCGCGTCGAGCGAACCGATGATACGGTCTGGCATCACGAATTTCGTGTCGATTCGACTGGCGAAGTGGTCTATGACCAACGTGAAACCGTTAAATACGCGGTCGGGTCGGGGCAACGAGGCCGCGCGTATCTAATTGAAAGCAACGGCGTTTTGCGACAATCGCCGATTGGCTGGTATTCGACCGAAGACGTTTGGGATCTGTCGCCAGGATATGCGGTCGACTCACATCCTCGATTCCAGCGAAGAATTGGCGATGGGTGCTTGTATTGCCATGCTGGTCAAGTGGATTCGATTGGCCACGACCGATATGCGGAACCGGCCTTCGTTGAAGCCGCCATTAGTTGCGAACGTTGCCACGGACCGGCATCCCAGCATGTTGAATTTCACCGCAATGCTGAAAAGCAAGGTGACATCCAGGACAACATTGTCAATCCCGCCAAACTAGACATTGCGGCACGAGAAAGTGTGTGCAACCAATGTCACCTGCAAGGTCTGTACACCATCCCGCGATATGGCCGGTCGTTCCATGACTTCCGTCCCGGTGATCGCATGGAAGACATCTTGATTTGCCTTGTCAGCCCCGACGCCAATACGGATGGCCAGCCATCACGGGTTGTCAGCCAAGTCGAGCAGATGCGACAGAGCAAGTGCTATATCGAATCGCAAGCAGAACTCGGTTGCACCTCTTGCCATGACCCCCACTCACCGGCACCCGCGGCTAACCGCGACGTTTACTATCAAGATCGCTGCAATGTTTGTCACCATGATCGCCAGTGCTTGCTGCCTCCTGCCGAACAACAGCTCGCACCGGCGTTCGGTTCGTGCATCGCTTGCCACATGCCGGCCGATGAGCAGACCAATGTTCCTCACACCGCACAAACCGACCACCGCATTTTGCGAAATCCAAAAGTGGACAATTTATCGAAGCGATCACCTCGCGACGTTCAAGCGGCCAGCCCCATGTCTTTGGACATATTTGACGACTCCCCTCGAATTCCTGATTGGGAGAAAACACGAGCGATAGGCATCGCCATGATGACCGAAGCATGGGCCAAAAACGACATCTATCTTGCCCGACAAGCGATCGTCAAGCTTGTCCCGCAAGAGACCGTAATGGCTGGGGGTGAAGCGATGATCGCAGCCTTGACGCCGGACTTACCAGCCCTCAACGAACTGGCGTGCTACTTCTGGTTGTCAGATAAAGTCGACGACGCGCAACTTTGTTGGCTGCATGTACTGGACCTTCAACCCCAGGATGAAACCGCTCTGGCGGGTCTGGTGCTCGCTTCACAACGCAGCGAAAAACCCGCGATTGCCGAAAAATACTTGGACCGATTGCTCGCGATCACGCCGGACGACCCACAGTGGCTCACCCAGAAGGTCAAACTTGCTTGGCAACAAGGCCGACAAGACGAAGCCTTCGGTATCGCCGAGCGTTTGCTGGTTATCGATCCCACGCTAAACGAATTCCGGAAGTGGCTGGCAAATGCCTATCGCCAGACCCGGCAAATCGATAAGGCGCGCAGCCACGATACAATCCTCAACCGATTAGGTCTCTAACGACCCGGCGCGACCTTGGCCTTACTTCGATTCGCCGCTGGCGTCAGCCGAGACGCATTCAAAGCCATTTGCAATAAGGGCATAAGGACTGCGAGACAAAACCTATTCGGCATCCCGTTCGTCCAGCACGATCAATTGGTTGAATTCGACGGAATCCACAGTCTGCTTTTTTCCACTCGGCCAGGTCGCTTCGACGCGGCACGGTCCGACCTGCTTTCCGACCCCAAAAAATAGCGTGGGTTGGTGAGACGAGGCGTAGCTGCCACCGCCAACCAATTGCTGAAACCAGCTCTCCTCACCCGCGGTAATCGTGACCTTACACCCAATCCCTCGGCGATTCCCATGGGCTCCGCGGAACTGGATGTTCAGCCAATTTCCTTCAAGCTTGTCACTTCGCAACAAAGCGACAGGCGAATCTTGATGCACCACGACGATATCAGGATTGCCTCTCCCCGAGCTGTCGACCAAGGCAACGCCACGCCCCACAAAGCGTTGCTCGAAAAAAGCACCGGCGATGGGACTGCAATCGTTCCAGACATGACCATCCCAGGTAAACAACTGGGGACTCATCGCATGAATGGGATTCCCAGGATAATTTTCAATGTGTCCGTTGGTAACAAACAGATCCAAGTTACCGTCGGCGTTAATGTCCTGCATCACGGTCCCAAACCCAAGTCGCGGCAGCGTCGGCTGATGAAGTCCAACCATGGCCGTGACGTCGCGAAATCCTACGCCTTTTTGATTGCGGTATAAAGTATTTGATTCATCATAAAAGTGAGTCGTATAAATGTCCAAAAAGCCATCTCGATCATAATCGGCAACCGCCAATCCCATTCCGGCTTCGTACATCCCCTCCTGATTTACGCCGCAACCAAACGCGATCGCCTGCTCGCGAAACATCCCTTGCCCCTGATTGATGAACAAGAAGTTCGCCGTTGTGTCGTTGGCAACGTAAACATCTGGCAAATTGTCGCCCGTAAAATCGGCCACCACCACACCAAGGCTTTTACTACCAGGGCCGTCCAACCCGCGATTGCTGGCCTCGGCAACAAAGGTTCCATTACCTTGGTTAATATAACACTCGTTGGTGTGATAAAGCATTTCGTGGGGATGACAAATGCGATATTCGCCATCCTCATTACGGCATTCCACCGGATTGAGCGGATCATAATCGAGATAGTTACAGACATATAAATCGAGCAAGCCGTTGCCAGTTAAATCGGCGAATGCCGCCGAACTGCTCCACCGTACATCCCCCACGCCAGCCTGATCGGTGACATCCGCAAAAGTCCCGTCGCCCCTGTTTCGCAGTAGACGATTCTTGCCAACGCTGGTCACATAGACATCATCAAAACCGTCGGCGTCGTAATCGCCGACAACAACCCCTTGCGAATATCCCAACCCAGCACCGACCGACATTGCTGCCGAATCGACAAACTTGCCATCACCTCGATTCTGGTAAACCGCGGGCAGCGGCTGTTGACTCGCTTCTGCAAGCGTTGGGTTTCCACCCTGACACAAAAACAAATCCCATAGACCATCGTTATCCAAATCCAGCACTCCACATCCGCCTCCCATCGTCTCCACCATTAGCGACTTTCCCTGAGCACCGCTGACATACACAAAGTCAAGCCCTGCCTCTTTTGCGACATCGGACACTGCGGGACAACTACGATCCATCGATCGCAGACCAGCATCCGGTTCGATGTCCCGTTCCGCCAGCGACCCGAAGAGCGGCACGTCTGCACTGTCCGAAGCGGTTTTCTCCGCAACGACAGCTTTTGCTGCCGGGCTTTCTCGATCAGAACCAGACGGTCCGCAGCCTGGCACAAGCGTTAGCAGGAAAACTCCAAAGGCCATTGGAGCCATAAACGACTCGCCACTAGTGCGGATGCGTCGCCAACAGCGAGCCACAGGAATGACCATACTCATGTGACTGCCGCCATCTCTTGAAGCAGATGCGGCGAGTACCAAAAACCTGTTCAATTTTATGCCTGCATTCAGAATGCATTAAGTTTAAAAAGGCGATCAATCCAGCTTCGACTAGCAAAGGTTCCGCATCAAAGCCGGGCAATAATTGCTCAAAGCTCCATTAGGCTCCGCCGCTGAAACCTGCGAAAGCCTACTTAAAAAGTAAACGCATGCTCAGCACAGGAGTCGGTGCTTTTAATCAATTAAGGGCATGACACCTGCAAGCACACATCAAAAGCCGGAGCAACGTTGCCGTCGCTCCGGCTTTCAAAATTTTTATCCGATGGATTCGATAGAAAATTCAGTTATTCAAAATCAACAGTTAACCCATCATCTTTAACCGACAAACTGTAGCGGATCACATGATCCATTGAATCGGTAAAGTACTGCACACTCGCATCCCCTAGAACCGCGTGCGCTCCACCGGAGTGATTGCTACTCCAGCCATGGCACCGACGGTCGCCAGCACCTTGCAGCCAAGCTTTGTTCTTGTTGTTCATCGGGTTCCGCATTGAATTCACGGCAGCCAGAGGACTCATCCACGACGCATCGTCGGTCGGGCGAATGTCGTGCTGTGCAACGGGATTGTTGCCGCCACGCCAGTGCATATCCTCAAACACCAAGACCGTGTTGGAGGTGCCGTCGAGGATTTGCGCCATTTTGACACCGCCATGATACCGGAAGGTTCCATTGCAATTGACTTGATCGTTAAGACTTTCACCATTGACCCATGGTGTCCCTGGATTGCTTCCTCTTTGGAAGATGTTTCTACCATTGACTGGTGGAAAATCGGGCAGGGCTCCGCAGTCTTTCCAACCACCCCAGATATGCCCCAAATTACCGACGTAGTCGGTACGTGCCCCCGTTGCACCGCCACTGTGTCGATAGCCTTGAACTTGGCCTCCATTGACTGTCTCTTGCTGGTTCGAAGGGCACATCATCGTCGAGATCGGAATCTGAGCCGTGACCCGGTTATCGCGAATGTCAGGAGCGACAGGGCCGGCCGACATCGACTCCCGAGTATGGATGTTGATCTGATCGTAGAGGTTTTGTTGCTCCATGAACGGCAGCACGCTGACAATCCACGATAACTGCATCCAGCGACTCGTGGGGTTTCCCGGGGCCACTGTATTGCCCAAATCGTTATTCCACCCCATCATCCCGAAGGTGTCGTGATAGTTGTGCAACGACAGGCCGATTTGCTTCATGTTGTTGCTGCACTGCATCCGGCGAGCAGCTTCACGTGCCGCCTGAACCGCTGGCAGCAGCAATCCAACGAGCACGCCGATAATGGCGATCACCACCAATAATTCCACAAGCGTGAAACCATGATGATTCCTATGAGGAGAACGTCCAAACATACCTACACCTTTTGAAAAGAGAAAAGAAACTTCCAACGCAAATCAAAAATGGCATCAAAGAATGCCTTACAACATCAGAGAACTCAAACCACGCGACCAAAGCCCAGGGGACTTTGGGTCCTGCAACAGTCCGTATTTCAAATGTTCTGCTCGTCATGATCATTCGATCGTCACATCGATCACATTCTCGTCCTCGGTGACCTCCACCGTCAGCGGCGATGTAGCCGCCGACAAGAAGTCATCCGGAATCGGCCCTGCACTTGGTACGCCTGGCACTCCGCTTGGCTTCCCCGTCATGTAGGCATCGCTCGAAGCATCGGGTGATAGGAAGACCTTGTAAGATCCTGGAACCGCTCCCGGACGGCCCTCGTTACCCGAGTACAAAGTGAACCCGCCCGTAGCGTCGACCATCCCGGCGGCAAGCTCGCCACCGGAGACCGGTTCAAAGTTGACGCGAGTCATCTCTGGGGCCGGAGTTCCCTTGATCGTGACGGTCCCAGTGACCGGATACACCTTGGGGCGTGAATCACAGCCAACAAGCACGACCATCAAGGCCGGAATCAGGAATAGCGACAAAGTCTTCAACATCGAAATTTCCAAATACTACGAGAAAAGAATCGTGATCAAAGCGAGCTCGGGTAGTTCGAATGCATATCTAAATCACAAATAATGACGAATAACGAAAGCCTTGGGGGCTTGGCGGATTGCGTATCGAAAACCGACCGGAGCGGCACCCGCGTTCCCTAGCCCCTTCACGTTACGGAACATCTTGATCCTCCGCAAAAGTCCTTCCGCCACCAGTTCGTCTCCACATGCCTGGCAATACTCGTACATTGATTCCATGACCGGCATGGGAATGGATTGCACATCTGCCAACTGCATGATGGTCTCGCGCAACTGCTTGCCGTGCATCGCCAATCCCGCCAGCCGATCGGCTTCGTCCGTCTCGCCCAACAAACGCAGAGTTACCGCCAGCCTTAGTTGGCTGCGCCAATCGAAAGGGTTTAATCGCAAGGCATTGCGATAGGCCTCGACCGCCAACTCCGGTTCGCCGAGTGCATCGTGCAGCCAGCCCTTGTAATGAAAGAAACGGTTGTCACCAGCGGCCGACTGAGGAACCTGGCTTAATAGTTGTCTGACCTCGCTGACGTTTCCACTGGCCGCGGCACGTTTCAGCTGGAAGGCCAGCAGTTCCGGATTATTTGGATAGCGTTCCAGGCACTGCTCGATACGCTGTAGGTGCACAATCGCTTCGTTCTGATTAGTGGAACGCCCTAGAAGCGATTTGATTCGGGCTTGCAACTCTGGTGACGCCTGCAGATCCAGACGGGCTTCTTTTCTGGCATCATCATCGGTACTCATCGAACTGATCCCGGTGGTACCCGCCCAGTGGATCAAATAAGCGACTAAGTAGTTCTCAGGATCGTCATCCGAATTCAGCCAACTGCGGTTAAACGGGGCCGCGTTGGACAAGGTGATCCAATCGGCGCCGATCAAGTAAGCGTACGTCTCGGGAAGATCGTTCTGATTCGCGATTGCCTCCCGCGCGAACTGAACCATCTTCGTTCGCTGCAGAGTGATGCAGTAATAAAAAACCAACCTTCGGCGGGCTTCGACGTTGTCGGGGGCCAACTGCAAACTCTTCAGACAAGCGGCCTCACCGCGCGAAGGCTGATTCAGTGGCCCAAAGCAAGCGGTTGCCAAATCCAGTAAAGCGATCGGCTTTTTGACATGGTCATCGGGGAGCCGCTCGAAATAACCGGCCATCCGGACCGGCGATCCTCGGTACTTGGCAGCTTCACCTGCCAAATACCAAGCCGTCCCAGCATTCGGATCCTTTTTTGTCCATTGCCGAGACACATCTTCCAGTTGCCCCCAGTGTTCCGCTTGAAACGCAGTGGCAGCCTCCATGGCCAAAGATCGCAATTCGATGATCCTTGCCAGCCGATACGTGAACCAAGCGACGACGCTGACCAGTAGCAGCAAGACTATCCAAGTTCTTGTCTTTAATCGCTGGCCGCTCGACTTGGAGACACAAAGCGGCGCCGAACCCTCAGACAAGTTCTCTGCGATGCGACTCGCATCCGTTCTTCGATGACAGGCTACTTTGGCGGCCATTTTCAGGAGGTTCCCCTGCAAGCCTTTACGGACAGATAAGGAAGAGATCTGAGACCTTATCAGACCGGCAGTGCGGAATCAACGGTTTATTCGGTCAACCGGCAGGAAATTCCCTAAAACGAGCCGATCTTCACCCCCCCGGCTCCATTTCAACGAGTGGCAGCGATGCATTTACCTTAGAATGGTCTTTCCCGGCCCGACCAAGTCACCCCCGACGGACGCTCGGATTCACCTTGTCCGCGCCATAGTTTTTGCTTCAGCGTCTCGATTTGATGGGCCGCCGAGTTCAGGAGCAAACGGATGCCCTGCGTCTCTGCCACACCTTTCCCAACGGGGCCCAACGGAGCACCGCCAGTTTGAATCGGCCGATTGGGGTTAGCCGCGGTTAATGCCCAGAAAACCGTGGCGAATGCCAAAACGGCTAATGGTTTCGCAAACGTCGTAACTCATTGGGCACTGGAATCAAAGTGGCGCTGTCCAGCTAAGCGATTTGACGTTGCGAAGCCGAGCTCTGGAAATGGTCGCTTGCCAGCAACTGCATCGCACCCGTTTCACCGCGGGCGACGACGATCGTTTGCTGGTGCATGACACGGGCCAGCAATGTCTGTAGCAGCGGATCGGCCAACTGTTCAGCGGGCACCTCGAGGATCACCACGTCGATGGCGCCGAGCGCATTGGCGACGCGCGGCAGTCCTTGAGCGGGCGACCCTGGAATCGGCAAGGGCTTGACGCCTAACGCCGACAAGCGCTGGTGGAATTCCTTCAAGCCCAGCTTGGCACCCGTTTCGGCCATTTCGAATAAATCGATGGCGGCGTACCGGAGAGGCCCTTCGTTGCCTTGCTTGCGAAGCCAACCGATCAGCCGTTCGGTTCGTGCCAAACTGGTGACGTTGATCTCCAGCACCGAGGCCACCGTTTGGCCTCGCACCGCTTTATAGAGCACGCGATCACCGGCCGGTTTGGACAAGTGCAGCAGCTTGAAGGTGGCCCAAGTTTGTGAGAGTGACATAATGTTAGTCAGCACAAAGCGATTGAAGACGAGTCGGGTTTTAACGATCAGTACTGTTGTTTCGACCAGTGAACCACCAAAAGTCGAGTCGATTTCGCGAGGTAACGATTAGGCAGTTCGCAGCCGATTCTGCCGACCTAGATTTGCCCACCTTTCGGTTTAGGCAAACTTTGGCACACCCGCATGACCCGTCCCAAGACATTTCCTGATTCAACCACCCCGCCTGCGTCGTCGACTCAACCGCTACTGGCTATTGCTAGGCCGCGCGTTTCTGATCGGCTGCGCTCGCCGCGCCGCCGCTTGCTGATCTGCGAACCTCGGCTCGCCCTCTCGGCCAGTCTGGCGGCGGAGTTCCTGCTGTCGGCCTACGATTCTGCCGAGCACGCTGGTGATGATTCGGCCATCGATGGCGACTGGCTGCTGCAGCAAGCCGCCGCCGTCCGTGAAACGTACGGTATCGATGGGGCAGGGCAGAGCATTGCCGTGATCGATAGCGGCATCGCTTGGGATCACGTTGCGCTCGGCGGCGGCTTCGGCCCCGGCTATCGCGTCGTCGGCGGCTGGGATTTTGCGGAAGACGATGCCGAGCCATATGACGACGCGCCGGCAGGTTTTCACGGCTCGCATGTCGCGGGACTGCTCGCCGGCGATTCGGAAGGCTTTACCGGTGTCGTCCCCGGTGCGGATTTGGTTTCGCTGCGGGTGTTTGACGACCAAGGGCGAGGGAGTTTGGACTCGATCGAGTCGGCACTGCAGTGGGTTCACGCCAACCGCTTGAGCTTTGACAATCCGATTACGACGGTCAATTTGTCGCTCGGAGCGATCCTGAATGACGCGACCGCCGCGCAGGTGATGGGACAACTCGAAGACGAACTGCGACTACTCCATGACGAGGGCATCCTGGTGGTCGCCGCGGCAGGCAACCAGTTCGACCCTGCCCATCCCGATCGCGTGACCTATCCGGCAACCAGCGAATGGGTCACCGCCGTGGGCAGCGTCAGCACCAATGGCGAATTAAGCGACTTTTCACAACGGGAAGACCATCTACTCGTTGCACCGGGGGCGCAAGTCCGCAGCTCCGTCCCCGATCATGTCTTTGGCTGGGATGGCAAAGTCGACGACTTTGCTCCAGCCAACGGCACCAGCATGGCGGCTCCACAAGTCGCCGGCGCGACGGCGCTGGTCCGTGCTGCGATGCTGCAAGTCGATGCCGAGGCCGACGTCAGCCCCGCTCGGATTATTGAACACCTTCGCGCCACCGCCATCAGCGGCACCGACGAACTGACCGGTTTAACCTACCATCGGATCGACCTGCAGCAAGCGATCGATTCGCTGCTCGCCGAAACGGGAAAACCACCCGTCTCGTCGGTCGAACCGCTGCCGGTCCCTCCGCTAACGAGCGCCGACCCACTCGGCTTGATCGAATCTCAAACCACCCTTCTTCAGCCCGACGCATGGTACGAACTGACGGCGTCGCGAAGCGGCCTGCTATCGATCAACGCCGATTCCGATGTGCAGTGGATTGTTCGTGACGCCGAAGGCTCGCCCACTGAATCGCAGCCAGCGAGTGCGGAAAACCAACACGATTTCTTAGTGCAATCGCAGCAAAAACTGTTTGTACAAATCCGTGGAGAGCAAGCTCAATCGTTGCAGTTTACGAACTTGGTGGAATGGAACAGCGGCGGTGTTCGCGTGGCAGGCACCGCTGGCAGCGACCAGATGCGTCTGAGCCTCGAAGACTCGATCGAGCTGGAAGTCAACGGCGCCCAGTACACCTTTCCTTCGACAGGCGACCCGTTGGTGATCCGCATGGACGGGCAAGGAGCGAGCGACTCCCTCTCGCTCCAAGGCTCCGCCAGCACCGAACGACTTGTGCTACGGACGGCGAACAACGTGAGTGTCGACAGCAGCACGTTGAACAGCAAAAGCATCGCGTTGACCTTTGACGGCTTCGAACAAGTCGACTTCCAAGGGGGTGGCGGTGCCGACTTGGCAACGCTTTACGACTCGGCTGGAAATGATCAACTCAAAGCAACTCCGCATGCGGCTCAATTGACGGGCAGCGGTTTTGTGTTTGACATTCAGGAGGTGCCCAGGATCTATGTCCACGCAACCGCCGGTGGCCAAGATACGGCCTTTTTATATGACTCGGCGGGCAACGACAGACTGGCGATTCGGCCGCAGTTTACCAGCCTGCGCAGCGAACAGAACTTTAATCTCGCCTATGGTTTTGAGCGTGTCTACGCCTTCGCGAGTGCCGGCGGCCACGACGTGGCAACCCTGTATGGCAGCGTGGGCGATGACCACATGAGCGCCTCGGCAAATTCGGCAACGCTCAGCGGAGCGGGATACTTTGCCAGTGCGAGGCATTTCGAAGTGGTCGAAGCGAACGCCAGTCAAGGCGGACACGATGTGGCCAAACTCTACGGCACCGGCGATACGGTTCAATGGCAACAAGCCAGCGGCTTAGTCCAGTTCACCGACAGCGACGAAGAAGGCGGCCCGCTGACGCGTTTAGCTCGCGGCTTTGAGGATGTCCAAACGTTCGTCGGTGGCCAAGCGATTGTGGTTTCGCCGCTGTCCTTGGCATTCAGCGCGGCCTCCGACGAACCACAGCAACCGTTCGACGATGCATTACCAGTTAGTGAGTCACATGAGAGGCGGGGGCCATTGCTTTGGGAGGCAGCGCAGGCGGCGGAAACGCAGCGCGGCCGGATCGTCGACACGATCGCTACAATCGCGTCGCAGAAGGCAGCCGACTCACAAGAAGCCCGCACATTGGCTGCCTTATTCGCAGATTTTGGTTTGAATGAAGACGGATAGTTGGTCACCTTTCCAGGGCAAACTACGATCGTCCCCGACAGCTCTTTTTTGTTTGATTACGACATCTATTTTTTTATCTTGAGTATTTTCTATGCGTGTTATCGTCACCGGATCAAGCGGCTTAATCGGCTCCGCAGCGGTCCGCCATTGGGATGCCTTGGACTGCCAAGTGATTGGCGTCGACAACGATATGCGAGCGACGTTTTTTGGTCCCCAGGGCAGCACCCTGTGGAATCTGGATCGCTTGGAGTCGGAAACGAAAAATTTCTCCAGCGTGTCGCTCGACATTCGAGACCGCGAAGGGGTGGCGGAACTTTTTCGCCGAGAAACGCCCGACCTGGTGATCCACTGTGCGGCCCAACCCTCGCACGACAAGGCCGCGGACATCCCGTTCCTCGACTTTGAAGTCAACGCCAACGGCACTCTCAATTTGCTCGAAGCGACCCGCCAATATGCTCCCGAGGCGGTGTTCTGTCACATGAGCACCAACAAGGTTTACGGTGACGCTCCCAACGAATTAGCGCTAAGCGAATTAGAAACGCGATGGGAATATGCCGACCCCGCCGACTGGGATGGCATCGACGAGTCATGCCGGATCGACCAGACGATGCATTCGCTATTTGGGGCTTCGAAAACGGCGGCCGACGTATTGGTCCAAGAGTATGGCAAATACTTTGGCCTGAAGACCGGCATTTTTCGTGGTGGTTGCTTGACCGGTGCCAGTCACAGCGGCGTGGAATTGCACGGCTTCCTCAGCTATCTCGTCCACGTGGCGGTGACGGGCAAGCCCTACACGATCTTTGGCTACCAAGGCAAGCAGGTCCGCGACCAAATTGAATGCAGCGACGTCGTCAAAGCGTTTGAAGCGTTTGCCAATCACCCGCGCCCCGGCGAGGTTTACAACATTGGCGGGGGACGCGAAAACGCCGCCAGCGTGCTGGAGTGCATTCAGATGATCGAAGACATCAGCGGCCACCGAGTCCGCTGGGCACTCGGCGAAGAAAACCGCAAGGGCGACCACATTTGCTACATCTCCAACCTCGGCAAATTGCGTCGCGATTTTCCCGAGTGGGACATTCGCGTTTCGCTGCAGGAGATCTTGACGCAGATGCTGATGGCCGAGGAACGCAAGGCCGCCACGGTATAGCCGACGCAATCGGCGGAAACCGCCGGTCCGAAGAGGGTCAAAGGGGATTTTCCAGCCGCCTGAGGGACATCCCCGAGCTAGGGTTTTGTCGTACTCCGTCCACGAACTGACCGACCGCTCAGGCCTATCGATGACCCACGTGCTTCCTGCGACGACCAACTCCTCGTCGCTCCCCGTCGTCCTTGTACCGACCCCCCCTCGCGCCACCGAACCCCACGCACTGCCGACAACTTTGGCGGTGCTGCATGTGGTCAACGGCGAGCATTTCTCGGGAGCCGAACGGGTCCAGTCACATCTCGGCCGGCGATTACCGGAGTATCAAGTCCGAGCCGACTTTGCGTGTGTCAAACCCGGCCTGTTCGCCGACGTGCTCGATGGCCAACAAGGGGAACTGGGCATCGGTTATCGCTTGCCAATGCGGAACCGATTCGACCTCCGTGTCGCGTTACGACTGTGCAAATTGGTTCGCCAGGAAGGCTATGATCTGCTGCACGCCCATACCCCGCGCACCGCGTTGTTGGCCTCGGTAGCGTCGCGTCTGAGCGGCATTCCTTGGGTCTATCATGTCCACAGCCCGGCGGCTCGTGATTCGGCGAGGCAATTCGTCAATCGCTTGAACGCGACTATCGAGTGGGCGGCGCTGCGTGGTTGTGCCCATCTGATCACGGTTTCGAACAGCCTCCGCGAAGATACGCTCCAAAACGGCTGGTCGGAAAACCGCGTGACGGTCGTGCACAACGGCGTTCCCGGCATTCGTCCAAGTCGCTCGCGAACGCCGGTAATGGGAGGACGCTGGACACTGGGCATGGTCGCCCTAATGCGTCCACGAAAAGGCCTGGAGATCGCCATCGAAGCTATCTCGCACTTGAAAAACACAGGGCACGACGTTCACCTCCGGTGCATCGGCCCGTTCGAAACCGAAGCCTATAAAGCATCGATCGATGCCAAGATTGAACAACTCGGAGTCAACGACCGGATCGAGTTCACCGGTTTTGCGAAGGACGTTCCGCAAGCGCTGGCGAGCCTTGATGCGATGGTCCTGCCGAGTCTGTACGGAGAAGGCCTGCCGATGGTGGTGCTCGAAGCGATGGCGGCGGCACTGCCGGTCATCGCGACGCGCGTCGAAGGGACACCCGAAGCGATCCGACATGGCACCGAAGGCTTGCTCGCCGAACCACAGTGCAGCCTGAGTCTCGCCGAGCAGATCACCGCCTTAGTCGACGGCGTTTACGACTGGCAAACGCTGGCCGAAGCCGCACACCAGCGTCATGCGGTTTCATTTTCCGATCACGCGATGGCGGAAGGCACCGCCGAGGTGTACCGACGCGTGCTGGGCTGAAGCACCACCACTGATCCTGGCAACGCAACGGTGCAGGGCTGGACGGAGAATCACCGTCATCTGGTGTGGCGAAACAGCACTGCGGAAAACAGCACTGCGGAGCGTGCTGATGATGTTGAAATCGGGAACGTTTTCTTCCGCTGCCGCTAAGTCGACCGGCGTCGCTGCCACCACTTTTTGACGCGTTGCTGCATCGCTTTCCAACGTTGTTGGCGAGCGTGACCGTGAAAATTGGTCTGCCAGACTTCGCCACTATCGATATCCATCGCCGTCAGCCAACGGCCTCCGAAACAGCAGGTATCGAGACAGATCAAATGCCCGTGATCGAGGATTTCTCCTGAAGCCTGTGGCGTGTGGCCGACGAAAACCCGTTTGCCCGACTCGTGAGCCCGCGGAATCAAGCCTGACAAATGATCCCAATACAACCGCTGATCAGGTTGTTCGGCCATCGGGCGATCAGGCAGATAGTTGGCATGCACAAAAATGGCATCGTCGGTCTCGTGAAAAGCATGCAGGTTGCAAAAGAAGTCGAGATGATCGGGCGGAATCTTTTCCAGGGATCCGCCGTAGCTGCTGACCGTGGCGCGACCACCTCCGTTGAGCCACAGATCGGGCGACAATCCGCTCATCAAGATCCCCAACAGCATGATCTCGTGATTACCGCGTAGCGGAATGACTTGGCACCGAGCGCGGAGCTCTAGAATCTGCTCGACGACGTTTCGGCTGTCGGGACCTCGATCGACATAATCGCCGAGAAAAACGATCTGGTCATCGGCCTGCGGATCGATTCGCTCAAGCAGCGTGCGAAGGGCCTTCGCACAGCCGTGGATATCGCCAACGGCAATCGTCCGCATAGTTTTTCTAGTGGTTAGTTGATAAAGACGAACCGTTAACCGCAGCAGAATTCAAAAAATCGCTCAATTGACTTGGGGATCAAACCCTTTGTCCAGACTCGGTACAAGGCTCGCCAGCACTTCCCGGCCCTGCTTTCGGACCAAAATTTCCCAAAGCGGCGAAGGATCGCTAAACAACTCGCTCGACTCGGCCTCGGCGAGCAGCCAACCGCCGACGCGCAGTTCGGCGTCGAGTTGTCCCGGTCCCCAGCCACTGTAGCTGGCAATAAAGCGGGCTTCGACATCGGTCCGATCGGCGAGCAATCGCAGATGATCTTCATCCGAAGTCAGCCACAATGTTGCCGATTCGGGAGCCATCTCCTTGGGAACACAAGGATCTCCCACGCCCACCAGGGTGTGCAGCGCCAGCAGCGGCCCTTCGACCGGTCCGCCCAGATAAATTCGGTCTTCACGGCGCGGATGATGGCTTAAAGACTCGCCCACAGCGTCTTCCAGCGGCACCTCTCCCGGTCGATTGATCACCACGCCAAACGCACCCTCGGAATCGTGCCGGATGATGTACACCACGGTTCGAAAGAAGTGAGGATCGGAAAGGTACGGCGACGCCACTAAGAAACAACCTTCGGCTTGGCTCATCCGTTCAATCTGCCTTCTTGTTCGGTAAAGACGTCCCGCCACAGGCAGCCTGCCCATGACCAGCCGACGCCAAATCCAACCAGCATGTTCGTCGCGTCGCCTTGGATTCGCTGCTGCCCTCGCAAGCGGTCGATCAAAATCGGGATCGTCGACGATACGGTATTGCCACAATCAGCCAACTCAATCGGCATCCGCGACTCGTCGACCGCCATTCGCAACTGCAATTGCTCGAGCATTTTCCGCGTCGCTTGGTGCATGAGAAACAGATCGACCGAATCGGTGGTCAACTGGTTTTCTTCCAAGATGTCTTCAATCAACCGCGGGATCGACTCGACCGTGAAATTGATCAAGCTCGGTCCGTCCATGTACAGCCGACTAGGCCAACGCTTGCGATGCCGTGGCTTGAGCGCATCCTCCGGACTGCGAGCGCCCCCATCGGCGACCAATAGGGTATCGGCGCCGCTGCCGTCGGTACCGAACTGGAACCCCCACAGCGTCGGCAGGTCGCTCGTGTCGATAAGGGTCGCTGCCGCGGCATCTCCAAAAATCGTGCGTAAACTGCGATCGGTTGGATCGATGTACTTGGAATACGTTTCCGAGGTAATCAACAGGATTCGTTTTGCGGCTCGACTGAGGATCAACCCCTCGGCGAGCGCCAACCCGTAGACGAAGCCGCTGCAACCAAGATTAAAGTCCAACGCGCCACAGTGGGTCGACAGCCCCAGGCGATCTTGCAAGAGGCAACTGGTCGTCGGCAACGGATAGTCAGGCGTCTGCGTGCAGTAGAGCACGAAATCGATCGACTGCGGATCAATGTCGTGCTCTCGAAACAGCTTTTTCGTCGCCGCGACGGCCAGGTCGGAAGCGGTCTCGCCGGGCGCCGCGATGTAACGCTGCTCAATCCCCGTTTTGGCGGCGATCAGGCTCAAATCCCAGCCGGGAAACGACTCCTGAAGCAAAGCGTTGGTTTCAAGCCGCTCTGGAAAATGAACAGCAATCGGACCGATGGTGGCGTGCGGCACGGGCGGAGTTAGCTCTGGTGACGGGAGGCAACAATCGTGAGGTGATCCAGCGTAACAAACGCCGCAGCGTTTGCCGAGGTCTCGCGGTCTCAGGCGGGCGTCACAAGCGAGCGATAGTAATCGACGCTGCGCCGCAGTCCATCGGCGACGCTGACCCGCGGCTCATAACCCAAAATCGTCCTGGCCAGCGTAATATCAGCCATTGAATCACGCACATCACCAGCCCGTGGCGGCTCGTGAATGGGATCGATTTGCTGGCCCAGCGAATCGCGGAGCGTGTCGAGCAACTCCAGTAAGGTCGTGCTGGAACCACAACCGATGTTAAATACGCCTCCGGCGGCTCCCGGCACCGTAGCGGCCAACAAGTTGGCGTCGATCACATTGTCGACATAGACAAAGTCTCGTGATTGGCCACCGTCGCCATACACAACCGGCCGTTCACCAGCGAGAATCATCGACACAAACCGCGGAATCACTGCACTGTATTCACTCTGCGGGTCTTGTCGCGGTCCAAACACATTGAAAAACCGCAAGGCCGCCGTTTCGACGCCAAAGCTGCGTGTAAAGGCATGGCAGTACTGCTCCGCAGCCAACTTGGCCGCCGCATAAGGCGACAACGGCGCTACCGGATCGGTTTCTCGTTTCGCCACAAACGGCGAATCTCCATAAGCGGCACTCGTCGATGCCAACACAAATCGCCGGACTTGGCTGTGCGCACAAGCGGTCAGCAAGTGGACCGTCGAAGTCGCCACCCAAGCATGGCAGAGCGCGGGCTCGGAGATGCTTCGTGGCACACTAGCCATCGCCGCGAGATGAAACACGTAATCACAACCCGCCACGGCGCGATTCACGGCCCCCTCGTCCGCCACGTCGCCCTCGATAAAATCGATCGCGCCCCGGAGCGGTTCCAAATTCGCGAGATATCCGGTGCTGAGGTTGTCGAGCACCCGCACACGGGCCCCCAGCGAGACCAATCGAGTGACCAAATGCGAGCCAATAAATCCCGCACCGCCGGTCACCAGACATGTTTGGCCCTGCAATTTGGCACCAAGGTTAGCAGCATCGCGAGGGGTTGCGTCGGTCATCATCAAGCGGGTCCTAGGGGGCAATACGGAAAAAACGGTTCGAGCGTTATGCCTTGGCCGCCGCACGGACCTTTTCCAGCAATCTGCCGGGGCTTCCCATCGCATGGTACCCCCCATCGACGTGCAGGATTTCTCCGCTGATGCCGTCGCTGACAGGGTTCAGCAGGAAAGCGCCGGTATTACCGACCTCTTGGTGGGTCACGTTCCGAGCCATCGGAGCCATATGCTCGTACAACTCTAGCATTTCATCGACGCCCGCGGCGCGGCCCGCCAAAGTTCGCATCGGACCGGCCGACAAAGCGTTCACACGGACGCCTTGAGGCCCCATGTCATACGCCAAATAACGAACCGTCGCCTCGAGAGCCGCTTTGCAGATTCCCATTACGTTGTAGCCAGGAACACATTTTTCCCCGCCAAAGTAGGTCATCGTGGCAATCGCTCCCCCGGAATTCAAAATTTCCGCATCTTTGGCCGCTGCCGTGACCGCGATCAACGTATAAACGCTGACATCCATCGCCAGCTTGAATCCCGCACGACTGGTGTAGACCGTATCGCGGCCCAAATCATCACGATCTGCAAATGCGATCGAATGCAGAATAAAATCGATTTTGCCGAATTGCTCCTTCGCCGTTTGCATCACATCGCGGATCTGTTGATCGTCCTGAGCGTCCATCGGGACCAAAAACTTGGCTTGCTCGTACTTGTCGGTCAGCATCGAAACCCGGCGTCGGTTCCGCTGCCGCTCGTCGTCGGGCCGGTCGGGTAGATGCGTAAAGCCACATTCTCCGCCGCCTTCCATAATGGTTTTCGCAATCGCCCAGGCGATCGAATGATCGTTGGCCACCCCGAGGATCAAGCCTTTTTTACCTTGAAAGTCCATCAATAACGCTTTGCGTGAAGAGGTTAGAAGTAGGTGCGGAATCGTTCCGTGCGAGTCAATTTCGCCGAAAGTCTATAAAATAACCAGCCGTTCCGGTAGCCGAACGGCGGCGGATTGCCCATGCTGTTTCGAGCTCCTTTTCTTGCGATTCCTTCCGACCTGCCAAGCTGTTCGCCGCATGATGCCCGATCGGTCCGCGTCTGACGAGCGTTCCACACAGGCCTACGCCTGGGTTGCGTGGTTGCTTGAGCTAGCCCTCTTGGAACGCAACGACGCCACGGCCGGCCGCGGAGCCGCTTCGTCCGCCGACCAGCCCGACGGACTGCCGACGACCGATTTACGCCACCGCTTACTGGCTCGATTGCAATCTGAAACGGGCTCCCCAGCGGTCGGCACCGTTTCGCAACAGGGTCGATCCTGGACCCGCAGCGTTTGGCTAGGCCCCCCAGCGGCACTGCCCGAATCGCTGATCGCCGCGGCAATGGATAGCGGCCAAACGCAACAAACCGGCGACTGGCTGGTCGTGCCTATCGGTCTCCACACCTCCGCAAGGGGGGCAAGCGGCGCTGCCCGGCAATCAGAAGCCCTGCTCCTGCAGTGCCCCGAGGACGCCTCCCAAGCCGCGGGCATGCAGTCGGATTCCGAAACGGCTGCCCACGCGGCCGCATATGCCTTGGCGACCCTCGGAGTCGTGCTAGCCGACCAAGACCGCCTGCGGAGCACCTGCCTGCGGTTGGAAACGATGCTGAACTTTGCCGCGCAATGGCAACAGGAGGACGACCCCGAATCGCTGCTGTTGGCGATCGCAAACGCCGCCACGGAACTACTCTCCGCCGAACGAGCGAGTATTTTCCTGTGGGATCGCCCACGCAAAAAACTGATCGGCAAACCGGCCCTAGGGGTTGGCGAGGAACCGCTCGAAGTCGACGACTCGGCTGGAATCGTCGGAGCGGTTCTACAATCGGGCGAACCACGTCGCTGGCAAGCCCGCGAGGACGAAGAATCGGAAATCAACCGTGCGGTCGATCGTCAGCTCCAGTTCGAAACCCGATCCTTGGTCGCGGTGCCGCTGCGTGATCGAGCGGAGAAGGCGATCGGCGTCTTTGAGGTGATCAACAAACATTCCGGAGCTTTCAGCGACCAGGATGTTCAAACCCTAAGCCTGCTGGCACAGCAAGCGGCCGGAGTGATTCGCAGCAATCAAGTCCGGCACACCGCCATCAAAAGCCGCGATCGGTTGGTCGATGACGTCGCCGAAGGGGTCCAGGTGATCGGCCAATGCCCCAGCATCGCAGCCCTGCGAGAAACAATCACCAGAGTCGCGGCTACCGATCTAGCACTGATCATCTTGGGAGAAAATGGTACCGGCAAAGAAGTCCTGGCTCGCAGCGTGCACTTTCAATCGCCTCGCCGCCCCGAGCCGTTTGTCGCCATCAACTGCGCCGCTCTGGTGGAAACGCTGCTGGAGAGTGAGCTCTTCGGCCACGAAAAAGGGGCCTTTACCGACGCGCATCAGACGCGTGCCGGTAAGTTTGAATTGGCTTCCGGAGGGACGCTGTTCCTCGACGAGATCGGCGACATGAGTCTCGGCGGACAAGCCAAACTACTGCGTGTACTGGAGGAAAAAATCATCGTGCGGGTAGGCGGCTCGACACCGATTCCAGTCGATGTGCGGGTCATCGCAGCGACCAACCAACCGCTCGCCGAAATGGTGCGCGAGAAAAAATTCCGCGAAGACCTCTACTTCCGCCTCAACGTGGTGTCCCTGCAATTGCCGCCACTACGCGAACGCGGGGACGACCTGCTGCTGCTGGCCAACCATTTCCTCAGCGAATTTGCTCGGCAAATCGGGCGTCAGCCCCCCACATTTTCCAAGGAAGCGGTGGCGGTGATGCGACGCCATCCCTGGGCCGGCAACATTCGCGAACTCCGCAATCTGATGGAACGGGTGAGCTACCTCTGCCCGGAAAGCAAAATCGAAGCCCAGGACTTGGCCTTTTCCGCCGATCCTCGTTCGCGATCCGGCACCACGGTCGCCGCGGAACAGGCGTTGGAACTGGGACTCAACGAAGCCACTCGCCGCTTTCAAATCGAAGCCATTGAACGGGCCATCGCCAGTTGCCAAGGCAATATGACCGACGCGGCAACGCAACTGGGCCTGCACCGTAGCAATCTGTACCGCAAGCTGAAACAGCTGGGGCTGGAAGCCTAGCAGCCAGCACCAGAGGGATCCGCACACCGTTGCGGGGTGATTCCGCACCGGCTTCAACGCTATATTTTTTAGGGGGGACCGCCGCCAGGCCCACCAGACTGCCCGGGCGTCGCAGCAGTCCCCACCAGAAACCTGATTTCGCTCTCCCAACGTGAAGCAATTGATGAACGCTCAAGATGCCATCCGTCAGACCGCAAACACCAGCATGATGGTGCTTCAGGCTTACGTTTCCGACCTCGATGACGGCGAATTGATGCATCGTCCCAGCTCCGCTTGCAATCACCTGGCATGGCAACTCGGCCACTTGATCGCTTCGGAATGCCAGCTCCTGAATTCGATCTGCCCCGGCACAGCGGCGGAACTTCCCGCGGGCTTTGCCGAGCAACACAGCAAAGAACAGGCGAGCAACGACGATCCGTCGGCCTTTTACAGCAAGCAGGAATACGTCGACCTGCTCGCACATGTCCGCGGCGCGTCGCTGGCTGCGTTAGCGAAGGTTTCCGCGGAGGACCTCGATAAACCGGGCCCGGACCACTTCAAAGACATGTTTCCGACGGTCGGATCGGTATTTGTGTTAATCGCGACTCACGCCCTGATGCACGCCGGACAGTTCGTCCCCGTCCGACGCGCCCTCGGCAAGCCAGTTGTGATTTAAGCCCCCTGGCATCGCCTGACTCCCGATTCGCCTGCTTGCCGGAAGGAAACGGCAGAGCAGGCAGGCGATGCTGCAGCGGCTACTTCAGCAACTGGTCCAATTCTTCGTCTAACTGAGCCGCCTGGACGTTGTGCCTGACAACCTTGCCCGCTTGGTCGATCAGCAGCATCGTGGGCAGCGTCTGAACGCCCAGCTCATTGGCTAGGCGACTCGATTCCAAGCCTCCCTCTTCGAACAACTGCACCCAGGGCAGCGGATTTTGCTTGAGAAACGCCGCAGCCTCCTCGCGCCGTCCGTCGACACTGATGCCGACCAGCTGCAGGCCCGCCTTCTGATACTGAGCCTGCAATTGTCGCAGGCGCCGCATATCCTGCTTGCACGGTTCGCACCAAGTCGCCCAGTAGTGAATCACCACCGGCTTGCCACGCAGGGCGGAGAGCTGAAAGGTTTTGCCATCCAAGGTGGCTCCCCGCAGGTCAAGCTGCTTGCCGACCGAGTCGAGCCGTTTGACCGCTCCGGCAGCTTTGGCACTTGCCTGGCTACCGGGAAACTCTTTGGCAACACGCCGGTACCACGCCAAGGCCTCGTCCTCTTTGGCTTCAAACTCCTTGCTCAACGCCAACTGCATCATCGCTTGCCCTGCCTCGGGCGAAGATTCGTACCGGGTCACGAAAGCGTTCAGGTTATCAAGATACCACTCCTGGATTTTCGGAAAATCTTCGGGCTTGGAATCGCGCAGCCGTGCGGCATACTCGGCCGAAACGACCTGAAACCCGATATAAGACTGAAGCGACACATCGCTGCTCGCCAAGTCTCTACTAAGTTGCTTCAGACGAGCAATTCCTTGAGGGTAGGTGCCTTCCTGAACCGCCGCAGCCACCGTGTCGACCAACTGCTGAACCCACGTTTGACGTTCCGCGGCATTACTAGCCGCCGCTGCGAGTTGCTCGACCACGTCGGCTCGACCGGCATGCAACCTCGGCAAATCAGCTGGTTTGGCCTGCCCGAGTGCCTGATCGATCTTTTCCAATTGAGCCACCAATTTCTGCGACTGCTCGCCATCCATTCCGGCTGGCAGATTGCTGGCAGTGGCCTGAGCAGGCGTGAAGAAATAGCCGCTGCTGCGCGCCACCATGTCTTCGCCGACCACCTGCGGCAAGTCGATCAAACGCCACGCATCCCCCAGCCGAACCAAGGTGCCGACGACTAATTGACCAGGCTGCCCATCGCTTTCGAACATCGCCACCGCGTTTTCGTATACCACCAAATCGGCCTTCAAACCCTTGGTACCGGCCGGCAAGATACCCGGGGGAGTCGCAGCAAACTGCACCCACTTGGCGTTCTTACCAACCACTTTCTGTCGTTTTGCAAAGTCGGCGAATTCCTCGCCCGCTCGCTGCAACCGCGCGGTCAGCTTGTCAGCCTCTTCGCGGCCGAACCGCAATGCCTCGATCTCCTGGCGAGTCAGCATCAGCCGCCCAAATCGTTCGGAACTGCCCTCCGCCAAGGCCGCTACCAGCTCGGCAGTGACCTCTTCGGCGGAAATCTGCCGCCAACGATCAATCTTGCCGTCTTCATTTTCGTCCACACCCCAGCGCGTTCCGGCCGTCCCCAGCCAGCGGTACTGGTCGGCCTTACCATTAAAATCGGTATCGACGTCGCGGTAGACCTCCACGCCATCACGATAGTAAGCCCAGAGATCGACTTTCTTGTCTTGATTGGTATCGGCAAACCGCCGCAACGTCGTGCCATCCGACGCAGTGACCTCCCAACCAGCCCAGTCGCCCTCCAAATCGCTGACTTTACAGCTCGCGACCTCGTCCTCGGCGACCCGCTGATAATCAACACCCGGCATCACGGGACTCAGCCCGAGAGCGACCTTTGCGGCCGGCGGAGCCGCAAAAAGCTGAAGGGGAGTCGTCAAACTGACGACCAGAAGTAGAACGAGCAGTGCAGCCTTGCGTGGCATCGAACGATTCTCCAAAACAAACGAACAGTAAGGATCGGTACAGCAGCAGCGGATTCTGACCGAACCCGCCTGTCAATGAAATGTCGATTTCCGCACGGTTGCAAATAAAGTCGGGAAAACACCGCAAAACAATCAAACAGGCTTTGACAGAGTGACGAAGATTCGTAAACTTCTTCGCTCGCAGTTCAAACTTGGTTTCGCACCGAGTGCCGCGGCGGTCCCCAAGACCAACGCGGATGGGGTAGTCCTCGATAATGATGGAGTAGTCCTCGACAATGCTGCGAAGCAAGCCAGTCCTACAACGACTGGCTTGCGGACGTTGGGCGTGCCGGGCGTCATTCCGGACCTATATTCCGGGAGAGTAAAGATTCCGGAAGTGATTCCGGGCGTATAGCTCAGTTGGTTAGAGCGCGTCGCTGATAACGACGAGGTCCCAGATTCGAGTT
>CAYZHQ010000040.1:0-45224 GCA_964477385.1 uncultured Pirellulaceae bacterium
CGATCAAATCGTGGCCCTCGAGTGTCGTCGATAACGTCGACCTGCCGCTTTACGGAAAGCTGGAAACACCGCAGGGCACCTTCTACGTGGCCCCGGAGTATCCCAACCAACAGGCGATCGGTTTCGCCGACTACACGGCCCTCTGGGAAGGCTGCATGTATCTGCACGAGGGTTCACTCGACGGTCCCATCGTGGGCCGAGCGTATCACGAAAACATGATCGTGCCCTGGTATTACATTCCGCGCGGATTCGACAAACCTCAGCGAGAAGAAATCCGCCGCAAACTCGACGGCGGGATGCCGCCTGCTCCGCCGTTTAAGTTTTACAAGTAGCGGCGGCATCGGATCGCCGTCGAGCCATTGCTTCTCGAGCCCAAGCTCCTCTTGGGGAGCCGCGCGGCGGTGTGCAAAGCGTTCGTGTTCAACGCCTAAACAATAAGGGCGTCGAACCGGTAATTTTCAAATTGGCACCGCGGCGTCACCGCGGTGGGAGCCCACCTCATGTTGTTAGGAACACTCAGATGAAAAAGATGAAAGTGTTGGCGAGTCTGTTGCTCGTTTGTCTGCCAACGGTGGCCTTGGCGCAAAGCGAACCGAGTGAAAACCGGCCGCCGCCGATGCAGGGACCGGGGATCGAAACGGAGTCCGCCCAGGCCGTCTACAGCCTGCCCCGCGATCACGCGTGGCATGGCGGCGAATTCTACCAGACCAACGATCTCAACGAATGGCATTACATCACAATCCTCGGCCGCGATCTCGACACCGGCGATCGCATTTCGGTGTTCTGGTCGCCGTTGATCCAGGGTTGGATCAGCAAAGAGGGAAGGCCGATGCTCGTCGCTCTGTTCTCGTTCCACAACCTAGACACGGGCGAGTTCCGCAGCTCGTTGGTCTTCCCCAAGACCGGCCCGTTGAAGACCGAGGGCTCGGCACCGGACGCCGAGGACTTCCACTTTCGCTACGCCATCGACGACGGTAACAACGGCTTCACGACCGCCTACAGCCACGACACCGAGACGTGGAAGATGACGTCCTACAACACGAAGGACGACGAGTGGAACGACCCGTTCCGCTTGTCCTTCACGGCGAAGGCCGAGGCGCCGGGCTACGTGCCGTTTGCCTACTGGGGCCTCGAGAGCATCGGGATCGACCCGCAGAAGCGTCAGAACCCGGAAACGATGTACGGCCTGACCTATTACTACGCCGCGCCCAACATGGCCACCTCCGGCGAGGTCGAAATAGCCGGCCGCACCGTTCGCTTCGAGGGCACCGGCTGGTTCGAGCACCAGTGGGGTAATCTGCGGAACACGTTTCAGTGGCGGTACTTCTGGTCGTGGTTTCGTTTCGAGAACGGCGACATGATGAGCTTCCGCCAGTATTACGAGGGGGAGAACTTCCGGAACCCGCACTACGATGTGAACCGCTACCTGTACATGGACGGGGAAACCTTAGAGCGAGAGTACGCTTTCGGCCCGGCCTTCAAACTGATCCCCTCGCGGATGTGGACCTCGCCGAAATCGGGCAAGCAGTATCCCTGGTGGGGCCGGATCGAAACGCCGCACGGTACCTTCTATTACGAGCCCAGCCATCCCGAGCAGGAGGGTAAAGCGCTTGCAGGGCCCTACGTCGAGGGTGTCATTCATCTGCGCGAAGGCTCTCCGGAGGGTCCGATCGTGGCGACCGGTTTCTGCGAGATGATCATGCTCACCGATCCGCTACCTGACGGCAACGATCCTTCGTACGGGCCAGCGTTCTCACGTGGCCTGCCGGAAAATCCGGATGGGCCCTGGAAGCCGACGGTCGATAAAAAATAGGACGCGGGAATCGTCACTCGCCGATGTCGGGACGAGTTGCCGATGTTCACTCTGTTCGGTCGCTAAGGCACGAAGGAACGTGCCTTCCGATCAAATCCTCTTATAAAAATGCACGATTGAGCGAAACAGTGGTTGCGGGTGACGTTCGCCAACCGCTGGCGAGTTCGACTCGTACGAGGCCTTAAACAAACACTTTTTCGATTCGCTATTCGGATGCAAAAAATGACTTTAAGATTATTGTTCACTTCTTTACTCGTTTGCCTGCCAACGACCTTGCTGGCGCAAGGCGTCCCCAGCGAAGAGCAACCGCCAGTCTCCGGTCCCGGCGTGGAAACGCAGACCGGACAGGCGCTCTACAATCTGCCGCGCGACCATGCCTGGCATGGCGGGAAGTTCTACCAGACGAACGATTACAACGAGTGGCATTACATCACGGCGTTGGGCAAAGATGTTGAAACGGGCGAACGGATCTCGGTCTTCTGGGTACCGCTTTCGCAGGGTTGGATGGCCGAAGATGCGCGTCCGTTGCACAACGTGCTGTTCGCCTTTCATAACCTCGATACCGGTGAATTCCACACCTCGATGCCTTACGTCACGGGGCCGCTGAAGACCGAGGGCTCCGCTCCGGATGCGGAAGACTTTCACTTCAAGTACTCGATCGACGACGGCAAGAATGGTTTCACGACCGAGTACGATCACCCGAGCGAGACCTGGAAGTTTTCCGGCTACAATACGAAAGACGACAAGTGGAACCAGCCGTTCAAATTGGAGATGACTGCCAAGCTTCAGAAGCCCGGCTATGTTCCCTTGGCGTACTGGGGCCTGGAAAGCATCGGCGTCGATCCGCAGCAACGTCAGAACCCGGAGACGATGTACGGGTTAACTTACTACTACACCGCGCCGAACATGGCGGTTGAAGGGACTGTCGAAGTGGGCGGTCGCAAGATCGAGTTCGATGCCAAGGGCTGGTTTGAACACCAGTGGGGCAATTTTCGCAACACCTATCAGTATCGCTATTTCTGGGCTTGGTTCCGCTTTGACAACGGCGACGCCCTGACCTTTCGCCAATATTACGAGGGAGAAAATTTCCGCGACCCGCACTATAACGTCAACCGCTATCTGTTTATCGATGGGGAAACGCACCAGCGGTCCTACGCCTTTGGGCCGTCGTTTAAGGTCATCCCTTCCAAGATGTGGACGTCACCGAAATCCGGTAAGTCGTATCCTTGGTATGGCCGAATCGAGACGCCCCAGGGCACATTCTACTATGAACCGACCCGTCCGGAGCAGGAAGGTTACGGACTCGCGGGACCCTATATCGAAGGCGTCATTCAGCTTCGTGAGGGTTCCCCCGACGGCCCCGTTGTGGCCACCGGTTTCACTGAAATGATCATGCTGACCGACCCGTTCGACGACGGCAGTGACCCTTCCTACGGGCCTCCCGTTTCGCGCAGTCTGCCGGAAAATCCTAAGCTGCCGTGGAAACCACAGATTGGCGACGAATCGCCCTGATCCGAAAGTCAGGACCGATCGGCTTTGACAGCCAGGGATGGCTTAGCTGTACAATCTGGGAAAAGAATTCGTTTTTCCCGACGCACTGGCTCGCGAGCAAGAGAATGCTAATGGACCTGATCAAACAGACGTCAATATTTGCGAAACGTCTGTTTCGTCGGCGGCAAGACTCGGCAGCGAAGCGTCATGTCTTCTGTCTTGCCCTGATGTGCGTCTTCATGTCCCCGATGATCGCGTGGGCGCAGGCCGATAACCCACTGAAACCGCTCGACACGTCCAGCCCACGGGCAACCATCCGATCGTTCTGGGAGCAGTCAGCGCGAGTCGAAGAAGCACTCACGTCGTATCGGGAAGAGCAGACGTTTGAGAAGTACATAAGTTGCGTACGGGTCTTTAGTGCCGGGCGAGACCTTTTTGATCTGAGTGAAACGCCGAGGGCTCACCGGCTGAAGAAAGGCGGGGCCGCTTTTTCGTATCTACATGACATTTTGGTGCGACTGCCGCCAGTCGAAGAAGCAGAGATACCGGGTGGTCTGGATTTCGACGCGGAAGAACTCGAAATCTGGGCCTTTCCCGAAACGGAGATCATCATTCGGCGAGTCCACGAAGGTCCGGGTCAGAATAAATACCTGTTTTCGGCCGATTCCGTCAGCCGACTGCCGGAGTTTCACGCCAAAATCATTCAGCTCCCGCCCCTGCGTGAGACCGATTACCCAAGGTCACGCCAGGAAATCTACCGATTCACCGGCCCGCTCATTCCGTTCGCCTTCACGGACAGCATTCCTGATTCGTTTCGCGTTAATGTTTTCGGAACGCCTTTTTGGAAAGTGCTTATTGCCTCGGTTTTGGCCGTCGCCATCGCCTCTATCACCATGCTTTGGTCACGGCTGGTAAGCAAACTGACTTCGAATCGAGGCATGGTGGGGCAACTGGCTTGGCGGGCAACGATACCTATTCTGCTCGGGGCTGTCATTCATTTGGCCTATCAGAATATCATCTCGCTACAGCTGAATGTGTCTGGCGACTTTGCGTTATTCGTAAGTTCGCTGGTCACGATCGGCATCTCCGTCTCGGCGATGTGGGCTGCCTGGGTATTGGTTCACCTGCTCGTCGAAACCATCATTGCCCTCCCCAGCATTCCCGAGCAGAGTTACGACGCCCATTTGTTGCGTCTGGTGGCACGTGTGGTCGGTGTACTGGCGGGAGTCGCGATTTTGCTCTGGGGTGCTAACGAGATTGGGATACCGGCCGCTGGCCTACTCGCCGGCCTTGGCGTCGGTGGTTTTGCGTTAGCTTTGGCGGCCCAGTCGACGGTCGAAAACCTGTTTGGAGGCGTTAGCATTTTTGCGGATCGGCCGTTTCGTGTCGGCGATTTTATTCACTATGGAAATTCCGATGGTATCGTCGAGATGATCGGACCTCGATCGAGTCGCATTCGAGGTCTGGACGGAACGCTGACAACGGTCCCCAATTCCGATCTGTCGAAGATGCACATCACCAATTATTCGATGCGCAACAAATGCTTCTTTCATCACACACTGGGCGTTCGTTATGAGACCACTCCGGAGCAATTCGATGGTCTGTTGAGCGAACTGAGAAGACGGATTGCGGCGCATCCGATGGTGGAGGAAACTCCGGACATGCCTCGTATCCGACTGCTGGAATTTGGTGCGTCCTCAATCGACATTGACGTACGAGCATACGTGTTGACAACCGACTTTGCTGAGTTCTTGAGCGTTCAACAAGATCTGTTGCTCGACATCATACGGGTCGTCGATGAAGCGGGCAGCGGCTTTGCTTTCCCGAGCGTGACAAACTATTTGCAGGACGATCGCGGAATTCGCTCTGCCGCTTTAAAACCAGCCTTGTCCGTGCAGGCGGCTTCAAACGATAAG
The DNA here is from genome assembly GCA_964477385.1 of uncultured Pirellulaceae bacterium. Classification (GTDB taxonomy): domain Bacteria; phylum Planctomycetota; class Planctomycetia; order Pirellulales; family Pirellulaceae; genus Roseimaritima. Next base: position 5,221 of record CAYZHQ010000040.1, read on the forward strand.
GGCTCTCACGCAAAACAGGTTTCCGTGTCCAAGGACCATGGCCAGGAGGGACCTCTTTGTGAAGGGGAGTCGCCTGCTGAAGACGACCCATGACATTTCCTTTTGGGGACTGTGGATACCGAAAACCCGCGAACATTGAAGGGCAGACGGGGCGATGATTAATCAGGAGAGTACTGTGGTTTTACGACGACCGGAACTTTTGTGTGCTTTAGTTCTGTTGTTCGTTGTGGGGGAGAACCGGTCGGCAACCGCTCAGCTTGCGCGGTCGTATCTGAATGCGCCGCAAGGTCATTTGTTGATGTACTCCTACGCGGGCACGCGGTCGAATACCGGGGGTGTTGAAAGTCTGCCAATTCCGAAAACAGAAACTCGGCTGCAGACCCAGTCTCTAGTTTATTCGCGGATCATCGATGTCGGCGGCCGCACCGGAGGCCTTGGAGTCGTTTTGCCGATCACGGATTTGCTCAGCTACGACACGCAGGCAAATGTTGTCACCGCCCGCGAGTCGGCAATAGGGGATCCTTCCTTCACCTTTGAGATGAACTTGTTTGGTGCACCGGCGCTTGAGCGCGAGGAATTCAAGGACTGGACACCGGACGATTACTGTGGATTGCACTTCTTGCTCGGGGTGCCATGGGGTGAATACGATCCTAACTCTGTGGTGAACATAGGTGCCAATCGCTTCACCTTCCGACCGCTACTGAATTACAGCATCACGGCCGACGAGGGGCAATCGTGGCTCGACTTTTACGGCAGTGTTTTCTTCTTTTCGGATAATGACGAGTATCGCGGGGCAAGTGTCTTGAGCCAGCGTCCGCTGGCCAATCTCGAGTTGCACTACAGTTCAATCGTCTACGACCGCTTGTGGGCTGGAGTTGGATTGATGGGCGCGTTTGGCGGCGAGGTCTGGGTGGACGACGTTGTGGTCACACCCGAACAGCAAACCGGTCGCCTTGCTCTTTCCGCGGGTACCCCTATGTTCAAGGGTTCCACCGCGATTTTCGGCTACAACCACACGTTCGCTCGTAGTGCGGGTGCTGCGGATGCCAACACCTTCATCTTGCAATTGATCTATCTTTACTGATGGGGTCCGATTGCGACAAACGAATGAAGGAAGATGATTCCGGTGCTGGCACTCGGCCTTGACTAGCGGTCGTCCTCGGGGTGTGGTTCGGTGAGCTGGACCTGTGCGAGGGCGCAAGCTGTCGATTGAGTTGGACCGGCTTTTTGCGGCCAGTCGCCGAGCGTCATCGCCCGGTTAACCGGGCTGAATCGGAGGCTGTCGCGATGCAACTGACTACGTCGATGGCCTGCGTGTTAGATTAGGTACGATAAGTAAATTTAAAGCGGACCGCGAGAGGAACCGAAATGAATCAGTCGCCAGATGGATCGCATACTCAAGGGGAACCAGCCAATGAGGAATCCGCCGCTGATTCGTCGTCGCACCCTTCTCCTGCAGGGGAACCAAAAAAGCTTCTGGGAATCGAGTGGGACGTATTGGGCCCGGTCTTCTATCCTTCCGCCTTGATCATTTTGGGAATGGTGTTGCTGGCGGTCGTGTTTCAGGAAAGCTTTGAGAGCTTGTTTTCGGAGGTTCAAGCGGGAGTCGCCAACTACTTCGGCTGGTTGTACGTCCTGGCGATGAACTTTGTGCTCGGCACCGTGATTTTTTTAATCGGCAGTCGCTATGGGGAAATTCGGCTGGGCGGGCAAGACGCCAAGCCGGACTTTACTTGGCTCGGGTGGTTTGCCATGTTGTTTTCCGCCGGGATGGGAATCGGGCTGCTGTTTTATGGGGTGGCGGAACCGCTGTACCACGCGGCGATTCGGCCTCCGCTGGCTGACGCATACACCGCCGATGCGGCTCAGCAGGCCATGGGGTTGACGTTTTTGCATTGGGGCCTGCATCCATGGGCTGTGTATGCATTGGTTGGCCTAGCCCTGGCGTTCTTCTCCTATAACCGTGGTGCACCGCTCTCGATCCGCTCTGTCTTCTATCCATTGCTGGGTGAAAAGATACACGGCTGGCAGGGGCATGTGATCGACGTTTTGGCGACGGTGGCAACCCTCTTCGGTGTCGCTACATCGCTTGGGCTTGGCGTGCAGCAAGTGAACGCCGGGATAAATCATTTATTTGGAGTTCCCGTCAGCGGTACCATTCAGGTTGCGTTGATTGTCGTGATCACTGCCATGGCCACAATTTCCGTTGTGCGCGGATTGGATGGGGGGATTCGCCGGCTTAGCGAACTGAACATCGGCTTGGCGCTGCTCTTAATGTTGTTTGTGTTTATCTTGGGGCCGACGTTGTTTCTGTTAAACGGCGTGATCGAAAACGTGGGGTATTACCTTCAAAATCTACCGCGTTTGGCGACGTGGAACGAAACGTTCGAAAACACCGCCTGGCAAAACGGTTGGACGGTTTTCTATTGGGGATGGTGGATTGCTTGGTCGCCGTTTGTGGGGATGTTCATCGCGCGGGTCTCTCGCGGGCGAACGATTCGTGAATTTCTGTTAGGCGTTTTGCTCGTCCCCACTTCAGTCACTTTTATTTGGATGACGGTCTTTGGGGACACGGCGTTGCAGATCGAAATGTTTGGGGCGGGAGGAATGGCTGCCGCGGTTCAGGAAAACGTTCCCGTGGCATTATTTATACTGTTGGAAAATTTCCCGCTGACAGGAATCACTAGTCTCTTGGCCGTGGCCGTCATCGTGTCTTTCTTTGTCACCTCCTCCGATTCGGGGTCGATGGTGATTGATATGATCACCGCGGGCGGCAATCCAGAGCCCCCCGTGCCGCAGCGGATTTTCTGGGCTGTCACCGAGGGAGTCGTGGCCGCGGCGCTGTTATACGGCGGTGGTTTGGTCGCCTTGCAAGCCGCTGCCATTTCCACCGGTTTGCCATTCGCGATTGTGCTGTTGGCGATGTGCGTCAGCTTGATTTTGTCGCTGCGAGATTACTATCCGTCAACGATGCGTAGCAGCACGGATTTACCTGCTGTTCCACCGGTCATCAGGCCGGAACCAACTTCTGGCACCCGGAAACCGCGCAGTCGTGCTGTCTGGGGCGTAATGGTGGTTGCGGCGCTGGTCGTCATTGCACTCTTTGCCGCGAAGGCCTCAAACCGTTCAGGCACCCCGTTGGCAAAACCGATCGAACAGGAAAGCGTGGTGCGGTTGGCATCGACCGGTTCCCCTTCTTCGGTCGCCACTTCCAATTTGTTTCGAGCGGTGCTGGAAGAGCGACTGGGTTATCGTTGCCGGATCAAGAAGATGGGCATCGAACAGGTCTGGCGTGACGTGGCGAACGGGAGCGAGGACCTGATGCTGTGCGCTTGGCTGCCTCAGACGCATCAGCCTTATCTGAAGCAATACGCGTCGCGAGTGGAGGTGCTCGAACCGTTTTACAAAGGCACGCGTTCGGGTCTGATGGTGGTTTCCGGTTCCACCGGGCGTCAAACAGGAGAGAGCGGGCAGGATGTGCCGTTCAACATCCCTGTGCAGACCATTGCCGATTTAGAGGCACAGGCACCAGCCTTTGCGGCGGAGATCATCAGTGTGGAACCGGGAGCGGGGGTTTCGATGAATGCACAGAAAGCGATCGAACAATATCAGTTAGACTCATACGATCTTGTGGAAGGTACGGAGGCCGACCTTAGCAAACGAGTCGAGCGTGCCTTGCGGAACGAGGAGTGGATTGTATTTACCGGCTGGACACCGCACTGGATGAACCACCGTTGGTCCGTGCGGTTTCTTGACGATCCGAAGGGCGTTTTTGGGGATGCGGGAGGAATTCACCCGGTCGTTCGCCAGGGGTTTCAAGAGTCGTTTCCAGGGGTTCAAGAGCTGCTGACCCGATTCCGACTCAATTCCGACCAGCTAGGCCAGCTGATGGACTGGAATGCGAGAAGCAAAGCCAGCCCCTATCAAAATGCGAAACGTTGGCTGCGAACGCACCCAGGGGTCGTGGACGGTTGGCTGCAAGTTTCCGGTTGACCCTGTTGTTGGCCTGTCCCACGATCCAGCGCGTCAGGCAACGGGTATGAGGCTAGAGTTGATTTGTGTCTTGTCGTATCCCAACCGGATGGCGACGGGAATCGATGTAGGGTTGTCGGTAGCCTCTTCAGGCTCGGTGCATGCACGCCAGCGATCCTCACAGGGCCCTTGCCTATGCGACCAAATACGCGCGAGCGTTAGCTTCGATTTTGTGAACTTTGCCGGTTTCACTTTCTGCTTGTAAGCAGGCAGACTGGAGTCATCCGGTACATGAGCCGCCTTGGCGATCGCCGCGGTTCCTGAATTCAACCCAGGCTAGCGTCCAAAACGGCTAAGCAGAGTTCTGCGGAATGATTCCTGCAAACCTGCTTATCACGGTGCTGGTATGTGATTGGCTTGCACTTGGGAGTGCGTTTGATGGGAGAGGTTGAGTTCAGGCACGCCCGCGTAGCATGCCATGCCAGTAGAGAGCTGGCAGGCCGAACTTTTTGAGCATGAACATGCTGAACCGTTCTTTGGCTTGATCGAACGGAAACGTCTCGGCAGGTTGGCCGCTGTAATCGAACTCGGCCAATACCAAGCTGTCGTAGCCGGTCACCACCGGGCAAGAGGTGTAGCCGTCGTAGCTAGCCAAGGCGGGTTCATGCCTCATCGATGCCAGCAGATTGCTGACCAGCACAGGGGCTTGCTTGCGGATCGCAGCGGCCGTTTTGGAGGTCGGCAGGCTGGACGCGTCCCCCAGCGCATAGATGTTTTCGAACCGCGTGTGTTTGAGCGTGTGTTTATCGACATCCACCCAGCCGGCTTCGTTGGCCAATTCGCTGCTGGCAACGAAATCGGGTGCGCCCATTGGCGGCGTGACATGAATCATATCGTACTTGATGACGATCTCTTCGTCGGTATCCATGTGGCGGTAGACGGCTTCTTTGGACGCTGATCGGATCTCGACCAAATTGTGACGGAACCGTGGTTCCACGCCCTTTCTTTCTACAACCTGCTCAAGGGCTTCACGATATCGATCGACCGCGAATAAGCGTGGCCCGGCGAGCGTGAAGATCACATCGATCTTGTCACGGACCCCGTTGCGGCGGAAATAGTCCTCGGCTAGGTAGCAAATTTTTTGTGGTGCACCGCCGCACTTGACCGCGCCGGCTGGTTGTGTGAATAAAGCCACGCCTTCCTTCAGGTTGCGGATGGACTCCCACGTGCTGGCGACGGTGTCGATCGAGTAATTACTGCAGACGCCGTCTTTGCCGACCGACTCCTTCAAGCCACGGACTTGGTCCCAGTTCAGCTGGATACCGGGTGCGACAATCAAGTAGTCGTAGGTGATTGTCTCGCCACCTCGCATCACGATGCTGTTTGTGTTGGGCGAAAAAGATTCAGCGAAGTCTTTGATCCAGGTGGTCCCGTATGGAATGAAATCCGCTTCATCGCGGCCGGATTCCTCGGGTTTGAAAATCCCGCCTCCGACCAGTGTCCACAGCGGCTGGTAATAGTGTTTTTCCGATGGCTCGATAATCGCAATATCCAACGAAGGGTCGGCATTGCGGAGCCTTGCAGCAACCGTGATTCCGGCAGTTCCCCCACCGACGATGGCAATTTGATGATGGCTCATAGAATTTAGACTTGGTTGGAAGAATTGACGGAGGGTTTTCGGTCGACGTCGAGTTTATGGTCAAGCACGTCGCCGAAGCATTTGGCGAATTGCAGTCCGAACGAAAGGGCTCGTTGGGTATTTGGGTCACGGATTGCGGCAAGCAAACCGAACAAGCCGACTTTTTTGGGCACGGGATGCTCGCAAGTTCCCCGGTGGCAACTCGACAGTGCGGAGCCAGCCATGCCGACCGTTGCAATGGAGTTTTCGCTCATCACATCGGACTTCAGCAAAAAGCCCAAGCGGTCGAGTTCTTCTTTGCGGATTTGGCCGCCCAAGTACAACGCCGCGTACAAGCCTTGTCGCAGGCTCTGTTCTAAATCGATGCCTTCGGATCGGAGCTGTCTTGCCCACTCATCGAACACATCTGTCGCTGTTGCCAGCAGGTTGGGAAGCTGATCTAGCAACGCACTGCCTTCGTCCAGCTTTGGTAATCGCGCAACCAGTCGCTCGATGGCACGCATGTTGGCTGGTTCCGTCATTTGAACCAACAACTTCAGCATATCGGTGGCTCTTTGCTCGATGTCGATGCCTTCCTGAGATGCCTTGCGGCTGATCGCATCGAAGAGATCGGTGGCAATAGCGATTAGGTTTGGCAAATCACCGGCAGCCACCAGGACTTTATCCAACGTTTCCGCATGGTCGAGCAAACGCAGCAACACATTCGCGGTTTGTGGATCGTTTAAGCGGTCTGTCAGCGACGGGGTTTCCGAAGCGATATCCATGGATCTCTCCTAAGCAGAGACGAATGACATTTTGCGTTATGAGATCTCAGAGGCTTACGCGTTTACCGAAGCCTCTGGCTTGACGCTTGGCAACCCTTCGGCCTTCCATGCGGTGTAGCCGCCCGTCAAATTGACAACGTTCTTGAAGCCGGCCGCCTGCAAGAGACTTGCGCCGATCGCTGATCGAGCTCCGCTGCGGCAATGAACGACCAACTTTTCGTCGCGTGGCAATTGATCGAGATGCTGCGGCAGACGTCCCAGGAAGCGGTGGTCGGCTTGTTCGATGTGGCCCTCGTTCCATTCCTCTTCGGATCGCACGTCAAGCAGCACCACTTGGTCCGTTTCGATACGGTTTGCCAGATCGGCCGGCGTTCCGCTGGCGTACGATTCAGTCGCCATGCCGGAGTCGCGCACCGCATTGGTGTCAAACCCACCGGCAATTTCCTCGACACCGATCTTGTGAAGCAAACGAGCGGCTTCTTCTAACTGCCCAGGTTCGCAGATCAGGTACGTTGGTCGGTCGTAATCGACAAGCCACCCGGCCCAAGCGGAGAGCATTGGCAGTGGGATGTTGATGCTTCCGGGGACGTGACCTTGGGCGTATTGAGGCGAAGGAGTCAGGTCCACGACGGTGCCCGATCGAATGGCTTCTTCCAGCCCTTGGACTTCAAGCATCTGATGATGATGGCCGTCGCCCAGAACCCGCGGGCCTTCCTTGTTCACTCGTTTCATCACGGCGAAGTATTTTGGGGCCTCGGGTTGGTCAGCCAAAATGTAGCGTACAAACGCTTCCTCATCGTCGAACTGGAGTGCCGGATTGAAGCGTTTTTCGTAACCGACGGTCGATGAGGGGACCGCGCCGAGTCCCTTGCCGCATGCGCTTCCGGCGCCGTGAGCCGGCCAGACTTGCAAGTAATCCGGCAGCGACTTGAATCGCTCGGCCGATTGAAACAAATCCCGCGCACCGGGTTCTGCGGTATTCATCAGCCCCGCCGCTTCTTCCAGTAAATCGGGGCGACCGATCGACCCGACGAACACAAAATCGCCGGTGAAGATGCCCATCGGTTTGTCCGCACCACCACCTTGATCGGTGAGCAAGAACGAAATGCTTTCCGGCGTGTGACCGGGCGTGTGAAGGACATCAAAGCGAATGTTTCCAATCATGAAATGATCGCCATCGTGGACCAACTCGCTGTCGTAAGCGTCCAGGTAGAGATACTTCCATTCGGCGGGTCCTTCATCCGAGACGTACAGTTTGGCACCGACACGATCGGCCAGTTCGCGGGCGCCCGAGACATAGTCGGCATGGATATGGGTTTCCGCCACCGCCGTCACCGTGACTCCTTCACGCTCGGCCATTGCCAGATATTGTTCAATGTCGCGGCCTGGATCGACCACCACCGCTTCTTTTGTCCGCTGACATCCGACCATGTAAGACGCGTGAGCCAGTTTCTGATCGTAGAAATACTTGAGCAACATAATTCGATTCTCCAGCTAAGGGACAGGGTCTGACTACAGAACTACCGATTTAAAGATCACAAACAACGCGACCAAGACGACCGCGATGGAAAACGTTTTTTGTAGAGTGGGTCCTTTCAGTCGCTTTGCAACGATGCCGCCCAACCACATGCCGGCGAACCCTCCCACCATGAATTGCAGCGTCGTCCGCAGAGAGATTTCGTTGCCGGTGAGCACATGCGACGTCACGCCGCTGATGCTGATCAGGACGATCACGAAGAGCGACGTGCCGACCGCGCGATGAATCTCCATTCCGCTGAACAGGACCAGCGCCGGTACGATCACGAATCCGCCACCGACGCCGAACAGTCCCGACAAGACGCCCGTCAGCAAACCGACGGCGATCATCAAGCGAGCGCACCTGGAGGTCATTCGAAGCTTGCCATCGGAATCGCGTTGGCAAGCACTCCGGTCGGTGTCGGGTTCGTCTTCGGTAGTGCAAACACCGCTGGGCAAGTTGGGGTCACGTACCTTGGCCCACATCCGCTGCGCCACGACAAGCATCAGCACCGCGAACATCATCAACAACACATTTTCGGGAACGAGCGTGGACAAATACGATCCGAAGGGCGCTCCCAGCATGCCAGCGACTGCAAACAGCAGGCCGGTACGCAATTCCACCTCTCCGCGAAACATCCTGGGCACCGCACCAAACAGCGCCGTGCCCCCGACCGACGCGAGCGAGATGCCCACTGCCTCGCGAGGCGCCACGGCCAATCCGTAGACCAGCAGCGGGACTGCAAAGACGCCACCACCACCCCCGGTCAAACCGAGTGCAAAACCGACCAGAATTCCAAAGAGAATGGCTAGCCCGAACATCGGCTTCCTCCTTGGTGAGGTGCCACAGGTCGTTGGAGCCGCTTGCCTACCGTGTCGCGGGCCTGAGACGTGTCGACCATCGTCGCGCCGGTGGCTGTGAAGATGGCGAATGGCTTGACCGTCAGGGATGGCATCGGAATTCTCCCGCGTCGCGTCTGAGGAACGTGGTGGCGTGGAAAGGTCGGCATATCGCAAGTAGACGATGTTTTGAGTCAAAAAAGAGGCCGACGTCGACCTGAGCGTGCGTTGTACCAGCGAGCGTTTGTCTCGCAGCGGGAAGCATTTCCGGACGCGCGGCCCGCACCGTCGATGCAGTTACTGCAACGGTTGTGCCAGCCTGTTCGTGCATGTTGCCACTTCTGCGAAGTCTTCTGACACCCCGAGCCGGTTCGCGACTGCCTGGCTGTCTCGATTCTCCGGCAGGCTTTTATGTATTTATATCGTTACCTAACGAGGTGTCAATGAGTCGTTTTTGGGAGAAGGGCAATTTGGTGGCTGAAAGGATTGGCTGCAGGCAGGTTTTAGGTGAATCCACGGCACCTAGCGTTGCAATGATCTGGCTTGCAGCGGAAACTGTCAGCGGTTCGTCGCTGGACGCGGCGTCCAAAAGGCTCGATTCCTCCCATCGCCCGGAAGATCATGCGGTTTTCTAGCTTCATTTTAAAAAACGTTCGACGCCGGCCCCTGCGATCGATCCTGACGATCGTCGCCGTTGCGTTGGGTGTCGGCGCAGTCGTCTCGTTGGTCGGCATCTCCACCGGATTCAAGCAGAGCTTTATGAAGCTGTATGGTGGCGTGGGGGTCGACTTGCTGGTGATTAAAGGCCGGGTGGGTCGACAATTGGAGAGTGGTATTCCCGAATCGTTAGTCGACCGGGTGCAAGCCATCCCGGGCGTCGTCAACGTGATTCCAGGCGTCAACGATGTGATTAGTTTCCCCGATGCCGACCTGTACATGGTGGTCGTCAACGGTTGGGTACCGGAATCGTTCGTGTTCGATCATCTGACGTTGAAGGGCGGGCGGTTTATCAAGAAAGGGGATCGGCGGAAGATCAATTTGGGCGCGGTGTTGGCGATGAACCTGGACAAGCAGGTGGGCGACACCGTGGAAGTTTATGACGGAGAAGTCTTTGAGGTGGTCGGGATCTTTGACAGCTTTAGTGTGCTGGAAAGCGGTTCGCTGGTGATGCCGATGAAGGAGCTGCAGCCGTTGATTGGTCGAGAAGACCAGATCCTGGGGATGAGCGTGATGACGGCCGACGGTGCGGATGCCGAATTGGTGGCGCGCGTGGCCAAGGAAATCGAATCTTTAGAGAAGGGGATTGTGGCGCGTCCGGCGCGGGAGCACATCGACAGTCTGACGGAAATCAAACTGGCCAGTTCGATGGCTTGGTTGACATCGGCGATTGCGTTGGTGATTGGCGGCGTGGGAGTGATGAACACGATGATCATGTCGGTGCAGGAGCGAACGCGCGAAATCGGCGTGCTGCGCGCGATCGGCTGGCGACGTTCCCGGATCGTCAAGATGATTCTGTCCGAAGCGATCGTGTTGGGGGTGATCGGAGCGGCGGTCGGGATTGGCGGCGCCTTGGTGCTGGTTCGGTTTCTAACGCAATTACCGGCGGTCGCTGGATTGATTGAAGGCGACATCCCGCTGTACGTGATTGGTTACGGCGTCTTCCTGGCGCTGGCGGTCGGTTTAGTCGGCGGGTTATTCCCCGCACTGATCGCTTCGCGGATGACCCCGACGTCGGCGTTGCGGCAAGAATAGCGCCCCTTCAACGCGCTACCCGCTTCCTCAATCGGTTTTCGACAATTCGCGGCGAAAGCTACGAACGCTGTCCTGAACCATCAGTGGCAGTTTACTGCTGAGCAAGCTCTTGCCGTCGAACCATTCGTAGGGCTCGCAGACGACCGCGTGGGCTTCCACCAGCAGCGCTCCGGCGGGCTCGTGCAGCGGTATTGCCTGAGCGTAACCGATGAAACCGCTGTAAGGTTTGGCCTGAGGTCCTGTTCGGCCACCCTCGGCACCCTCGGGCCACCAGCGGTTGGCGAATTCCGAGTCGTCGTTGAAACGCGGGTCAATTTGGACCAAGCCGCGCAGCGCGTCGGCGCGGTTGACCTGCTCTGTCCGGACGACACCGGCGACGTGCACGCGATCCAAGATCGGAGCGGAGAACTGATAGAGTTCCCGTGAGACGGTGTCATTGGAGATCCATTGAATGTTACGAGCCGCCTTTTGCTCGGCCGTCAGCGCACTCCCTTCTCCCGCATCGGTGGGCTCGTCGGCGTCCACCATGCCACTGAATAGCTCGCGGTCTTTGACCGTCTCCAGGGAGCCATGGGCGACGAACCAGACGTCCAGCCGATAGCCGACGCGTTTGCCGTCGTTATCTTTGAGGGTTTCTTTATCGAACACGAACGGGGCCACGATCGAATCACGGGTGAACCGATCGAGCGAATATTTTCCGGCGGCTCGCTGGAGCGCCTGTGCCTGGGTTTGGGCAGACATATCGGCTCGCATCGTGGGAGCCGGCAAAGCGAATTCCCGCGAACCGCAGCGGACCGAAATTTGCGATACGTCGCTCGGAGTGTTGACCGCGGTCTCCTGAGCGTTGCTGCCGCGCGCTGCGAGCACGACCAAGCCTAATACAAACAATCGAAACATGGCTGCTCTCCTTGGTGACACGCCGACAACGAACCCGACACGGTAAAACTCTGTTCTCCATCCTAGGGTCCAGCTTGGGCGTAGCAAGTCTTTCCAGGAGTTCTGCTGTCCTTTGTCGTTTTATTGGTCGACCGTCGCGTCGGCCCGCGGAGTATCACTGAGGATTTCGCCATCGCGGACTTCCACGATGCGTTCCGCCCGAGCGGCGACTTCGTGACTGTGCGTGATGACCAGCAATGTCTTGCCCTGTTGATGCAGCTTGTCGAACAGTTTCAGGATTTCGTCGCCCGTCTTGGTGTCCAAGTTTCCGGTCGGTTCGTCGGCCAGAATCGCCACTGGATCATTGGCCATGGAGCGTGCGATGGCGACCCGCTGCCGTTCTCCGACGGACAATTCGTTGGGCAGGTGGTTCATGCGGTGGCTGATGCCGACCAGTTCCATTAATGACTTGGCCTTTTGTTCACGTTCCTTCACGCTCATCGTCGTTTCAAACATCGGCAACTGAACGTTTTCCAACGCGGAGAGCGTCGGTAATAGATAGAAAGATTGAAACACATATCCGATTTCGGAGGATCGTAGGGCATCGAGTGCAGTCGGGTCGGTAATCGGTTGTTCATCAAACAGCACATGCCCGCCTGTCGGCTGATCGAGGCCTCCAAGCACATTCAGCAGCGTTGATTTTCCGCTACCGCTGGGCCCCACGATCGCGACATATTCACCCCGCCGAATGACCAGGGAAACGTCTTTGAGCGCTTGCACTTGGCCATCGTCATAGACGCGAGAGACGTGATCCGCACGGAGCAGGCAAGGAGCGTCGGCCGTCATCGTGATGGTCCTGGTGAAAGAGAGAATCAAAGGGCTTGCCAAGCAAACGGTCGGGGCAGCGAATCGATTGCTGGACGGATCGTGATTTTAGAGCTTGTTCGCCGTCAAAACGACCGCGGAGAGAATAATCCTAATCGACTTGACCGGTCGGCCGGTTGGCGGACGGTGTCGTTTCCGGTTTGTTTGTGTCTTGGTTCGCACGCTGGGCAACAGCGAACGCCCGTCGTTTAGCGTCGGGTAGTCGGACGTCGATGCACTGCATGCCCGCCCGGCGCGCCGCTTCGATGCCTAGGTCGGCATCTTCGTAGACGAGGCAGTGTGCCGGCAGCACTCCCATCTGTTCGGCAGCGCGCAAAAACACGTCGGGTTCCGGTTTGTGGCGGGCGGTATCTTCGGCAGCGACAACACAGGGAAAGAGGTGTAACAAGTCGAGACGCCGCAGGGTCTGTAGGACGGTTGTGCGGCTGGAGCCCGAGCCGACCGCCATCGGGAGGCTGCCAAAACTTTTGCGTGCAATCGCAGCGACCCAATCCACCGCTTGCACCTGAGGCAGCGCCTCCAGGAACCGTTGGTCTTTCAATGCCGCGGCCTGAGCGACGTCGACCGTTTTGCCGTGTTCCCCCGCGAGCAGTGCCACGATGGCTTCGGTCGGTTGGCCTCCGAGCGCGTAAAAGCGGTCTTCGGGGAAGGGGATTTCGTATTCGGCCATGGTGCGTTGCCAGGCGACGTAATGCAGCGGCATCGTGTCGGCCAGGGTTCCATCGCAATCAAAAATCAATCCGGCAAGTTTTGACACGGCAGCATCTCTGGGATTTCAAGAAACAGTGGCTGGAGCGAAGGCATTGCCGCTCGAGACGCCAGGGAAGGTTGACGGTTTGCGGTCGGCGGCAAGATTTAGGCGAGGTGTGGGAAACGCCTCCGCGCGAGCAGCAGGCCGACCAGCGTTTTTGCGTCTTCAATCTGGCCCGTGGCGAGTTGCGCATTGATTTCGGGCCAAGTCAGGATCTCATTTTCGATTTGTTCCCCCACTTCACGCCGGGGACTGGACGGCTGCAAATCGGTGGCGACGAACAGGTGCATCTGTTCGTCGCAGTTTCCCGGAGCCGCGAGAAAGCTTTGGATGAACTCCATTTTTCCCGCGATGTAGCCGGTCTCTTCGGTCAATTCACGGGTCGCGGTCAGGGCGGGCAATTCAGGCGGCTCCATCGTGCCGGCGGGCAATTCCAGCAGCGTACGAGCGACGGAGTAGCGGAAATTACGAATCAGAACGACACGACCATCGGCCAGGAGAGGCAAGATGACCACCGCTCCGGGGTGTCGGATGACCTGTTTTTGAATGGTCGTGCCATCCGGAAGGGTGGCTTCCACCTGACGCACGTTAAAGCGGCTACCACGGAAGAGGAGCGGTTCGTCGGAAGGTTCCATTTCGTTAGAGGGTTTTATGGCCACAAGGGACTCCGTTGAATTGCCGCAAAAGGAGAGGTCGTCGAGACGGGGCTTCCGAGCGAAACTTTAGCGGCTTTCGGGGTTTCAAACAGCTGTGAACGAATGCGGCGGCCCCGTTTTCCGCTCGCTGGCAGGAGAAGACCTGTCGGGGGGCATGGCGGTCGCTGCCGTTTCCGCGATCCGGTGCCTGGCATAGACTAAACGCTATTAAGCTCGGAACAACCGTCAGGCTCATTAACGGTGTCGGTTTTGGCAGTCAGTCCCTCTACGGCAATGCGTTATCAAAAGTCTGATCCAGACGTGCGGTTGATGCTGCGCGTGAAGGAAGACGACGCGGGGGCGTTTGAGGAGTTAGTCGAACGGTATCAGGGGCGATTGGTGAGACTACTGGAGCACTTGGGGCCGAAACGCGATTTGGCCGACGACATGACGCAGGAGGTGTTTTTACGCGTGTTCCGGGCGCGGAAGACATATCAGCCGGGCGCGAAGTTTTCGACTTGGCTGTTCACGATTGCGGGTAACGTGGCACGCAACGCGGCTCGTTCGACAGGTCGGCGGCAAGAGGTTAGCGAAGTCGACGCCGGGGGGACTCCTTCGGGCAGCCAGAAAGCAGCTTTGGCGCATGTGGCGATGGACGCCAGCGGTTTGATGCCGACCCGTCTGGTCGAAGGCGAGGAGCGGGCTCAGGTCGTGCGTGCGGCGGTTCAGATGCTGAGTGACCGACAGCGCGAAGCCCTGTTGCTGTGCAAGTTTGAGGGGCTGAGCTATGCCGAGATTGCCGAAGTGATGGACTTGAGCACCAAGGCTGTCAAATCGCTGCTCAGTCGAGCACGGGTAAATTTGAAAGACATTCTTGCGCCGTATGTGGACTCAGGGCTGGTGCCCGAAGAAACGAGCGGCCGCAAGGCGAATCCAAACGCCTCTTCGTGGGAAGGGGACGACGAACGATGACCATTGAGAATGTATCGGCCGACGTGACAACCGAAGCGGAGCGTTTGGATGAACAACTGGTTGCCTATTTGGATGGGGAGTTAGCTCCCGCAGAGCGTCAGCAGCTCGAAGAGCGTTTGCTCGCCACCGAATCGCTGCGTCTTCGGCTGCGTGAGCTGCAGGGTGGCTGGCAGTTATTAGACGAATTACCCAAGGCGACCGTCAGCGATCGATTCACTCAGACGACATTGGAATTGGTTGCCGCCGATGTGGCCCAAGAAGCGGCTACGCCGTGGGCAGGGTGGCGCCGAATCGTTCGTCCGTTGGCCATTTTGTTGGCCACGATCGTTGCCGGCGGCATTGGAATGGTGATGGTCATGATCGGCAAGCAAGCGGAGCTGCGTCGCCAGTTGGCCGACCTGCCGCTCGCCGAGCATCTCGATGCGTATCTTGTTGCGGGCGACCTGCAATGGCTGACTCAGGTCAGCCAGGACCAGCGGTGGCAAGAGACGATCGATGCCGCGGAAGTCGCCGGAGCGTTCGGGCCGGCGGGACTGCCTGAGACCGAGCGGACGTTGGCCGATACGCCGGTTGGCAGTCGTGCCGAGGCGTTGCTGCCGATGGATGACGCCGAACGAAGCCGGCTCGATTCCGCTTGGCAGCGGTTTCAGAATTTACCTCCCGCCAAACAGGAAGAGGTCCGCCAGCGCGCCGCCCACATCGCGCGTGCGGAGCATCCCGAACAATTGCTGCGCACACTCGATGCCTACGCGCGGTTTCGCGCCAATTGGTCGGCCGAAACACGGATGGCGATCGAAAGCGGATCGCCGCAAGCGCGCGATGCGGCATTCAGCGAAGCGCTGTCGCGATCGCGACGGTTGTGGTTGCGGCAACTGACCGACGCGGATGCCGAAGCGGTATACGGCGTGCTGCATGTGGTCGCTGGCGATTGGCTGGAGCGGATGAGGGCGGTCGAAGACAACGTGCCTTCGATGGCGCGGGACCAGATCCGCGGCTTTCTGTCCAACGAACGGAACGACTCCTTTGAAGATCGCGAAGCCGCGCTGCTCTATTCAACCTTTGTGCGACGGCGTGGAATGTCGTTTTTTCGTCTTCGAGATGACGATTTTTATGCGATCAAGTCGGTGTTGAGCGACCCGATGCGTGAGGCGCTCGACAAACTGATGCCGACGCCGGAGATGCAAGAAGAGGTCATGCTAGGCTGGGCGATCGAAGCGGTGCAGCGAAAAACCAAGCCGGTGAGGGTCGACACTTTGTTGGCCTTGGATCCCGAAGATCGACTGGACGTGGAGCTCTCTCCGCCGCAGGAGATGTTTTTGATGCTGCAGCGAAAAAGCCGTGAGGAGCAAAATCCGTTTGGCTCGCCCCGCGGGCCGGCACCGCCTCGCCGCGGCGGACGTTTTGAGCGCTAGCGGCGTTGTTTCCTTCCGATCTGGCAGCCGAATGGTTGTCGCGTTCCTTCAGCCGCTGGAACGGCTTTTGGTTATCGCCGCAGAGGGTGTCGATCGCCTTAGCAACGATTGCGGTTGGCGGCAGGCTTGTCGTTGGTGGGGGTTCCTCGACCGCCGCTATGCTTCATGACGGCGTGGGGTATGATGGCGACGCTGAATCGTCTGTCCGTCTACGGAGTCGTCGCTTGGGACGAAGCCTGTTTGCGATCGGCAAATGATGGCCTCGCGTTGGCCGCTTTGTTGCCGCTTTGTTGTTGATCGGTTCTAATTCGTCGCCGTCGCAACCTCCTCCTTCCAATTCTTCTGAAAGGGCCGTTTTTCGATGAAAGCTGCATACATCCAACAAACGGGGCCCGCTGAGTCGATTCAATTTGGTGAGTTGCCTGATCCCCAAGCGGGCCCAGGGCAGGTTTTAATCCGCTGTGAAGCGGTGGCGGTTAATCCGATTGACACCTATGTCCGTGGCGGAGCGGTGGCGATGGATTTGCCGATGCCCTACGTGGTGGGCTGCGATGTGGCGGGGACGGTGGCCGCTGTGGGCGAAGGCGTCACCGGAATTCGCTCGGGGGATCGTGTGTGGGCCACCAATCAGGGCCTACTCGGTCGACAAGGCACCTTTGCGGAGTTGGCCGTGGTCGATGCCCAGTGGGTGCATGAAATTCCTGATGGTGTGGAAGCCACCGCGGCCGCTGCGTGTGCTTTGGTCGGCGTCACGGCACACCTTGGTTTGACCCGGGCTCGTGCCAAGGCGAACGAAACCATTTTGGTGATCGGCGGCAGCGGGGGCGTCGGCTCGATGGTCGTGCAGATGGCCAAAGCGCTCGGTTTGCAGGTGATCGCAACCGGCGGCAGTGAACAGAAGTGTGAAGTCGCCCGCCGACTGGGAGCCGACTATACGATTAATTACAACACCACATCGATCGCCGAACAGACGCGTCAGTTGGCTCCCGAGGGGGTGGATCTGTTCTGGGAGACGCGTCGCGAACCAGATTTCGATATGACGATCGATCTGTTGGCGGAACGTGGCCGGATGGTGTTGATGGCTGGACGCGACGCACGGCCTGAATTTCCTGTTGGACCGTTCTATGTCAAGCAATGTGCGGTACATGGTTTCGTGATGTTCAAAGCACGGCCGAGTGAGATTCGGCTCGCCGCGGAAGACATGAGTGAATGGTGGTCCAGTGGCAAACTGGAGCCCTTGATCGGTCGCCTGCTGCCGCTGAGCCAAGCGGCGGAAGCCCATCGTTTGCAAGAGCAAGCGACGCTGGAAAATGGTGGCGATTTGATCGGGAAAATTGTGCTGACCGTCGATTCTTGAAAGGTTGAATTGTGAGTGTTGAAGTCACCGCTGTGTACAAGGGATCGTTGGCTGTCAAAGCGACGCATGGTCCTAGTGGAGCAACCCTGGCGACCGACGCGCCGGTCGATAACGGCGGCCAAGGTGCCTCGTTCTCACCGACCGATCTGGTCGCCACGGCGCTGGGTAGTTGCGTGCTGACGATCCTCGGCTTAGTTGCCGATCGCCATGCAATCGACCTTGCGGGAGCCACAGTGCAGGTAACCAAGGAAATGGTCCAGCAACCGCATCGGCGGATCGGCGCGCTGTTGACCCTGGTCACGTTGCCGGCTGCGTCGGTCCCCGAGGAACTGCGTGAGCGACTGGAAACGGCGGCACGGACTTGCCCCGTTCACCGCAGCTTGCATCCCGATATCGATGCACCGATCACGTTTCGTTATCAGTAAAGGCGGCTCGCTCGCGGCTCGCGGTGAGCAACGGCCTGTAGCGTTCGCTACCCAGCTTCACTACGAGGCGTTTTTGACCAAGTCGTCGAAGTCCAGTTCCAACTGTTGCTCCGGTTCGTTGTTTTCGCCGATTTCACGGAACAGCATACTCGGTTGGATATCGGTCGCATTCTGGTACTTGTCGCTGTCGTATTCCTGGGCTTCGCCGAACAGTTGATGATAGAGGATCTGGCAGATTTGAATGCCGGCGTAGATTCGAATCGGCTGTACGCAGCACAGTTCCAGCGTCCAGCACCCGCAAAAGCCCACATCGCCGAAACCACTGTTGGTGTTGACGAACAGGCCCAGACGCGTCAGAGAGCTGCGGCTGGCGACCATGGGGACCAAGTTGTGCGTTTCGGTCCGCTCGACCGTCCGGCCGAGATACAGCTGATGCGGTTGAAGCACGATGCCTTCGGGAGGAATGCCGATGCGTCGGTAGCGATTGGGCGTCCGCGCATCGAGCACGATTTCTTCGTAGATCAGCAGTTCGTCGTGCAGTCGAAGGTTATAGCTGTTCGGGTTCAGCCGATCGACGTCGAATGGATCGATGAGGATGTCCGACCCCATTTTCCGTTGGATTTCTTCGCCGGAAAGGATCATTGCGTCGCTTTATGAGGTGGAGCGGAATGGATGGCGGTGGGGCGGTACACAATAGCTAAGATTTTGGTGCGCCGGTATTCAAAATGCGCGAATCGAGCACCCGCCGTGAGGCGATTGGCATGCTGTGGCAAACCCAGCACTGATTGTCTTGGCCAGCACCCATAGTTGTCAACCAAACGACCGGGTTCCACCAGCGGTTACCGAAAGGGCTATGATAACGCTAGAGGGGACCCCCTAGCTGATAGCGATTGCGAACGATCGAGGTAACGGAAGATGGCCGAGATGGAAAGCGTGACACGCCTGCCCGATGATTTTGACGGTCGCGTGCGATTGTTTCCTTTGCCGGATTTGGTGGTGTTTCCCCACGCGATGCAACCGTTGCATATTTTTGAGCCGCGGTATTGCGAGTTGTTGCAGGAATCGCTGGCAACCGATCGGTTGATTACGATGGCGACGATCACGCCGGGCATCGCGACCAGCGGTTTTGAGCCGCCTGATTTAGAGCCCATCGTCTGCATCTCGCGAATCATTTCGCATGTGGCGACCGAAGAGAATCGTCACAATGTGTTGCTGCTTGGGGCGCAACGGGCGCGGATTCGACGCGAGCTGGACACGCAGCGGTCGTTTCGAATGGCGGAGGTGGAGGTGATCCCGGATGTCTATCCGCCGTCGGGTGTCCAAGGCCGCAAAGCCCTTCGCGAACGCTTGTTGACCGCCTTTCAGGCCCTGATCCCCGCAGCGGGGGAGGTCCACACCAATCTGCATGAACTGATGTCGTCGCAGATGCCGCTTGGGCCGATCACCGATATCATCGCTTACACGCTGCAGTTCGATTATCGACGCAAGCTCGGTTTGTTGGCCGAGGGAAGTGTCGACCAACGCGCCACCACATTGGCGGCAATTTTAGAAAATTTGGCGGCAACCGAAGCGGCGGCCGGTAATTCCGGTGAAAGCCATTTCCCACCGCCATTCAGTTTGAATTAGCGCGCCCAAGCCGTACGCATATCAACGATCGTGAAATTCTATTACCATCTGCCGCTCAGCGTCTTGGCAGATGCCTATACTTTGACGTTGGTTCGTCAGGCATTTTCGACGATTGGCGTCGGGAAGCAATGGCCGGTCGCTCGACATTTGACCTGGGATTGCCGCAGATTTTCGTAGCGGCGTGGGGCTGGTGGAGCTACTTCAGTTGAAAAGAGAAAATGGAAGCATCTGCTTTACCTAACAGTTTACGTGAAGACACCTGTGGAAATTCCTCCTACGCGGACCGCAACGAGCCCCGGGCCCAAGGCGTCGATTACAAACGAATTGAAAAGGCGGTCCGAGAGATCCTCGACGCCGTTGGCGAAGATCCCGACCGTGAGGGTTTGCTCGAGACGCCCGCTCGCGTGGCTCGGATGTACGCCGAAATGTTTGCCGGCCTGAAGCACGACGCAGGGCGGCATCTCTCCAAAGTGTTTACGGAGAAATACGACGAGATCGTTTTGGTGCGCGATATCAGTTTTTGCAGCATGTGCGAACATCACCTCCTGCCGTTCACCGGCACCGCGCATATCGCTTACCTGCCCAGTGGCAGGGTGGTCGGTTTGAGCAAGTTGGCGCGGGTCGTCGAAGAGGTCGCGCGGCGGCCGCAGGTCCAGGAACGGATGACCGAGACGATCGCCGACCTGATCGAGCAACGACTCGAGGCTCGTGGAGTCGCGGTCGTTTGCGAGGCAACTCATTCGTGCATGACGATGCGCGGCGTTCGCAAACCGGGCAGCCTATGCATCACCTCGTCGATGCGTGGTACGTTTCGAGACGACCCGTCCAGCCGCGCCGAAGTGCTCGGATTGATCAACCGGGGCGCATAACGAACCAACGCCCCCTTTTCGCCTGGCCCTCACCCACAATGCGAGCGAGTGTCAGGATTCTGTTAATGACGCTGGCTCTCCGTTTTCGGTTTCTGGAGAGTTTTCGGTTGCTGGAGAGGGTGCGTCTTAGATGTTGCCGGCAAAATCTTGCACGTCTTTGACCAACGCGTCGATGCGATTCTGCAGACGCGCGCGGGCTTGACCGAGGTCTTGCGATTCCTCGGGCGGCAAGCAGGTGAAAATGTAGAACTTCACTTTGGGTTCGGTTCCCGATGGCCGAACCGCAACGTAGTTCCCCGGCTCGCCTAGATCCATGATCACCACATCGCCGACGGGGCCATCGAGCGGCTGCGGCTGGCCATCGCCAACCGGCAAAATTTGGCTGTGCAGGTAGTCTCGCACCTGAGCGACAGGCATCCCGCCGAGCGATTGCGGGGGATGGCTGCGAAACGCCGCCATCAGCTTTTTCATATTTGCCATGCCCTCGCTGCCTTCCATGAAGACGTTGATCAGGTGCTCGGCATGGTAGCCGTGCCGCAGGTAAAGCGAATCGAGATACTGATGCAGCGATTGCCCGTCGGCCTTCAGTTGTGCGGCCAGTTCGCTCATCAGCATGCAAGCCACTGGGCCGTCTTTGTCACGAGCATATTCGCCAACCAGATAGCCGTGGGATTCTTCGGTGCCAAAGACAAACTTGTCGGCTCCGTCGCGATCCATCACGCCGGCGATCCATTTGAAGCCAACCAATAAATTCGTTTCACAGCCGACGCCGTAGTGTTGAGCAATCTTGGCAGTCAACGCAGTCGTGACCAACGTCTTGACGATGTAGTGCTCGGGCGTCAGCGTCCCCGCCGCCTGACGTCGCGCGAGGATATACTCGGCCAACACCGAACCGATTTGATTTCCGTTCAGCGTGGCCCATTCGCCACTGGAGTCGGTGGTCCGTGGTGCGGCAACTCCCAGGCGGTCGGCATCGGGGTCGGTGGCCATGATCAAATCAAACCCGTTAGCCCGGGCGTGTTCGATCGGCGCGTCAAACACGGCGGTGTTTTCTGGGTTGGAGACGTGGCCTGGCACGTTGGGAAAATCACCACTTGGTTCCGCGTGCGGCTGGTAGACTTCGACGCTGGTGAAGCCATCTCGTTCGAGCAGCGGCACGGTGGCAAAAGCGCCCACGCCATGCAGCGGCGAATAAAGAATTTTGACCTCACGCGGGCCACCGAGCTGGCAGGCGGCGGCGGCGTCGAGGTAAGCCTGGTCGACTTCGGCGGTGCAGATTTCAACCGACCCGTTGCGGACCGCCTCATTGAAATCGTCTTTCTCGATCGCTTGGCAGTCCATCACCCGTGCGATGATCGCCTTGTCATGTGGCGGGAGGACTTGGCCGCCGGTCGACCAATAGACTTTGACCGCATTGTCCGACGGCGGGTTATGACTGGCCGTCACCATGATGCCGCAGGAGCAGCCTTTGTAACGAACGGCAAAAGACAATTGCGGCGTCGCGCGGTAGTCGTCGAGGAAATAAACCTTGAATCCGGCGGCCGTCATAATGCCCGCACACAGTTCGGCAAAGTGCCGGGATTTATGGCGTGTGTCGTAGGCGATCGCGCACGACAAGTTGCCGTTTTCGCCTTCCACCTCCTTCACGTAATTCGCCAGCCCTTGAGCGCTCTCGCCGATCGTTCGATCGTTGATCGCGTTGGAACCGAACTCGTACATGCGCCCGCGACGGCCCCCGGTACCAAACGGAATCACCGTCCAAAAGGCATCGTCGAGAGCGTGCCATTTCTGGTCGGCGATGTGCTGCAGAATGCTGTGCCGATAGTCCGCGTATCGTGATTCAAACAACCACCGCCGGATATTTTCCACCGCGGCATTGCTGACGGTCCCTTCGGCGGCAGCGACCTGGAGCGCTTCGACGGCGTCGAGCACTTCTTGTGGCGAATCAGGCGTTTTGGCGTTCTCGGTGTTGGACATGGTTTTAATTTTTGGTTTTGATTATCGGGGAGCGAGTAAAAGCTGGCCGGAGGGGAATTTTCGAGATTCGATTCTAGAGGTTTTGCCGGGCCTGCGAAACTCGGCGGATCGCTGGAACGGAACGCACGGCGGGTCGCTGGAAGCGAACGATGCGAGTACGATTCTGCGTGTTTGCAGGGGCTCCCGTAGGTGCGTTTTTAACAGAGCAAATGGTATGTCAAAGTTAATCATCAGCGTCAGTGGCCTCCGCGGCATCGTCGGCGAAACATTGGATCCACTGATTGTCGCTCGCTATGCGGCGGCCTTTTGTGCCCATGCCCCGGCAGGTCCGGTGATTGTGGCTCGCGATGGTCGTGCCACCGGGCCGGTGCTCCGTGACGCACTGACTGCGGCGCTGCGATCGGCGGGCCGCGATGTGATCGATGCCGACGTGGCGGCAACTCCGACCGTCGGTGTGTTGGTGCGTCACTTAAAAGCGGCCGGTGCGGTGCAAATCTCGGCCAGCCATAATCCGCCGGCTTATAACGGCATGAAACTGTTTGGCGCCGATGGCCGAGTGCTCGATGCCCGCCAGGGAGCCGCCATCCGGGATGCTTTTTTTCAAGCCGAACCACGTTGGGTGCCACACGATCAATTGGGCGGCCTCAAACACAGCGGCGATCCCCACACGCCGCATCTCGAGCGAGTTCTGCAAACGGTCGACCGGCCTGCGATCGAGCAACGCCGGTTCCGTGTGTTGCTGGACAGTAACCACGGTGCCGGGGCATTGCTCGGACGGCGACTGTTGGAGACGCTCGGTTGTCAGGTCATGGTTGTGGGAGAGACGCCCGACGGATTGTTCGAGCACCCTCCCGAACCGACCGCGACCAACTTGGAGGGCATTGCCGCTCAGGTTCGAGAGGCAAACTGCGAAGTCGGTTTTTGCCAAGATCCCGATGCCGATCGGCTGGCCTTGATCGACGCCGACGGACGGTACATCGGCGAGGAATTCACTCTCGCGTTATGCGTTCAGCGAGCGCTGCAACATCCGGAAACGACCGGCCCGATGGTCATTAACTGTGCCTCCAGCGCGATGTCCGAGGCATTGGGTAAGCGGGCCGGAGTGCCGGTCTTTCGCAGTGCGGTCGGCGAAGCCAATGTAGCCGATCTGATGATCGAAAAAGCGGCTGTCTATGGTGGCGAAGGGAATGGCGGTCCGATCGATCCACGCGTCGGCTACGTGCGAGACAGTTTCGTGGGGATGGCGCAGATCCTCGACTTGATGCAGTCGACTGGCAAAACGCTCGCGGAGTTGGCCGATGCGATGCCGCAGTATGCGATCCACAAGACGACCGCGACGGTGCCCGCGGAACAGATGCCACAGGTGTTCGATGCGATTGCCCAGGCGATGAGCGACGCGCAACAAGATCGCCTCGATGGCCTGCGACTGGTCTGGGACGACGCTTGGCTGCTGGTCCGAGGCAGCAATACCGAACCGATCATCCGGCTGATTGCCGAAGCCCCCGAGTCGTCTCGGGCCGTTGCGTTATGCGAACAAGCGGCCGCCGTCGTGCAGCGGGCTATACTAGAGTAGAGTTCGGTCGACTGCTTTGCCGGCGTTCGCTAGGTCGAACGTAAGCCTCGCGGAGCCGACTAGCCCCTACCGCAAACCGATTGTTTTTTCGTGCGAATCTTGGCTCTGCTGACGATCCTTTGGCTGTGCTCGCCACAGTTGCCGGCCGCCGATCTACCGCCTCATCAGAGGCCCGATTGCGAGCGTGCGTTCTTTCCGCTGCCCGCCGCGGTGGGCGACGTGCAGGCAGCCAAACAGCACTTCGCGTCGGCACGGCAAGCGGCCTTGGCGGGAGATTCCGAAACAGCCTTTCAATCGTTATGGCTGGCGCATCATGCCAACCCCGCAGATCCGCTCGTCCGTCGCGCGCTGGCGCTACCCGCCCAACAGGTTGCTCAGCCGTTGGTGCGTCCCGGACGCGGCGCGCCGCCGATCTTAGAGTGGCGACCACGGACTTATCTGCAAGCCGAAACGCCGCACTTCTTGATTTTCTCGACTGCGGATCGTGCGACCACCGCGCGGATCGCGGAACAACTGGAACGTTTCTACTGGGTCTGGACGCAAATCTTTTTTCCGCTCTGGGAAGGTCGGACCGACATTCGCCGCGGCATTCAGGGTGGCGGCGGGATCGGTAGTGGCAATGAACGCTTGCAGGTGGTGCTGTTCCGCGACGCGGACAGCTATGTTCAATCGCTGCAGCGTCACGTGCCTGGGGTCGAGCGGTCGACCGGTTTCTATTCCGATCCTCAACGCTGTACGTTTTTGTTCGCTGGGGAAGGGAGCGATGCGGCGACGTGGCAACATGAGCTGACGCACCAATTGCTGCGTGAGGCGACGCGGTCGAAATTGCGGCTGCCCGAAATGCCGGGCGAGTCGGCCGGGTTTTGGCTGGTGGAAGGGATCGCGACCTTTATGGAGTCGGTCCGGTTCGCGCCGACGTATGCGCTCGTTGGCGGTTGGGAATCGCCGCGACTGCAGTATGCGCGGTTTCGCTGGTTGGCGGCCGGCGATCGGATGACGTTAGCGGAATTGATGCCCGATGGTCGAGTGGCGGCACAGCAGCGCGACGATCTTGCCCGCTGGTATGCCCACGGCGCGGCCTACGTCCATTGGTTGATGGAAGACCAACAGGCAGGAGGAAAAGCCGCCGTATTGGCGAAGCTTGTCGAGCTGTATCAGATCCCGATGCTGCCAGGGGAAACGACCGCCGCCGCACCCGAAATCGAAGCCGACTTGGCGACTCGCAAGATGCAGGGCTATTTGCGATTGGATGACACGCGGCTCTATCCGCCGGACGCCAACATTCCGCTGCAGGCGATCTGCCTCAGTCGCACCGATGTGACGGCGACCGGCGTGGCACGCATCCCGGCGCAGCACACGCTGCAGTGGCTGGACATGGCCTACCTACCGCTCGACACCGCCGCGGTCCGGCGGTTGCTGGCCGATGGACGGTCGTTGGAGCAATTAAGTTTAGAGCGGACCAAAATTGACGACTCGCTGGCGACGCTGCTCGAATCGGCAACGCAGCTACGCGAGTTGGATTTGAGCTTCAACGCCATCAGTGACCGCGCCCTCGAGGGCTTGCCCGCGGCAGCCCCCCTGGAAACGGTGTTTCTGACCGGAACGCAAATCGGCGACGTCGGGCTCCGCCGCTTGGCCGCCCATCCGCCGCTGTTACAGATCGACGTTCAGCAAACGCAGGTCACCGCTGCGACGCTGGAACAACTGGGGCGGGAATATCCCGGCGTGCGGTTCAATCCGCTGCAGCTCGTGCAGCGATAGAAGGGAGAGGCGGCACCGACAAACGCGGAGTCTCCTGGGGATCGATATGCAGGCTAGCTGGCGACGAAGCGAATGATTTCGCGGCAGAAGGCTGGCAAGTCCTCCGGCCGTCGGCTGGAGATAAAGTTTCGGTCGACGACCACTTCCGCATCCTCGAAGAGGGCTCCCGCGTTGACCAAGTCATCTTTGATGCCAGGCGAGCCGGTGACCTGGACGTCGCGGTAGACGCCAGCCGAAATCGGGATCCAGCCGCCGTGGCAAATCGCCGCGACGCACTTGCCGGCGGTGGCAAAATCGCGGACCAGTTGCAGCACGTGCTGATCACGACGCAATTTGTCAGGCATGAAGCCACCGGGGACCAGCAAGGCGTCAAAATCGGCCGCCTGCATGCCGTTCAGGGCCGCATCGCTGCGGCACGGATAGCCATGCTTGCCGGAATAGACCGTGCGGGCGGCTGGTCCGGCAATCACCATCGTAGCCCCCGCCTCTTCCAGTCGCAGCTTGGGATACCACAGTTCAAGGTCTTCGTAGATATCGCCAACGAAGGCCAGAAATCGCTTGCCGGCCAGGGGTTGCTGCTCAAACATGGGGGTCTCGCTCGAAAGGATGGGCTGTCGACCGCTTGCCGCACCGCCCCGTTGCGGAATAGGCTGACGGTTCGTGTAAAAATCCAAACACCTCGTCAGCGTATTCGAATCATGTCCACGACTGAACAGCCCCCCAGCGAAACGACCGACCCTTACTTTCAGCAACTGTTTGCCGACCGCATTGGCGGTGCCAACTATGGCAAGGGAACGGCGATCTACAAGTTCGAGAAAATCAAACGCGCCAAACGGAAGGCGTTGGCCGATCATCCCGAGCGGCAACTGCTTGATTTCGGGATCGGCGAGAACGACTCGATGGCCGCCCCCCAAGTCCGCCGGGTGATGGAAGCCGAAGTCAACAAGCCGGAGAACCGCGGTTACGCCGACAACGGAGTGGCCGAATACAAGGCCGCCGCGGCTCGTTTCATGCAGCGTCACTTCGATGTCGTCTTAGATGCCGATACCCAAATCAATCACTGCATCGGCAGCAAACCGGCTTACGCGATGCTGCCGGCGTGCTTCATCAATCCCGGCGACATTACGTTGATGACGGTGCCCGGCTATCCGGTCGCCGGAACCCATACGCAGTACTACGGCGGTGAGGTCTTCAAGCTGCCACTGCTGCCGGAAAACCAATTTCTACCCGACCTCGATAGTGTCCCCGAGGACATTTATCGCCGCACAAAAATGATGGTGCTGAACTATCCCAACAGCCCCACCGGACGCACCGCCCCGCCCGAATTTTTCGAGCGTGTGGTGGCACTGGCCAAAGAGAAGCAGTTCATCGTCGTCCACGATGCAGCCCACATTATGCTGACCTTCGATGGACCTCCTCGTAGCTTCTTGCAGACGCCTGGAGCACTCGATGTCGGAGTCGAAGTCCACTCGATGAGCAAGGGCTATGACATGATCGGCTGGCGAATGGGCTGGGTTTGTGGCCACCCGCAAATTGTCCGCGCGTTCGCCGATGTGAAAGACAACAGCGACAGCGGGCAGTTCATCGCTACCCAAAAAGCGGCCGCTGCGGCGCTAGATGATGACTCGATCCCCGCGGCCATCCATGCGAAATATCGTCGACGAGCGGAAAAGTTAGTTGCCGTGTTGCGTGATTGCGGTTTCCAATCAGAAATGCCAGGCGGCACCTACTTTTTGTATACCGCCGCTCCGGTCGGTACTAAAACCGGCATCGACTTTCCCGCTGCGGAAGATGCAACGCGGCACCTGATTGAAGAGCTGGGGATTGTCACCGTGCCGTGGGATGATGCGGGAGCCTACTTGCGGTTCAGTGTCACCTACGAAGCGGCCGATGAAGCGGCGGAGGATGCATTGATGGCAGAAACCCGCAAGCGTTTGGCGGCAGCTCAATTGCGGTTCTGATCGCCCGTTGGCAACCCAAAGCCACCACCCTGCGGGCGTGGCTGTTCAAAATTCGGGGTTGTGGCGATTGGGAATTGCGCAGGATGGGTTCGCTTCAATGGGATGGGTTCTTCAATGGCGAAGCCATGGCAGGTTGTAGCCACGGACGTGAGTCCGTGGTGCCAAGCTGTCTGTCAAAAATCCGGGGTCGTGGCGATTTGGAATTGCGCAGGATGGGTTCTTCAATGGCGAAGCCATGGCAGGTTGTAGCCACGGACGTGAGTCCGTGGTGCCAAGCAGGGTGGAAGCGTAAGTCGCAAAGCGACGGCAGGAATCGCTTTTCCTAGAACCCGCGTCCCAGGTTTGTGCCGATAATCGCTTTGCGTTTGGGAACAAAAGTGACAGTCGAAAGCGTGTGTCAACACCGGAATTTTGACAGCCCCTTTTTATGGTTTGAAGGGAAAGGTTTTGTCTAGTTCGGCGTTGGAGAGCTCTAGCAGGAACGGTGCGAGCCGCTCTACGATCAAGTCCATGACTTGCTGGCCTTTTTGTGCGGTGGCCGCGTGGGGATTGCCGGAACCGGTTTGCTTGGTCAAGAGATGCCACGGGCGGGTGATCGAAACCCACTTTTCGTTCACCGCCGCGAAACGTGTCGACTGTACGGCGCCGTCATCGGCGCGCAAGTTCCCCTCGCTGTCGCGGACGACGAACTCCGGAAAAAATGCCAGTCCCAAAGAGGTTTCCATCTCGCCCGCGTGGTCCTCCGGTGCATCAAATAGTTCCTCGTAGCGGTCGCCGACCATGCGGAACCAATCGCACAAGAACAATTGCGCCGGCGTATTGCCGCTCATCTCGCGGAGGAATGGTTTGAGGTCATTGCCGCCGTGGCTGTTAAGGATCAGGACTTTGCGAATCCCGCTGCCTACAAGTGATTCCACTAAGTCCTTCAGGACGGCAAACAGAGTAGTGGGCTGGAGGTTCATCGCCAGCGGCAGATGTCGCATATTGGTCTCGGTGCCGTACGGAATCGACGGCAGCAACACGACCTTGGCACCCAACGCGTGGGCCTGTTCACAGACCGCGCGCCCGATCGCTTGACTTTCCAGGGTGTCGGTCGCATAAGGGAGATGGGTGTTATGGGGCTCGGTCGCGCCGAGCGGCAGTACGGCGACTTCGTACGCTGCGGCGCGGACTTCGGAGAAGGTCGCTTCGGCGAGTAGCCATGGTGGAGCGGGCATCGGTTCTTTCGTATCTCAAGGGCACCGTTACGGGTCAGTGCAGTAGTCTACAATAGTTGTCTGTTCCCGCGATCCTTCCAGCCCAGGTAGTCCCCGTGAAACGCCTACACCCCACCCGGTTCGTCCAGGCCATTTTGATTCTCGCGACCGCATGGCTCGCCTCTCCCCTTGCCGCGGAGCAACCCGCGACGCGTCTACAGCTTACCTATCAAGTCGAGACGGCGACCGACAGCGGTTGTTTTCACCGTTTACAGCGCGAAGAAAACTGGCCGTCCGACAAGACCGCCATCATCGTCTGTGACATGTGGGACGCCCATCATTGTTATCGCGCCGTGCAGCGGGGCACGGAATTGGCGCCGCTGATCAATCAACTGCTCGAGAAGACACGACCCACCGGCGTGACGATCATTCATGCACCGAGCAGTTGCATGGAGGCCTACGTCGACCATCCGGCTCGGCATCGCGCCGTTGCCGTCCCCGCTGCCGCTTCGCACCCAGACGACATCGCTGCGTGGTGTCACCAAATCCCCAGTGAGGAACAGGGCGTTTATCCCATCGATCAATCCGATGGCGGCGAAGACGACACGCCAGAGGAACACGCTGCGTGGGAGCAAGAACTGGTCAAGCGGGGGCGGAATCCTCGTCAGCCTTGGAAACGGCAAACCGATCTGATTCGCATCGACGACAAGGATTTCATCAGCGACTCCGGCGTCGAGATTTGGAACATCCTCGCCGCGCGCGGAATCGAAAATGTCATTTTGACCGGCGTGCATACCAACATGTGTGTCCTCGGTCGTCCCTTTGGCCTGCGCCGAATGGCCAGCGCCGGCAAGAATGTGGTGCTGATGCGCGATCTGACCGACACGATGTACAATCCCGCCGCGAAGCCTTACGTCAGCCATTTTACCGGCACGGACTTGATCATCGATCACATCGAACGGTTTGTTTGTCCGACGATTACCAGTGATCAAATCCTCGGCGGCCAGCCGTTTCGGTTTGAGAATGACAACCGCCCGCGTCTGGCGATGTTGATCGGCGAACGGGAATACCAAACGCATCGCACGCTGCCGAAATTTGCGATCGAGCATCTGGGGAGGGACTATCAAGTCGACATCATTCACGCCAGCCAGACCGATCCCAATACGTTTCCAGGAATCGAGCGTGTGGCAAAGGCCGATGCATTGCTGTTGTCGGTCCGTCGTCGCACGCCGCCAGCGACCGAACTGGACGTGGTGCGTCAGTTTGTGGCTGCCGGCAAGCCGGTGCTCGGCATCCGCACCGCCAGTCATGCCTTTTGTCTGCGCAACAAACCGGCCCCGAAGGGCCTGAGCGATTGGCCGCAACTCGATGCCGAAGTCTTTGGAGGGAACTACTCCAATCACTATGGGAATGACAAAACGGCCACGGTCGAGTGGATTGCCGAGGCGTCCAAGCATCCAATTTTAGCGGGCATCGATACCGATCGGTTTGCATCGGGCGGATCGCTGTACGTCGTTTCGCCATTGGCGGATGGAGCTACGCCGCTGGCGACCGGCAAGATCGATGGCAAACCCGCCGAACCGGTGGCCTGGACCTTCTCGCGCACCGACGGCGGCAAATCGTTCTACACGTCGCTTGGACACATTGAAGATTTTAAGCAGCCTGCGTTTCAGCGGCTACTTAAGCAAGCGATCGATTGGTCGGTCGCAGCGACACAAACTCCCTAGCCTTCCGCGGCCAAGCGGGGCATGCAGCGGGCGACTCAGCCCGCTTTGAAGGCTATCAGCCGACCGATTTCCTCGGCGGCAACGGACAGCGACCGAGCGGCCATCACGAAACTGGTGTGGCCGCTGACTTCGGGCTGAATGTCGACAAACAGTTCGGTCGCTCGCATCAGTCGCTTCCGTTTTTTCTTTGCCATCTTGAGGTACTCCCGCACATCGCCTGACGAAGACGCCGGGCCCACCGCCAGCAGCACGTCGTAAAGATCGCGAACGACCGACTGCAGTTCTTCGTCGTCTTCAACTTCGTCGCAGTGTTTCAAAAACGTGCGCACCATCCAGACGTGGCTCATCAATTGGTCGATCCGAGCCATCCGCTGCACATCCGTCAGGCCTTCCAATGCTGGGAATGCGGCGACCAATGGGTCGGGCGGCGACTCCGTCGGAGAACCAGATTGCTCGGGGGGCTCTACCATCGCAGTTTTTTCCGGCCCTACTCGGTAGATTCGGCCAACGGAGCCGGCGTTGCCGGAGCCGATTCGACAACCACCTGTTCCGCCGAAGCCGTTTTCGGTTTGGGGGCTGGACCGTGGGGTGTGAACCCGGCGGTCAAACAAATGCCAACGGCGACGAACAGCATGCCCAGCCACATCAAAGGATTGACGTGCTGACCGGAATGACTGATGTAAGCCGCGATGGCGTTGACGGTTACCGCGCCACCGAACACGATCGGCATCACATACGAGGGGCTCCCTTGAGCCTTGGTCAACGAAAACGTCAGTCCCAGGGCTCCCATCGCACCCAGACAACCTGCCAGAAAGCCCCATTTCATCGCCGGCATATACTTGCCGGTGTAGTCAAAGTTGTCGTTAAAAGCGAAACGCATCATCAGCGAACCGCAAACCACGGCGAACACAAAGTAGGCAATGCCAATGAAAAGGTATGGCTTAAACGGTCCCCACTCCCTCATCGGCGAACGAGCATTCGTCAGCGTGGGACCGTAAAGGCCCCAGCAAAGTGCAGCAACTAAAGCACACGCGACCGCAAACCATTTCATCAACAATCTCCACAGGGGGGCGGGGTATCGAGTTTCGGAGGCCTCCTGCACATGCAAGCGACGCCGTTATTATTAGAAGCGATCAACCCAAGGGATGCAATTGAGTGAACGAGAAACAATCTTGGGCTGGGGAGGAGGCGCGCCTGGGTGACAAGGTGGTCTCGCTAAACCATGGCAAGCAATTGTCGAATTGCCGACAAACGTTCAACGCCCGACGGAGCGAGTCGCGGAAAGCGGCTGAGGTAGTTCTCTTCGGCTCTTAGTTGGGTCATCAACAGAGGATCGCGACGCCGAATGATCAGCGGCCCAAACAGCAGTGCCGCCGCGCGATCGATGTTTTCATACGCCGGATCGAGACCCTCGCCCACGTGCTGAAAAGCCATCACGTGGTACGACCAGTGCCCCTTGGCGAGTCGTTCATCTTGCAGGTGAAAACCATGTTGCAGCGCCCATTGTCGCACAAGTTCGGGCTGCCGATTCGGTTGCAGGATCACGCGCCGCGGCACCGCCCGTGGTGTGGCGGTCAGGATCTCCACAATGCTTTCGGCTCCCATCCCGCAGATGCTCAGGCTGTCGGCTTCGGCGGGACTTAACGCAGCCAGGCCGGTTCCAAGGCGGACTTCCGCACTCAGGCCTCGCAGCGCCCGCGAGGAGTTCTCGAACGGTTGGTGTTTGTTTTCGATGGCGATCCCTCGCTTGATGCGACCGCTCTTCAGCAACGCGACCAGCAGGTGGCCATGATCCGAACCCACATCGACGTGCGTCGTTGTTCGGATCTGCCTCGCGACCGTTTTCAGTCGCTCATCTAACTTGGGCATCGTCTCTCTGTGGCGGTGAACAAATCGGCTGGGGCCAAGTCAGCGGTAACACGATGAACTCCGGCAAAGCATGCCTTGCCGGAGGTTCACGGAGCGGATTTTAACCGGCGAGTGCGGCTGTTTTTGCAGGCCTTGGGTAGCTTGCGGTGGCTGGCAGCCAGCGGTGCATTATATGCAAAATGCCGGCGGTATACGCAAGTCGCCAGCGGCGATCGTGGCACCTTGTCAGACAGCCAGCCCTGGTGCTGCGGCAGCGACCACCGGAATGGCAGTTGCATAATCGTCCGCTGTGCCATCGCCAGCACAAGTTCCTGTTCCGCAACCCTGATTCCGAAGGCCCTTTCATGCGTTATGCAATCCTCTGTTTTGCCGCCTTGGCCGGCCCGCTGCTATTGTCATCGACGGGGATGCCTCAAGATCCGCCGATCCCCCAAACCGAACAAGCGACTAAAGCTCCATCGCTAGACGAGCAGTATTATCGAAAGCAATACGAACTGGCGAAACATCAATACGACTCGGCTGTCGAAGAAAATCAGCAAATTGCC
This sequence comes from uncultured Pirellulaceae bacterium, assembly GCA_964477385.1. Lineage (GTDB taxonomy): Bacteria > Planctomycetota > Planctomycetia > Pirellulales > Pirellulaceae > Roseimaritima. The sequence goes on from CAYZHQ010000040.1 coordinate 38,120, forward strand.
AGTTTGAATTCCAAGCTGACACTGTTGCGATTGCGTCAGCAAATGGAGTATGCCGCCAAGTTGTTATCGCTGGCGTCGGAGGAAGAGGCCGATGCGCAGCGACTGCGGGTGGCATCGATGGAATTGGTCGAAAACGATGCGCGGTTGGCCAAGCAGCAGTTAGCGTGGGCGGTGGAAGTGAGTGCCGAATTGCCCGGTGCGTTTGCTCCCGATCGGATGAGAGAACTCGAACTGGCTGCCGAACTGGCGGAGCTGGCGCTCGAGCGAGCGAAACAAGCGGACTACTTCGACGATCCACTCCCCCACCTGCAGTGGCAATTGAATCGGCTGCGTTCGGATGTTTTGCAACTCCAGGTATTGATGGAGCGTACCGAATCGGGTGCGTAGCTGATCGCAGCGGTCGCGAGGTGAATGGCCAGCCGACAAATCGGATCGCACGTTCGCTATACTTTGGCGATCCAAACTTGAGCCATCCACCGCACCCCCACCGCCCGTTTCTAAGCGTGATTCATGGACGAAGATTTCCGCTCGCCTCCGTACTTTGATCTGTTGTTTCAGCGTCTAGCCAACCAACACCCGGGCACGGTCACCGCATTTGGCAAACATGTTCATTGGGGGCATTGGTCGGAGCCCGAGAAAGCGGGGCTGGAAGCGAGCGAATATGCGGCAGCCGCCGAGCAGTTATGCGATTTGGTCTGCGATGCAGCGAGCATCGAAGCGGGGCAAACGGTGGTCGATGTTGGCTGTGGTTTTGGCGGCACCATCGACCGCTTGAACCAGCAACAGACGGGGCTGAAGCTGTGCGGCATTAATATTGATGCGAGGCAACTGGAGCGAGCTCGCGAACAAGTCGTTGCGAACGAAGGAAACGAAATTGAATTCCTTACCGCGGCCGCCGAACGTTTGCCGTTGTCGGACGCAAGTTGCGAGCGGGTGCTGTCGGTCGAAGCGGTGTTTCATTTCGACCGTGAAGCCTTCTTTCACGAAGTGACTCGTGTCTTGAAGCCAGGCGGACGACTGACGCTCTGCGATTTTGTGCCTGCCGAGCGAATGGTCACGTTCCTTGCACAGGCGGACTTGTCGGCCGATGATGCGATCCGCTGGGCCTATGGATCAATCGACTTGACTTACTCACTGAACGCTTACCAGCGGCTGGCAGACACCGTCGGTTTGCAGCTTGACAAGGTAGAAAATATCAACGCCGGAACGCTGCCGACTTATCCATTCCTGTATCACAACATTCAAGACTGGAAGGATCCGCGCGACATCGATCGGTTTACCAGAGCCACCCGCTGGCTGGAGAAAGCGAGCCGCAAGCAAATGCTCTGTTATACGATTCTGACGTTTGTCAAACCGCGGCGGGGCTAGTCACGTCGAGCGTCTGCGTGCGGGTGATTTCAAGGGGACGCAGGGAAACGGTGTTCACGGTGCACCGCAGCGACAATAATGAGCCTTCCCCCTGCTCGCCTAACTACCTTCCCGCTGCCTCTGATTGAGATGCCCGATGTTGTGTCGCCTGCCCTGCTTCGCCGCCTGTTTGTCGAGCCGTTGGTGGCTGGTGTTGGTCGGCATATTGTACTGGGAGACGACACTGTGGGTTACGGCGGAGGATCGTCCCGATGTGCAGTTGATTGCGGTCGATGACTTGAACGATTGGATGACCGAAGGTGGCAAGCCGGTGCCTGCAACTTGGGAAATCGAAGACGGCGTGATCCATTTACGAAGAGATAAGGGTCGTTCTGGAAACATCATCACCCGGCAGGAATATGGTGACTTTGATTTGTCTTTCGAATGGAAGGTTGCCGCCCGGGGCAACAGCGGACTGAAGTACCGCGTGCGGAAATACGGCAACCGCTGGCTGGGACTGGAATATCAGATCATGGACGATCCCAAGTTCACCAACGGCCAGCCATCGGGCAAGGGCAGCACCGGAGCGTTGTATGCGTTATATGAACCCAACCTAGAAAAGTTTGTTCGTCCCGGCGATGAATACAACACCAGTCGCATTGTGGTGCGAGCCAACCAGTTGGAGCATTGGTTGAATGGCAAACGCATCGTCAGCGTCACCGTCGGCGACGCCGAATGGGACCGGCGCGTTCGGTCCAGCAAGTTTTCGGGAGCCGCCGATTTCGGCCATAACCGCTTTGGTCGGCTGATGCTGACCGATCATGGGGCCGAGGTTTGGTATCGCAACATTATGGTTCGACCTTTGTCGCCAGTCGACGACACCAAGGGCGTGGATGACAAACAGCCGGAATCCAAGTGAGGCTCCGAGTTAAACAGTTTTGGCGGGAGGCGAGTCGCTCGTTGGCGACGGTTCGAAAAATTCGATCTCGCCACTTTTTACGTCATATAAAGCGCCGACCACCTTAACTTTTCCTGCTTCCACCGCGTTGCGAATGACAGTGCTCCGCTCGGTGATCACACGCACGGTGTTGGTCACGTTTCGCCTGGCGACCTCATCGACCACCTCGGACAGTTCCGCCTCTGACATCTCGGTAATTGGCCGTGAATAAGAGTTGACGACCGATGGCGCAATCTCTTCGACAATCGAATGCAAGTGTTCGCATCCCGTTTCGGTTTCCGCATTGCGATTCTCGCTGACCAGTTTCACCGAAGAAGTCACCGCACCACAGCGCGTGTGCCCCATCACGAGGACCAGTTTGACTCCAGCCACAGCGACGCCATATTCGATACTGCCGAGCGATTTTGTGCCGATCACATTGCCGGCCACGCGGACGCTGAAGACGTCTCCCAAGCCCACGTCGAGCACCAGTTCCGCCGGTACGCGGGAGTCGATGCAACTGAGCACGACTGCCAGCGGATTCTGGCCGGCGGCCGTTGCATGGACTTGGCGTCCAAAGTCACGGGACAAGCGATTGTCATTCACAAATCGTCGGTTGCCTTCCTTGAGGATTTCAATCACCTGCTCGGGCGTGAGTTGATCCTGTAACTCGCGCGTCGAGTAGTCGGCGAATTGAATGTCATCCTTCAAACGATAACGCTCGCGGAATCCTCGGAGGCTGACCTTGATGCCGCGTGCCGGAGCGGTTTTGGATTGGAACTCTCGAATCAAACTGAGCACGTCGGGATCGATATAGTCCGACGCCGAGGCATCGATCAGTACGTTGGAGCCGCGTCGGGCTTCGTCAAACAGGCGATTGAGCGCTGCTCGATTGAGAAAGCTAACCTGATTGGCTAACTCGATGTGCATCACGTCGCCGGCGAGGTGAGTTTCCACAATCCGGCGGATCGGTTGTCGCAGGCTGCTGTTTAAAATGAATAGCAAACTGACCGCCAAGCCGATCAGGATCCCGATCAACAAGTCGGTAAAGACAATCGAAACCAGGGTGATCATGAAAGGAATGAATTGGTAGCGGCCTTCTTGCCACATTTGGCGAAACAGGCTGGGGCTGGCCAATTTAAAGCCGGTGACGAATAGGATGGCGGCCAGCGCCGACAGCGGGATCATGTTCAAGTACATCGGAAACAGTCCGATGAAGATGAGCAGTAAAAATCCATGCAGGATCGCGGAGAGCTTTGTTTTACTCCCCGAATTGACATTGACCGAACCTCGGACAATCACCGAGGTCACTGGGATGCCCCCTAACAAACCGGCCGTCATGTTGCCAAAGCCTTGGGCGACCAGCTCGCGACTGGCCGGCGAGTTTCGTTGTTGGGGGTCCAGTTTGTCGACCGCCTCCAGGTTCAACAGCGTCTCGAGCGAGGCGACGATAGCGATCGTGATCGCGGCGAAGTAGGCCGCTGGGTTGGTCCATTGAGCAAAATCGGGGGTGGTGAGGAATCCTAGGAAGTCGCCGATACTTTCGGGGACCGGAACCTCAACCAAGTGGTTGCCTTCCACAACCCACTGTCCGCCGAGCCTACGGAAGGCTTCGGCAATCGCGATCCCCGTCAGAACGACGATCAAAGGGGCTGGGACGAGCGACTTCTTGAGCGGCTTCCATGTTTGCCAGAGGACCAGAATCGCCACCGAGACCAAGCCAATCACAACGGCACCGATGTGGATCTCGCCTTCGAACAACGTCCACAGTTCGGTGAAGGTGTTCTTTTCGTCGGGTTGGGAAAACGACATCTCGCCTTCGGGGTCGGTGTCGTGTCCTAGCAGGTGAGGAATCTGTTTAAGAATCAGGATGACCCCGATCGCAGCTAATAAGCCTTTGATGACGCTGGACGGGAAGAAGGCTGACAAGGCCCCGGCTTTGGCGATTCCAAAGACGACCTGCATGATGCCGGCGATCAGCACCGCAAACAGGAAGGCTTCGAAAGATCCCAAAATGGCGATCTGCGCTGCGACGATCGCCGTCAAACCTGCCGCAGGTCCGCTGACGCTCGTATGCGAGCCACTGACCCATCCCACAATAATGCCGCCCACGATACCCGCTATCAGGCCAGAAAAAAGCGGAGCCCCCGAAGCGAGTGCGATCCCCAGGCAAAGCGGAAGCGCGACCAGAAAAACCACGCCGCTAGCGGTGATGTCGCTGACCAGGGAGCGCGGTGAAAGCATTGAAGAAGAGGATGAGGGCGTTTGGTTGAAAGTCATATCGTCCTAGCGATAGGCGAAAACTGGTGTGCCGTTTTGGAAGGATCCGTAAATCCGCCGAGTGGGGATTATGCACCACTGCGTGGCCCTCCACCTTAACTTTTCGCAAGGCCTGCCGCAGGTCAATGGGCCAGTTTGTGCGACGTGGTGTGGGTGAACTTTAACTCAAAACCGAGGCGGAATGCTGTACTTTGGGATTCATTCCAGGAGGGCTGCTCATCCCGGCGGGCTCGGAGATGGCCGACGGCTCTCATGCCATGCCGCGGTTGTTCGTAGTTTAATAGGGGCTCCCCCCTTGCGAACGGATGAGTTGGCAAACGAATGCGTTGCCAGTCGCCCAGCAAGCGAAAAGCGGTGTGACGAGGAGTCACACCGCTTTCGTAAGGTTCAACCGACTACCGTCAGCAATGTTTATGCCTGTTCTTTTTTCTTTTTCTTTTTGCCGCCGTGAAAGCCTTTGCTGGCGTTAAAGGGTTTTTTCCGGGGTCCGCCCGCTTTGCCAGCATGGGGTTTGCTGCCGTGGTGGCTGCTACCGCGCACGGGACGTTGGTCGCCATCTTCGGCCGCCAAGTAGCGAATCCGTAGCTGCTTGCCGCTGACCCAAGTGTTCCGCAGCGTTTGGTAAATGTCGCGAGGCATGCCATCGGGCAGGTCGACGGTGCTAAAGGAATCTTGAATCGAGATCGGACCAATAAAGTCGCCCTGGATTCCCGCTTCGTTGGCGATCGCGCCGACGATGTTACCGGGGCTGACACCATCACGGCCGCCGACTTCGATACGGTACCGCGTCATCCCGGCGGCCGGCGGTCCCAGGCGGCGACCCGGTGCCCGTCCGGTCCGTTTGCCGCGTTGCTCGAAGTCGCCGTGGCCGTGGCCGTTACTGTGCCGATGCTCTCGGTCGTGGCTACCGCGTGCCTCATGGTCGCGTTTCTTGCTCTTCGGCAGGTCCTTCATAAAGAAAGGCCTTCCCTGCTGTCCAATTTCGGCAAGCGCTGCGGCGATGATTTCCATCGGCTTGCCAGTTTCTTCGGCATACTCGGCGATGATCTTTTTGAAAATCGTCAGATCCTTTGCCGCCGCGACGTCAGTGATACGTTGCTTGAATCGTTCCGCTCGTGCGGCGTTGATTTCATCAGCCGTTGGAGCTTGGATGATTTCGATCGGTTGCTTGGTGGTGCGTTCGATGCCGCGTAAGCGTCCCTTTTGGCTGCCTGATAGGAAGATGATCGCTTCGCCTTTGCGACCGGCTCGGCCGGTTCGACCAATCCGGTGAATGTACGATTCGCTGTCATGAGGCAGGTCATAGTTGAACACATGGCTGATGCGTGAAACGTCCAAGCCGCGAGCCGCGACATCGGTTGCCACGAGGATATTCAACCGACCGGACTTGAGCTGCTCGATCGTTCGTTCGCGAACTTTTTGAGGCATGTCGCCATTCAATGCGACGGCGGAGAGGCCGTGCTGATTCAGCGCTTCGGCGACCGTCACGGTGGCTTCGCGTGTCTTCGTAAAGACGATCACGCCATCGGTTTCGTCGATCTCTAAGATCCGAGTCAGCACGTCGATCTTGTCACGCACCGTAACGAAGACGGCACGTTGCCGAATCGAAGCGGCGGTCATCGTTTTGGTTTTGATCGTGATCTTGGCCGGATCGTTCAGATAACGCTGCGCGATGTTGCGGATCGGTGCGGGTAGCGTGGCGGAGAACAGGGCGACTTGACGATCATCGGGAGTCTTCTCGAGCACAAATTGAACGTCCTCGAGAAAACCCATGTTGAGCATTTCATCGGCTTCGTCCAAGACGAGGCATTCGATTTCGCTAAGGTCCAGCGAGCCCCGGTTCACATGGTCGATCACGCGGCCCGGCGTTCCCACGACAACTTGAACACCACGTCGCAAGGCACGCAGTTGAGCTTCGTAGTCTTGGCCACCGTAAATCGCCACGACGCGAAAATCTCGCACGTTGGCACCATAAGTCGAGAAAGACTTGGCGACTTGAATCGCCAGTTCCCGCGTCGGAGCCAACACCAGGACTTGCGGTGCTTTCTTCTTCACGTCGATGCGCGATAGGATCGGCAGCGCGAAGGCGGCCGTTTTGCCGGTGCCGGTCTGCGACTGCGCCAGCACGTCGCGACCTTCAAGCATGTGAGGAATGATCTGGGACTGAATTTCGGTCGGCTTGTCGTAGCCCGATTTTTCGATCGCTTGCTGGACGCTGTCGAGCAACTCCAGGTCGCGGAAAGTCGGCTCCGCAGATTCTTCAATGTCGGCCACAGTCCTCCCGTGGTCCGTTGCCTGAGGCTTGTCATGATCCGCCTGCGGCCGCGGCGACGTTTTAGTCTTCTCGGCAGCGGGGGCTTCGGTGATCTGTTCTTTGGCCGCAGGTACTTCCGCGGCAGGTGCTTCCGCGACAGGCTCTTCCGCGACAGGTACTTCCGCGGCAGGTGCTTCCGCGGCAGGTGCTTCCGCGGCAGGTGCTTCCGCGACAGGTGCTTCCGCGACAGGTGCTTCCGCGACAGGTGCTTCCGCGACAGGTGCTTC
>CAYZHQ010000040.1:45324-45390 GCA_964477385.1 uncultured Pirellulaceae bacterium
CGCGACAGGCTCTTCCGCGACAGGCTCTTCCGCGACAAGTGCTTCGGCGATCGGTGCTTCCGCGGC
>CAYZHQ010000041.1:0-14709 GCA_964477385.1 uncultured Pirellulaceae bacterium
CCGCCGTTTGCCGTTGGCGTCTAGAATCCCCGGGTGATCGATGCAGTACTCGAGCTGTTGGTTCTTGCAGCCTTTGATGTTGACGATGAAGCCGAACTCCACGCCCACGTTGGCAGGGACGCGTGTTGTCGCTTCGGCGAACTGCGGCAGATCCTTGGAGCTTGCATCCCAATGGGTGTAGATGCCACAGCTCCGCATCTTGATTTCGGTTTTTCGTTTCGCCATCGGGCAGCCAGGAACGAGCCGCTTAGGCCATGATTTCGGTGATCGGTTGAGCCCCTTCCACGCCGACCAGTTTTTGGTCCAAGCCACCGTAGAAGTAGGTTAGATCATTTGGCTCCAATCCCATCAGTTCCAAAATCGTGGCATGCAGATGCTTGACGTGAAAACGATTTTCGACCGCCGCCGAGCCTAGTTCGTCCGTCTTGCCGACGCTCACGCCACCTTTGACGCCGCCACCGGCCATCCACATGGTGAATCCGTACGCGTTGTGGTCGCGGCCGGTCCCTTCGGCATACTCTGCCGTTGGCTGGCGGCCAAACTCACCACCCCAAACGATCAACGTATCTTCCAGCATCCCACGTTGCTTCAGGTCGTTGATCAAGCCCGCGATCGGCTTGTCGGTCTCCTTGGCGTGCAGGTTGTGGTTGCGTTCCATGTCGGAGTGCGCGTCCCAGTTGTCGTCGTTATGGGCACCGCCCGAGTAGATTTGCACGAATCGAACTCCCCGTTCGACCAATCGTCGTGCCATCAAGCACTGTTTGCCAAAGGTGGCGCTGGTCGGATCGTTCATCCCGTACATCTCCAGCGTGCGTTCATCTTCCGACGCCAAATCGACCGCTTCGGGAGTGGTCGATTGCATCTGATACGCCAGTTCGTAGCTCGCGATACGGGCATCCAAATCGCTATTGCCGGTCCGCGACATTGCGTGAGCATCGTTGTAGTCACGCAGCGTATCGAGCAGTTCGCGTTGGATCGGGTCGGTGACATCATCGGGGCGACTGAGGTTCAGGACCGGCGTCCCTTTGCTCTTCATCACCGTCGCTTGATAGTGTGCGGGCATAAAGCCGGCACTCCAGTTCTTCGCACCACTGATGGGACCGCCCCGCGGATCGAGCATCACCACGAAGCCGGGCAGGTTTTGATTCACCGTGCCGAGACCATAGTTAACCCAAGAGCCGAGACAGGGGCTGCCACTGAGGATCCGACCGCTGTTCATCTGCAGCATGGCCGAACCGTGAATCGGCGAATCGGCGGTCATCGAGTGCAAGAACGAGATATCGTCAACGCACGTTGCCAAATTCGGAAACAGATCGCTGACCCATTTGCCGCATTGACCGTATTGGTTGAACTTCCATCGCGGTTCGACGATGCGTCCCTTGTTGCGGTGCCCACCGCGTCCGAACGTTTTGACTTCGATGGTCTTGCCATCCATCCCGACCATTGCCGGTTTGTAGTCGAACGTATCGATGTGACTCGGTCCGCCATACATATACAGGAAGATGACGTTCTTGGCTTTGGCTGGTTTCGGAGGTTCCTTGGCCCGCAGCGGATTGACAAATGGCGTTCGCCCGTCGGCCGCAACGGCTTGGCTGTTAAAGAACCCGTCCGCCCCGAGCAATCCCGCCAGCGCGGTGCCGGTAAAACCGCAGCCCATTTCCCATAGGAGTTGGCGTCGAGTACGTCCGCAAAATTCAGTTGGCTTGCTCATGGTCCATTCGTAGTTTCAGGAGGAGAATGGTAGTTCTGTGTGTGTCACGACTCGTCGGGCAGAATCAGTCGAGATGGACAAATTCATTCAGGTTAAGTGCTAACAAGCAAAACAGTTCGAGCGACGTTTGCTCGTCCTGTTCGTGTTGTTCGCGCAACTTGCTGACGAACTCGATGCCGCGCGCGACCTCTTGAGGTTGCGGGTCACGTTGCGTGACCCGCCGGAGGACTTCTGTCGCACGCTGTTCGAGGGACGCTTCAGGCAGCGTATCGACAACATCCTTGGCCATTTTGGCGGCTGTCTGTCGAGCATACTGCCCGTTCATCAAACCGAGCGCTTGCGTTGGTTGTGTGGTCGCAAAGCGAACCGGACAGGTAAAGTCGGTATCGGCGGCATCAAAGGCAGCCAACAGCGGCACCTTCAGCGAGCGTTTGAGGTGAATGTAGATGCTGCGACGGGCTCGGTCGGCATCGCTGGAATTGCCCCAGCCATGACCGGGTCGGCTTTGTCCCGCCAGCACTTCCGCTTCGATGACCGGGTAGATACTTGGCCCTGACTTTTTCAAGTTCAATTGTCCCGAGGCGACCAACATGGAATCTCGGATTTCCTCGGCACTCAAACGTCTTGGATCAAATCGCCAAAACGTATCGTTGATCGGATCGACCGCGAACGCATCGTCACGCGACGTCGAGTCCATTTGATAGGTGCTCGACAGCAGCAACAACCGATGCAGCGGCTTGAGATGCCAGTCGTTTTCGACCAAACGACTCGCGAGGTAGTCCAGCAGTTCCGGATGCGTTGGCGGGCTGCCTTGAAATCCGAAGTCATTGGGAGTGCGTACCAACCCTCGCCCGAAGTGGTACTGCCATAAACGGTTGGCGGTCACGCGGGCGGTCATCGGTTGGGCCTTGTGATCCCCGATCCATTCCGCCAGCGCGGTTCGTCGGCCGGTCGTCCCGGTATCGGCGGGCGCTTCGTACTCGGCTTCTTGGCCCCCTAGCACCGTCGGAAAACCGGGCGTGACCGGCTCGCCTTCGGCATGCGGATTCCCGCGAGTCAACACGAAGGTCGGTCGAGCTTCGCTGCCGATTTCGGTAACGCAGAGGGCCTGGCCGAGCCGCTGAGGCTTATTGCGTTCCAGTTCGCGGCGAGCTTCTAGGTCGGCTGCATATTGATCAACCTGTTCCTTGGTGAACAGACCACCGATGCGCGCTTCGGCCAGCTTGGGACGATTCATCTCATGACGGAATTCTTCTTTTTCGACGTTGACCAGATCGGGACGCAATTTCTTTTCGATCTTGTCGATCTCTCGATTCAGGCGATTGCGATTGTCGTTATAGCGACGTTCTTGAGCGAGTAGCTCACGCGACTTGGCGGGGGGCGCGAGGGGACGCAACGAATCATTGCTGTAACGATTCAGGCCGGAGAAGAACGCCAGCATGCGGTAGTAATCGGCGTGCATGATCGGATCGATTTTGTGTTCATGGCAGCGAGCACAATTGATCGTCATTCCCAAGAAGACTTGACTGGTCGTCGCGACGATATCGTCCAAGTCATCGTAGAGGGCCAGCTTGCGATCCGCCGGTTCGTCGTCCCAAATCCCCAAGCGATAGAAACCGGTCGCGATCAGCCGTTCATCGTTGTACTCCATTTCATCGCCCGCGATCTGCTCAGCGGCGAAGGTATCAAACGGTTTGTCTTGATTGAACGAATTCACCACGTAGTCACGATAGCGCCAGACTTCGGGTTTGGCCGCATCGCGTTCATAGCTGTTGGTTTCGGCGTAACGGACGAGGTCCAGCCAATGCCGTCCCCAGCGCTCGCCGTATTCGGGCGTTGCCAGGAGGCGATCAACAATCTGAGCGTATTGAGCCTGTGTCGGATCGGCGTTGAACTGTTTCACCAACTCTTGGCTGGGAGGCAATCCGGTCAAATCGTAATGTAACCGTCGGATCAGCTTGGCAGGGGCCGCCGGTGGGTTGGGAGTTAAGTTCGCATCTTCGCGGCGAGCAGCGATGAATGCATCGACAGGATTTTGCCCCCAAGACTTGTCGATGGGACTCGGTGGCGTGGGGTCAGCCAAAGGGGCGTACGACCAAAAGGCCTTGTCGGCATCGGTGATGTGAGCTCCCGGAGCTTCGACGCGTTGCTCGTCCGCGTCGCCGATGCGGCTTGCCGGATAAGGTACGCCCATTGCCACCCAGCGTTCGATGATCGCGATCTCTTCGGCAGGCAGTTTTCCACGAGGCGGCATCTCGTACCCTTCGTATCGGACCGCTTCCAGCAGCGTACCCGAACCGGGATCCTCAAAATCGATCACCGCGCCTGATTCGCCACCACGGACCAATCGGCTGCGCGTATCGATCTGAAATCCTCCCTTCGATTTGTCCTCGGCATGGCACGAGAAACAATTTTTTTCGAGGATCGGAAGCACCGAGTGTTCAAAGAAAGCAGCGCCGTCTTCCGTTACCGAACCGGCCGTCTCGTCGCCCAGTAAATGCACGGGAGCGAAAAAAGCCGGAACCGCCAAGACGGCCAGGGCCATTGTCGGGCGAATGGACCAAATTAAGAGCTTGAGGTACACAAGGCGTCCTTCAATACCGGGAAATCCGAGGGAGGGTGTAAGCGTTACACGCGGTGGGTGGAACTTCGTGGAAGCTCGGTCAAGCATACAGTATAAGCGAATGGCCAACATCTTCCACCAGCAAACGACCTTTTACGCGTCGCTTCAGCACACGAACAAAACTGAGGCAAGAAGGCCTTTAAACCCCACCAACCGTCGAACCCCTCGCCAACCACAAGAAAACGTTCCCAAATTTCATGGTGGGCGCTGCACGGTTGCTGAAATGCTTCCTGCCCAGGCCGCCGTGTTGCCTCCAAACGCCTCGCCTCAGGTTACTGCTATACTGCCCCCATGATTCGCGAACATACGATCGAACTCCGCGTCCGTTACGACGAAGCCGACCCAATGGGCTTGGTGCATCACTCGAATTACCTTCGTTATTTCGAGATCGGGCGAACGGAAATGCTGCGGGCGGCGGGTGGCAGTTACCGCGAGATGGAAGCTGCCGGGCAACTGGTTGTCGTGGTCCGGGTCGATTGCCGCTACAAGGCGCCGGCGCGGTACGATGACTTGATCTCCGTGACGTCTCAGGTGACGCGTGTCACGAATGCGAAGATCATGCATCATTATGAAATTCGGCGAGATTCAACGCTGTTGGTGGAAGCCGACGTGACGTTGGCGGTAATCGATCGCACGGGTCGATTGCAACCGGTCCCTGAAGAACTTGTTCAGGCTTACAACGCTTAGAAGCCGTTGGTTCGCCCTCGCTATTTCGCAACGACCCTCCCTCCCCTGATCGCCTGCTCCCGAGGCTCAGCGCTATGCGGTATCTCCTGTTGTCTTTGGTGGTGTTAGCCCCGTGGTTTGGAGCGCCGAATCTATCGGCGCAGACGACCCCGTTCCCAAAACCTTACGACGATCCCGAAACGGGTCCGCCTCGCATGGCTGCGCAACAGGCGGCCGACACGATGGAGGTGCCGCCTGGATTTCAGGTCGAGCTGTTTGCCAGCGAGCCGATGGTCCGACAACCGATCGGGATGACGATCGATTCGCAAGGTCGGTTTTGGGTGGCGGAGAATTACACCTACGCCCGCAGCGGTATCAATTTCGACTTGTCGCTGCGAGACCGCATTGTGGTGTTGGAGGATGAGGATGGAGATGGCAAGGCCGACAAGCGGACGGTGTTTTGCGACCAAGCAGAGCGATTGACGAGTGTCGAAGTGGGCTTTGGTGGAGTGTGGGCGTTGTGCGCGCCGCATCTGATCTTCATACCTGACGCGGATGGTGACCTGGTCCCCGATGGGCCGCCGCAGGTGATGCTGGAAGGTTGGCAAGCCGATAGCGTCCGGCACAACTTCGTCAACGGGCTGCGTTGGGGACCCGACGGTTGGCTGTACGGTCGGCACGGGGTCCAAGCCGTTTCGATGGTGGCCGCACCTGGCGCGCCTGAGGAAGACCGGGTGCGAATGGATTGTGGTATTTGGCGTTTTCATCCCACGCGTCGCCTGTTCGATGTCGTCTGTCGCGGCACCACAAATCCGTGGGGCATGGATTGGGATCGTCACGGCGAACTGTTTTTCATCAACACCGTGATCGGCCACTTATGGCACGGCGTGCCGGGAGCCTATTTCCAGCGGATGCATGGGGAGCACGCCAATCCGCACCTCTACGAATTGATCTCGCAAACCGCCGATCACGTGCACTGGGACGAAACCCACGAAGGTTGGACGGCACAGAAGAAAGGGCTCAGCGCGGGCAGCGATGCCGCGGGCGGCGGACATGCTCATTCAGGCATGTTGATCTATCAAGACAGTCAGTGGCCGGAGTCCTATCGAGACTCGTTGTTCACGCTGAACTTTCATGGTCGGAGGATCAATCGCGATTCCTTGCATCGCGAGGGTGCCACCTACGTGGGCCGACATCAAGCGGACTTTGCCAAGTCGCAGGATGCGTGGTTCCGCGGCATCGATCTGCTCAGCGGGCCGACCGGTGAAGTTTACGTGTTGGACTGGTCGGATACCGGCGAGTGCCATGAAAACGACGGAGTGCACCGGAGCTCGGGGCGGATCTTCACAATCAAACATGAAAACCATACCGCCAACGATCGGCCCACTCGTATGCCGCAAGACGATCAAGCCGCACTGGCCAACTGGAGTCTCGCCGATGCGGTTTGGCAATCGCGACAGGCGCGTCATCAATTACATCAGCAGGCAGCGTTGGGGCACGCCTTGGAACCGGCTGTGGCCATCCTGCGTAGCGCCTTGCAAGCCGACGATCCGTTGCGAGTGCTGCGAGCGATGTGGACGCTGCGAGTCATCGACGCGCTGGAACCGGCAGAGTTGCTGGAGCTTTCCAGACATGCCGACGAACATGTTCGCGTTTGGTCGTTGCGTATGCTTGCCGACGCGTCGATGGTGTCCGACGCGGCTCAACAGCGAATCGCCGAGATGGCGGCGGAAGATCAGTCGGGTTTGGTGCTCACCTACGCCGCGTCCGCCTTGCCGAAATTAGACGACGCAGCACGGTGGCAAGTCGCCGCTGCGTTAGCCAGCCAAGCGAGGTTTGCCGAAGATCGTGTGTTGCCGAATTTAGTCTGGTACGGCATCGAACCGCTCGTCGCGAACAATCCGTCTGCCGCGGTGGCCTGTTTGCAATCGTCCGCCATGCCGAAGCTAAAGCGGTTCATCGCTCAGCGACTGGCCTTTTCGCTCGATACCAACCCGGCGGCAATCGACGGCGTCGTGCAAGTCATCGCCCGCAGTAACGACGTGGACGAACAGTGGTTGCTGTTGTCGGGGGTCGCCGCCGCGTTGACGGGTTGGTCAACCGCGCCCGAACCAGCCGGTTGGTCGGAGTTGGCCGAACGTCTTCAAGATCACCATCAGGCTTCGCTGCGAGGTTTGGTGGGCGAGTTGTCGTTGGTGTTTGGCAGCGGGCGTGGTGCGGAATCATTACTTGCGATCGTCGGCGATGGGGCGCAGCCGACCGTCAGTCGGATTCGCGCCGTCGAAGCTTTAGCGGCGGCCAATGCGGCTGGCTTGACGGAGCAACTTGAGCGGTTGCTGCGGGATCGCAGGATGAGTGCTGCGGCGGTTCGCGGCCTGGCTTTGGCAGCACCCGATTCGTATCCCCAAACGGTAGTTCAAGAATATCATCGCTTGCCGATCGACGGACGCCAAGCGGCGATCGAGTCGTTGATCCAGCGACCGGCCTGGGCAGCCATGCTGCTGCAAGCGACCGAGGAAAATGCCATATCCAAAGAGGATGTTTCAGCCTCCGCACTTCGACAGATCCAGTTGCTGGGCGATAGCGAGCTGAACGCGCGGGTGTTGCGGTTGTGGCCGGAACGGCGTTTGATTCAAGCCGATCGTGTGAAGCAAACGCACGCCTTAAAGGAAGCGCTGACCGCAGCGCGATTGGCCGCGGCTGATCTTTCGGCTGGCAAGGCCTTGTTTGCCAAAACCTGTGGCAGCTGTCACAAGCTGTTCGGCGAAGGGGGCGAGATTGGGCCCGGCCTAACGGGTGCCCAACGTGGTAACGTTACCTATTGGTTGGAAAACATCTTGGCTCCATCGGCGGCCGTGCCGGCGAACTATCGCGTCAGCGTTGTGTTGCTGGACGATGGTCGAGTCATCAACGGCGTGATCGTCGGTCAGACGTCGCAAACGCTGCGTGTTCAGACAGCGACGAAGCTGGAGACGATTCCGCAGCACCGTGTTGAAACGATCCGAGCAACCGAACTGTCGTTGATGCCCGATGGATTGCTGGACGATTGGTCGTCCGGCGAAGTGCGCGACTTGATGGCGTATCTGATGGCTCCGTAACGTGCTAGCTTGCCATCGTGACACTGAAAACGTCCTTGCGACGTGCTCAGGCATCTAGTTCCACGTTGCCTTGCGGACGTGCGATACACGCCAGCACCTCGTTGGCTTCCAGGCTTCCGCTTGCTGGTTCCGAGTGATACCGCACCTTGCCGCGTAACAGTCGCACCGCGCAGGCTCCGCATTGTCCTTCGCGGCACCCGCTGTCGAGCGACACGCCCGATCGTTCGGCGACGTCCAGCAAGGAAGCATCGTCGCCCGACCATGTTGTCACGCAGTTTGATTGTTGGAACGCAACTTGCGCCGTCTGAGGAAGCTCTTCGCCGGATCCGGGGACATCGACGGCCACCATTGGGTTGCCCTTGGCCGGCGTCGGTTTGGAAGCTCCAAAAGACTCGATGCAGACCGCATCGGCCGGAATGCCGCCAAGAATGAGGTTGTGACGAATCGACTTCATGAAGACGTCAGGACCACAGATAAAAAACTGGCCATCCAAGGCTTCCACGTGGTCTCGGACCAATCGAGCGTTCAAGCGCCCCTTAAAGTCGGGAGTCTCTCCCGGCCTCGGTTGGCTGAAGCAGGTGACAACGCGCAGCATGGGGTGCTGGTCTTGCCACAGGCGGAGCGCTGCTAGGAACGGAGCGTGCTCTCCGCTGCGCAGTTGGTAGTATAGCACCAGGGGACGACGTGGTTGCCAGGTGAGGCAGTAGCGAATCATCGACACCATCGGTGTGATCCCCACTCCCGCGGCCACCATGACCAGCGGACGATCTTCGCTGAGGGACGGCACGAACTTGCCCCCCGGAGCGCGGACCAACAAGGCATCTCCTGGCTGGCATTCATCATGCAATCGGTTGCTCATCTGCCCGCCGGGGACGCGTTTGACGGTGATCCGCCAATAGCGAGGATCGGGCGCGTCGGACAAACTGTAGCAGCGACTGAGGATGGGTTGGCCATCGGCACTGGGGAGGCCGACGGTGATGTATTGTCCCGGTCGAAACGGTGGTAACGGCGTTCCATCCGGGAATGTCAGGAAAAAAGAGCGGCAATCGGGGGACTCATCGACCCTTTCCACCACGATCAGCTTTCGCCATCCCGTCCAAGCTTGTCGAGCCGTCAGCGCCAGCATCGTTTGCCGTTCCAAAGCGGCACAACGCAGCTCGATTTCCCTGCGAATCAGTCGTTCGCGACTGCGGTGTCGTGTGGACTCGCGGTACCACGTCAGCGTAAAGCCGCTCAACTGCATGCTCACGAAGACGCACAGAGCGAGACCGAGGAAAACGAAACAGAAATGGAACATGGCAACAACATCAAACATCGAAACGAGAACGTTTTTCAAACGTAGGTCACGTTCCGCCGATTTCCAGCGACGATAATTCCCCGCGGCACCTTTCCGGCGGCCTCTTTAGGGTTGGCGCAGTAAGGGTTCTGCCTAGAATGCAAGTTACCGTGACGTCTTACCAAGCATCGTTTTCGGCAGGTGCCAGGTGGCCAGCACCGCGATTGGTATGACGAGGCACGGCAGCCCCATAAGGAGAAAACCTTGCTGACCGAATCTCAGGTGGAAAAAAGTTTCCGCTCACTCATGAGCACTGGCGAGCGAACCGAGGAGACCTTCGATAAAGCCGAAGAGATGCTCGATGAACTGCGATGTGAAAGCCCACTGCGGCACCGCCTCTCGGTAGAGTTGGAAGAACTGCGAGCTCTAGCCAGCTCGAAGTCTTAAAAAGAACACCTCGGCTAGCTTGGCCGGCAGGACAAAATACGCCGCGATCGTGTGCTTTACATGAACGCGGTTTTTTTACGCGCTGACCGCTTTCAGTCACTCACGCCAACACGCCCAACGACCCGCCCGCCAAAGGCACCGCCTCCTTGAGACGCCGCGTCCCGCTGGCCGTAAGGATTTGGATTGCTGCCCGGCCTTTGCCAGCATTGCCCACCACGCATGTGAGACGTTCCGCAGCGGGCGGACAAACCCGCGGACAACCAACAACCGGCCTGACGCGAACAACGAGCCGGTTCCAACCATCACCAAACCCGCATACGTACGAGCCCGGAATGGGCTATACTGCCGACGTACGGAAGCTCTTCTACTTCCCCTTCTCTCCTTTATTGCAGCGAGTCCCCCAATGCCCGTGCAAATGCAACTAGCGCGGATCATTATCAGCGAGATCAGTGACAACCAAGTCATCTATCTTCAGGAAGTCAACGGCGAACGTCAGTTTCCGATTTTGATCGGCATCTTCGAGGCGACGAACATTGATCGACGCGTCAAAGAAGGCTACCAACCGCCTCGACCGTTAACACACGATCTGATTGTGAGCGTTGCCGAAGAGTTGGGTGCCGAGGTAGAGAGCGTCGTGATCAGCGATTTGCACGAGCATACTTACTTTGCCCAGTTGCGACTGAAACGAGACGGTGAGGTGATTGAAATTGATGCGCGGCCAAGCGATGCGATCGCGGTTGCGGTGACCTTCGACCCGCCCTTGCCGATCTATGTGACCGAAGAGGTTTTGCAGCAAGCCACTTCTTAGAATGTGCCGCTTGAGGCTTCTTTCATGCTTGTGATTTCTGAGAAAGCGGCCGCCCGCGACTGGGTGATGCGGCAACGCGTTCAAGGTCGTACGGTTGGCTTGGTCCCCACCATGGGCGCCTTGCACGCCGGGCATCGCGCATTGGCCGAACGCGCCGTCGAGCGTTGTGACGCGGCGGCGACGACGATCTTTGTGAATCCGACGCAGTTCGCGCCTCACGAAGATTTGGCACGCTACCCGCGGACGCTTGAAGACGACCTGCGGTTGCTGCGGCAAGCGGGCATGAATGCGGTGTTTGTTCCCGACGGGGAACCGATTTACGGGCCCGATTTTTCGACCTACGTCCTGCCCCCGGCGGTTGGCGAAACGCTGGAAGGCGAAAAACGTCCCGAACACTTTCGCGGGGTCACGACGGTCGTCACCAAGCTGTTTCACATCCTGCCTTGCACGCATGCCTTTTTCGGCCAGAAAGATTACCAGCAGGCGCGAGTACTGCAGCAGATGACCGAGGATCTCGATTTTGGAATCGAGCTCGAACTGGTGCCGACGGTTCGCGAACCCGATGGGTTAGCGCTGAGTTCCCGCAACCGCTATCTGTCGCCCGGCGACCGCGACCGCGCATTGGGCCTGAGCCGAGCCCTGTCTGCGGCGCGTGACGCCTTTGCCGCCGGCGAGCGTCAGAGGGCCACGCTGGAAGCGCTCATGCAGCAGCGGTTATTTGCCGCGGGCGTCGAATCGGTCGACTACGCCGTCGTCGTCGACCGATGGCAACTGCGTTCGCATCGCGAGGCGGACGACGACGCGATTGCACTGATTGCGGCTCATGTCGGCAGCACGCGACTGATCGACAATCGCTTCCTCGGCACCTGAGTTACTCGGCGTCCGGATGGACCTCCGCCGAGCGACGGTAACGGTCGATCAACACGCCGCGTTCCGGCCCCAACAACAGTGCCAATCCCAGTCCCGCCGCAGCGACCAGCACGATCATCCCCGAAGTCTTGACGTCGCGAACGAACGGCAATCCGAGGGCGGAGGTCAACGGTCCCGGCAAGGTGATCGCCGTCAGATGCCCAATGACCGCTGACAGCACCGCGACGATGCACGCGATCAGCAACATCGCAGGCAGGCGGCGGGTGAGAAAAAAGGCCGTCGCGGCGGGCAAGATCAGCATGCCGATCACCAAAATGCTACCAACGACTTCGAAAGCCGTGACCAACGTCGCCGTGGTGACCGCCAACAAGGCGAAATGCAAAGTCTCCGGTCGAAATCCCAGCGACGCGGCCAACTGCGGATCAAAAGTAGTGATCGAAAGTTCTTTAAACATGACCACCACCGCGATCACATTGAATACCAGCATCGCACCGCACAGCAGCGTTTCCAGCGGCACCACGTAGTCGGTGTAGCCGACCATTTCGAGATTGCCGTAGAGGACACAATCGAGATCGACATCGGCGTGGTTCGCGAACCGGCTGAGCAAGATCAGGCCGATGGCGAACAGCGTGGTAAAGACCGTCCCCAACGCCGCGTCGGCACGCACCCAATCGCTGTCGCCAATCCACTCCGACAGCCAAGCCGTTAACAGACCCGCCAGCATCGCGCCGCTGAGCATCATTAAGTGACGCACGCCCCAGCCGCCTTCTTCATCCACCCATCCCGCGGATTCCATCCAACCGGCAATCAAAAACGCCAAGATCACACCTGGCAGCACCGCATGCGTCAGAGCGTCGGCCATCATGCTTTGCTTCCGCAAAAACAGATAGCAACCTGGAATCGCACACGCCGCGCCGATCAGCGCCGCGGTCACGATCGCCCAGGTGTCGATCGACGACCAGACCAACGCCAAAGGAGCAGCGAACGGCAAGGAATCGATCAACTTGCTCAGCCCTCCAACAGGTTTAGATAGGCTCGCATCCAAGCGGGATGGGCCGGCCAGGCGGGAGCGGTGACGAGGTTCCCATCGACGTGTGCCGAATCCATTGTGTCGGCCGGTGTTATGTATTGCCCGCCCGCACGGGTCACTTCCGGACTGCACGCGGGATAGGAGCTGCATTGGCGACCCGACAGCACATCGGCGGCGACCAAAATTTGCGGTCCATGACAGATCGCGGCAACCGGTTTGTTTTCCGTCATGAAGTGCCGCACGATTTCAAGCACGCGCTCGTTCAACCGCAGGTACTCCGGTGCCCGGCCACCGGGGATCACCAACCCGTCATAGCTAGCCGCATCGACACCGTCAAAATCGGTGTTGATCGCGAACCGATGTCCGGGCTTTTCACTGTACGTCTGATGGCCTTCGAAATCATGAATGGCGGTCACCACGTGATCGCCAGCCGTTTTGCCTGGGCAGACGGTTGCCACCTCGTGACCTGCACAGAGCAAAATCTGCAGCGGCACCATCGCTTCGTAATCTTCCACGAAATCGCCGACGATCATCAGAAGTCTTTTCTTTCCGCTCGTTTGGGGCATCACTGCATCCTTCTAGGCACGTTTTCAAACAGCATCGCCGCAGCGCGGCCGAAACAGGTCAGAACCGCAGCGCACGGCGTCAAAACCGAGCCCACCGTCCACTAACGAGACGACATCGTAGGCTTTTCCGCCGGTCCAAGGAATCCTCCAGCTTAACCGGTGTGGCCCGTTCGGTTACGCTGAGGGTACTGGAAGCTCTTCCGTGCTTGCACCGCAGGTTATCTTGAATAACAAAGTGTCGCTGCGCAGTTTACCTGGCAGTGAGCTAAATACTTGGCAGTGCGCTAATGGTGAGCACCGACGCCTTGTTTGCGAGTCGGGTTAGCAAGAGCAACCAATCCCTTCCCGCGGCCTCAGTCCGGTTTCTTACACGACCGCTATGGTAACCGAATGCCTTTGAGAAATTATCACATTTTGCTGATCGTCACGGTCGTGTCATTGCTGTGTCACCTGACGGCCCGACGCACGCACAGTGCCTTAGTCGTCGGCGATGCGATCGATAAAATCGATTCGTTTTACGTCGACGAGGTCGATCGCCGCGAGTTGCTGGAATCGGCCCTCAGTGGGCTGACTTCGAAATTAGATGAGCACTCGCAGTTTATTCCGCCGCAATCGTTCGAGCAATTCGAAGATTTTTTGGCGCAAGAGTTCGCCGGGGTGGGGATTCTTGTCGAGCAGCCCGAAGAAGGCCAGCCGGTGCGGGTAATCACTCCATTGGTTGGATCCCCCGCGTTGCGAGCCGGCGTGCTGCCCGGCGATCAAATCATTACGGTTGACGGTGAGGATGTTCGCAAGCTGCCGCTGCGTGACGTCAGCGATCGATTGCGGGGCCCGATTGAAACGGAGGTGGTGATCGAAGTCCTTCGCGACGAGGAAAGTCAGGAGACGATCAAAGTCGTCCGCGAACAGATCCCGCTCGATTCGATCGTGGGCGACTATCGTGACGAGCAAAGTCGGTGGGTGTTCCGATTGAAGGGCCAGCCGCGGATCGCGATGATTCGCTGCACCAGTTTTGGTGAGAAAACGGTCGGTGAATTACGACGGACCTTGCTGGAGCTGGACAACGATTTTGACGGGCTGGTGTTCGACCTGCGTGGCAACGCGGGGGGCTTACTGAACGCGGCGGTCGATGTGTGTGACATGTTTATCGAAGAGGGTGAAATCGTTTCCACACGCGGTCGTGATCCCTCGCGAAAGGCGAGCTCCGACTGGGCAACACGCGGGACGTTGGTCGACCCAAAGATTCCCATGGTGGTGCTGATCGATGGCAACTCGGCCAGCGCCAGCGAGATCGTGGCGGCTTGTCTGCAAGATCACCGGCGGGCCGCGGTCGTCGGCACCCGGTCGTATGGCAAAGGGACCGTTCAGAACGTGATCATGATGGAGTACGGCAAGAGTGCGTTGAAGCTGACCACGGCCCGGTATTACCGACCGAGCGGTCGCAATATTCATCGCACGGCGGACGCCACCGACGAGGATGAATGGGGCGTAGTGCCCGACGAAGGAATGCTGGTAACGCTGAGCGATGATCAACTGCGAGCGGTCGGCAAACGATGGCGACGCGCTGCCTATCCGGTGTGGGAGGATCGCGAGATCAACTCCTTGTCCGACGCG
>CAYZHQ010000041.1:14809-44447 GCA_964477385.1 uncultured Pirellulaceae bacterium
ACCGATGTGCTCGAGACCGATGAACTGACCGCGCCGATCGATCCGCCATTGGAATTACCTCCACGCGACGAAGCGGAATCGGCAACGGAACCCTCCGAGGCAACCGACGAGCCCGCGTCGACGGACGATCCAGAGGCAACCTCCGACGCCGCTTCGCCAACGACTGGCGAAAACACCGCAGAGCCGACGGAACAGGCAGAGGACCTGCCGGTGGATGATCCGATGGTCGATCCGCAGCTCAAACGGGCGGTCGAGTATCTCGAATCAAAAATCAGCAAACAGACAAAACAGAGGGCGGCGTGATGTCGACAGAAGGAGTCAACTTGGACCTGTTGTTCGATCCGCCGGCCGACGTGCGGACGATGAAAACCCGAGCGGCAGGCCCCGAAGGCAAACTACCGCTAACCGATCAAATGCTGCGCCACTGGAGCAGCGGCGACCTGTTCGGACTGACGCAAAATGCCGGCATGGGATGGGACCCCAGACGTGCGCTGGGCGAGCAGTACTTGATGCTCAGCACCCAAGGTGGCATGCGGGCCGAAGATGGTTCGCCGATCGCCTTGGGGTATCATACCGGGCACTGGGAAGTCGGCTTGTTGGTCAAGGCGGCGGCCGAGGTGATCAGCCAGGCTGGCGGGGTGCCGTTCGCTGCGTATGTCAGCGACCCCTGCGACGGTCGGACGCAAGGCACCAAAGGCATGTTTGATAGCCTGCCCTATCGCAATGATGCGGCGATCGTCATGCGGCGACTGATTCGGTCGTTACCGCAAGCCAAAGGAGTCGTCGGCATCGCGACCTGCGACAAAGGTTTGCCGGCGATGATGCTGGCCCTTTGTGGCGTGGGCCGTTTACCTTCGGTAATCATGCCCGGCGGAGTCACCTTGCCGCCCAGCGTGGGCGAGGATGCGGGCAAAGTCCAAACGATCGGCGCGCGTTACTCGCAAGGCGAGATGACGCTGGAAGAGGCGGCACTGGAAGGTTGTCGAGCGTGCGGTTCGCCTGGCGGCGGGTGCCAGTTCTTAGGGACCGCGGCGACGGCACAGGTGGTGGCCGAAGCGCTGGGGCTGACCGTGCCGCACGCCGCGCTGGCCCCGAGTGGCCAGCCGGTGTGGTTGGATTTGGCGCGGCACAGTGCGCGAGCGTTGCAGGCGATGCATCACGTGGGAACGAATCTCGCGTCGCTGCTGACCGAAGATTCGCTCTACAACGCGATGCTGGTACATGCCGCGGTGGGTGGATCGACGAACCTGTTGCTGCACATTCCGGCCATCGCCGCGGCGGCCGGGTTACCGCGTCCGACGGCGGCCGATTTTGCGGCTATCAACGCCACGGTGCGGCGGTTTGTCGATGTTTTGCCCAACGGACCGGTGGGCCATCCAACGGTGCGGCTATATCTGGCCGGCGGGGTTCCCGAAGTCGCTTGGCACCTCCGTGCTGCCGGCTTGCTGCGTTCGAGCGCGCGGACGGTCGCCGGCGTCACCTGGGATGAATTGCTCGATCGCTGGCATGAGAGTCCTCGACGCGAGCATTTCCGCCAGTTACTCCAGACCGAAGATCGAATCGACCCCGATGATGTGATCATCCCTCCCAAAATCGCTCAGCAACGCGGCTTGACCAGCACGGTCTGTTTTCCTCGGGGCAACCTCTGTCCCGACGGTGCGGTGATCAAAGCGACGTCGATTGATCCGACGGTGGTCGATGCCGATGGCGTCTATCGCAAGCGCGGACCGGCACGGGTCTTCGGCAGTGAACGAGCCGCGATCGCGGCGGTCAAAGGTCAGCATCCGCAACCGATCCGAGCCGGCGACGTGCTGGTTTTGATGGGACGCGGGCCAATCGGTTGTGGCATGGAAGAGACCTATCAGATTACTTCGGCGCTGAAATACCTCGCCGATGGCAAGCACGTTGCCTTGGTGACCGACGCGCGGTTTTCGGGTGTCAGTACGGGCGCCTGCATCGGGCACGTAGGGCCGGAAGCTTTGGCGGGCGGACCGCTGGGAAAGGTACGTGAAGGCGACACCATCGAGATCGAAATCGATACCGTCGGGCTGACCGGCCGCGTCGATCTGGTGGCGACTACCGATAGCGAGCTGACGCCTGGCGAGGCGGCGGCATTGCTCGAGCGACGAGAGCGGAATCCGATCGTTCAAGTCGATCCCGATGTCCCCGACGACACTCGACTGTGGGCGGCGCTCCAGCAAGTCGGTGGCGGGACGTGGGGCGGCTGCGTTTACGACGTCGACAAGATTCTGAAAACGCTGGCTGCCGGCGAAGCCGCTTTAGCTCAACAAGCAGCCGACAGCGCGGAAGCATGGAGTGCAACGGTCGCCGCGAAAACCAAGGCGGACGACGCTACATCGGAACGGCGAGCGCGTTGACCAGCTCTTCCATCCGTTGTTCGACACCTTGGCGGTTGGCACCTTGGAACACCCCTTCGGGCATCACCCGATGCGACAGCGCGGGGACGGCTAATTGCTTGATGTCGTCCGGGATCACATGGTCGCGACCGTCGGTGATCGCGCGGGCTTGGCAGCCACGGTAAAAGCTCAATGCGCCGCGGGTGCTGACGCCGACGCGAAAGTAATCGGTCGTCCGTGTCCCGTCGACCACATCAAGCAGGTACTCGATCAGACGTTCGTCAAACTTGACATCGCGCACGACCTTCTGAGCATGCTGGATTTCGTCCAACGAGACCACCGGCTGGAGCGATTCAACCGGCTCGCCCATGCGGTGCGTCCGCATCACGTCGCGTTCGATTTCGCGTGTGGGGTAACCGATCGAAGTGCGCATCAGAAAGCGGTCCATCTGGCTCTCGGGCAGCGAGTAAGTCCCCTCGAATTCGAAGGGGTTCTGGGTCGCCACGACGATGAATGGGGAAGGCAGGGGATGGGTCGTACCGTCGACCGAAACCTGGCCTTCGCTCATCGCTTCCAGCAGGGCACTCTGCGTTCTGGGGGGCGCCCGGTTGATCTCGTCGGCTAACAAGACATTGGCGAACACGGGGCCGGGCACAAATTCGAATTCGCGGGTATCGGTGCGATAGATCATGCTGCCGGTGATGTCGGTGGGCAGCAAATCGGGGGTGAACTGAAGCCGTGTAAATTTCCCCTCAATGCTTTTGGCAAGTGCCTTGGCAGCCAAGGTTTTGCCAACGCCGGGCACATCCTCCAATAGAACATGTTCGCCAGCCAAGAGCGCCACCACAACCGACCGGACGACTTCAGGTTTACCCAGCACAACGCGTTCAATGTTGTCGCTCAGGCGTCTGGCTGTCTGAAAAGCTTGCTGCGGCATCCAGGTATCCTGCTGAGGGCCTACTATCAGAAAAGAGGAGATCGACTAGCGACATGCTAGCCTGGAAACCGGGTGTCAGCCACTGGACGAACCGTGTGTTAGGCGGTTCGATCGTCAATCGCGTTATAACCGTCGCCCTAGTGGCTTCGATGGCGGAGTTCCTAGAGGCCAAGTCTGCGAGATCCCCTCCGCAAAATTGGCTTATCGCGGCAGCTTGGTGTAAGATAAACCCTCTGCTTCATCTCATTTCAGCTTGCGGAAACGCAACGGATTTCCGCTATTTTCCGCCCGAGGACCACGATGGCTTCTTCGCTTCGCCCTTTCAAAACCTTCGTAGCCGTGTTGTTTGGAGTTGCCGCAACGGCGGTGTTTCCCGCGCCGGCTAGCGTTCGAGCGGAAGACTTGATGGCCCCGGAAATGGCCAGCCGAGTCGGTTTGGTCGAGAATTGGAGGCGGCAACTGAGCTTGATTGGCGGTGCGAAGTCGGCGGTCGATATTCAACTACACGTCGAAGGCAATCGAGAGCGCCATTTCGTCGAAGTAACGCGAGAAAAGGATGGCGTCGTCGAAGTGCTCAGCCGGCGCGACGTCAATGAATTGGACAAATACGGCAAGCCGCTGGGCGTGAAGGAAGCCCGCCGTTTGGCCAGTCTGGAAGTGCTGCGTTGGCGTCGTCGCGGCATCGAAACGAAACTGGCAGAGAACAAAATCCGCCAAGTCCGCCTGTACACGTTGGGTTCCGATGGAACGATCGAGGCAAGGGACGCCGAAACCGGCGAGCTGTACTGGGTGACGCGCAATGGCGATCCCGACCTGTTCTGTGGCTCGATGGGAATCGATGACGACTACGTGACGTTCATCAATGGCACCGTGCTGTACCAGTTGTCAGCCGAAACCGGGAAACTGATTCGCCAAACCACCCTCGCGGGGACCCCCTCGATGGGCTCGGTGATCGCGGGAGAATTTGCTTTGGTGCCGACCGTTCGCGGCGGCATCGAAGGCTTTCCGCTGTATGATTCGGACATGTATCCATTTCATGAGATCGTCGCGGGGCACGCGACGGCCAAACCGGTCCGGGCGCCAGGCACCACGCGAACGGCTTGGGCGACCGACCTCCGTTTCGTCTATGTGATGGAAACCGAAGGGACGCCGTCGGTCATTTTTCGCTTTCCGACCGACGGCATCGTTTCGTCGGAGTTAGCCGCCGCCGAAGGGAATCGATTCTTCTTCGGTTCCGAAAACGGGCATGTCTATGGCATCCGGGCGACGCGTTCGGGAGAAGTGCTGTGGCGGCAAAGCATCGGCCAACCGATCTACTCGACCGCGTTCGTATCTGGCGAACGTTTGTTCGTATCCAGCGTGTACAAGAATCTGTACTGCCTAGAGTTAGCCACGGGAAAACACTTCTGGAAGGGACCGGTTTCTCAGATCGACCAAGTGCTCGGTTCCTCGGAAGACCATATTTTTGCCCGCACGAATTCGAATCGCTTGACGGTTATCAACGCCGCATCGGGAACCCGAGTCGCGGATGTCTCGCAGATTAACTTGCAACACTTCGTCACCAATCGATTAACCGACCGGTTGTATTTAATCGGAGCCGGTGGAATGCTACAGTGCTTGCGGCCATCCAATGCATCGCTGCCAACGTTTAAAGTGGCTGCGGAAATCACGGTGGCCAAGTCGTCCGATTCGTCCGACAGCGAACCGAAGGCGGCTGCAGGTAACGATCCGTTCGGCGCCAATGGCAACATCGATCCCTTCGATGCCGGTGGCGCGGCGGTCGATCCGTTCGCTCCCGCTGGCGACATGGCCGATCCTTTCGCGCCCGCAGCTGGCGGGGCGGATCCGTTTGCACCGGCCGGCGGTGGCGCCGACCCGTTCGGCGGAGATCCCTTCCAGAACTAATGAGACACGATGAGCACACAGGCAAGCGACGTTTTTGAGCGTCTAGGCGAATCCTCCGGCGACCAAGCGGCTTTGCTGGAGGCACTGGTCCAGCACTATCGCGTCGAACGAAAACCCCTGGAACTTTTCGAAGCTCTCAAGATGCAGTTACGGCATCGGTTGGGGTTGCCTGTGATCCAAGGCGAGGCGGAAACGACCACGCCGGAAGAACTCGATCGGCAGATGGAAATGGGCTTGGTGCAGGCTTGTGGCGAAGTTGGCACCATGCTGTTGCAAGATGGCCGGATTCGCGATGGTTGGATGTACTTGAGGCCGACCGGCGACATCGCACAAGCGGCGCGCTGTATTGAAAAACTTCCTGTCACGGATGATAACGCGGACGAGATCGTGGAAGTCCTGCTGCACGAAGGCGTCGATGTCGGTCGTGGCTTTCAGATCGTGCTGGAGCGGCAAGGTACCTGCAACAGCATCACGACCTTTGATCAAACCATCATCGGCATGCCCAAAGCTGCTCGGCAAGCCGCCGCGGGGATCTTGCTGGACCATGTCTACGAGGAACTGGTCGCCATCATCCGCGCGGAAATCGCCCATCGCGAAGCCCCCGCCGGCGAAGACGAAAATCTGGCGACGATGGTTGAAAGTCGCAGTTGGCTGTTCGAGGGAGGGGCTTACCACATGGACACCAGTCATCTCTCCAGCACCGTGCGTTTTGCACGGGTCCTGACCGACCCCAAACACCTGCAACGAGCCTGGGAACTAACGCAGTACGGTCGTCGACTGAGCCATACGCTGCAGTACCCCGGCGATGAACCGTTCGTCGATTTCTATCCCGCCAACGCAAGCTTTTTCGGGATCCTGCTAGGCAAGAGTGTCGACAGTTCGCTGGCGATCTTTCAACGCAAAGCCCGCGCGCTGGACGTGACCGAACAAGGCACCGAACCGCTCGAAGTTTACGTCGATCTGCTCGACCGGATCGGAAGGCCCGCGGAAGCACTCCGCGTGGCGATCGAACTGGTGCCCGACGAAGTCCCCTCGGCACGGCTGACGCCACTGCTGATCGATTTGGCCAGCAAAGCCAAAGACTTCCAGCCCGTGCTCGACTACTGTCAGAGCAAGTCGGATCCACTCGGATTCGTGGCGGCCAAAGTAATGGCAGAAAAGAACTGCTAACCAGGCAGGAGTCATCCGGTAAATGAGCCGCCTTGGCGATAGCCGCGGTTCCTGCATTCAACCGTGGCCAGCGTTCAAACCGCGAAGCAGAGTTGTGTGGAATGATTCCTGCAAACCTGCTTAGCCCCGCGAACTCATACGCAGCGGGTGCGGAGCGCGCTGGCAAGGTTGACCAACTGACGCAAGTTGTCGCAGTAGGCGGTGTAACGCAGGCGAGGACGCAACTGGTCCGTCAAGCCGCGTCCGCCGACAACCAACATGATGTCGTCCGAAAGGGCGTCGGCCAACCGATTGAACTGAGACACCAAACGAGCCTCGTCGACGACTTCCGAGATACTAATCCAGACCAACGCAGGCTGACATTCCCGGACTGCCTTCTCCATCGTTTCCAGTGGTAGATTGTTGCCGTGATTGCAGGCCAACCAACCCGTCTCGCACAACGCCAGCTCGACCATCGCCGAAGGTAACGAATAGAAGTCCCCTTCGGCCGCACCGCCGATGGCGTGCGGCAAACGTGTCGACTGCTCGCCGACGCGGTCGACCAATTCCTTGCGTAATTCCATCACCAAGCGATCACAAATTCCAACCGCACGCCGCTCCTGATAGACCTCAATCGCTTGTCGTTCCCACGCGTGCCCGATCGCATGCATCGAATGACATATCAACTCCTCGCAGGCCGTCGTTGGGCTGCGGTGAACATCGCATCGCTCGCGCAGTAGCCGCCGGCAGTAACCCTCCTCACCGCGCGTTAAAGCCTCCAAAAAAGTCTGCTGAATGCTCGACGTGTCGCCTCCGTTCAGATCTTTACCACTCGAATCCGCGGACCCAGAGCGAATGTCGGCCGACTGATTCGGCTCGCCGACCGAACGCTCCGGCATGGAAGTCAACCCGATCGCCGCCGGGTCGGACAGCTCATAATTCGAGCTCGCGAGGAAATCGAGCACCGCGTTGAGCGGAATCCGGCGATGGCCCCCTTGGGTGCGAACCGTTCGGATACAGCCCGCATCGCACCAACGCTTCACCGTCGACTCCCCCACGCTGAGCGCTTGAGCGACCTGTTTGGGTGAAAATTGCGGTTGAACCGTCGTCACAGGTGAGTTCCAGAAGAGGGTCGAAACATGGATCAATGAAAGCAAAAACCGCAATGGACGTTTTGGACGTCTTGGCGGTCGTTTTCGAAATCCATTGCAGTAGCTTAGGGCGAGGCCAAGCGGTTGCCAATGGCTGCCGGCAAAAAGCCTAATGTTTTCCAATGCGAAACGGGTGCACTGTCGTCCGGCGCGGCGTTTGCCCCGCTCTCTTGTCGGCCGAAAACGGTACCGGTTTGAAAGAAGTTCCACCAAATATTGGAACGGTTGGTTGCGTCCCGTGACCGATATCGGTAAAACAACTGAACGGTTTGGACGTTTTAGAGACCGATTAGCGACGCGGCAAGCGGAGTGATCGGTTCAACGTTCACCAGCGGCTGTCATCGAATAACGAACGACCTCGCGAAATCATTACGGAAAGAATCATGTCGACCTCGGCCCTCTCGTTGCGTCCCTCTTGGTTAAAGCTCGCCGAACTCGAACCTGCAATGCAAGCGTTCGAAGCTCAAGGCTTGGCTCCCCTCGAGCTTGGTGCCGACGGGTTGAAACGCTTGGCGAAGGAGATTCAAAGGGAGGAAATCGGTTTCATCAACAACCGTCGCTTTCAGGAACCGGAAGCGGGCGATGAGATTTTCGCCGAACCTCTCGACCTGCAACCGCCGGACGCGGAGCAGGTACGTCGGATGAGCCGCACCAGCGAGTTGCCTCGGCATCTCGGGCGACTTTGCGAAGCCCCGTTGCTGACACCCGATCAGGAGCGGATGCTGTTCGAACGGATGAATTTCCTGCGTCAGCAAGCCAATCTGTACCGCAGCCAGTTGGATCCCAAGCGTCCTTCAAAGATGCGGATCGAGTTGATCCGGCGGTTGCTCTTTTTGGCGGATTGGCATCGTGATCGAATTGTCGAAGCCAACTTGCGGTTGGTGTTTTCGATCGTCAAAAAGTTCGTCAACCAGCACAATCGTTTCGATGATCTGCTGAGCGATGGCATCGTGGCTTTGATGCGGGCGGCGGACAAATTCGATTTCGAGCGCGGATTTCGGTTCAGCACTTACGCGACTCAGGTTGTCCGTCGCGATTCGTATCGCAGCGTGGTGACGACGCAGGAGGAGCGGCAGAAGGTGAGCAGCGGTCTGCAGGATATGGAGATCGATGTCAGCGACGAAATTCGTCAGCCCAACATGAGCGAGTCGCGTTGGCATTTGCTGAGGACTCGGCTGGCTAGCATGCTGGGCGATCTGGACCGGCGTGAAAAGTTGATTATTCGAGCCCGCTTTGCACTCGGTTCGCACCGTCGCGTGCAGACCCTGCAAGCGCTCGCCGACCGTCTGGGAGTCTCGAAGGAACGGGTGCGTCAACTCGAAAAACGAGCTCTCGACAAGCTGACGTTGATGGCAAGCAACGCCGGCTACCAAGAAGTCGAATCGGTCGAACAAGGCGTGTAAACGCGGCTTCTCGTTAGTTGCCGGCTGCCCGGCAGTTCCACTAGCGTAAGTAACGCCGTTAAGCACGAGCAGCAGGTGAAGAAAATCGGTCTTTCCATCGTCGCGGTGTCAGCGAACACCGTGGCGAGGGCCGATTGAATTCGCATGCGGGCTGACAGGTCGGTGCTGCTCGGCAGCTAGGAATGGCAGGCAGGGAGCGGAAAGGTTCCCCGCGGCTCCTGCAAGAGGCTAAGATCACGGTATGAACACTCCAACGACATTTCAGAAGACGCTCGAATTGCCCGTCAGCCAATCCGCAGCTTTCGCTTACCACGAGCGTCCGGGGGCGTTGGCCCGCTTGATCCCTCCCTGGGAAAACATTCGTATCGCGGCTTCGGATGGGAGCCTGCGGGCGGGCAGCCGCGTGCAGTTGAAGATCGGTTTTCTCGGTCTTTCCTACCTTGCCAAACATACGGTCTATGATCCGCCCCAGCGGTTTCAAGATGTGCAGGAGCGCGGGCCGTTTGCATCTTGGCAGCATGACCATCGCTTTGACGTCGTCGATGATCAGCATTCCACCCTGACCGACCACATCGAGTACCGTCTGCCGCTGGGAATCGTCGGCCAAACGCTGGGGAATTCCATTGCCCGCGGGAAATTGGAGTCGATGTTTCGCTACCGTCACTCCACGACGTTGAATGACCTGCAGTTAACGGTCGACTATCCAATGTCGCCTCAGCGGATTGCCATTTCAGGCAGCACCGGACTGTTAGGAACGCAGCTTTCGGCGCAGTTGCAACTGCTGGGACATCACGTCGACCGGATTGTGCGTCACTCGACCGACGCGGATGACGAGATCGCGGTGTGGGACGAGGACTTTCAGCCCGACAAACTGCGTCGCGTCGACACGGTGATTCATTTGGCCGGCAAATCGATCGCGTCGGGACGCTGGAGCAAACGTTTGAAGCAGCAGATTCGCGATAGCCGAATCGACAAGACGCGCGCCCTCTGCGAACGCTTGGCGGCGTTGGGCGACGACAAGCCCAGCACCTTGCTGTGTGCTTCGGCAACCGGGTTTTACGGAAGTCGCGGTGAAGAGGAACTTACGGAAGATTCCGCGGCCGGCGAAGGATTCCTGCCCGATGTTTCGCAGGCATGGGAGGCAGCTTGCCAACCCGCTGTCGATGCCGGCATTCGCGTCGTCTCGATGCGGTTCGGGATGATCTTGTCACCTCAAGGCGGCGCATTGAAAAGCAGTCTGCTGCCCGCCAAGTTCGCAGGCGGTCGGTTGGGCAATGGCCAACAATGGTGGAGCTGGATTGCGATCGATGACGTGTTGGGTGCGATCTATCATGCGTTGGCAACTCCAACGCTCAGCGGCCCCGTCAATTTCGTCTCCCCACAACCGCTGAGGAACGTGGAGTTCGCTAAGACGCTAGGGCGTGTGCTGAAACGTCCCGCTCTGTTTCCTGCCCCCGCGGTCGGTTTGCGTCTTGCGCTCGGTGAAATGGCCGATGCTTTACTGCTGACCAGCGCTCGCGTGCAGCCCAATCGATTGCAACAGTCGGGATATTCCTTCCGATTTCCAGAACTCGAAGGCGCCCTGCGGCATCTCCTTGGTCGCTGAAGTGACCGAGTAGGATTTACGGAGCAACCAATCAGCCGTTTTAGCGCTAACCGCGGTTCGAGTCTCAAAAACCGCGGGCCGCTATCACCGAAACGGCTGATTCAGAGAGTCGCTGCAGAATGAGGATTCTGCGAAATCGCAGCCCCGGGAGTGGCAGCCAGCGATAGGCCGCTAGAATAACTCCCTTTTCGCGGGAAGCTTGCAACACGAGGCGCCAGAATCACGATGGACAACGCACAGATAGCCGACGTGTTCGACGAACTGGCGGACCTGCTGGAGTTCAAGGGTGAAAACCCGTTTCGCATCCGTGCTTACCGAAACGGCTCCAGGGCGATTCGCGAACTGGACGAGTCGGTCGCGGCGATCCTCGCCGATCCGGAACGGAAGCTAGCCGACTTGCCGGGCATCGGCAAAACGTTGGCCGAAAAATCGGCCGTATTATTGGAAACCGGCAGTTTGCCGCAACTCGAATCGTTACGTGAGGAAATCCCCGCAACCGTGCTTGCGATGGTTCGCATTCCAGGCCTAGGGGCCAAAAAAGCGGCGGCGCTGCATCGTGAATTGGGGATCGAAACGTTTGCCCAATTGCGTGACGCTTGCGAGCGGCAGCAGGTGCGAAAATTAAAGGGCTTTGCCGCCAAGACCGAGCAGTTGATTCTCGATGGTTTGGAAATCGCCGCCGCAGCCAACGAACGACTTCGCTGGGCTGACGCCGATCGGCTGGTCCAGCAGTTACTCGATCACATGCGGTCGTGTGCGGGCCTGACAAGGATGGAACTAGCCGGCAGCTACCGTCGCGGTCGTGAAACAGTGGGTGACTTGGATCTGCTGGTCGTTGCCGAGGACCGAACCGTGGCCATGGATCACTTCGAAGCCTTCCCGTCGCGGATGGAAACGATCATGCGCGGCGACACCAAGGTTTCCATCCGCATTCAGAATGCCTTTCAAATCGACTTGCGGCTAGTGGAACCGCGGCAGTTCGGAGCGGCATTGCAGTACTTCACCGGCTCGAAAGAACACAACGTCCATCTGCGGTCACTGGCCAAAAAGCGGCGGCTGAAGGTGAACGAGTATGGCGTGTTCCGGGACGAAGAAGAGACTCCGATCGCTGGCGAAACCGAAGCGGACGTGTACGCCGCGATCGGTTTGCCGTACTTTCCGCCGGAGATCCGCGAAGATCGATTCGAGTTCGACTGGGCTGGCCGCGGCGAACTGCCGGAACTGATCACCGTCGATGACATCGTTGGCGATTTGCACATGCATACCACGGCGACCGATGGTCAAGCGACGATCCGTGAAATGGCCGATGCGGCGATCGCACGCGGCCTGCGTTATATCGCGATCACCGATCACTCGAAACGCGTTGCGATGGCGGGCGGCTTGACTGCCGAGCGACTGCGGGAACAGTGGGCAACGATCGATCAGATCCGCCCCGAATACCAAGGCCGGCTGGAAATCCTCAAAGGCATCGAGTGCGATATCCTCGAAGACGGCGCGATGGACTTACCCGACGACGTGCTCGCCGAGGGCGATTGGATTATCGCCAGCGTGCATTACGGGCAGAAGCAACCGCGCCAGCAGATCACCGACCGCATCACCGGGGCGCTGGCCAATCCTCACGTTCACATCGTCGCCCACCCGACGGGGCGGCTGATCAATCGTCGGCCTCCTTACGAGGTTGACATGGAAGCGGTCATGCAAGCCGCAACCGAACATCAAAAGTACCTCGAGCTGAATGCGAATCCCGCTCGGTTGGATTTGAACGAGTTACACCTCATTCTCGCACGGCGGCACGGCGTGCCCATCGTGATCAGCACCGATGCGCATACCACCGATGGCTTGGATGTCATGCGTTACGGGATCGTGCAGGCACGACGCGGAGGCCTGACGACGAAGGATGTTGCCAACACCAAACCTTGGACGCAAATCGATCCGAAGCGGACTTAATCGCCCAGTCATCTCGCGACAGAGCAACGTCATGGCATCGGTTCGTGATTGCCGGGCTGCTGGGAGCGTTGCCTCGCCCATCCGGCATCTGCCCGCAACGGGGCACCCAATACCGGCTTCCGCGGCGCAGGCGCATGGGTTTACGAGGCGGTTAAGAAAGCCACCAAGTCGCGCATTTCCTCGATCGACAAACCTTCTTCCAGCCCACTTGGCATGATCGACTTTGCCACGGGAGCTTGGCTTTCGATCGCCTCGAGGGGGACTTCGAAAAGCATGCCATCGGCACCTTGAAAGCGGACCGCATTACCAGCTCCGGCGCGGTCGAGTTTCAATCCGGTCAATACCTGGCCGTCCACCGTCAGGACTTGCCAAGGCACATACAGCGGACCAATCTCTTTGCTAGGCTGCAGAATCGATTCCAGCAACCGCTGACGAGTCATCTGGCCCGAGAGTGTCGACAGATCGGGCCCGGTCAGTGCACCGCGTCCCTGATAGGCATGGCAGTTTGCACATGTGGTACGAAAAAAGACGCGACGCCCGGCGTCACGATCTCCACCCTGAGCGAGCAGTCCATTCCAAGCCTCCAGGTCATCACGCGACGGTTTGGTGACCGATCGGTTGGGCCTAGTCCGCTGCAGCACTCTTAAAGCTTCGGCGCGGAGGCCCTCGGGTTGTCGCGGCAACGCCAGTCGGTTCAGCACCGATGCATATTTGCCCGCATGACGTGCCAAACCGGCCATTGCATCGGCACGGGTTTGAATGTCGATCGTGGTCTCCGTCGCGACGGCCGCAAGCTGGTCGCGGGCCGCATCGGAGTCGCGGGCGGCGAGCAGACGCACGACCGCGATCCCAAACGATCGATCGGGCTGTTCGCGCAACCAAGTTCCCAGTTGTTCGGCACTCGGTTGCTCACCGTCACTGGGTAACAAGCCAACCGCGATGGCTCGCAAGCCCGGCGTTTTGGTCGGGTCGGCGGCAAATGCCAACACGCGTTGCTCGCGAGCTGGATCGCGTTTTCCTCGCGCCGCCGAGCCAGTTTCCAAATACGCGATCGAAGCCATCACGGCCGAAAAATCACGTGCGGACAAAGCCGGTTGCTCTAACCGCTGGCGAATCCGCGGCAAGAACTCCTGTAAACCCGCTTCGGTCGCCCAGCGAATCGCCACCAGCACGACGTCGGGCGAAGCATCCTCGAAGGCTTCGCTAAGCAATGCAGCGCGCTGCGGGGCGGAGACCTGATCGGGGGCGGTCAGCTCCAACCAGCGCCACGCGGTGAGCAAGCCAATGCGTTGGCGCGGCGTCGTCGCCTGCTTCATCGGCAGCGACCTCAGTTGATCGTGCTGCACCAAGCCCGCGACGGCGGCTTGGTGGATAAATGGATCGGGCTGATCGAGCGCCGCGAGTCGCTCGCCGGCAGTGAGCGAAGGTTCGTTTTGCAGACGACGCGCGCGTGCTTCCGGTGCGGCTAATTCTGCAAACCGGGCTTGTCCGGTGGCGGACACCGGCGCCGTTCGGCTGAGCCGCCACAAGCGGCCTTTGCCATGGACCGGATAACTGCGGTCCGCCCAATCGGTGATATAGATCGAACCGTCTGGCGCGACAGCCATCCCGACCGGACGAAAATGGGCGTCCCCTTGAACCACCACTTCCGTTTCGCTCTGCCAAGTGGCCCCTTGGGCGCGCATTGGATAACGTTCAATGCGATTGTCGCCCCAACTGGTCACCCACAAGTGCGGACCGTAAGGCAGCACCGCGCAGGGAGCTTCTCCTGTGCCAGCGGTCATCGGCAAAGTGCCGGGCAGCTCGCCATCCCAAGCTTGCAAGGGATGCGTCCCGGCGCGACCAAAGCGAAATTGGAAACCATAGTCGCCTGCCTGGACGACTTGCAGCAATCGGCAGGGTGGCATCGCATCGGGATCATTGCCGACCGTCCACAGCCGTCCCGCCGCATCGAAGGCAAGATGAAACGGGTTCCAAAAACCGGTCGCCACCCGTTGCAGCCGACTGCCATCGGGACGACAGCGAAAGACATTACCACCCTCGCCACCGCCACTTTGGCGACTCCCGTCGAGTGCGATCAGCGAGTAAGCTTCGCCCAAGTTTTCGCCTTGTCCGACATACAGCCACCCATCGGGCCCCAGCACCACGCCAGTCAATCCGTTGTGAGGATAATTTGCTGCCGTTTCCAAAGTCAGTAAGACCGTCCGCCGATCACCAGGCTGATCGCCATCCTCATCACGCAGCCGCACCACTTCGCTGCGAGAAGCCACCACGAGTGAATCATCCGGCAGGGCAGCGATTCCCATCGACGCCGAGCCCCCTTCGTAAAACAACTGTTTCCGATCGACCACGCCATCCCCATCGCTGTCATCGAACCGATAGATCCGATCTTGCTTGGGCCCCGCGTAGTCCTCCGGCGGGAAATGCGTGTGACACTCGATCACATACAAACGCCCCCGCGAATCAAAGCAACAGCCGGTTGGGGTGACTAAGCCGGGTTCGGTCGCGATGAGCTCCAACCGCCAGCCATCGATAAACAGCCTCGGTGTGGACACCGTAGCGGTCTGGGCCGTCGCGAGAGAACGACTCCCCAACACAGCAAAGATCGACAGCAACGCCGTCTTTACCAGCCCACTGGCGAGACGAAAATTCGCCACACCGGGGCGATCGCAACCGAGCACGTG
Source organism: uncultured Pirellulaceae bacterium (assembly GCA_964477385.1). Lineage (GTDB taxonomy): Bacteria > Planctomycetota > Planctomycetia > Pirellulales > Pirellulaceae > Roseimaritima. The sequence goes on from CAYZHQ010000041.1 coordinate 29,949, forward strand.
AGGAGATGGCATGGGACACAGCACCGTAAAAAAGAAAACTCCGAAGAACCGTCGCTTCGGAGTTTAAGTCGTGCCCAAGGCGTTGTCGAATGCCGGGCGGCTGCAAACATGTTGGACGCGCTAGCGCAACACGGCTTGGCGCTTTCGCATGTAGGAATGGCATTCCACGCAGCGAACCGTCAGCGAGACGTAACCGAGTGCCGCTCGATCGATATTTTTTTCCTCCGCGGCCTGCACGATCATATCGGTCGCTCGTCGAAAGTCACGACTTTGCGTCATGTACTCTTCGGTCTGCACAACATTCCACCCGCTTTCCAAACTAAGCAGCTTCAGGCTGCGCGCGTTCCGAGCGATTTTGTCGAAGTCCTCGACCGACAAGCCTTCCAAGATGGCTTTCGCCTTTTCCAGTTTCATCTGCATCAGTGGCGTGACCGGGGTTGCCGGTTTTTCCGTGGGGGGATCGGCGTACGAGGAATTGCAGACCAAACAGCCAGTCAACAACGCCAACAAGACGACGAGACGAGATCGCATGAGGAACCCTTTCAAACAGCTTGACACGCTCGCACGCCAACCGTGCGAGCCGACTGACATGCTATAGCAATCTCGATGCCGAACGCATAGCTTTGACAAATCGGCCCATTCTTTGTACTCGCTGTGCGTTTCGGCGCGCTGGGTGTGCTGGCACGTCCAGCGTGACAGCCCTAAATGTGCGGCTTTGGCAAAAACACTTCCCTGGTGCCATGCGAAGAAACGACCACGTGCGGTATACTCGCAACCATTAGGTGGATGCGCACGTAGCCACTGAAAGCATTCATAAATGTGCATTTTTCTCCGTGCAACATTTTCGTCGGCAAGGGACGAGAAAGGAATTTTGATGACCGATGACTCACAGGTCCTGTTCGAACGACTCGGCGGTGCCGCCGGCATGGCAGCTTTGGTGCGAGACATGTATCGCCGCGTTTTGAGCGACGAAGAATTAGCCCCTTTCTTCGAAAACGTGTCGCTGGATCGACTGCAGCGCATGCAATACCAGTTTTTGGCGTCGGCCTTTGATGGTCCGGTGTCATATACCGGTGCCGAGCTGACGGAGATCCATCACGGCCGCGGCATCACGGGAGCTCATTTTGCCAAATTTTGCGGTTACTTCGCCGAAGCGGCCGAGGCCTCCGGTGCCGAGCCACACGACGTCGATGCTGCACTCGGCCGCCTGGCAACGTATAAAGACAGAATCACGGGCGACACCAACGTCGACGGGTGAGATGTCTTAGGCGGAGCAGACGGTGAAAGCTTTTTTAAGAATGCAGCCGACCTTTGTGCTAGAAGTTCCAGGGTCGGCGGATGAGGCGGTAACGCGGCTTCGACAAGTGATCCAAAATCCAGAGTGCGGCGGTTGGGCGGAGTCCGCCGGTCGAGTGATCGACTTTAAGATCGCCAAAGCGGAGCAGCGTTTCTGGTCGCCTCATCTGTCAGTGCAGATCGGCGACCTGGAAACGTCGCATGAATTCGATCCGATACCAGCGGAGACAATCCCAGTCGATGCACCGCGAGCCCACTTGGTGGCGCGTTTCTCGCCACGCCCAGAGGTCTGGACGATGTTTATGGCGATCTATTTTTCGACAACAATCTGCATGTTTGCCGCAGCGATCTACGCGTACGTGCAGTGGGCGATGGGGGCGGCACCCTGGGCGTTGATCGGTCTGCCGATCGGCACGGTGATGATTGCGACACTGCATCTGGCGAGCTTGATCGGGCAAGGGTTAAGCAGTGACCAGATGGCGTTGCTCCGCGAACGGCTCGATCACACCATCGCCGCTGCGTTTATAACCGAAGCTGATCATCGCGACGCAAGCCAGCCCGTGGTTACCGACGGTTGAGCGAGGTAACGATCCCGGTGCGGCGATGAAGGTGCCTGAGGCTTGGCCGTGGTCTGCCGATAGGCTGGCTCGGCGCGGTTGCCTTAGCACTACTGGTATCGCGGCATCGCCGGCTGTCAGCTACAGACCGACCGTCGGCAAAGGATCGCTCCTCGACCGACGTTGCAGTCCTTAGGCCCGCGCTGCCTCTCGGGGACCGCGAGCGAGCAGGATGGCGCGACGCTCGGCAACCAACTCATAGCGTCGAATCACCATATGGGCCAAGTCGCCCATGTGTTTCAGCTCGGGCCGCTGGCGATCATACAACGGCAGGCTGCGGCTGGCAGCTTGGTCGGCCGTTTGCCTCCTGGGACTCGGAGCATTGAACCGCGGCGTGGGGCGGTTTGGGGAAGCAGCGGCGACGGTTGCCACAGGCATCGCGGTGGCGGAAACGGGAGCTTCGAAGAGTAGTAACTGCGTCATCGTCGGGGCTCGCATGTTTCCTCGGCTGGACTCGTTCCAGCCGAGAAAGGTAGTTGAAAAAGGGTTCCTGGTAGGACTTAGGTCCCACATGAACCATCTTCGCGACCCCGTTGACACGTTAGGTCAATGGGGACGGCAAGCTTTTCCGCCCTAGCGAATCGGCTGCAAAACCGTTGTAATCGCCCCACTTCGCCTCTTGCATTTATTTTTGGGCCGTAGAGCTTACGCAACCGAAAATCATAGTTGTGACCAACTGGCAAGGAGGGTTCTCCTGTCAGACAAGCTGTTGACGCACGCGATCCCTCCCACCTTTCGCGGCTCTTATTGCTCAGCTTGGCATCCCAAAGGTCCTCCCCATCTGCGAATAGAGGTTGCAATGACGGATTCGATTATCGCTAATGATGCTCCTGACTTACCCGACTTGGAGCACGCGGAGCTGAAAGAAGCCCGTAGCCAAATGCGTGCTTCGCGGGTCACGGGCGGAGCCCAGTCGCCGCTGGAGACTTACCTTCGCGAGATCAATGAAACGGCTTTGCTGACCGCCGATGAAGAGCTCGATTTGGCAGGCCAGATCGCCGAAGGAGACGTTTTGGCTCGTGATCGCATGGTCCGCGCTAATTTGCGATTGGTCGTCAATATTGCTCGTGGTTACACCGGCAAAGGGTTGGGACTGCAGGATTTGATCGAAGAAGGCAACCTTGGGCTGTTGCGTGCCGTGGAGGGCTTCGATCCAACGATGGGCACGCGGTTCAGTACCTATGCCAGCTACTGGATCAAACAGTCGATCAAACGCGCCTTGATCAACAGTTCGAAAACGATCCGCATTCCGGCTTACATGGTCGAACTGCTCAGCAAATGGCGTCGCGCCACATCGCGTCTCACCGAGGAACTCGGGCGGACTCCGACGCACGAAGAAACCGCGAGGATGCTGGGTTTGCCCAAGAAGAAATTGCCGATCATCAAGAAGGCGATTCGCATCAATAACAGTACGCCACAAAGTGATCAGAGCGATTCCGGATGGTCACTCGGCGAAATGGTGATGGACGAGCGTCTGAAAAGTCCTGATGAAGAGATGCTCGATCACGACATCTTGCGTCACGCGATGGACCTGCTGGACGAACTGGAGACGCGGGAAGCGACGGTGCTGAAGTTGCGATTCGGACTGGATGGCGACGAACCGCACACCCTGAAAGAGATCGGTGCGAAACTCGGCCTGACCCGCGAACGGGTGAGGCAAATCGAAACCGAGGCGCTGCGACGTCTGGCCGACGGCCTAACTGATCCGCGCGATCGTTACACGGACTGAGCGGGCTGCTAAAGGCGGTGCACGTGATAATCGCTAGGCTGTAGTTTTTCGTCCGCGATCTCCAGCAGGTGTTGATGGTGAGTGAAGAAAATAATCTGCGTCTTCTCGCTCAGTTCCGACAGAATTTGCAGCGCTGCGCCGGCGCGGTCGTCATCCAACTGAATCAGGATGTCGTCGACGATGAACGGAAAGGGCCCTTGGCGTTCGATGTGCGTTTCTAAACTAGCCAACCGAATCGCCAGGTAGAGCGCATCCGCGGCGCCGTCGCTCATCGCGGTGACCGGCAAAGTCGTCTCGCCACGGACGCCGACCAATTCGGGTTGATCGCGGTCGCCGTAGTTAACCTGCAAGCCTGTGTAGTCTCCCAGCGTTAACCGGGAAAAAAACTTCTCCGCGAGTGACAAGATGGGGCCTTGGTTGGCGTCACGGTACTGCTCGATCGCTTTGCGTAATGCCACGTCGGCAACTCGCAGGGTGGCATAACGCACCGCATCGCGACGGATCCTAGCAAGGCTATCCTGGATCTGCTGCTGCAACGCCGCGGCGGCTCCGCTACCGTCCATCGACTCCACATCGCGTTTCAGTTCCCCCAAGTTCAGGGTCTTTTCCTTCAGTCGCTGCTCTTCTTGGACCAAATCGGCTGCTTCCTGATCAACCTCTGTTTGCAGCGACTCGGCATCGACCGCTTCGGCTTGCTCCACAAACATCTCCAACTCGATTCCACCGGCCAGCAAAGCCAGCTGAGCATTTTGGTTTTCGATTTTCTGCTCCAGTTGCACGTGCTGCGCCGACAACCGCTCGACTTCGGGCAACCGTTCCAGGTCATCACATTGGGCTTCTTTGGCAAGCAACCCCAGTGCGGCCTCGGCGGCTTTCAAGTCGTTCTCGTTAGCTTGCATCTGTTCGTGCAGCTCCGCTTGCTGCTTCAGCAGCGAGGTCCGTTTCTGTTCCGTCACATTCTGATCACTTAATCTTTGATTCAGCTCCGGTATCGCATGGATTGGGTCGGCGGTTGCCAAGTCGGGTGCCGCGTCGGCGAGCCACTGCGTTACCGATTCGTTAAATGCCTGGATTTCCTGTTCCATCGATTCGATTCGCCGTGTGACACTGTTGAGTTCCGTGTTGCGAGCGAACACTTGGTCGATTTGCTGGATCAGCCTCAACATTCCGTCGGGGTTCGTCGCATCGGACAGTGCCAGACCTTCGATTGCGATCCCCCACGCGGTCTGCCAATCGGCCAATTCCTGGTTTCGCAGCTTGGCCGTTTCCTCGGAGCCGGGCAATTGGTCGCGCAGGCGCGCTTGATCGGCCAAGGTTTGTTGGTATTCCGCGAAGCGGGCTCGCATCTTCGTCAACCGACTGCGTGCCTGCGTGTACAACCACAACACGTCGTGTTCGTGAGAGTTCGCAAGCGACTCGCCTGTTTCTTCGGGATCGCCGAAGCATTCATCCATTGCATCGGAGTCTTCTTGCTTGAAGAGCGAGTCGTCGTTGCCCCATTGATCTTCCAGCTCATCTTCTAACGTGTCGATCAGCGGTCGGTCGTCGGCATCGGAACTTACCTGTGCAACCGAGGGCTGGAGTCGCAGTTCGCTGCGAAGCCACTGCCGCACTTCGGCGATTCGTTGTTCAGCGGACAGCTCGGCGTGCTCAGCCTCTCTTAGGTCGTCATGCAAGCGATTCAGTTGCTCAAATCCCTGCATCCAGTCGCTCATTACCTCTGGCTGATCGGCAAGGATTCCCGCCGTCCGCCATAGTTCTTGCCAATCTTGCCACGCTTCCTCGCACTGCTCGGCGGCATCGTGTTGCCGCTCCTTGATCGCTTCGATCTTCTCTTGCAGCGACTGCTGCTGAACTTCCGCGGTGACGCGCTGCGCCACCCGTTCGGCTTCGCGTCGCAGGCGATCGACCAACCGGTCGGCTTCCATCGTCAGGCGCGTCAGTTCCACCAGTTGCGCGGCGGACGCAACTTCGCCGCTCGACAACTGCCCGATCTGTTCATCGCGTTCCGCACGAACGACCGATAATTCGGCTTCGCTGGGAATGTCTTGTTCCCGCTTCAGCCTTTCCAGTTGTTCGCGGCAGCGTTCGAATTCCGCAATCGCTTTTTTCAGCTCATCCGCCGCGCCGCGTTCGGTTGATTGGCGTGTCGCCAGGGCGGTTGCCGCGGCATCGATCTTGGCTTGGGGAGGCGGATGGAGCTGCATTGCTTGCTCGAGGCTACCTTGAAAGCCGTGCAGTCGTTTAACCTCTCGGTCGCCTCGTTTACGGAGCGTCGCCAACCGTTTTTTTGCATCGTTCCATTGGTCGATCAACACTTGCGGTTGGCCGATGCGTTCCAACAACACTTCCAGCGTTTCCGGATCGGCCGGAGGCTCCGACCGAGCGGCTTGCGAAACGGCCTCTTGCTCTTGCTGCTTCAGATCCTGCAGTTTCTGTTGCGCTGCCAAAGCGCGTTCTTCGATGACACCGAAGCAACTGGCCAGCGCTTGGATTTTTTCGCGACGCTCGCCCGAAATTTGCAGCGAATCAAGGTCGTCAAAATGTTTGTCTTGATCGATTTGCATCAGTCGGTCTTCGATCTCGTTACGAATCGTCAGCGCCTCTTGCTTCAGCCGCTTCAAGTCGATCATTGCCTTGTGGACCGCACTACGCTGGGCATGGGCGTCTTGAATCGCTTGGCGATGTCGGTCGTCTAGTTCGGCCTGGGGAAGCTGCGCGATCTCGGCGGACAGTTTTGACGCACGCTGTTTAATTTGGTCGAGCTGTTGTTTCGCAATCGTCCGCTTGGTGTCCGAGGCGCGACGTCGTTCCACAAAGGCTTCGTCCAACCGAGGCACGGCAGGCAAGGCCTGCCGTGCGTTGCTGAAAAGGGTGCGTTGGGCAATGATCGGCAAGGCCTGCAGCCAATTCCGGCTTCGTTCCAGCTCGCGTTTCCGCCGCTGGACCTCTTCGGTCAGCCTCTGCGTTTCCGCCTGGACCCGTTCGAATTCCTCCGCGCGCCGTTTGTATTCGGCTGGTTTCAGCAGTGATTCCCGCAGCGACTTGCGGAGCGTGTTCAGGTCGGAGAGCTGTTTGTTGATAACTCGCGTGCTGCCGCGAGGCGTGAACAGAGCCTCCATGTCGTCGAGCAGTTTCTTTTGAATCACGCTCAACCGCCCCAAACCCGCACCGGCGGCAAAGAGGATCTCTCCCAAGTCGCCATCCCCTTGACTGATGGCTCGGCCCCCTTCGACCAACCGACTGTGCGTTAACCCGAATTGCCGCTCAAATGTTTCTTGCGTCACCCCGTTGAGGAACGGAGCCAGCAAGGCCTCGTCTAAGTTGCCGCCTTTGGGATCGAGCAACGTGTTGCGGTTTCCTTTGCGACGAATACATTCCAACTCTTTGCCGTCGGCGCTGCGAAGTTTGCCTCCCACGCGAAGGTCGGGGGCGCGGTGCAAATAACTGTCCGTCGTTTTACGATCGATGTCGTACAACCAACCGGTGATCGCCCGCAACGTGGTCGACTTGCCCGATTCGTTGGGCCCATAGATCACGTGCATCTGTCGCGGACCGGCAGACAGGTCGAACGAGTGATTCGTAAAACCGCCGTAGGCGAGTAGGTCGAGTCGTTCTAGTATCATGATCAGCCTTCGGTCTGTCGTAGTTCGGCGTGCAGCAATGGCCGAGCGGCAGCGACCAATTCTTGGAGCATTTCAGGAGTGGTTAGTTGGAGCGGGTCCAATTGCGCGTTGGTCAACTCATCGGGCAGCTTTCGAATCAGATCACTGAGTGCCTCGTGAAGTTCATGCGGTTGCTCATCGTCCTCGGTGGTCGCAACATCACGCCACTCTGCCAAGACCGTTTCCAGGCATCCAAGTGGTCCCGTAGGATCGAAGTCCTGGAGGTCACCCACTGGCAGCGTCGTCTTCAGCCGGACGCGTTCCAGCCACGATTGTTCGCCGGCGATATTGAGTGCGATCGCACGCAGGCTGTTTTCGATTCCCACCAGATCGGTCGTGAGTTGGCCGTGAAGTTTCGTGGTACCAAACAACCGTACGCGGTGCACCAGAATCCGGTCTTCCGCCTGCTCAATCGCATCGCGCAACCAAACGCTGTACCGATCGTACAGGTCATCGATCCTTTCGACCGATGAAAGATCCAACGGGCAGATCTCCCAGCGCACCACGTCCAGCGGGTGAAAGGAGTGCGTTGGTTTGCCGTCCGAGGCGACGTCTACGATCACGCAACCCTTCGGCCCTGTCTCACGCGGGTGTCGACCTTGGATGTTTCCTGAAAAGAGGATCGGCGCGGCGGTCGGATCGGTTTGATCGTGGTGTTCGCCGCGAGTGTGCACGTGGCCCAAGGCCCAGTACTGGTATTGCTTGGCCACCAGATCGGCAGGCGTGCAGGGTGCATAATTGTCGTGTCCCTCGGCCCCGGTCAAACTGGTGTGCAGCAAGCCGATGTTGAACATGCCTCCATCAGCCGCCGGGTAACCGGGCAGCATATTTTCAGTTTCAGCTCGGTTGCCGAACGAGCGTCCATGGACGACGAAACCCGACTCGGGAAAGCGACGGGACTCGGCCTTGCGGCTGCTCAGCATGATGTCGCTGCCATCGGGATTTTTCGGCAACGGCAGCGACCGCGTCATTTGGCTCTGCGCATCATGGTTGCCGCTAATCGCAACGACTGGGATCCCATGACGAACCAACTTTGAGACTTGAGAAACGAAGAACAGGCCGGTGTTGTGGTCTTGCCAATCGCCGTCGTACAGATCGCCAGCGATAACGACCAAGTCGACTTCGCGCTCGATCGCCAGTTGCACCAGATTCTCGAGCGCCCGTCGTGCGGCCTCGCGAATCTGATCGACCGGCGCGCCTTCGTATGCCTCCAGTCGCTGCAGGGGGCTATCGAGGTGCAAGTCGGCAGCATGAATAAAGGTTGGCATCGTTTATCATTCCTTGTGGTTGCGTCGTGGCACCGACGGCACCGGTTGTAGACGAATCGTTTTGGGAGCCGGACGCGGTGGCCGTGAAGCGACCGACGGCAGGGACTCGTACCACAGCGGATCGCCCGTTTCAAACCAAGTCGTTTCGGGCTCGCTGGGGTCGGCTTCGCAGTTTAACGCGTTGTAAATCAGCATCTTGGCGTTTTTTTGCGACGCACCTTTGGCGTTGGTGGTCGGCGAAACAAACATGTATAAACCGTGCCGCGGTCGCGTCAGCGAAACATACATCAGGCACAGGTTTTCGGTCAGGTTCGCCGCCGCCATGGCACCGAAGGCGCGTTGCCACGTTTCGGGCAAAAATCGCCAGTTGGATTTGTTGGTGTAGCGTAACATCGCTTCGGGCGGATCGGTCGGAGAGGCCCGCCTAGCCACACACTGCACGCGGCTTGACCCGACGTTGTACTCCAGTTCCGGCAAGACCACCGCGTCGAACTCCAGGCCTTTGGCTTGATGGACCGTCATCACGCGCACCTGCGCGGGCTGCGGACGTTCGACCCGCTGCTGACGGACTTGATCGACAAAGTCACATAACCGTGGTTGCGGATTGAGCTCGAATTGATGCGCCAACTGCAGCAACTGTCGCAACCTTAAACAGTCACCGGCATCACACGCATCGGCGATCGGCTGGCCCAAGTCGCGAATCGTCGCCACCAACCCTTGATGTTCCAGTAACCTTCGCACGCGAGCCGCCGCGGTGAAGCTGGTCGGCTTGCTGCCCGCCGGCGTGTCGACCAGATCAACAAACAGCGGGTGCTGAACCAAAGGCGAGTGCTGGATATGGTACCACCAGCGGCCGTCGCCGGGATGTTCCGACAGCATCAAAACCGACAGCATCAGTTCCACCGCGCCGGAGTCAATCAACGGATTGCCACCTTCCTGGCTGACTTCGACATCGCGCTGGCGGAGCAGATAAATCAATCGTCCGACGGTCGCGTTGCTACGCGTCAGAATACCGATCGATCGTCCCGGCATTCGTGCCGCCAAGTCGGCGACTTGGTTGGCCACATAGCGATGCAACAGAATCGCTTTGTCGGCTGACGAGCCCTCGCAGGTCGGCCCGGCCTGGAGGCAGACATACCCCGGCAGATCGTTTCTGCTCGATTGGTGCTCCGGAAACGCTTGTGCAAAGTCGACCACGGCGTCGGCTTCGTAAGGAGCTTGTTCGGCGGGATCGGTGTCGACTTGGCCCGCATGGTCGCACAACGGATGACGCGTCAGGTTTTGGAAAATGTCGGTAACCGCCTGCGTAATCACCGGGCTGCTGCGAAAACTGAGCGACATGTTTTCCTGCGCGACACCCGGTATCTGTTGATCGACCGAGTCGAAGATCGCCGCTACGCCGCCGCGCCATCCGTAGATCGCCTGCTTGGTATCGCCGACGCAGAAGAACGTCGCGGGAACGCGCGATCGAGCCTCGGCCGCTTTGCCGGCAGCGAGCACCGCACGATGCGCGAGCGGCCGCAAGACCTGCCATTGCTGCGGCGAGGTGTCCTGGAATTCGTCCAGCAACACATGATCGATCACCCCGTCCAGCCGATAGGCGATCGAGTCGAGCTGTTCGCCGCTGACCCAATCGGCTAGCCGCACCGAGACATCATCGAACGCCAAGGCGCGCACGGCGTGCTTCAGATGTGTGATCGTGCGGTCGTAATTCTGCAAAATCTGGCCGGTCGCCTTCGATTGTTCATCCAACAGCCCCAGCGTGCTCGATCGGGCGTAATCGAACGCCACCAGCAGCGCTTCCACAACGTCCGAGGGGACCTCTTTGCGATAATAGAGCGGTGCCTCACCGGTCGTCTGCCAGCGTTTCGCGGTGAAGACCAAATTCTGTTCCGCGACACTCTTGGCATCTTGGCCTTCGACGAACTGGCCGATCTTTTGCAAGATGCGGTCGGCGCTTTTGTTACCGATTGCCGCAGTGAGCAAATAACCAGCTGCGCGCGTTAACTCTTCTTGCGGGGGCGCGGTGGGCGGCTGCAGCGATTCCCAAGCATGTGGCGAACAAGCCCGCGCGATCGCGTACGTGTTCAGCACCACCGCTTCGATCTCGCGACCAATCGACCGTTTGATTTCTCCCTTGGTCAACATCGATAGCAAGGAAGCCACCTCGCCCGGCTCCGACGCGGCCAGCATCGTATCGATCGCGCGCGACCGCAGCCAACGCTCTTCGTTCTCGTCGGTCAACCGCCAGCCCGGTGGCAAGCCGAGTTCGAAAGGAAACGAGCGGGCGAGTTGCGAAAAGAGACTATCGAGCGTGCCGATTCGCAAGCGATGGATTTCTCGCACCACCGCATGCAGTAACTTCACGCACTGGATGCGTGTCACCTCGGAGTCCCCGATTTGGCTCCGTAAATCGCCCAACGCCCGCTCGGATTCGTCGGACGCCGCACGCGCCAGCGTCGTCAAGACGCGCTCCAGGATTTCGCCCGCGGCCTTGCGGGTAAACGTGGTGGCGAGAATGCTCTCGATCGGAGCTCCCTGCATCAGCAGATTCAGCAACCGTCCCGTCAAACGGTAGGTCTTGCCGGTGCCCGCCGAAGCCCGCACCAACAGCGCTGGCAGCGCACGAACCGGCATCGCGTAGGGCGGCGCGGCGGCGCCGACGCTGCTGACCGGGCGGGCATCTGGCCGAGTCGCTTCCGTGGTAGCGCTGCTCATCGTTGTGCTGTTACTCACGGCTGACTCGTTACTCACCGGATCGGCCCCTTCAAAATCGAACGCAACTTGTTTCTTAGATCGTGTGCTCATCCGGTGAACTCCTCCGTGCCAGCTTCCAACAGCTCGGCGAACATCGATTGGGCCAAGCCGGTTTGGCAGATCATGCCGTAATCGTCAAACGGGACATCTTCCCCCATGATCGCGAAATCGTTCGCCCAAATACGTCGGATGCAATCTTCGATCACCTGGTTTGCTTGTTGGAACTGTTCATCGGAGAATTCGGCCAAATGAACGCCCGTCTTTTCCGCTTGCTCGGCAACGTTGAAGTAACCGAGCTGGATCTCTTCGATCGGTCCGTCGATGTCCAGAAAGGGTGCCATCAGACGGTATAGCGGCAACTGCAGATCGGTCCACGCGCCGGTCGTCGAATCGATATGTTTCTTTAGCGGTTCGTGGCTGTGTGTTTTGTAATCAAGGATCGCCCAGCGGCCGCTTGCGGGATGAAAATCGATCCGATCAAAGCGGCCTCTCAAGCCCATCCGCCGTCCATCGACATCGATCCCCGCACCTTGCTGCGGATCGACCGAAGCTTCGGTACGACGGATCTCCCAGCCTTCGGCGCGACGTATCGCCTGTTTCTCCGCAACCAGACTCAACCGCCGTTCGGCTTGGTGGATTTGCAATGTCACCGCGGCGGCCGGTTCGGCACCAAATCGCTTGGCCGCGTAGGCATGCAGGTGTTCCAGCAAGCGACTGCGGATCTCTTCCTCCGCGGTCGCTTGGCGGTGGTCTTCGTGAGCACCAAAATCTTCCAGCGCCGCGTGGACTAAGTCTCCGAACTGGTTGGCTTGCAGTTCGCGGGCTTGGTCGTCGAGCGGTCGAATCTTGAGATGGTGACGCAGGTAAAAACGGTAGGGGCAGCGCAAGAAATCGCTGAATGCCGTGACACTCATCACGTCAATGTCGGCCGTCCCCGCGATCGGAATCGGCAACTCGGTGTGAGGGTTTTTGCCCGACCACAAATGGGACACCGGCGCCACCGCCGGGGGCTGGTCGAGCAGCTTCATGACGCGCCGAGCGACGTCGGTGCCGGAGGCTGCCGACAGCAGGCGACTCGGTGGCGTAGGACTGCCGTCGGGACCGCGACGGCCGACGATGAAACTGACCGCCGCGCGCGTCGACAGAATCAGTTGCAGCGAATAAGCGTCGCGGGCAAAGCGTCGTTCGTTGTCCGAAATATTCAATCGCGAGCGAAGGCTGCCGGGCAGAAACGGATCGGCCGTGATGCTCTCCGGCACATACGGATGATTCAGACCGACCACGACCATCGCCGGCGCGTCGTCGAGCGCGAGGTCCAGCCAACCAACCACCTCCACCATCTCGGACCGGGCCGGCAAGACAATCGGCGCATCGGTCAAACGACCGAGCAACATCTCAATCGCCGCGGAGGCCGGCACATCGACATCCAACTGATCGCTCAGCGATGCAAAACGTTGCAGAATGAAATGGACACGTTCGACCGCCAGTTGAGTCCGCTGGTTATCGGCCAGCGATGCCCCTGATTCCGATTCCGTCACCATGTCGGGACCCTGGCGTGCATCGTCCGGCAAGTCTTCTTCGTCCGGCAAAGGATAGATCGTCGCCACGACTTGAGCCATCGTATGGCACCATTGGGCCAGCGACTGCGGAGGCACGTTCAGCGGTGCCAGCCACTGCATGACGAGCTGCGACAAGGCAGCGATCTGCGGGTAGGCTTCGATCGCTGCGGCGGGCAGCGGCACGTCGAGCTGCGTCGGAAAATGGTCGCCGAGAAAGCTATCGAGTTGCGTCAGCCAAGGCGAGGTACGTTGGCCTCGGGCAGGCTGCGGCAGTTGGCGATCGATCCAGTCATAAACGTCGGCGTGCCGGACTAGCGAGGCTAACGCATTCCAGTTCATCCGCGTTCGTACCAGCACGATTAGGCTGAGCAACCTGCCCGGAGCGGTCTGCGACAGTGGCCAACCGAGTTCGCGATGTGCCGACACGCCACACTGCTGCAGTTCGGTTTCGACGAACGTGACGAGCGATTCGTCGGTCACCCCCACGGTGATCGCGTCCGCCGAAAATTCACATCCCAAATCGGCTAGCTGGCCCGCCATCGCTTCGGCTTGTTCGGTCGCGTCGCCCGCACCGATCAAGTGCTCGTCGCGGAGCGGCAGATCCCACATCGTCCACTCTTGCGGCTGGACACTGCCATAGGAATCGAACAGGATCTGGTTGGCTTGCGGAGCCGCAATCAGCACCGTCACCTGCTCGGCCACCGCATCGAGCATCTGGCAAAGCGATCGATTCAGGTCGGACGCTCCGATGATCACGATCTCAAAATCGGCTCGACAGCGGCCGTTACGGATCGCTTCGACCCGCGCGGTATACGAATCACAGCGATCGGCCGCGGCCATCTGCTGATGGTACGCCTGCAGGAGTTTGTCGAGCAACTTCCAGCGTTTTTGTTCTGCCGCGGTTTCGACAAACGGCACCACATCGGCAAACGTCAATCCATCGGCGGCCAGCGTTTCATGCAAGCGACGCACCGCCGCGGCGAACTCCATCCAGGGACTGATCGGTTCGGGGGGCGGCAACGTCGGCATCAAGGGCTGCAGTTGCTTAGGGCTGGCCGATGTCAGAACCCGCACCCAGGCCAACGTCTGCTCCAGTTCCAAAGCGATTTCGCGATCCGGCGTGTATAACTGCTCGGGCAATTCCCCGACCGTCAAGATCCTCGGCTGTTTTAGTTCCAATCCCTGCCGCCGCGCTTCGCCACGCAGCAATTCTGCCAACCGTCGCTTGGCTCGTCCCGTCGGAACGACCAACCGCACCGAGGACAGATCCCAGTCGCTGCCGCTGACATAGCGTTCGCCGAGGTACTTCACTGCCCGTGGTAAAAGGGGCTGATCCCAGCCAAGAAAGATGCGTTTCGGTGTCGGCTTCACTGCCTGAGCCCTCTGCAAGATGTGTCGCGAAAGTGTAACCGAGATGCGTCTTGATTTGCAGACGCCGGTCGGTCCATTAGACACGACGGGAGGGACACCTAAGGTCCCACCTGAGCCTTCCCCGAAAAAAAATCGTGAGCGAGCGCAATGGTTTGCCGCAAAGAGATGCGCTGCTCGGGCGTACTAGGCCATGGCGATTCATGGATCGCCGCGCCAATGACTAACCCGGATTATTGA